>JAFXSM010000004.1 GCA_017525605.1 Treponema sp. | reverse complement strand
GAACAAAAAACGGATGTATTTGTCGCAATCTTTTAGCGGGCTGTAGAATGCGCGGAGTTCCTGACGGTTCTGCTCCTCGTATTCCGTGTAAAGCGCGTCAAGAATCGGCTTGTCGTATTCGTCGATGAGGATTACGACCTGCTTGCCAGTCTTTTCGTAAGCAGTTTTTATGAGATTATTCAAACGAGGTGCTGTGCGTTGGTCTGAAACTTCAATTCCGTATTTTTTCTCATATTCTGAAAGAATTAAATTCAGTGCGGATTTCAGACAGTTCAAGTCAGGATAGTTGTCCGCCCCAAAGCTGATTTTTATGACTGGGTATTCAATCCAGTCCTTTTCAAGTTTTTCGATTTTTAGTCCTTCAAAAAGTTCCTTCTTCCCAAGGAAATAATATTCCATAGTCGAAAGCAGAAGGCTCTTTCCGAATCGGCGCGGGCGGCTCAAAAAGAACGGCGTGCTCAAGCGTGCAAGCTTGTAGACAAATCCAGTCTTGTCAACATAGACATATCCGCCACGCCTGAGTTTTTCAAAATCCTGAATGCCGATTGGCAAAAATCGCTCTTCCATGCGGGTATTATAGCAGATTTTTGGGAAACTGCCCTATTTATAGTCGAGTGAGGTTCCACTTTTATAATTTGCATTAACTCGGCATTCAGCCTAACCTTTTTTCACTCCTCTTCCTCCCCCACAACCGTGAATTTTCTGGTGACGACTGTTCCTGTCGAGTCGCTCAAGGTAAGCGTGTGATTTCCGGGCTTAGGCGTTATAGCAAGGTCGTGGATTTCCTGTGTGGTGCCTAAAAATTCGCCGTCCAAATCCCAGTAGACAGTTTTGTTCATGTCGCGGCAGGCAGCCTGCATGACCATTGCGCCGGGCTTCCCGTCAATTTCCACAGGAATGATTACATGCGCGTTCGGCTCGGGGAAAATTATGGCAAGGTCGTTTTCGGTCGATTTCTTGTGGTTTTCAACGAACGGCGGAAGAGGCTGATAGTTTATGTTGATTTTCCTGTACCAGTGCTCGATGCTTGGCTGAAGGACGAATCTTTTCTGAATGACAGGCAAAACTCCGCCTGCAAGGTCGTCTGTCGTTGCCTGATGTTTCATGTCGGGCGAAAGGGAAACGATTCTGCAGTATGGGCAGACGGAAACTGACGGAGCGTTTTTCGGGACGAATTCAGTTTTGACGGAGCTGCAATTTGATGAGGCGAGATAGCCCGAATGAGAGCAGACTTCGACCTGCTTTAGCGAGGAGTAAGGAGCCGTAACCCAGCTTGTCCTTTCAAGGACGGAGAACAAATCGAAAAGAACAGGCGCGGATGTCATGAAGCTCCGAAGATCGGGTGAGCCGTGCCCGTCCGCGTTGCCAATCCAAACGCCCACAGTGTATTCGGGTGTTGTTCCGATTGCCCAAGTGTCCCTGTTTCCGCTTGAAGTTCCGGTTTTCCATGCGATTCTCTTCGAGTGCGCGTAACGCTGCCAGTTCGCTTCTTCCAACGGGCGCGTTCCGTTCGCAAGGACATCGACTGTTATGTACGCGCTTCCGACAGAAGCCGGAAAATCGACATCGAGCCCCTGAGCCTTGTTCATCAGCTTTGCGTATGCGCGCACGGCTTCCTCGAGCGTCGTCTCGCCTCCGCCAAGAATCAGAGGAAGTCCGTATTCCTCGGCGGGCCTGTCGAATGTCGTAAAGCCGCATTTTTCAAGGTACGCGAGAAATGCATTCAGCCCGTAAGTGCGGAGTTCCCTGACGGCAGGAATGTTCAGCGAGCGCGAAAGTGCCTGAGAAGCCTGAATCACGCCCTGATATTCTGGAATATTATTCCCCGGTCGGTAGCTTCCGATTCGCGTAGGAATGTCGATTACGAGCTGGTTCGGAAGGAGCTGACCGGAATCGAGCATTGCCGCGTACAAGAACGGTTTCAGAATGCTGCCGGAGCTTCGTTTTGACACAACGAGGTCAACCGCATAATTTCCGGGATTTTTCTCAAATCCGCCTGTGTTTCCGCAGTACGCGAGTATGTCTCCGCTTTTCGTGTCGAGGACGATTGCAGCCGCGTTCTCAATTCCCCTTTTTCTGAAATTCTGCGACCAGCGTTCGAGGATTCTAGTCGTGTTCGATTGGATATTCGTGTCGAGCGAAGTGTAGAATTTCGACTTCGCAGTTTTTCGTTTGCCTTTTGATGAAGATTCCTTCTTCGACTTTGCGATGAGAGACTCAAGATAATGATACGAAAGAGACGGAAGCGCATACGGCTTTTCGGGAAGTTCCTCCTCAAGCGAAAGAGCATAAACCTGCTCGTTGAGGATTCCGTTTTCGAAAAGCTTTTTCAGGAGCGCGTTTCTTTTTGAGAGAAGGATTTCCTTGTTCGCACCCGGATACACGAGCGCGGGCTGATTCGGAAGGACTGCAAGAGTCGCGCTTTCCGCCCAAGTGAGTTTTTCGGGCGGACGATTGAAATACCGCCACGACGCAGCTTCAAGCCCCACGACGTTGCCGCCGAAAGGAGCGTTTGCCGCATAAAGAGTGATTATTTCTTTTTTGGAAAAGCGCATTTCGACAGAAACCGCAAGCACGGCTTCCTTCATCTTCTGAAAAATCGTGCGCTTCGGGTGGTTCTCAATCAGTCGGATTGTCTGCATCGTTATTGTCGAGCCGCCTGAGACAATCCGCTTGTTCGTCACGTTCAGAAAAAGGGAGCGTGCGAGCGAAAGCGGGTCGACGCCGAAGTGCATGTAAAACCGCTTGTCCTCGAACGTGACGACCGCCTTCTCGAATTTCTCCGGAACGTCGGCAGCCTCGAACCTCCACTGCTCGTCCTCGGCAACTTTCGCGCCGATGAGATAGCCGTTTTTGTCGTAGACTGCATACGAAAGAGGACGCTCCGAAAAATTCAGAGAGAATGAGCTTATGAACACAAGAAGCGTCATCACCACAAAAGAAGAAATGATGATGACGAGCTTCGTGTGCCTTTTCAAAAAAGCAGAAAAGACTTTCATTTATTTAATCATCTGGATGCTCTGCCCCGGATAAATCGCGCAGATGTCGTTGTCGTACATCGCCTCGGCATGAATCGCAGGAATGACGTAATTTCCGCTGTATGCGAGCGTTGCGTCAAAAGTGAATGACAATGATTCACCGCTCTTCAAGTCGAAATACGTGTAAATCGCATCGTCCCTGATATCCTGATAAGTGTAGTTCGAGCCTTCGTAATCAGATGAGAGCCTTTCGTTCGTGAATTCGAATCCGGTCGGAACAGGAATCGTAAGGGCGATGTTCTTTATCTCTTTTCCGCTCGTGTTCGTTACCTTAACGCCGATTGAAACAGAATCTCCGAGTTTTTTCTGCGAGATTCCGCTCAAACCTGCGACACTGAGGCTTATTCCTGAGTTCTCCGCAACTTCCGTTCCGGCTTTCGACATTCCTTTCGAAATGAGGGTTCCGAATATCACTTTGTCGCCCTTGTTCGCGACAGTGACTTCCTGATTAGCCGACTGTGTTGCAGGAAGAGCCTCGACAATAGTTCCGCCAGAAATCTCGTTTTTGATGCTCTTGCCAGCCGCAGCAATTTCATAAGAAGCCGAAATCTTAGACTGAGACGTGTAGAACGGAATCAGGGAGAAGAGCGACCATGCAGTTTCCTGAGTGCTGAGCCAAGCGTCGCTGCTCAAAGTCTCCGCAATCTTCTTTGCGACTCTCGAAGCAGATTCCGTTTCGCCCGCAAGATTGTAAGTGAAGAGGAGAAGTGCCTTTTCGCGCAAAGATGAGCTGAAATCGTCGCCAGTAGAACGCCTGTCCTCGCCCGAAGACTTGAATTTGTCGAGGATTTCCGTTGCCGTGCTCTGCCTGCCCGACTTCGCATAACTTGCGGCAAGAAGAAGGCTTGATTCACCAGAAAGCGAATCTGAAAGCATGAGCCTGTTCATCGCACCGATGTTTGCTTTGCCTGCAAGAGCGAGGACGAAAAGCCTGTATGCCTGAGTAGACTCCGAAACACCAGAGCTGCTTCCAGTCCAGTCCGAAGCGGATTTATTCAGATATGCAAGTGCTTTGTTAATCATCTCGTCAGGAACCGAATATCCGTGATTTTTGGCTTCAACAAGGAAATGCGAAGCGTAGCAGGTGCCCCAGTCGTGAGTTGTCTGGTTTCCAGGCCAATATCCGAAAGTCTTCTCGCTCGTCTGGTATGTCGGATACCTGTCGATGACGGAATTGACGTTTCTCTTGACGTTTTCAATTTGTTCCTTAGAAAGTTTCACGAAATCAGGAATGAAAAGCTGAGGGAAACCGCCGCTCGTAATCTGCTCGATACAACCATGAGGATATCCGGTCAGATATGCAAGCCTGCTCTCAAGAGAAATCTGCGGGAACGAAGAAATCTCGGCGAAAAGCTCGGTCGTAGAATTCTCTGTAGGAGAAGCGACGCTCACTTTTTCGCTCTTTCCAGGCTGAACAGCGAACAGTTTCTTGTAAGTCACAGGAAATCCGCGGGACTTGACGTTCACGCGAGTCTCTGCCTTTGCGGACGAAGCTCCGTTCGAAATCGTCGATTTGAAAGTTGCAGAGCCTTCGTCCTTTGTAGAAACCTTGAAGAAGACAGTTTTATTTTCATCAGGCGCAAGAGCGACATTCTGTGACGAAGAGAATTTCACTGCACCTGAAACTTCAAGCTGAACGGATGCGCTCTGCTGTTTGTCCGTGTTGTTGAAGACCGTGACAGGAACCATCACATCTTCGTTTGTTCCGAGCGTTCTCGGCAAAGTTGACTGAACCATAAGCTCGGACTTGACCGGAATAGTTTTTTCGGTCGTTCCGTATGCTCCATCGTAACCTGCGATTACCATAGCGCGGACTGCACCGATGTATTCAGGCATTTGGAAAGTCGTCGCCTTTTTCTCGCCCGGCTGAATCGTGTACGGGCCGAAGAATTTCACGACTGGCTTGAACCTGTTCTCGTCCCCGCCCTCGTTCGCCTTTATGTCCTCAGAACCACCGATTGCAAGGAGCGTCTCAAGTTTTCCGCTGTACGCGCTCATCACATACTTGTACAAATCCCAAGTCTGCAAAAGCGAAGCTTCTTTTTTGTAGAATTCGCTTCTCAAATCGATGCTATGGAAATTCGTGAGTCCGAGGAGTCCTTCGTCAACAACCGCGAGCGTATATGTCATCGGCTTGCCGTTTTTTTCAGAGACAGAAATCGTTGACTGGCTGTTCGGCTGGAACGAGCTTGAAGAAGTGATTACAGGAGTGAGAATTGTCCTCGGATTGTCCACGTTTACAGGAACGATTCCGTAAAGTCGAACAGGAAGGCTGTTCTCGCTCTGTCCGTGCGGCTGCAGAAGCGTAAGATGGACATAGACGTTCGGCGACATATCCTCGGTGACAGGAAGTTTGTAGAGAGTCGTTCCGTCTTTTGTATCAATCCACTCCTGCTTGTAGACCTCGCCCGCCTTCTCAATCGTGACAAGAGCCTTGCTTGATTTGTTCGCCGTAAATGTGATTTGCGCAGTCTCGCCAACAGTGTATTTTCGTTTGTCGGTGACCATTGTCACCATAGAAGCACTGCCTGAGCCGTCTTCCTGCGCACGTCCTGCCCAGCCCGGCCAGTCGATGTAGACGATTTTTCCCGCGCTGTGCCCTTCGCTATCATTCGCGACGACGAAATAGCGTCCCCATTCAGGATATTTCACCTGGAATTTGAAACTTCCGCGTCCGTTTTTGATTGTCGCCTCGCCAGAATCGATAGTGCGGGCATAGCCTGAAGAAACGTATGTCGCATTGGAATATGCGTCTTTCTCCCACCACCATTTCCAGTCGAGCTTGTAGATTTTCCAGCTGACTTCTCCGCTGTCAACCAAGTTTCCTTTCGCGTCGAGAAGAACGAGGTCGGCAGTGTGCTCCGTGTCCGTCAAAAGCATGTTGCGTGCAGCGTCGCCCTTCGGGAGCTTGATTCCGACGTAATTTTTGTACGGAGAATATTCAATCGATTTCGACTGAGTTGAATATGCGCCAGACGGCTCAAAAATCCTTGAGATGAAATTCGCCCTGAGTTTTCCAGGAAGATTGCGCCCGACGTACAAATCAGAAGAGAAATTCGCGACCGAATAAGCGTCGAGAGAGCCCGACCAGACAATCTCGCGGTCAGAGCTGAACGAGCGTGACGAATTCGTGAAAGTGTAGTCGTTGAATTTGTTGAATGTTGTAGCGGCCTGCGTGAACATCACGGAAACATCAGCTGAATAGTTCGGAATCGGAGCTCCGTGAAGCCATGAACCGCTGAGCTTGAATTTGTTCGAGTCAGGCGTGAGATAGTCGCCCAAGAATTCAAGCTCGACTGCAAGTTTGTTCGGGACGACCGCCTCGACTTTGAGAGATTTGCTCCACTCCCTTCCGCCGATTTTTACTTTTGCAACCCAGTTTCCAGTAGAAGAATCGGAGAATGTCTTTGTAGATATCGCATAGAATCCGTTCACCGAATTTGTGAGGACCTGGGTGTCGCTAGTCCTTCCGAGAGGGTCTGTCAAAGTGAAATTCACAGGAATGTCGGCAGGCAAGCTCTTGTTCAAATCCTGAAGCACGAACGTCAGATGAATGTCGTCGCCCGGCCTCCAAACGCCACGCTCTCCGTAGATTGCGCCCTTAACGCCGTTCACGGCTTTTTCTCCGCCGACTTCAAAATGGCTAGTGCTTAAGCTAGTTCCGCCTGAGATTTTCAGGAACGAAGAGCAGTTTCCGTTAGATGCAGTTATGACGCAAGTTTTAAGAGATGCAGCTTCGCCGAACGAGATATTTCCGTTCTCGTCAGTTTTTCCTGTCGCAAGTTTCTTTCCGACGAACGAATAAAGCGAAACTTCCGCATTCTTGACAGGGGATGCCGTTCTCAAATCAGTCACGGTGACGTAATATTTTCCGCTTGACGAGCGTTTTGCGATGAGCGCAAGGTCAGTTATGAGGACATTGCGCTTTATTATGCAGCGGCTGTTGTAACGCGGCATGTAATATGCAGGGTGGCACGGGTCGTCGTCGTAATACCAGAACGAGCTTCGTGTCTCGTAGTCGAGATTGTCATAATAATCCCACCAGCTGTTCTCCCTCGGCGCGTCAGTGTCTTCTATTGTGTCGGCAGGCATCGGGATGCTGCTGAAATCGCGGTGACCTCTCGTGCAGTTGTACATTATCTGGTCGTGGCGGAACGCAACTTTAATCTGGAACATTCCGTCAGGGTACTTTTTCACAAGCTCCGACAAGTCGAGTCCGCGAACGACAAACTGGTCTTTGTGAGAATCTTCCCACTTGAAGAAAACTTTTTTCTCCCAGACAGGCTCGCCGACCCTGTACAGCTCGTTCGTTCCGTCAAGCTCGTTCACCTGCAGGAACTGGTTCATGTTCCTGCTTTCAATCGCATACGCCTGAATCAGAAGTCCCTGAAGGTTTTTCGTCTCAACAGGAAGAACCGCGCCTTTCGAAGAAGGAAGAATTATTCCGTCGTTCGCAAAACGAATCTCAGGCTTGTCCCACGAGCCGGAAACTGGTGCGGACGCGCTTCTCTCAAGCAAAGTGCCGTCTACGCTTTTAATGCCTTTGTTGAACGAAACGTCAACCGAACTTGGGAAACTTGAGTCAGCGAAAACTGTGAGAACGTTTCCTGAGATGACCGAATTGTATTTTGAATAGTCAACCGGAGTTTTGTCTTCGCCAGTCGTGAAAGAAATGAAAGAAGACACATCCTGAGATTCATCGAGTTCTTTCGAGAAACTCACGGAAATCATGTTTTTGTCGGCCTTGTTGATGTCGAGAACGGCAAGCTCGCCTTTTTCAGGGAATTCGATTTTTTTTGTGCCTGAAATGAGCTTGTCGAGCTCTGAAGAAACTCCGAGTTTCTTTCCGTTCCATGAAATCTCAACTGACTTCTTTTTTTCGTCCTGCAAAACCGGGAAAGAGAATTTCCAGCTTTCTGCAACCTGAGTGCGGTTCCACTCGACGTTCTTCTTCGCACCGTTCTCTTTTACGGCAACGACAGAAGAGATATTCTCAAGCTGCTCCTCGATGTCGGTCGTGATTGCGCCGGAAACTGTGAATTCTCCCGTCTTCGGATT
Organism: Treponema sp.; assembly: GCA_017525605.1. Classification (GTDB taxonomy): domain Bacteria; phylum Spirochaetota; class Spirochaetia; order Treponematales; family Treponemataceae; genus Treponema_D. The sequence continues at coordinate 93,166 of JAFXSM010000004.1, read as the reverse complement.
GAGCTTTATGTCGTCGAACGTGATTTTGTATTCAGGACTTTTGACGACGAATTCGTGACGATACATGCAGTCGTCGTAATTCACACCGAAAAGCTTCTTGCAGTCCACCGAAAGGATTATCTGGCTTTCTCCCTTGAACGGCTCGGACGGAGTGAACACCGCCTGCCTCTCCAGGAAAGTCCATTCGCCTTTCGGAGATGGAGAAATGGAAACCGCAGAATCCATCTTTCCGCTCGGAGTCTCGGTGAAGCTCACTGAAATCGGCTCCATTCTTCCGATGCTGAAAGGGCTTATTGCCTCGATATACACATCGTTGTCATGATTGTATACAACCTGCTGTTTTTCACTTTTGCCTCCGGATTTCGAGCATCCGCCTGAAAAAAACGCAAAAATGCAAAATGTCAAAATTATGTAAAATAAAGTCTTTTTTTTCATAAATTCAATACTAACACATACAATGCAAATGAAAATTGAAACAATTTGAAAAACGCACAAAATTTCTGCATCCTTGTGCATCATCTTCTTTTGTTGTATCCTCAACTTCCTAGCGGTTCGAAACCATCCCGCTTTATCAAAACTATGGAGAAAACATCATGAAAAAAGCCATCGTGCTTTCGTCTGGCGGAGTGGATTCTTCCACCTGCCTTTCGCTTGCCGTGAATGAATACGGCAAGGGCAACGTCGTGTCTGTCTCAATCTTCTACGGGCAGAAACACAAAAAAGAGCTTGAATGCGCAAGAAAAATCAGCACATTCTACGGAATCGAACATTACGAATTCGATTTGTCTTCTATTATGCAGTACTCAAAATGCTCGCTGCTTTCATCTTCCAGCTCGGAAATCGCACATTCAACTTACGAGGAGCAGGTCAAAAAAGACGACAGCGGAAAAGTCGCCACATACGTCCCGTTCAGGAACGGGCTGATGCTCAGCGTTTGCGCGAGCCTCGCACAGAGCATTTTCGAGGACGACGAGACCGACATCCTAATCGGAGCGCATGAGGATGACGCAATCGTGAACGCTTATGCGGACTGCTCGGTGGAATTCATCGACACGATAAGCAAATCGATAAAAATCGGAACATACGGCAAAGTAAAGGTCGTCGCGCCGTTCTACAAAACGAACAAAGCCGCAATCGTCAAAAAAGGACTGGAACTCGGCACTCCTTACGAAATGACATGGAGCTGCTACGAGGGCGGAGAAAAGCCGTGCGGAAAATGCGCGACCTGCATCGACAGGCAGAAGGCATTCGCGGCGAACGGAATAGTTGAAAGTTGAAAGTTGAAAACTGAAAATTGAAAGTTAAAAGGGAATTTTGAAATGAAGAAGAATGATAAAAATTTGATGATATTGAACACGCTTTTTGTTGTGTCGCTCGTGATTTCGAATGTCGTTACGGGAAAGCTCATTTACACCGGAATCAGCATTTTCAAGGACACGATTGTGACGCTGCCGGGTGCGGGTGTCTGCTATGCAATCACATTTTTGATGACGGACGTAATCGGGGAAATCTGGGGAAAGAAAGAAGCGAACCGCGCAGTCATCCTCGGCTTGATCGGGCAGGTTTTCGCCACGATTCTGATTATCCTCACGCAGCATCTTCCGGCGGCAGACGAGAATGCGCAGAACGCGTACAACATGCTCCTCGGCCAGAACTGGATTTTCGTAATCGCAAGTTTGACCGCATACGTCTGCGCACAGCTTTGGGACGTTTGGGTATTCCACAAAATCCGCGACTATTTCCTCGCAAAGAGCGGCTCTTCAAAAAACAGATGGATTTGGAACAACGCATCGACGCTCACAAGCCAGATTATCGACACGGTCGTGTTCATCGTAATCGCATTCGGATTCGGGTTCGGATGGCTGTTCAACAGCGAAATGCACACTACCCTTTTGTCGATGCTCATCGGCCAGTATGTCTTCAAATTCATACTCGCGCTGATTGACACGCCTTTCTTCTATATTTTGACCCACCAGAAGAAAGAATCCGTGCAGGTTTCGACAGCCGCATAGTTCCAAACTCTGTAAAAATTCGGAGAATCATTGTAGAATTGAAGCATGATTCAATTACAAGGAACCGTCTTGAACGGAAGCAACAACACATTCGAAATAGAATGCGATGATACAAATCCAGAACAACCACCTTCGGATGATTCTGCCGATTCTTCGAAAAAAATCAGATTCTGCACATTCAAAAGCAAGAGGCTCAAGCTCGATGCCGACTATTACAACCCGCTGGCACCGGGCGACAGGGTCGAAATCGAAATCGAGGACGAGGACGACGACAAAGGACTGATAACTGCCCTCGTCCCGCGAAAAAACGAATTCGTCAGATGGAACGTGAAAGGCCGCGCTCCGCAGCTTCTTGCGACAAACTTGGACTACATCATTCTGGTGACAACGCCAGACGAACCTCCGTTCCGCCCGAAATTCATCGACAGGGAACTTGCACAGGCCGAATACGAAAATCTCACGCCGATAATCCTCGTCAACAAATACGATTTGCCGTCCGCACAGGATGCCGAATTCCAGAAACGCCTTTCGATATGGGAAAGCATCGGCTACAAAGTCCTTCGGGTTTCAGCAAAGACAGGAGAAGGGCTCCCGGAACTTGCGGAGCTGATAACGGGAAAACTCAGCGCGCTCGTCGGTCAATCAGGCATCGGAAAAAGCTCGCTCGTGAACGTGCTCGACTCAACCTGCGTTTTAAAAACTGGCTCTTTGTCGCAAAAATACGGAAAGGGAACTCACACCACGACAAAAGGAAGTTTGATGCACATCCACCTGAACGAATCCCTCGTTAACGGGCTTCCGAACGTGTACGCGTCGATAATCGACACTCCGGGTGTCAGGCGGTTCTGCCTTGACGGAATCGCATCGGAGGACTTGCAGCTCTACTTCCGCGAGATAAAGCCGTTCGTGGGAAAATGCAAATTCGGAATGAGCTGCAACCACGAGAACGAACCGGACTGCGCTGTCAGGGCGGCTGTCGAATCGGGAGAAATCAGCGAGGAAAGGTTTGAAAGTTTCCTCCGTATAAAAGAAGAAATTGATACAGGTTCCTGGGAGGACTAGGATTCCGCCATTATGCACAGAAAAACATTGGAAGATTTGGCGTACTACAGGATACGCGAAGAAATCGCAGGGAACTGCGCAAGCGAGGAAGGCAGGGAGGAGCTTTTAAGAAGAGAGCCCATGACTTCCGAAAAAAAAGAAAGGATTGACGAGCTGAAAACGCTCAGCTCGCAGTGGCAGAAAGCCATCACATCAAAAAATCCGGTCAGGCTTTCGAGCTGGGAGAAAATCGGCACGTTCCTCAAAGTTCTGAAAGCGGAAGGCTCGACGCTCGAACAGGAGCAGCACTACGCAATACTGAATTTTGCAAAATCAGCCCTCGACATCTACTCGTCGGTGAAAACTGCCTCGAAAGAAATCGCCATGAAAGATTTGTCGGACTTGATGGAGAAGCTTCCGTACTCGGAACTTCAGCAAGCCGTGAACGCAATCTCAAGAATCATCGACAACGACGGAAACCTCAAGGACATTCCCGCGCTCAGGGAAATCAGGCAGAAAATCGCGACGATAAACGCAGAAATCAATTCCGCGCTCAAAAAATACACCTCCGACCCGAGCATGAACCAGGTTCTCGCATCGAACGTGCCGGCATTCAAGGCTGACAGGCAGGTTCTCGCAGTGCGCTCGCGCGACAAGCTGAAAGTGCCCGGAATCGTCCACGAAGTTTCGGCATCGGGACAGACAATGTTCATCGAGCCGGAGGAAGTCGTCCGGAAAAACAACGAGCTTATTCAGGAAGAATTCCACCTTGCGCAGGAGACAAGGAAAGTCTTCACGGATTTGACGGCGCAGCTTCATCCGCTTTACGAGCAGCTCAGATGGGCACTCAAAATAATGACCGAGGCCGACATAACATACGCGGCGGCACGTTGGGGCGCGACGAACGGCTGCACATACGCATTCGACATGGAAGAAGGAAAGCCGAGCGAGCTTTTGCAGGCTCGCCATCCACTGCTCGGAAGCAAGGCAGTTCCAATCGACATAAAATTCCTCGAAGGAAAAAACATCCTCATAATCACAGGACCGAACACGGGCGGAAAGACAGTCACGATAAAGACATTCGCACTTCTTTCGATGCTAAATCAGGCAGGCTTCCCTGTCCCTGCAAGCGAAGGAACGCGGCTTCCGATATTCGACTCGATTTTTGCCGACATCGGCGACGAGCAGTCGATTGACGAGTCCCTTTCGACGTTCTCGGCGCACATGAAAAACATCGCCGCGGCAGTCAAACATGCGGACGAAAAATCGCTAGTCCTCCTCGACGAGCTTGGAAGCGGAACAGACCCGCAGGAAGGCGGCGCAATCGCAATGGCAACGCTCGACGCTCTGATTGAGAAAAAGTCGTTCGTGCTTGTGACGACCCACCACGGAATCCTCAAAAACTACGGATATTCGAACCAGTTCTGCGTGAACGCATCGGCAGAGTTCGACACGGACACGCTCTCCCCGACGTACAGGCTCCTCATGGGCGTTCCGGGGGAAAGCCACGCGCTCGACATCGCAAAACGCTCAGGGCTGCCTTCGTTCACAGTACAGAAAGCAAAGTCGTACATCACGAACCAGCAGGCGGACGTAACGACGCTCATAAAGGGACTCACGGAAAAGCACGCGGAAGTCGCACGGCTCGAAAAAGAATTCAGGCAGACAGAAAAGGAACTCAAAGACAAGCTTTTCAGGTTCGAGCAGAAGACGATAAAGCTCCGCCAATGGGAAAACGAGCTCAAAGAACGCGAGCAGAGGGCGGAGTCCCGATTTCTCCGAGAGACACGAAGCCAGCTTGAGAACCTTGTCCGCGAAATCCGCGAGGGCGAGCTGACGAAAGAGAAGACGCAGAAAGTTCGCCAGTTCATCGACGACCTCACGGAAGAGATAACAGTTCAAGCAGAAGATATCGAACGCGAAAAGGACGAAATCGAGGAAGACCAGAAGAACCTCGACAAGAGAATCGAAGAAGAATCGAGAAAATCATCCGCACTCGAATATGAAATCGCGGAAAACGGAATGAAAATCCTCAAATCTTCCGAATCAAAATCGAAATCGACGAAAAAGACGAAGAGAAGGCTTTCGAACAGAGAGGCTCTTCTTACGGCGCAGAACACCTACACGGAAGAAGAAGTGAACGCGATGAGTCCGAAACAGAAAAAGGCGAAAGAGTCGCTCCCGAAAGTTTTCGAGGAAGGTGCGGAAGTCCTCACACGCGCGTCGAAAATGCGCGGGACAATCGTCAGGCAGGAAAGCAAGGGCATTTGGCTCGTCCAGCTCGGAAACATCAGGATGTCGTTCAAGGAAAAGGATTTGCTTCTGCTCGGCCAGCCGAACATCACCGCAAAGAGCGATTACACCGTGGAACTTTCAGGCGGCGGCGACGGAGAGAATGCGATTTTCCAAAAAGAAGATTCTTCCCCGAAATTCGAGCTTCGCCTTCTCGGAATGTACACGGACGAGGCAATCAAGGCATTGCAGCGGCAGCTCGATTTGTGCGTCATGCAGAATTTCAAGAATTTCAGCGTGATTCACGGAAAGGGAAACGGAATACTGCAGCAGGCGGTTCAGGATTTTCTCTCGCATTATCCCGGCGTGAAGAATTTCTACTTTGCGCGACCGGAAGACGGCGGATTCGGAAAGACATACGTCGAGATGCTTTGATTATCAATTTCTATTCTTAATATTTCCAAAAAAATTTTCGTAAATTCAAGAAATCCGTTATAGAATAGATTTGTTCAAATGCCTGTCCATTGAATGATTTTTGATGGGCAGGCAACTTTCATACGAACAAAGCGGAAAATTCACTGGAGGAAAATATGGAAAAAATCACAATCACTTTTCCGAACGGAACAAAAAGACAAATCGATGTTAGGACACGCGGACTCGACATACTTGAATACTTCGGAGACACAATCGACAAATCGAAAGTAATCGCGCTGAACGTGAACGGAGAAGTCGTCTCGCTCGTGCGCCCGATAAAAGTCTCTGCAAAAATCGAGCCAATCACTGCGGACAGCAAAATGGGCTCTGAAGTATACAGACGCTCTCTCTGCTTTCTGCTTGCGGCTGCGGCGAACAAACTCTACCCGAACTCACGCCTTCTCGTCGGACATTCGCTCGGATTCGGCTATTACTACACCCTTGACGGCGACACGCCGATTTCAACGTACGAAATTTACGAAATTGAGAAGGAAATGCGCAATCTCGTCCGCGAAAACCACCCGATTTACACGAAGCACGTTTTCTACGAAGAGGCTTGCGAAATCTTCGAAAAGCTCAAGCTGACCGAAACGCGAAAGCAGCTCGAATACAGGTGCAAACCACGCGTCCTCGTGAACAAGCTCGACAATTCGGACTTTGCCGACATCTATTTTGCCCCGCTCGTCGCTTCGACAGGCGTTCTCAAAATCTTCGAGCTTAAACCGTATGGCGAAGGATTCCTCCTGAGGTTCCCGGAATACGGAAAGCCGGATTTGATTCCTGACTTCAACGACAACCCGAAAATCTTCGAGATTTACAAGCAGTACAAGGAATGGGGAAAAAGAGTCGGCGTGACAAGCGCGGCAAGCCTCAACGAACTCATCGTCAAGGGAAAAATCAACGACTTCATCGACATCACGGAAACTTTCCAGTCGCAGAACTACGCTAAAGTCGCAGACCAGATTGCGAAGAAGGGAAACGTGAAGGTCGTACTGATTGCAGGCCCGTCATCTTCAGGAAAAACGACTTCCGCAAAGAAAATCGCATTGCACTTGCAGGCACTCGGCTACAATCCGCACGTCCTAAGCCTTGACTCGTACTATGTCGGACGCGAGAAGAACCCGAAAGACGAGAACGGGAACTACGACTACGAATGCCTTGAGGCACTGGACATCCAGCTTCTGAACGAGAATCTTGTTGATTTGTTCGACGGAAAGACAATCGAAGTCCCGAGCTACAACTTCGACACCGGAAGCAGATATTACACCGGCGAGACGATGACGATGCACGAGCACGACATCCTCATCATGGAAGGAATCCACGGCCTGAACGACAAGCTCACACCTCTCATCAAGAACGAGTTCAAATTCAAGATTTATCTTTCTGCGCTCACCCAGCTGAACCTGGACGACCACAACAGAATCCCGACCTCCGACAACAGGCTTATCCGGCGAATCGTCCGCGATGCGAATTTCCGAGGCAAATCGGCGGCGGGAACAATCGGAATGTGGGAAAGCGTCCAGAGGGGCGAATGGCTGCACATTTTCCCTTTCCAGAACAATGCGGATGCAGTTTTGAACACCGCGCTCGATTATGAGCTTCCTGTCCTGAAAGTCTACGTCGAGCCGGCACTGAGAGCCGTCAAGCCGAGCGAACCTGAATACACGGAAGCATGCCGACTTCTCAGATTCCTCGCGCAGTTCGACGCAGTCTCTTCGGACTACGTTCCGAAGCAGTCGATAATCAGGGAATTCATCGGCGGCTCTACGTTCAAGTACTAGAGGATAAATCGTAATTTTCAAGGTGGCTTTGGCAGAGAGACAATCTTGCAAAGCCACCTTTATTGTATTTAGAGAGAAAATCCGTTCGGAAATACGGTTGGAAAGACGATTATGGAAGAAATTCAAAACGACGACTCAGAAAAACTGCTGAAATATCTTTCACCGAGGACTGCATGGGCTCTTGCCGTTGGAACTGCAATCGGCTGGGGCTCATTTGTCGTGACAGGAAACACTTACCTTCTTCACGCAGGACCTGCCGGAAGCATCATAGGACTTCTGATAGGAATGCTCGTCATGGTTCTCATCGGCAGAAACTACCACTACATGATGAACAAATACCCGCTTGCAGGCGGCGTGTACTGCTACACGAAGAACCTGCTCGGGCACGACTACGGATTTCTGACGGCGTGGTTTCTCGGACTCACTTACATAGCGATTTTCTGGGCGAACGCGACGAGCATTCCGCTTTTCGCAAGGTATTTTCTAGGGGATTTCTTCCGTTTCGGAAAACTGTACACGCTTTTCGGAAACGACATTTACATCGGGGAAGCACTTCTGACGGGAGTCGCAATCGTGCTGACAGGAATATTGTGCAGCAAAAGCAAATTGACTACGGCAAGAATCGCATTCGTCCTCGTCGTAGTCCTCGCGCTCGCAATCTTTTTCTGCACCGGTGCCGCGCTTGTCGGTCACGCAAACTCAGATTTTTCGTTTGCGCCGACATTCATACCGGACAAGAACGCATTCTCGCAGACGATATTCATCGTGATAATCTCGCCGTGGGCATTCATCGGATTCGAAAGCATCTCACACTCTGCGGAAGGATTTTCGTTTCCGCACAAAAAATCTTTCTCGATACTTACTCTGTCATTGGTTGTATCAACGGCACTCTACATTTTCGTCATCGTATTGTCGATTTCAGCTTATCCGAGCGAATACAACGGCTGGCTCGAATACCTGAAAGACCTCGGAAACATTAAGGGAATCAAAGCTCTTCCCCCGTTCTACGCGGCGGAGCACTATCTCGGAGCAAAAGGAATTTTCATTCTGATGGTTGTGCTTTTGTCGCTGATCATCACGAGCCTCATCGGAAACATGGTCGCCTTGAGCAGATTGATTTACGCAGTCTCGAAAGACAATGTGATTCCGAAAAAATATTCGCATCTGAACAAAGCCCACGTTCCGTTCCATGCGGTGCAGCTCATCACAGTATTGTCGATTCTGATTCCGTTCGTCGGAAGGGTCGCAATCGGCTGGATTGTCGATGTGACGACGATTGGGGCGACAATCATCTACGGATTCATCTCATACGCGACTTGGAAAAGCACGACCGAAGAAAAAAAGACGGCGGAAAAAAGAACGGGTTTCATCGGAATGGTTCTGATGATTATTTTCGGATTTCTGCTCATCGTGCCGACTCCGCTTTCCGGCACCCCGATTACGCACGAGGCACTTTTTCTCTTCATAATCTGGGCAATTCTCGGATTCGTCGTGTTCCACCACATCATAAAGCACGACACGACCGGAAAATTCGGAAACTCCGTCGTCGTCTGGATTGCGCTGATTTCGTTCGTCCTGATTATCTCTCTTATCTGGATGTACGAATCGAACGGACAGGCAGTCGAAGATGCGATTGAAAAAATCTACAGATTCACGCACGGAACGGCATGCGAAGAAGACTACAAGCTCGGCGAGGACGCATATATGAACCTCGCGATGCACGATATCCAGGTCTCGAACATCAGGAACACATTCATCGTAATCGCGCTTTTCACTCTGTCCATAACGATGCTCATAAGCAACTTCATAATTCTCAAAAAGCGCGAAATCGAGCACGCAAAGGAAGTTGGAAAAGCAAGGACAATCGCAACGACAGACTCTATGACTGGCGTGAAGAACAAACACGCGTTCACAGAATACGAAAACAGAATCAACGGAAGCATTTCGAGCGGAGAAGAAAAGCCGTTTGCGGTCGTAGTCTGCGACGTGAACGGGCTAAAGCACGTCAACGATACGCAGGGGCACAAGGCAGGCGACGAATACATACGCTCGGCATGCCGCTTGATTTGCCAGCTTTTCAAGCACAGCCCAGTTTTCAGAATCGGCGGAGACGAATTCGTCGTCATAATGGGAAGCCAGGATTACGAGCGCAGAACGGAAATAATGAACGAGTTGAACAGGACAGTCGAATACAACCAGAACAACGGACTTGTGATAGTCGCGGCAGGAATGGCAGAATTCGACAGCGAAAAGGATTCGTCGTTCGCGTCAGTGTTCGAGCGAGCCGACACGCTCATGTACGAACGGAAGAAGAAGCTCAAAGGCGCACGATAGAAAAGCAAAAAAAAGAGAGAGCCGAAACATTTTTCATTTTTAGCTCTCTCTTTCACGTCAAAATTCAAAAATCAAAAAAACATCAGCCGATTGCGCAGTTCAATGCTTTTTCGGTCCTGATTTCCTTGCCGTCCGCAAGAAGTTTCTTTCCGGCAACCTGAACAACGCCGTCCTTCGCCTCGATTTTTACAGAGAAGAATTCGTCGCCTGTGATTTCAGCTTTTTTCGTAGCAGAAACGTCAGCACCTTCAAGAACTATTTTCGTTCCCGGTTTTGCCCATGACACGTCGAGAACCTCAACGCAGTCTTTATCGCCGTCCTTGTAGTCGCCCGCAAGAAGCATTCCGCGGCTTTCGACACCGCGCATTGTCCTCGGTGCAAGGTTTGATGCGATGACGACGCTCTTTCCAAGAAGGTCAGATTCTTTCAGATATGCGCGAAGGCCAGACTGGATTGTCCTCGGAGTTCCCGAACCGTCATCGAGAGTTTCAATGTACAGCTTGTCGCTTTCAGCATTCGGCTTCACGTCAAGGATTTTCGCGACTGTAAGCTCGATGTTCGCATTGAAGAAATCGGCCTGCTGCTCGACCGGCAGAACTGTAGGCTCTTTCTTCGCCTTTTTCTCGTTTTTCTTTGATTTCTTCTCTGCCTTCTCAGTTTTCTCGGCATTTTCAGCGTTCTGTTTGCCGGCATATTTTTTGCGGAAATCGGCAGTCTGCTTGTCGTCAATCGGCTTGAAGTAGATTTCAGTGGCAGAAATAGAAGAAAGCCCCTCAAGTTTTCCCAAATCGTCCCAAGTGAGCGTGTTCTCATCGATTTCAGAAGGATTCTCGTATGTCGAAGTGAAAATCTTCTTTCCAAGATATCCGGCTACAACCTGAGAATACTTCGGAAGATACGGCTGGAGCATTATCATCAAATCCTTTATCGCATACGCAAGGTTGAAGAGAATGTTGTCCGCCTTCTCCTTGTCTTCTTTTATCGCCTTCCACGGAGCCGCGTCCTGGAACGCCTTGTTGCAAAGGTCGGAGATTTCGCAGATTTCATGAAGAGCGTCCTTCAATTCCGCCCATTCGAGAAGTTCCGTGACCTTAGCTTCTTTCTCGCGAATCTGCTTCCAGAGTTCTTCGTCAATCTTTCCGCAAGGGATTTTTCCGTCGTAGTTCTTGTTCGTGAAAGTCAATGTTCTGTTCACGAGGTTTCCGATATTTCCGATGAGCTCCTTGTTGAGTTTCTCCTGGAAATCCTTCCATGTGAACTGATAATCCTGTTTTTCAGGTCTGTTGAAGTAAATGTAGAATCTCCATGCGTCGGACGGAATGCCGGTCTCCATAGCGTCAGTTCCGAAAACGCCGATGCCCATCGATTTCGAGAATTTTCCGTCCTCGTAGTTCAGGAATTCAGTCGAGCTCATGTGGAAAAGCTTAGTGAAGTCTTTTCCGGTTCCGATTTCCGTGCAAGGGAAAACGACAGTGTGGAACGGAATGTTGTCCTTTCCGATGAACTGGAAAAGCTTCAAATCAGCGTCGTCATCGAATTTCTCTGTGCTTTCGGACGGAAGCCACCATTTTCTCCAGTCGAAAGATTTCTTTCCGAGTGCTTTCTGCTCGTCCGCAAGCTGCTTCGTAATCGACATATATCCAATCGGCGCGTTGAACCAGACATAGAAAACTTTCTCGTCGTATCCTTCTTTCGGAATCGGGATTCCCCACTTCAAGTCGCGCGTGATTGCCCTTTCGTTCAGTCCGTCGCGAATCCACGCCTTCGTCATCTGAATTGCGTTCGCAGCCCATTTTCCTTCGACGCTCATCTTTGACATCCAGTCCTCAAGTTTCGGAGCAATCGAAGGCAGGTCGATGTAAAGGTGCTTTGTCTCGCGCACTTCCGGAGTTGAGCCGCAAGTGTGGCATCTAGGGTTCACAAGCTGGACAGGGTCAAGGAGAGTTCCGCAAGAATCGCACTGGTCGCCTCTCGCATCCTTTCCGCATTTCGGGCAAATTCCGTCAACGTACCTGTCGGCGAGGAACATATTGCATTTCGTGCAGAAAAGCTGCTTCGTTATGTGCTCCTTGATGAACCCGTTCTTGTCGAGCTCCTTGAACATATACTGCGTGATTTCGGTGCATTCCTCGTTAGAAGTCCTTCCGAATTTGTCGAATGCGATGTCGAACCATTTGTAAACATCCTTGTGGATATTATAGAAGAAATCGCAGAGTTCCCTCGGCGTCTTTTTCTCGACAAGTGCCTTTGTCTCCGTCGCAGTTCCGTATTCGTCCACGCCGCAGACATACATCGTCTCGTAGCCGCGGGAACGGCAGAATCTTGCGAAAACGTCAGCGGAAAGCATCTGGATGAGGTTTCCGAGATGCGGAATGTTGTTTACGTAAGGCAATGCGGAGGTTATAAGTCTCTTTGTCTTAATGTTTTTCATTTTTTTCTCCATTTTCTCCATATCGTTTGAGTGATTTTGTTTGAAGATTGAAATTTATTTTTTTCTCTTTTTTGGTGTTATGACGGCAAAATTGATAGTCTTTTCCATCTCAAGCCCGCCAATCAAATCGACGTTCCAGCAGAGAGATGCGACAAAAGTCGTTCCGCGCTTTGACGAAACCGGCATGAACACGACATCGCAGTTTTCGTTCGGCTCATACAAAAACGAAACGTCATTGAATTTGTCGGTTATCTGCATGAACGACACGTCCGAAAGCGAGCCGCAATTTTTAAGGATTTCACCTATTCCGATTTCAGTGCCGGAAAGGACTGCGGATTTTTCGTCACCGTGGATTACCTCAAGGGAATAGCTGTTGCATTCGGGAAGAGAAAAATCCATCTGGGCAAAATTCGATTCGACGACGAGCTTGCCTTTTATTGGCAAATGGCTTTCATTTTTGAGAATGAACTGAACCATAAGCCCGTTCGAGGTCGCGACGTATTTTTTTATCATCGAGACGGGAACTTTCTCTACGCTGCCGTCATCTTTCAGAAGTGCGAAATTCTCCATTCCGAGAAGCTTCACTTCATTTCTCGAAGGATTGAATGCGCTTTCCACAAAGAATTTCTTGCTGAAAACTGCGGAATTCACAGTGCTTTCTACAGCCCTTCCGCTTTCGTAGTCCGCAAACTGCCTGTCATTGAAAAGGCAGCTCAAAAAGAATCCGCGCCCATTTTCATTGTCAGCATAATTCCCGGAATTCTTCATCACGTTGAATTCAAAAATCTGCGCCGCCTTCTGGGAAATGACGGCATTGAAATGCGACATCGAGCAGACGTACTCTTCATGCCCGTCGCCGTTGTAGTCAAAAGAAAAGACCGATTCTTTGAATTCGTCCGCCTCGCGAACCATCTTCTCCGACTCGGAAAGGTTCCTGTATGCGTACTGCCTGATTTTCGCGTTCAAAAATGCAGCCTCGTCATCCGAAGAGTCGTAGATGTACGATTCGCCTGACTGCGCCTTCCAGAGATATTCGCGGGCAGCATTCCGGCGCGACTTGTCGCCCTTGCACTGCGAAAGAAGCATACTGATGTAGAGCATTCGGTTGTAGAGCGACTTGCTCCGCCTGTGCGTGAAAAGATAATCGAACACCGACGAAGCCTTGTATTTTTCGGCAATACCGGACGGAATGAAAACCTGAACAAACTCATCGCACGAACCAAGATATTCAAGCGGAAAGCAAATTTCGATTCTGTCCTGAAATTCCTCCCTGCATGCAAGATAGAATTTTTCAAGCCAAAGCGAATTCACAAGCTCCATGAACTGATTTTCTTCGATTTTCAGAGAGACGACATGGGCAGCTTCGTCCGAATCAGAAAAATAAGGCTCAACATTTTCGAACAAATCTCCGTTCAGCTCGTCAGAAAAAGATTCCGACAGAAGTTTCTCAATGTACGGTGAAACCTCGTAGTCGCTCCTGAACGTCAAATTCTCGTTATGGAGCAGGACTTTTATCGACTTGCCCTTCTCGTTGAGTATGTACGGGACAAATTCATTGCGCCCCTTCGCGAGGGAGCTGTCGAGGAAAACATATTCCATGCCGCCGTTCTGCAATGTCGGCACCAGAGAATTGTCCCAAACAGAGCTTTCGAAAACGGCACCGCGCGGTCTTTTCCCGAAAATGCGCCTGATTTCAGATGTCAGAAGCTCAAGCTGACCGCTCCTGTCAATCGGGAAAATCGTCGGGAGAAGCGCATCGTAAAAACTGCCGCCAAGAATCTCAATCTGCTTTCTCGCGACCATCTTCGTGAGCAGCTTCGTGAATTCAGGATGATTCTCGTCGAGCCACAGAAGAAGCGGGCCAGGGAAAAAAATATTCAGCCTGTTGTACGGATGCTGGTAAAAAAAGGTCGCGATATACCGATATATGCTCTGATATTTCTGCTCTAAATCGGCAGCGGTTTGAAGAGAAGAATATTTCAAAATGAGAGAAATCGTTACTTTAAGTCTTTTCATGGAATAATCAGAGCAAGAGACGCTCTACCGTCTGCCTGTTATGATTTTATAGCAAGTATTCCAAAATTTAAAGTCACCCTTCGGAAGCGACGGCTTCTCGTTCGTGAGCGAAATGAGAGACTCCGGGCAGACTTCGACGCATTTTCCGCAGTCGTTGCAGGTCGACGTGATTTTTGCAACTCCGTTATGGAGGACGATTGCTTCCTGAGGGCAAACTCTCTGGCAGTCGCCGAAGCCGATACAGCAGTCGATGTTCTTGAATTCCGAGCTGTAATTGTCAAAAAAGAGCTTGCAGCTTTTCTCGCCGCGGTAAATTATCCTGCGCTCAAGAAGATTCTTCTCGTCGTCGATGACTTTAGAGTCAACCGAAGCGAATACCGGGATTTTTGCATTTTCGCACGCCCTTGAAAATTCCTCAGCTTCCTTGCGTTTTTTCTCGGAAATCGCAAGCTCCTCCTCGTTCAGATATTCCTCCGTCGAAAGAAGCTCCTCAACGCCGTCATAGCGAAGTTTGAGCGCGGGAACGAAAAATTCAAAGAAAAAGAAAAGCAGGCCCGAAGCCGCAAGAAGAATCAGAAACAGAAAGACAAACGAAAAAATCATATACACCCCAAGAAAACTACAGAATGTTGAACCAGGAAATGTTCCAGCCGAAAATCGCGAGAATCGAAGCGGCAAGGCTCAGAAGAAGAACCGGATAAATCTTTATTCCGGCAGGATTCGTGTAGAAACTTACGCGGACTCTTATCGAATGGAAAATGCAGATAAGAAGATAGAACGAGATTATGCACGAGCAGGCGATTATGACAGCGTGTCCAATCGACAATCCTTCGTTGAGCGCGAGTATCGAACTCAAAATCGTTATGGAGAATTCTGCAGGAGATTTCTTGATTCCGATTCCGATGAAAATTTCTATGAAAATCGAGAAGAACAGAAAAAGGATTACGGTCACGAACGGATACAATTCGGAAATATGAATCGGAACGAGCAGCCAATAGCATATCAGATAGCTGACCGACGTAGTTGAAGCCGTAGTGAAAAGTGCCTTGACGCACGAAAGAAAGAGCAGCGAAAAATCGTCTTTCAGGTTAATCGTCCTGCTTATTCCAATTCCGTAAAAAAGAATCGCCGAAGACGAAATAATATAGTAGAGAATTGCCGCTATCATTTTTTATCCCCCCCTTTCTTTCCGGCCGCCGTCGAAGATTGCTGCTCCGAATTTTCCCCTTCATTTTTCATAATCTTCGAAGCGAGTTTTGTATTCCTGACGATTTCGAATTTTTTGCCGACGAAAATGTACAGCGAAAAGCAAATCGCAATCATAGAAAGGCAGCCGGGAATCGTCGCGAAGAAAACGCCGACAGACGCGGCATTGACATCAACAGGAAGATGAAAGACTATCAGCTCGCCCTTGCCCGGAAAAGAAATCGTCGCATAGCCGATGATTTCGCGAAGGAGGAAGAACACGAGCGAATACGCCGAGAACATCATCGCATTCGAAACGCCGGTGAAGAAATGTGTCTTGAGCTTGTCCTTCCTGCTTTCAAAAAAGAACTGGATTGCAATCGTCGAAAAAGTCGGAAGATAGATGCAGAATCCGAGCGTCAAAGCCATCACCGGACAAAAAAGAATCAGAAGCTGCTTGAAAAGAATCGTGACGGAGACAAGCTCAACGACGACAAGAATATTCCGGAGATTCTCAAGCTTCAGAAAATTCATCAGATGAAAGAACAAAGTCGCAAGAATCATCTGCAAATTGAACAAAAGAAGAAGCGTTATCGCATACGCAAAGCGTCCCGGAGCCGGAACGAAAATCGCAAGTATCGCCGCGATGAAAAAATACGTATTCTTGTCTATTTTTCTTATATTAGAATCTGACATTTGTTTCTCCACTTTTAGTCATTTTCAATTTTTGCGGTGATTTTCGGAATCATGCTCCGCCAGTAATTAATAATTCCGCCTGTGTTCTTGAATTCGAGAACTCCCCTCGCCTTGCCGAAATCGCCGGCATAGCCGACGAACATGACATCATCTGCTTTGTTTCCGTTGCACACGAAAACCGCAGGCACAGGCCCGACAATCGAAGGCACGCGGATGATTACGCCGTAATATGAATCGGAAGATTTCCGCTGCTCGCCGCCGACTTTGATCAGCGAGTACACTGCCGCGCTCGTTGACGCAAGAGTATCGACATCGACATATTTGTCAACGATGAATTTTTCGTTCTCATAGGAATCAAGCACGGACTGAACTTCACTTGCAAGCCCCTTCTGCCATGATTCGCGCGCGTACAAAATAGAAGCGATGAGAACCGCGCTCATAAAAATGATTATTCCGAAGAATATTCCGTAAGTCTTCAAATTTTTCTTTGCAGATTCTTCCATTTTTCTTTCCTCAATTTGCAGGCAAGCTACGCCTAAGCGTTCAGCCCTTCCGTGACGAGCTTGACTCTCGCAGCAACGACAGATTCCGTATAGCGTTTCTCAAAATAATTTTCGACAGTCTGAATAAGCGGAGAAGCAACGTTCATCATCAGCACCGTAAAAACAAAACCGACGGACGAAGAGCCCACACCGACAATACAGAACGCGACGATTCCGGCGACGATTCCGTAGATGAATTTTCCGCGGTTCATGAGGGGAATCGTT
Organism: Treponema sp.; assembly: GCA_017525605.1. GTDB lineage: Bacteria > Spirochaetota > Spirochaetia > Treponematales > Treponemataceae > Treponema_D. Next base: position 76,197 of record JAFXSM010000004.1, on the reverse strand, counting down.
CCGTGCCACTGCAAAAGGAAAAGCCAGCTGAAAAGCGTCCCGCTCGAAAGAAGCGCGAGAAGAACATCGCCCTGCAATGCAGGCCCGTCATAAAAGAACGGAGCGACGAAACGCACGAGGGAAACATAGACCACCATGAAAACTGACGGGATAATCAGATTGTAGACGTTGAACGAAAAAAGAAAAATCGAAGTAACAAGCGTCAGCAGATTGAACCTGAATGCGGGGATAAGAGATTTCGTATCCCAGAACATCGAAACATAGCCGTCAGGAATAGAAACTCCGAGCGTACCGAAAACATTGTTGTTCAGAAAATTCGTCACGCGAGCATCAACGGAAAGCATCGGAACAGTTCCGTTCTGAATAAGCGAAAGGGTCGGATTCCTCGACTGCAAATCCTCAATCGTAATCATCATGTTCGGGAAAACGTTCATTCCGACGAGCCAGCAGACTGCCACAGTCAGAGCGACAGGATTGAGCCAGGAATTCGCGAACCCGCCGAGGACTTTGCGGTTGACGAAAAGGACGACAAGCGACACGAAGAACACGGTGACAGGCGAAAAAGTCGAAGGCAGGAGAAGCCCTACAAGACAACCGCGAATCAGGGCGATTGTCCAGACGAAAGGGTCTTTCCTGTTTTCCTCAAAGTCGAACGCCTCAGCGACAATAGAAGCGAGCAAAGCCGCAAGCAAAACCGAAAGGGATGCAAAACTCTCTGTCAGAACAAGCATCAGCACCTGCGGAACAAGAGCAAAAACTATGAAATACGCCTGTTTTCTTATCGAGAGAGTCAGATATTTGAACGGACTCAAGGAAACAGTTTTAAATAATTCATCTCTATGTTTCATTTTTTTTTGATGCTCCTATATTTCGTATTCAATCATGTCGCTTTCGGAAGAAGAACCCGAGTTTTCGGACAACAGCTCTTTTTTCGCGAAGTCTATCGTCTGGCGAATCGGAATCCGCGACGGGCAAACTGAATTGCACAATCCGCAGTCGATGCAAAGGTGCGCAGAATCAATAACTGCTTTCTCGTATTCGCTGTCCTGCGACTCCCCGCGCTGCGCAAGCTTCGTCGCCCTGTAGATATTCCCCGGCCACAGATGCGCAGGACAAATTTTCCTGCAAAGACCGCAACGGACGCATACCTCAGTGTGCTCATCCGACGACTGGTAATCAGGTATGAATTCGACCGACTTAACCATTTTCATAACGGGAATGTCGAGGCTTCCGACTGAATATCCGAGCACGGTTCCGTTTATGACGATTTTTGCGAGCCGTTTCTTCAGCCCGCCGCACTGCTCCACCAATTGCCTGAGCGTCGTGCCGATTTTCACGTTCAGAATCGCGGCCGCATTCAAAGCCTCGCCGGTGACATGGACGAACCGGTTCATGACAGGCCGGCGGAAAACGACGGCATCATAAATGCTTTCGACAGTCTGGGAATCGACGAACATATCTTTCAAAGAGGTCTTCGAAAAAACTGCCGCATATTCAGGCATTTTCTTCGAAAACGAGCGCGCGTTCACCTTTGCGGCGGAAATGAGATTCTTCATGGTTCCCGACGGATATTTTTTTGAGTCAACAGGAACTGTCATTATCTTTATGTCATCGAAGAGAGGAGAAAATCTCTCATACAAATCCGAACTTTTTTCGTCCAGCAATTCATAGATTTTTCTTATCGCAGCGACATTTTTCTCGTATGCAAAAACAACGCCCGAAACGCCCATAGTTCTTGCAAGAATCGCAGAACCTTCGATGACTTTCTCGGAAGATTTTTCCGCGATGAAACTTTCTGAGACGCGGCTCGGGTCATCGTCAAAAAGCCTTACGAAAAGGACTTTCGCTTTTGACGATTTCACTTGCGAATAAAGAGGGGCGCATTTTTCGAATGTGTTCACAATACCGTAATCGCGGAAAAGCTCTGTCAGATGGGAAGAGTCCAATGCACGCCAATCGCGGGCGACATTCGGCTTGCCTAAAAACGAAAATTCTCCGCAAAGCCTGATTCTTACGACAGTCCCCTGCTTTCCGTCAGCGAGCTGCTCCGTAGAAATATCGATGACCTTTCCGGGAATGCTCGAATGGACGACAAAAGAATCGGATTTTGCAACAACCTGCCCTTCCGAAACAGCATCCCCGACCTCGACCAGCACAGAAGTATTTTTGCATTCTGACTGGACAGGAATGACGGCGACAGAAGGAAGAAATCCGTTCGCAAACGCCTTGAATGTTCCCTTGTCATCAGAAAGAAAATTTGAAGAAGATATCATTTTAAAATCCCACTAAACAATTTGAACAGGAAACCAAAAACGGATTCCTATTGGTCGCTGAACAAAGCAAGTCCAACAAATCATGCCCTTCCCTGCATCATGCCTTTTCTGAAAACCATGAAAAGGTGATAGCCGGAGAATACGAACAGAATCAGCAGGCAGGAGAAGAGCGAAACGAAATCGCCCCCGGCAAGAGAAAGCGATGATGCCGACGAAGATTTTCCGGAAGAATATCCGAAGCAATCCGAATCCTGCGAGACAAGCATCCTGCATATCGAATTAGGAACATTGACTGATGAATCATAAACCATTTTTCTAAAATCGTTATTGAAAACAAAAATTTTCTTGTCCTCGGAAATTATTTTCCCATCGACTTCAGAATATTCCGTGAGAGAAACGAAATCATCTTCATGAACGTCGTAATCCATAGGCTCAGAAAGTTTCCTGTACGGATAAGTCATACGCTTCCATTCGGAAACGACGTAAGTCTCAAAGTTCGGAAGCGACGAATCCTGCGAAAGCACCGGCGACGGAAGAACCGGCTGAGCGTCGGATTTCACGGAAACGCGGGAATCATTAGATGAAGATTCAGAAATACGCGACTGGACGAACATTCCGAGGAAGAACGAAGCAAGGACGAGCGAGAACATCACGATTCGTCCGAACGCTTTTGTCGAAAAGAACCTTGCCGAAGAAAAAGAATCGAAATCAGCAAAGAAAAATTCAAAGAGCGAGACCGCAAGAACTAGAAGAAAAAGCAAAGTTCCGATTCCGTCCGAAAAAATCACCACGAAAAGCGGCGCGAAAATCAAAAACGCAATGCTGATTAGCGAAAAATCTTTTGAGACGACGTTCGATTTCAGCAGGCGGAAAAGAGACGCGCCAGCAAAACCGACAAAACGCCTTCTGTACCTGACGAGCTGGAGCAAGCCGAGCATCGAAAGGCACGAAGCACCCATCAATGCAGGGACTGGACGAGAGAAGACGAGGGCGACAAAGAGAAGCCCCTCAAAGAAAAATTCGATTTTCGAAGAAGTGAAAACAATCAGCGCGACAAAAAAAAGCAGAGCGCAGACCGGAACCGTGACATCGTACTCCGCGGAACCGTCAAGCCCCACCCCTTCAGCTCCGCCATTTCTGATTTCGGAAACGACATCGCCGATAACGGAACCGTGCTCATCAGGAATATAGAAAAGATTGAATTCGCCGGATTTATCGGAAAAATAAACGTCAAAAGCGTCAGTTTCCTGCGAAGTGCGATAGACGAAATCGCCGATATCGTGTTTTTCAAGAACATCGATTACGTCGGCATCCGAGTACGACGACGAGACGAACAAAACGCGGAAACCGTTCCAGATTCTGCTTTCAGGAGAAAAACGAAAGACGAAGAGAAGAACCGACGCAAGCAAAAAAAACGAAATGGAAAGCAAAATTTTCAACCGACTATTCATCATGATTCCTAAATGCTAATGAAAAACAGAAAAAGTAATTCCTATTATGATACCGATAAGCGAACCGACAAAAACTTCCAGAGGAGTGTGCCCGTTCACTTCCTTTACGTTTCCAAGCTTTGGACGAGGCGGAACAGGCTTTATTGGGCGCTCAGCATGAGGTTCTGCCAGAGGCTTTCCGCTCCGCCTCGGTATCTTGACTCCGCCCAGGAAATTGTTGAGCAAATCGACGATTTCATTCAGACGGTGAGCCTGAACGCCGTTCGACCGTCTTACTCCGAGCGCGTCGCGGATTGTTATAAAATATAGGATAAAAGAAACGATGAAAACATCAGAATCGATGCCGGACCTGAAACCGACACAAGTGCTGACGCACGCAACGACAGCCGAATGAGCCGAAGGCATACTGCCCGTCTGCCAAAACATGAGTTCGATAAGTTCTCCGAAAGTGTTCACCCTGCCGGAAAGCAATTTGATGATAGTCTTCAAAAACTGCGCGCATAGCCAACTACATACACACGCTAAAAAAACAGGACTCGTCAGCAATGCATGAAGTTGTCCGCCCACATTAGATAACATATTGTAAAGTGTATCGTCATAGCCTCTTTTTTTCAACAGAGAGAAGCCGATATGATATAAGCCACAAACGGACAAAAAGGCGGTGAGAAATGGATTTCAAGCATTTTACGGCAGGCAAGGACGACGACGGAAGAAGGCTGGACAAAATCATCAGGAGATTTCTGGACGAGAACGCGCTCTCTTCGATTTACAAATCGCTTCGGAAAGGACTAGTGAAAGTGAACGGGAAGAAACGAAGCGCGGAATTCAAGGTATCGGAAAACGACGACATCGAGATTGCGGAATTCCTTATCCAAAAAAGCAGAGAGCAAAATCAGCAAAATCAGCAAAATCAAAAAGGAGAAACAAATCCAGAAAAAGCAAAAAAGCAAAAGCTCGACGAGAAAATCGTGGTTTTCAGGAACGAGAGCATACTTTTCCTGAACAAGCCTTACGACATTCCCGTTCAGCCCGCAACAAATTTCAGCGGGAAATCGCTTGGGGAACTTGTCGAGGACGACTATGAAATCTCAGGAAGGAAAAACGCATCGATTTCGTTCAGGACGGGACCGCTGCACAGGCTCGACAGGAAAACGACAGGATTAATCGCATTCTCGCAGAGTCTTGAGGGAGCTCGGATTTTTTCAAGACTTATGCAGGTTCACAAAATAAAAAAGACGTATCTCGGAATCGTTGACGGAAAAATCGAAGGGGCGCAAACGTGGAACGACAAAATAAAGAAGGATTCCGAAAGCGAAAGTCGAAAAAACGATTTCCACACGGTGAATGTTCTCGACAACGGAAGCGACGACGGAAAAATTTCCATCACGACGGCAATTCCGCTTTTTTACGGAAAAATCGGAGAAAGAAACGTCACGCTCGTGCAGTTCATAATCGAAACAGGCAGGACGCACCAGATAAGGGCACAGTCGAAAAAGCACGGGCATCCGCTCGCAGGTGACAGCGCATACGGCTCGCAAAAAATCAGCGGATTCGGCAGGGATTTTTTCCTCCACGCATTCAGAATCGAATTCAGCGAGAGCGACAAAAGCGAGCTTGAAAAAATCGCCCTGCCCACTCTGATTCAGGCGGACATCGACGAAAATTTCAAGAAAATACTGAAAAAAATCGGCTTAAACGATGATATTAACGACAACAATTTTGTTAAAACCTTGATAAAGTGACATCAGAAACTTATACTTTAAAATAACATGGATTTTTCAAAAATACGCGAGTTCCTAAGTTTCAAAAGAAAAAAAATCTCAGTCTATGCGTTCTACGGTCCAAGCGGAACGGGAAAGAGCCATCATGCAAAAATCGTCGCCGAAATGGTGAAGACGAACGTGATGATTGACGACGGGCTTCTCATAAAGGACGAAAGAATCATCGCCGGAAAATCCGCAAAGCTCGAGCTTTCGTACATGGGTGCGGTCAGGGCTGCGTTGTTCGACGACAAAGAGCACAGGGACAACGTGGCGAAGGCAATCCGCTCGCACCACATAAAAAGCATCCTGATTCTCGGAACGTCCGAAAAAATGATTCTGAAAATCACGTCAAGGCTCCAACTCCCGAATCCGACACGATTCATAAAGATAACTGACATCGCAACGCCGGAAGAAATCGAGGAAGCAAAGCGCAACAGGCAGATTGAGGGCAAGCACGTCATTCCAGTCCGCTCGCACGAAATAAAATCGAACCACTACTCAAAAATCTTCTTGGACTCGATAAAGGTCGCATTCGGAAAGAAAAAGCTTTTCGCAAAAATCCTCTCGCTACTGAAAATCGACATCCCGATAATCGGCGAGGACATCGAGCTTGCAAAGGAAGCCGGCACATCCGAAGTCGAAAAATCAATCGTCCGACCTGTGTTCTCCGTCATGGAGCGCAAATTCATATCGCACGCCGCGCTCGTAAGGATGGCACTGAAATACACCGCGCAGTTCAATTCAGAAATACGGATTAAAAAGCTCTCGATAAAAAACGGGAATTCCGGCTACAAACTGACTCTCACGGTCGATTTCCCAATCGGAGAGCAGCTTGCGGAAGTAACGAAGAACGCAAAAGATTTCATCGTCAAAATGATTGAGACTGAATCGAAAGTTCTGATAGAAGAATTCTTCATCGTCGTAGACAAACTCGTCCAGCCGAAACGAGCAAGCTGAACCGAATAAAAAACGGCATCTTGAAAAATCAAGATGCCGCAATAAAAATCAAAATCTACTTTTTCAAATTACTTTTTCTTTGCTATGCGCACGTTCACGCCGAGCTTTAAGAGCGACGTTTTTATCGCGTATTCAAGCTCCGTGCGCTGGGGGTTCATCGGAAGAACGAAATTGCGGCACTGCGTCCAGGTCTTCGTGTACAGTTCGCCGGCAGCGGACGAGTCGATTTCGCGCTTCCAGTCGGTAAGGCTGTTGATGAAATCGAAAATCATGTACGAGAGTTTCTTTCCGAGCCGCGCGTTAGGATTCGCACGGACGAATTCGTCCATTTCCTTCAAGTGCATCATGTAGCTGCGCTCGAATTTCTTGTCGGCGTACATCATCGCGCATCCGGACGGCTGAAGATACATGAACACGTCGAATTCAAGTGCAGCCGAGACGATTTCAAACGAATGGCCGCTGTTCATGATTTTCAGAAGCTCCTCGGTAAGACGGGACGGAGAGACTGACATGAGAAGATGCGCCGACTTCTTGATTTTTGAGCGGAGAGAATGCGGCATCCTGCAACCAATCATCGAAGAATACTTGACGGCACGGAGCATACGCACAGGGTCTTCCTCAAAAATCCTGTCGATAGGAATCACAGGCTTGAGGACTTTCTTCTGGATGTCCTCGATTCCGTCAACGTAATCAATCACCTGCTCTTTTATCGGGTCGTAATAGAGGGCGTTTATCGAAAAGTCGCGTCGCTGAACGTCCTCGTCCATCGTGCCGAAATCATTTCCGACAGAACCGTCAACAATCGAGCGGAACGTCGAGACCTCAAAGATTTTCTCGCCGAAGAAAACATGAACGAGGCGGAACCTCTTTCCGATTATGCGCGAATTTTTGAACAGGCGCTTGATTCTTGACGGAGTAGCGGAAGTCACGATGTCAAAATCCTTCGGCTTTTTTCCGACGACCAAATCCCTTACGGCACCGCCTACGATATAGGCATCATAACCACAACCGCGAAGATGCTCCACGATTCTATATGCATCCGGGTCAATACTTTCCTTTGAAATTTTATGTTCTTCTTTTGTGTAGATTTTAGCCTTACGGACAGGCTTACCTTCTTTGTCTGTAGAATATCGATATAACACAATGCCATAAATCATATCGATTTAGATTATGTTTATCAATAAAATCAAAATTCTCGTCAAAGACGTATTGAGGAAGTATGTTTTTCGGAATAAAATCGGGAATACTTTAATTGTATCTACAACATTTTTATCGAATGTTTTTTGGAGCTAAAGATGAAAAAAATAATCAGTGGAAAAGTCCGCGAAGTTTACGACCTTGAAGACGGAAGAATGGTCATCGTCACGACAGACAGAATATCTGCATTCGACGTAATCCTTCCAACTATGATTACCGACAAAGGCAAGGTTCTGAACGCGCTTTCTAATTTCTGGTTCGATTTGACAAAGGATATCGTGAAAAATCACATGATTTCTTCTGATTTGAAGGATATGCCGGAGGAATTCCAGAAACCGGAGTACGAAGGAAGGACGATTCTCGTCAAAAAGCTCAAGATGATTCCGTATGAGGTAATCGTCCGTGGCTATATGTTCGGTTCAATGTATGAAGCATACAAGAAGGGCGAGCCGTTCCTCGGACACTCGTTCGAAAAAGAGTACAAGCAGGCAGAGAAACTTGACGAGCCGATTGTCACTCCTTCTACAAAAGCCGCTGAGGGACACGACATCAACGTCACAATCGACTACATGAAGAACGACCTTGAGAAACTCTATCCTGGAAAAGACCTCGGCTCGAAAATCGAGGCTACGGCTCTGGCAATCTACAAGAAATGCTACGAGCACGCATACAAAAACGGAATCATAATCGGAGACACAAAGTTTGAATTCGGTCTGGACGAAAACGGCGAGCTTACACTCGGTGACGAAGTTCTCACACCGGACTCAAGCCGCTTCTGGAACCTTTCGACATACGAAGTCGGAACAAGCCCAGCGAGCTACGACAAGCAGTTCGTCCGCGACTGGCTCAAAGAAAACAACTTGGCAGGCGACCCTAACATTAAGTCGATTCCGGCCGACGTTGTGAAGAAAACATCGGATTTGTACCACGAGTGTGTGGTTAAAATCACAGGCAAAGATTTGCAATAGCCTTGTAATGTTGCGAATTTCTTTTTGAACGCCTGTTCATATAAGACCAAATTGGGCAGTGTCCTTTTTTGGGTGGGAGGTATCCCGGTCAGTTGAAAAACTGATCGGGATTTTTTTGCGCCCCGAACTTTTCAATCAAAAAAGAAAATTCCAAAAGCGCAAAAGTTTTTTTCAGTTCTAGCGGATATTGCAGCCCCTTGCGAGAGCTTCCTTGTAAACTTCAACATACCTGTCGCACGAAGCCTTCCATGTGAAGTCCTTGCTCATTCCGCGCTGCTGCATTTTCGCGATGTGGTCCTTCTTGTTGTAGTATGCCCACACAGCCCAGCCGACAGTGTTGTAAATCGCGCTAGGGGTAAGAGAATCGAACATGAAGCCAGTTCCGTCGCCAGTCTGCTCGTTGTAGTTCTCCACGGTGTCCGCAAGTCCGCCCGTCCTCCTGACAATCGGGAGCGTTCCGTAAAGCTCCGAATACATCTGGTTCAGGCCGCAAGGCTCGTATGCGGACGGCATGAGGAAAAAGTCGGAGCCGGCCTCGACAAGGTGGCTGAGCTTCTCCGAATAGCCGATTTTCGCACGGAGATTCGGGAGCTTCGACTGGAGATTGTTGATTTCGTCCTCGCACCATCTCTCTCCGCTTCCGACAATAACGAACTGAACGTCCATGTCGCGGCAGATGCTGAAAATAGAACCGTATGTAGGCGCGAACACTTCCGCAATGCCCTTCTGCGAGACGAGGCGGCCGACCATTCCGATTACAGGAACATTCGGGTTCACAGGCAAGCCGAACGCTTTCTGCAACTCCGCCTTGCACTTTGCTTTTCCGCTCATGTCTTTCATGGAAAAATGATTCTCTATGTAAGTGTCCTTCATCGGATTCCACGTATCGACATCGACTCCGTTCACGATTCCCTTCACAACGTCGGAGCGGACGCGGAGAAGACCGTCAAGCCCGAATCCGCCCTCAGGAGTCTGGATTTCATGAGCGTATGTCGGAGAGACTGTCGTAATCATGTCGGCGCATGAGATTCCTGCCTGCAAGAAGTTTATCGCACCGTTACGCTCGAAGCCTGCACCGTAATAGAGATTCCAGTCGATTCCGAGGTCGGCGAATTTCTCCTTTCCGTAAACGCCCTGATATCCCATGTTGTGAATCGTGTAGACGCTTGCTGTGCGCGAGAATGCCTGCTGCCACCTGCAAACATGCTTCAGAAGGACAGTCGCAAGCCCCGCAGACCAGTCGTGCGCATGAACGATGTCCGGGAACCACTGCAATTTGTTGCAGACCTGGAACGCACCATGCGCGAGAAGAGAGAACCTGTACGGATTGTCGAAGAAATCAGGCTCGGCCTTCGTTCCGTAAACACCGTCACGGCCGTAGCAGTTCTCGTGGTCAAGGAAATAGACATCGACGTTCGGGAAACCAGGAAGTTTTGCGGTGTAGACCTCTGTCCATTCCTGACCGTTTCCGACAGGCACTCCCAAGGGGCCTTCAAGCGGAGTCAGCTTTTTTCTGTCGATTTTGTAGTATCTCGGCATGACGATTTTCACTTCATGCCCCTCAAGGCTCAGATTTCCTGCCAAAGCGGAAACTGCATCCGCAAGTCCGCCAGTCTTTGCGAACGGCACAGCCTCTGCCGTAACCATCATAATCTTCATAAAATTCCTCCTGAAAAATTTTTTCTATATTTTCAATCTCGATTTTTCAAACTTTTTCAAACTCAATCTTTTTTCAAATCTTTCATCGCGCTGACGAAAGCCTTCTCAGAGCCTTCGATTGTCGATTCGGAAACGCAGTACGCAAGCCTGAACCAGCCTTTTCCGCCGAATCCGTTCCCCGGTGCTCCGAGAATCAGATATTTTTTCAGATAATCGCAGAACGCATTGTCATCTTCTCCGAACGACTCAGGGACTTTGCAGAAAAGATAGAACGCACCTTCAGGACGCGCATATTCGATTCCGGCCTTGTCGAGGACTGCCATGAGCTTGTTGCGCCTGTTCTCGTACGACGAATAATCGACTTTCGCATTCCAAGATTTCGCAACGACTTTCTGGAAGAATGCAGGAGCGTTGACGCAACCGAGAACGCGAAGTGAAAAAATCACAGCGCGGACGACATCGGAAGCATCGGCAGCGGAAGGATTCACTGCGACGTATCCGATTCTTTCACCCGGAAGCGACAAATCTTTCGCGAACGAAGTTACGACAATCGAAGAATCGTAGAAACGGAACGCCGGGGCGACTTTCACGCCGTCGTAAGTTATAGCCCTGTACGGCTCGTCGCAGACAAGATACGGAACGCGGCCAGTCTTTTCGCCATGTGCCTTGAGCACCTTAGAAAGATTTTCAATGTCGGACTCGGAATAGACTTTTCCGGTCGGGTTGTTCGGAGTGTTTATCAGAACTGCGGCAGTTTTTGGCGAAAGCGCGTTTTTTATCGCATTGACATCGAGGGAAAAATCCTTTTTCGTAGGGACTTCGATGAGTTTTCCCTGATGGTTCCTGACGTAATTCCTGTATTCGGCAAAGAAAGGAGACGGAACGACAACCTCGTCGTCCGGAGCAAGAAGAGCCTTGAAGACGCAGTTCAGGGCGGAAGCCGCACCGACCGTCATGACGATATTGTCAAGCGGAACGGAAACTCCCTGCTCAAGCGAGACTTTTTCCGCCATCGCCTCACGGACGAACGGATAGCCCGCATTCGGCATATATCCGTGGCAACCGTGCGAAGTGTCAGCAGCAATTTCCGCAATCGCATCGAGAACTTCCTTCGGCGGGTCCAAATCTGGATTTCCGAGGCTGAAATCAAAGACATTGCTAGCTCCGTGGATTTTCTTAAGCTGAATGCCTTCCTCAAACATTTTTCTAATCACAGACGAACTTTTGTTGTCCATCAACTCTTTCATGTATGGTGCTATCATAATTCTTGAATTATACACTGATTCAATTTTTTTTATTCAGAAAAACTCGTTATCAATTGAAAACACCGACTTTTTGATTTAATGTCAGATTCTGGAAATTAAAATTTAAAAAATGAAACTGGAAAATTAAAAAATGAAAAGGACAATTCTCTCTGCGATTTTTATCATGGCGGTTTTCAGCGCGCAAATATTTTCTTCCGAAAAAGCGTCGACTGAAAAACCAACAACGGAAAACGAATACAAAATCAGCATCGACCAGTTCGGAATCTTCAACGACAGGCTCGACGACTCCGACAAAAAGACTCTCGAAGAAGGCGGAATCATACTCCGAAGCATAAGCTCGATGAAAAAACTCTGCGTGAAATCGAAGCTGAGCGCAAAGAAGAACGAGAGCCTGAACGAGAGCAGCGGCATGATATCCGACCTCGTGGTGATGCCGATGTCGAAGAAAGTCAAATCGGGTTACATTGCGGAGATAATCAATTTCAGACCTTACGAGGGAAACGAGGATTTGATTGAGAGAATCAACGAGGCGATGTCGGATTTCCTTTCGTACACTGACATCCCGTACTATTCCGAGCAGACGAAAAAAACTTATCCGCTGTACAAATACGCTGAAGTCACGGACACGCTGATCGAAGGCAACACGATGATAATCAAGGAAATCCTCGAAATGGACATGTTCGGGCGATTCCACTCGGAAATAACGGTCGAAAACCACGAAGACTACTTTTTGTACAAACTGAAGAACACCGACAAGCTCAAGTACAAGGGATTCATCACGGTCGTAAGCCCGGAGGAGATGTGCTCGATAGTCGCTGTTTTCAGAATCGGCGGAAACTGGATGATTTATGCGGTCGGCGGCGCGAACATCCTGAGAATCCCGTTCGTGAACGCAAGAGCCGAGCCAGCATTCACTGGACGCGTAAAGGCGTTTGCCGACTTCGTGTTCAAGAAAATCGACAACACCGGAAAGAACGTCGAGACGAGCGTAGACAAAAAAGACGCGTCCCAGACCTGAAAAGAGCGAACCAGACTTGATTCGGAACGAACCGCAATGGAACTGGAAAATCAGATTTCGAACGAGAACCCCAGGAATTCGATTTTGAACGCGCAGAAATCGAACGCCCGACTGTCATCATTGCAACCAGCTTTGAAATCCGGGTTGTACACGAAATCGTCCTTGACCGGAATCCCGCACCACGCAAGATGGCAGCGAACCTGATGCCTGTACCCTGCCGTTATCGAGCACACAGCCTCGCTTTCAGAAACCGACTCTATCGTCGTCGTGTAGATTTTGTCGCCGCTCTTTTTCATCATAGCCCTGCCCCCGCCCTCAACAACAGGACGAACCTGAGAGCCTTTCGGACCGAACGGGCGGAAAAAGCTTGAGACATCGAACGGAGCTTTTTCTTTCAAAGATTTCGCATTTTTCGCGCCTTTCAGATTTTCGAGGAAAGGACATTCCGGGAATCCGCCGAGTTTTTCCGCACATCCACCGACAAATGAAATTCCGGCCCGATACCATTTTTTGAAAAGGTCGTTTTTCTGCGCGTCAATCAGAGAATCGTAAAAATGCTGCTCCGTCGCGACAACGACAAGCCCCCTCGTCCCCGTGTCGATTCTGTGAACGAGGCCGTGCTCAACTTTCTTTTTTCCTATAATATTCAGACTTTCAGGAAAAAGAGAAGCGACGCGGGAAAGTGCGCTGTCATCTCCATCACAAAGCGGCGCGGACGGAAGACCGGACGGTTTGTAGACGACAACGAACGGTTCGTCCTTCGTCGGCCCATGGACGATTTCGATTTCTTCGTCTTTCGCTCTTTCTTTTTTTTCAAAAGCAGAATCCACTAGCGCACCCTCCTGAATTTTTTGTGCAGCACGAACATCACTTTCCGAAACCGAATCGGAACAGGGGCTTTGAACGTGCTAGGTGTATCGCAGAACGGAAGGCGGATTTTCAGGACGTATGAATGCAGCATCAGCGTTGCGGTCTTGAAAACGCCGGACGGATTCTTTCCGTAAATCGGGTCGCCAAGAATCGGGCAGCCGATGTGCTTCATGTGCACGCGAATCTGGTGCGTCCGCCCTGTCTTTATTCGGACGCGCATGAGCGAATACGTCTCGTTGCCGGCCTCATAAATTCCGATGCACTGGTAAATCGAGCATGAGAATTTTCCTTCCGAGCCTACAGGCGTCGCGCGGAACTTTTTCCTGTCGCGGAGGTCGCGCGCGATGTTCGTTTCGATTCTCCCGGACAAATCTTTTGGTCTTCCGACGCAAATCGCAATGTATTCCTTTTGGACAAGCCTGTGGTTCAGAAACTGGTTGTGAAGCCACTCCTCGCTGTCCCTGTTCCGCGCCGTTATCATCAGCCCCGAAGTGTCCTTGTCGAGCCTGTGAACGATTCCTGGCCTTATGCTCGCAAAATCCTCGCCGATTCCAATCTTGCTCCTCCCCCACCTGAAAAGAAGCGCGTTGACGAGAGTTCCGTTCCAGTTTCCGCAAGCCGGATGCGTCACCATGCCCTGCTTCTTGTTCACGACCGTCACGTTCTCGTCCTCATAAACAACGTCGAGCGGAATGTCCTCCGGCACGATGTCGTCGGGAACGCTGTCCTCCCAGTCAAATTCGATTTTGTCGCCGGAAGAGACTTTCGTTGACATCTTCGCCTTTTTCCCGTTCACGGTAAGGTTTTCTATACCGCTTTTCAGTTTCGAGCGGTTCATTCCCTCTGGAAGCGAAGCCATGTATTTGTCGAGCCGCACTGCCCCGGAAAAATCGTCAGGCACATTTATGCTAAAAGATGGCATTCTCAATAACTCCGTCAATCAGATATTCTTCGTTTCTCTCAACAGGCGGTTTTTCGCCATTCTCTCCGTCATGCCCGACAGGATTTTCTCCCTGCATTCCTTCGAGAACAGCCGATTTCGGGATGATTGTTATCGGCCCCTGCTTCCTGCTCTCGATTTTTTTTGACGAGGAACGCTTTACAAGGGTGATTATCAAATCGACAAGTCCAAGCCCCACGCAGATTCCGCCTGAAAGCGCGATTATTTTCTTTTTGTCGGATTCGGTGAAATCGTCAGTGTTCGTGCTAAGCGGATTCCTGAATTCGCCGTACACCGACATCGAATAACCGAGCGTCGTCCACAATGTGACGAACGGGACAGAGCCAAGAGTGATGATTTCAGTCCGCCGCAAATCCTTCGACCACTGCGGAAATTCAACGTCGTCATACGAAGAGGAAGTGTCCTCGGAAAAAGCGGGACGAGCCAAAGCGAACAGGAAAATCATGATGAGTGCGGAAGCGGGAATTCTCATTTTGAATAATCTCTCTGCCCGAAAATTGCGGTGCCGATTCTGACAATCGTTGCCCCCTCCGAAATCGCGATTTCATAGTCGCCGCTCATTCCCATCGACAATTCCGAAAGTGAAAGCGACGGAAAGCGTGACGACATGCGCCCTCTCAGCTCGCGAAGATACGAGAACGATTTTCTCACAAGGGATTCGTCGTCAGTGTTCGGTGCCATCGTCATGAAACCTTTCGGAACGATGTGCCCATATTCCCCCGCCGCGCATTTTTCAAGGACGAGAGCGACATCTTCCTCGCTTGAAAAACCTGATTTCGATTCCTCGCCGGTGTGGATTTCCAAAAGCACGTCGATTTTCTTCCCGATTTTTGCGCACTGCTTCTCAATCTCGTCCGCAAGCTCGATCCTGTCCAAAGATTCAATGCAAGAAGCGATCCGCACTGCTTCCTTCACCTTGTTCCGCTGCAACGAGCCGATGATGTGCAGGCACGGCTCGGCACCTGTAGAGCGCACAAAATCGAATTTCGCCGCGGCTTCCTGCACCCTGTTCTCGCCAAAGAGAAGCTGACCGCACGAAATCGCCTCAAGGACGCTCTCCGCCGGATGAAATTTGCTGACAGCAACGAGCTTCACGTCATTTTCGCCACGCCCGCTCTTTATGGCGCATTCAGAAATCGTTTTCCGTATATTCAGAAGATTCTCTTTTATTCCCATTCTTTTTTCCTTTTTTCACGCTCACTTCTTTGAATTTCCGACGACATCAGAAAGGCAGTCAGAGAGTTTCAGAAGCTCGTCAACGCTCATTGCCTCCGCGCGCACCGACGGATTCACGCCCGCGGCCGCAAGAACTTTGTCGCAGTTTTCTCCGCCGCCAGCCATTTTCAGAAGGTTGTTGCGCACAGTCTTTCTTCTCGACGAGAAAAGCTGACGAATCATGCGCATGAAAAGAGACGGATTCTTGCAGCGCGGAAAATCAGCCTTCTTCGTCATAAGAACTGCACGGCTCGCGACGTTCGGCACCGGCCAGAAATTTCCGCCCGCCAAATCGAGGACGTTCTTCACGTCATACGCCCACTGGCAGAGCACCGAAAACGAAGAATAGTCTTCCGTTCCGGGAGCGGCCGTCATTCTCATCGCGACTTCTTTCTGAATCGTGACGACGATTTTGTCGAACCTGACCCCGCCGTT
Organism: Treponema sp.; assembly: GCA_017525605.1. Taxonomy (GTDB): domain Bacteria; phylum Spirochaetota; class Spirochaetia; order Treponematales; family Treponemataceae; genus Treponema_D. The sequence goes on along the minus strand of JAFXSM010000004.1, from coordinate 60,165 downwards.
TATCATGTCGCCGATTATCGTGGCAGCGACATTGTACGGAAGGTTTCCGAAAAACCTGTCGGGAACGCCGCACTCGTCGCAATGCTTCTTCCACGTTTTGAGGACATCGCCCTCGACGACGGAAAATTTATTTTTTTCGCTGTAATCCTCGAAAAACTGCCTCACAAGACGCGCGAACCCGTGGTCGATTTCGAAAGAAGTCAGCGTTGCCCCTCGCGACAGTATCTCGTCTGTCATGGAGCCGAGCCCCGGACCGACTTCCCAAACTTTTGAATTTTCATCGATATCGAGCACATCTATGAGTTTTTTACGAGCATCTGCATTCACAAGAAAGTTCTGACCGAATTTCTTCTGCATCGCCATTCCGTTTTCGTCCAAGAAATTTTTCAGTTCTATCGGGGAATTGTAATCTGGATGTTTTATCATTTTTCACGTCCTGCTTTGAGAATTTTAAAAGTGCGGAAAAGCCGCAAAGAACAAGGCGGTCTTTCTGACCAAACCGTAGATAATGGAAATAATAACACCGAACGGAATCGAAAGAAAAGGAGCGAGAACAGACAGCACGATTCCGAAAAGCCCAACATACAAAAACGCGCTGACAAGCGGGGAAACGAACACGGTCGCAATTATCCCGATTGGAGTGAGGGTTCCGAACACTGAAAATGCGACAGGCACCGTTGAGACAAATGCGCCGACGGAAGCAGAAAACGAGGACGCGAGAGGGGGGACAATCCGCCTTGAGACAATCCTCTTGCAAAACGGAGAAAACGCGAGGATTCCGAAGAGCGACGAATAGCTCAGCATGAACGCGATTTCAAAAAGATGAGACGGAAAGATAGAGACATGAATGAGGAACGTCAGGGAAAGGAGAGTCAGACCGTCAGGGCGTTTCAGGCGCAAAAAAGACGAGAGAGAAAGAATCAGCGAACTTATGAGTGCGCGAAGGAGCGACGGGGAAAGACCTGCGAACCAGACGAAAAAAAGAATGCAGACGAGGCTGAATAAATCCGCGAACCGCCGTGTAGAAAGCTTTCTAGCAAGGAAAAATGCCGCACCGCCGAAAAGCGAAAGATGCATACCGGACAACGCCATTATGTGGCTGAGCCCAGCATTCCTGAACGCTTCCGAAACGGATATTTCTGTGTATTCCCTTGCACCCGAAAAAAGCGCGAGCAAAAATCCGCCGGAAACTCCCCACGCGAACATCAGTTTCCTGAACAGAAGCCTTGAACGCGCCCGTTTTTCAAAAATCCGCGAAACAAAGCCATTTTTACGGCGTTCTTTTATTCTCGCAGATGTGACAGTCATGGACTCCGCGTTTCCCATGCGGCCGAAAACATAAAGGCTCATGCCTTCCTCGAAAATCACGCCGCCGGCCGACAATGCCGAAGTGTACAACCTGCCGGGGAAAAGCGACTCCACGATGTCGGACGGAACAAGAAGATGAACGATTCCGTGCGCCGATGACGAGGCGTTTTCTGAAAATGCGGAATCCGCGGAAAAATCGACTCTGTAGCAGCCGTTTTTTGTTTTCACGGGATTGGAAGCGACAGTTCCGCCGAGGGAAACCGTTTTTTGATACGGAATAAGCGACGAAAAACAGGGCGAAGGGCGGACGCGCACCGCATTCGAATAGAAAAGAAAAGCACAAAGAGCTGCTGAAAAAATTACGGGATTCGGAAGATTCACATTCCGAGCTGCCACGGATTTAAAAACGGATTTCAAAGCAGAATATAAAACTGAAAATTTCGCTGATATTTTTTTCGGCATCGCATTCATGCAAATTATTTATCGCGGAATTTTCATTTTCTGCAAAATTCCGCAAAATTCCGCAAAAAAAAGCAGGCTGAACGAGGAAATTCATTCAGCCTGCAAATCTCGTAAATTGTTTTCCGAAAAAAGCTACGAACGCTTGTATGCTTCCATTTTGTTTCGGAATTCGTTCATCTTGTCCTCAAAATGGTCGTCGAATCCGCCGTTGCCGAAATCGTCCTCGAAATTGGTCTCCACAATGCCGTCGTCAACGGAATTGTCTTCGGAAAGGCCTTCCATCGACTTTTCAACGGCAACGGTTTCGTCAAACGGATCATCAGGATTCGACACCATCTGCGTGTCAAGCTCGCCGTTCGCATTCTGCTCCTCCGGTGAAGCATCCTCCTCCGCAAGGGAGATAGCCTCAAGAGCCTCCTTCTTGTCCTCAGGCAGCGTCTTGTAGACAAAGCTCAGGACGATGTTCTTCATTGTCTCATCCATGTGTATGCACTCAAAATGAAGCCTAGACTGGTTCAGATTCTTGTTGTACTCGACCCCGACGACGACACCGAACATGACGATGAGATTGTCGCTTATGTTGAACTGAATCTTGAGCCGCGCGCCCTTCACACCCTTTCCGCCGACCCTGATAAGCGAGCCGCCTTCCGAAATATCCTCAAGGATACATCTGAAACCTGGAGTCGCATCAACTGCATCGTAATCGACCTTGCCGTCTCCGACGAAATAGAGCTGTGCCTCAATCTGGCACGCGCTTCTGATTGACTCGCGCTTCTGTGTCCTTATCATGTCGGTTGAATGTTTCAGGCGGAGTACTGTGGAGCCGAGGAACAAATCGTAGTTGTTGACTACGGAATCGAAGACGTATGCGGCGTCACCTTTTCGCCAGAGATAGACATGGACTTTTTTTCCGACCCATTCCTGCCCCGGAACTGCGATTACCCCGTTTCTTGTCGGAGTTTTTATTATCAGCTCAGTTCCGTTCTCAAGAATCTCAGATTTGAAAACGCCGGAACCAGGAAGAATGATTCGGAGCTTCTGGTGCTTGTCGAGGTATTTCGAAGAATCAAGGCTTTTGTTGTTCTCATGCTCAAGGCTTATCCTCGTCCTGTAATCGTACAGCTTCGTAAGGAACCGCTTGTTTTTCTCCAGGGAATCGGTCCTGTTCTCCCGCGTTTCCTGAATGAAATGAGAAATCGCATCGCTCATAAGCGGCAGCGAAAAATAAAGCGACTCGGGATTCTCAAGATTCGAAACACGAGCCAGCTTCCACAAAGCAAAGATTTCTGAAATTTTGAACCCTTTATCCATTCCCGTCGTGAAAAACTGGATTTTCTCGTTGTTCTGCGAAACGAAACGAACAACGACTATCACAACGGCAACCAATATCAATATTTTAATCATGCTCCCCTCTTCCTCCAAAATAGACGGCCATAAATTGAATATCGGCACAAAACCATCAATCTGAAATTGGAGTTTTTTGAGATTTTTTTACAGTATAAAAAATTATATGTGCTAATTCCATATCTGAATCCGACAAATCCGCAAGCGATTTTTACGATAATGCTGATAATTGAGAATACTTCGAAAATAAAATAGAATATTATGTTATGGCAATTATTGAATTGAAAAACGTAAGCAAAATATATCAGATGGAAAAAGTCCAGGTAAAAGCCGTGGACAATGTGTCTTTCAAAATCGAAAAAGGCGAATTCGCGGCGATTTCAGGTCCTTCCGGCTCGGGAAAATCAACTCTCCTTAACATGATAGGCTTAATCGACCTTCCGGCCTCAGGCTCCATAATACTTGAGGGAATCGATGTCTACGACGGAGTAAAGCTCGGAATCGACGCGAAAGTCCCTCTCAAGCTCGACTCAAAACTGACGGAACTTAGAAGAAGCCACCTCGGATTCATATTCCAGACGTTCAACCTAATCCCTGTCCTCGACGTTTGGGAGAACATCGAACTTCCGCTCACACTCGGAAAGTCAGTCGCAAGCACGACGATGAGCGCGTCGGAGAGAAAAGACTGGATATCATTTCTTTTGGAGACGGTCGGGCTCACAAAATGGAAGAACCACAAGCCGTCCGAGCTTTCCGGCGGACAAAGGCAGAGAGTCGCAGTCGCACGCGCGCTTGTCACAAAAGCACCGATAATCCTTGCCGACGAGCCGACAGCGAACCTCGACTCAAAGAACGGAGATCAGATACTCGACCTCATGAAAAAACTCAGCAAGGAGCTCGGCACCACGTTCGTGTTCTCGACACACGACGCGAAAATCGTCTCCATGAGCGACCACGTCATAAAAATCCGCGACGGAGTCCTTGCCGAATAAAAAAACAGGCTGTCCAAAATGAATTGGGCAGCCTGCAAATACCTAATAGCTTAAGTTGAACTGAAAATATGTTCCGAGCGTGAATTTTCCGTAATCGTATTCCTTGTCGTATTCATACTTGAAACCCGATTTCCAGTCGCAATGAGGGAAAACCCGCGACACGATGAATATCGGCTTTATATACCCCCTGACATTCGTAAAATCATGATACCACTGCAGGCCAGCTTTGAATTTGTTCTCGTAGCCGAACTTAGCCACGCCAATATCAACCATGAGCCTGTTCTGAAATGAATATGCCTCGTGGCTGATGTCTCCCTGAACCCAATCGTAGTCGTCATTCTCATCCGCCTCATACGACATCTCGTAATTGTCTGTCGGATAGTAGATGCTCTGGAATTCAGCGTTTATTCCTACATACGGATAGCTGGAATTCCAGAACCTGTAGAATCCACCAGTGAAAGTGAGCTTCTCGATTGAATCCGAACTGTAAAGCTCCTTCTTCCAGAACTGCCTGAGACGCTTCATGGACACGAACGAAGCCTGCTCCTGCGCATAAATGTCAAAGCCGAACAGAGTCTTCTTCAGCTCCATTCCGACAAGCGGCGACCTGTAATATTTCGCCAAAGTGCCGTTGCTCGAAGGAAAGCTGCGCCCGAAAAGATTGAAATACGTGTCGAAAAAGACAAGCTCAAGGTTTCCCGCAAAAGACAAATCCCTGTACGTCGGAGGATTTTTCAGCGAGCCTGTTCCCCTGTACATTGTCAGGAGCGTCACGGACGAAGAGCCGAACGGGACGCGCACGATTCCAGAAATGTTATAACGGCTGTCGCACAACGGGTTCGTGTAAAGAGCATCGTCATCGCGCTCCTCGTCATCGTTCTCATTGTCGCTGAAAAGCCTGACGCAGCCCCAGTTCGTCTTTTTCTTTCCGGCAGTGATATAAACCCTGTTCGCCATGATGTAGTCGAAATAGAGCTCATACAGGTAGAAATACCGGTTCTGGTTGTCGTTCTCGGCTTCCTCGGCATCGGGAAGGCTCGTCTTGAGAGAACCTTTCAACGCCATGTATTTGTCAGGGCGGGTCAGAAAATGCAGGTAGTTCTCAAGATTGAAATATGCGGAACCGTTCGGATAATGGTCGTCCCACTTTATTGCGGCACCGACTTCAGTCTCAAGCTCTCCGCGCATCTCAAGCGGAATCGAAAGGAATGAGAAACTCGTCCCGCCGGAAGCAGAATCCGAATCGGAAGTGACAGCCCCCTCAACGTCATTGTCCTCGCCAAAAAGACCGTCAATATCGTCAGAAATATCATCATTTTCGGAAGTCTGAACTTCGGAAACTTGCTCTTCCGAAGCAGGAATCAAAGAATCGTCAGGCGAAGAATCGTCCGCATTTGCAGGTAAGACAAATATAGCTGCGACGAGCGCAGCTAAAACACTTTTTGTAATTTTAGATAACATCATCTTCCACTCATAAGCTCAAGGTAAGGCTTAGTATAAACGGCATCATCTTGTTTTTTCAACACCGCATTCGTGATTGAAATCAATGTTTTCTCGTAAGCCATTTTTCCGTCAACCTTCTTTCCTTTCAGATTGTCCTGAATGACCATGTTCACAGGAATCTGATACTTTTTGCTGCCCTCCGTAATCAGCTGGTACGAAGGAATCGCAGTCGTCCTGAGCTTCTGACCGGAAAGCGAATAATCTTCCTTTTTCCTCATAAGGCCGTCATTTTTCGAAACCCAGACTTTGAGCATCGGATAATCGACATTCTTGGAAGTCGATTTCAGGGTGAAAAGCACGCACTCGTACGCACCGAGCTTCACTTCCTTGAACGAATCGATTTTGTAGTCGCGGACGAAATTCTGCGGTGCAAAATCTGAAGTATTCGCGTTCGTTCCCTGGAATTTGTCCTTTGAGCTTGAGAACGTGAACCTCTTGTCAGTCGGGTCGTAGAACCAGATTGAATTGTCGAGTTTCAGATATCCCTTGCCCTTGTCTTTTGCAGGCGAAAGAATCAGAATCGTCCAGTTCGAAGACCTGTCGCGCCTGTAGATTGTCGCGTTCGTGGTGCTTCGTCCCTCGCCAGGCCTGTCCTGAACGACTTCGTAAGAAGCGACGAAATCCGTATCATAAAAAGCGGTGCTGTCCTCGGCTTTTTTGAGAAGCTCCTTCGCCTCCGAATCAGTCACGGCAAATGCCGCACACGACAGGGATGCGAAAACCGCACAGACAGCCGAAATTTTTCTAACACCAGCAAAAATTTTTCCGTTCATAAATTTCATCATAATCAAACCTCTTCTGAACGCCGAGTTTACTCGACAGTAGCCAGTGCTTTCACCGGCAAGACTTTTATGGACTTCCAAGCCGAATAGAACACGGCAAGGAGCGTAAAGGAAATGACCGCCACGATGACCGTGACACCCCAAATAACATTGACCGAAGGAGAAAGGTTACCTTTTATCAGGAAAATGTCAAAAGACGGAATGAACGAGAAATTGAATTTTGAGACGACGAAGCAGAAAACGAACGAAAGCAGGCACGCGGAAACGCATCCAACCAGAAGAAGAACAAGCGACTCCAGAAGAAGCGTCAGCGAAATGTCCTTTTTCTTCATTCCGATTGCCATGTAGATTCCGATTTCGTTCAGACGCTTTATGACGAGAATCCTGTAAGTGCTTCCGATTCCTGCGACGATGATGACGACGAGTACCGCGATGATGAAGAAGATTACGGCATCCATCGCCTTTTCCATGACGTTCACATCTGTCAAGTTCGCGCTGAGCGGAATCAGGGCGAACGCAATCTCAGGCCCGTCGTCGCGTTCGATGAAGTCCGACTTGTTGTCAACTAGCCTGTACATCGGGAAAAGCTTCTCAAGCTCCGCCTGATACTTTTCGGACTGCTTCCGGTCAAGATATTTTCCTGGGAAATTTATCACGATTCTGTTCGCAAAAGTTTCAGGGCGACCGTAAGCCGACTTCAAAAAAGAGAAATCCATGTACGAGGTGTACATTCCGAACACGCTCGAATCCTGAAAGATGCCCTTGACCTGCACATCGACAGTGTTTATCGCATCGTCATAAGTTTTCACCATATAAGTCATGGAGTCGCCAACGTGAACGTTCAGACTTTCCGCAATCGGTTTGGAAATAAGGACACCGTTCGTGCCGTTCATATCGGAAAATCCACCGTCAACGAATTTCATGTTGTCGAAAAGATTCTTCTCAAGCTCGAAATTGCAGCCTTTTATCGTCTGCTGCAATGCCTGCGTCCCCTCGAAAAAATAAGAGGAACTGCGGCCGTCCAAATCAAAGCGGTACGAGACATCGGCATCTTTCGGGAAAACAGACCTGACTTTCTCGTACTTCTTCATGAAATTCTCCATTCCGAGCCCGTCCTCAAGGGAATCTTCCATAAACGCGAAATTTCCGCCGTAGTAGATTTTCGCCTTCATGTTCATCGCGTCAATCATTCCCTCGCTGATGAAAATCGCGGAGAGAGAAACTGAAACGCCGAACATGCAGACAAGAAAAAGAGAGCGGTACTGCGACTTCCTGAAAAACAACGAGCGAAGAGCCAACTTGAGCTGATACATTATTTTGCCCCCTGCATAGCCTGAACAGGTCTGATTTTTAGCGCGGTCGTGACCGGATACATCCAGGCGACAAGCCCGATGACGACGGACAGCAAAAATGAAAGAACGAGATTCGAAATGTTCACCTGAGTAACAAGTTTTTCGCCGCCGAAAAGCTGGACGAGAAAGCTGTTGCCGATTGTGACATCAGCGGAATTCACAGCAAGAGAAAGCACTATGCCGAGAATGACACCGAAAACGCCCGCGACCGATGACATGAGGAAAGTCTCCGCCATGCATTCGAGCGAGATATAGCGTTTGTTCGCGCCGATTGCCCTCATCGTACCGATTTCCCTTATCCTGTCCATGACATTGATTACGAGAGTGTTGTTTATGACGATGAAACCGGCCAGAAGAATCACGATGATTCCGAAATTGAGAATGAGCCTGAGGATGAAAAGATAGAATGCGGTGCTTCCTGCGGAATTCCGCCAGCCGACAGCCTCGACCGGCCATGATTTTTCCTTGAACAATTTGTTCAGGCTTTTTATCGCATCGTTCACGCCGGCACCGTCATTGAGCCTGCACACGATGAAATTCCACGCCGTGCTTTCGGCATAAGAACGCTGCAATGCCTCGACCTCCTCGTCGGAAGCCTCGACGACATCCTCAATGACAGCTTCGGACACATCGCTTGCCTCTCCAAAAAGGTCGTCCATGTCGGAATCGTCAAGGAAATTTTCTTTTTCTTCCGAAAGTTTCACGGAATCCGTATCCGACAAATCAGAAATGTCAAAAAGAGAGCGGACTGTCTCCGGGTTCACGAGGATTATTTTGTCCATGACGGAATTCGCGACTAAATAATGGTAGATTCCGGTAACGGGAACTGAACGGACCCTTGAGGAAAGACCAGCCTCGACCGCAAATTCAATCTGGTCGCCGACGGAAAGCCCCAACTTGTTCGCATAATCGCGAGAGATGAGCGCGCCTTTCGAACCGACCTCCCAAACGCCGCCGTCCTCCATGACAATCGAAGGCATCGACTCAAGATACTGGCTGCCGACAATTCCGAAAACGTAGACGATGTATTTGTCATCGTCAGTGTACAAAACGGTACGTCCCGAAAGCTGCGGAAGAATATTTTTTATGGAAGGCTCTTCCTCAAGGCATTTTGTCAAATCCGAGAACGGGAAAAGCGTCGGATTTTTCGAAAGCTTGCCGGTCACCGGAGTCTCGTCTCCGAAAAGGCTCAGCGAATTCTTGTTTTTGGGACGAATGACGACATCGCCCGTGAAACTGTTCCTGAAAGTCTCCTCAACGCCGTTTTCCGTGCTGTCAAATACGGAATTCGTGGCGACGAGAAGCATTATTGCGAATGCAATGAAAGCGATTATTACAAAAGAACTTTTTTTGGATATCACATTTTTCCATGCAAGATAAAACAACATAGAAGAAAAGTTTATCAAAAAAGAAACCACCTAGCAATTAAGGAAAAAATCGATATAGTAAAAACAATTCAATTCAGTTCGAATATCGAGTCAATGCAAAATGTAAATGCGGAAGCTCGATATTCGACAATCACAATTTCATAGAGGAAATGTTAAATGATTTTGATAAACGGGAATTTTCTATGCAGGAATCTTACGGGAATCGAAAGATTTGCGTGGGAGACGTGCAGAAGGCTTGACGAACTTGTGAAAAGCGAGGACGACATCGCGATTTATGTTCCGAAAAACGCAAAAGTCATGCCGGAATTCAGGAACATTCGGATTATAAAAGCCGAAGAAGAGATAAAATCATTTCCGAAGTGGGATTTGATGATTTTCAGGCGGGCCTGCAAAAAATTCCTGGCGACAGGACTGAATTTCTCGAACACGGCACCGCTCGGGAAAATGTGCGGATATGCATTCATACACGACATCTACGCGCATGATTTCCCAGAGGATTTCAAATCAAAAAAGGAAAAGCTCATAAAGCTGTATTCGAAAATCAACTACAGAAATATCTGCAAAAACGCGAAGAAGATTCTCACGGTGTCGGAATTCAGCAAGAAGCAGATTCAGAAGGCATACGGGGTAAAAGACGAGAGAATCGAAGTGATTCCGAACGGCTGGGAGCATTTCAGGAAAGTTGCGGAGGACAACGAAATTTTCAACAGATTCCCGGAACTCGAAGAAGGCAAATTCTACTTCACGCTCGGCTCGCTTCAGAAACGGAAGAATCTCAAATGGATTGCAAAATATGCTTCCGCGCACAAAAACGAAAGATTCGCAATCTCGGGCAAAGTGATTTCGGGGCTTGAATCTGAAGAAATCAGCGAACTCAAAAACATGAATAACGTCACCCTGCTCGGCTACGTTTCCGACGAGGAAGTGAAGGCACTGATGAAAAAATGCAAGGCGTTCGTTTTCCCGTCGTATTATGAGGGATTCGGAATTCCGCCTCTCGAAGCACTTTCTGCCGGAGCGAAAATCATAGTCGCGTCCGCTGCGAGCCTTCCTGAAATTTACGGAGACGCGGCGGCATACATCCAGCCGGACGACACAAACTGCGAGCTAGAAGAAAAAATCGCGGAAACAAAAGCAGAGAACGCAGAAAAAGTGCTTGGGAAATTCACTTACGAAAACGCCGCGAAAAAACTTTACGACATTCTCTTTGAAAGCCCTGGTAAAAATCACGTTTGTTGAAAACGCACTATTTTCACTGTAGAATAAACGAGTTATGAAAGTTGCGATTGTACATGATTGGCTTGTGAATTACGGCGGCGCAGAAAGAGTCGTCGAGGCAATGCTCTCGATTTATCCAGATGCCGATATTTTCACTCTTGTTTACGATGAGAAAAAAATGGGAAAAATCTTCCCGAAAGAAAAAGTTCACGCTTCATTCATCCAAAAATGGGCTTTCGCAACGAAACTCTACACGAAATTTCTGAAATTCATGCCGAAAGCATTCGAATCGTTCGACTTCACAGGGTACGATTTGGTGCTCTGCTCGTCGTCAAGCTGCGCGAAGGGCGTTATAACTCCGCCGGGGGTTCCGCACGTCGCATACGTCCACACGCCGATGAGATACGCTTGGGACCAGTATTTCGAATACAAAAAGCGGAGCGGAAAGCTGACGGGCTATTTCATGGACAAATGGATGCCGGAAATCAGGCTTTGGGATTTCGTCTCAAGCCAGAGAATCGACACTCTGATTGCAAATTCGTCATACATTGCCCGCCGCATAAAAAAATACTGGAACCGCGAATCTTCCGTGATTTTTCCGCCGGTCGATACAGAAAGGCTTTCGCCGAACGGAAAAGAGAGCGAGGATTTTTACGTCGTGTTCTCGCGTTTCGTTCCGTACAAAAGAATCGACCTTGCGATATCGGCTTGCGGGGAGCTCGGAAAAAAGCTCGTCGTAATCGGAAGCGGCTCGCAGGAGAAAATGCTCAAGAAACTCGCGCACGAATATCCGAACGTGGACATCAAATTTACGGGGCGGATTTCGGACGAAGAGGTCAAAGATTACCTCCAGCGTTGCCGCGCGCTGATTTTCTGTGCGGAAGAGGATTTCGGAATCATTCCGGTCGAGGCGCAGGCGTGCGGCCGCCCTGTCATCGCGTACGGAAAAGGCGGCGCACTTGAGACGGTCGTGAGAGACGAAACGGGAGTGTTCTTCGACGAGCAGACAACGGACTCGCTGAAAAAAGCAATCTGCCGTTTTGAAGAGCTTTCGTTCGACTCAAACAAAATCGTCGGGCATGCAAAGACGTTCTCGACCGAAAGATTTTGCGCACAGCTGAAAAAAAGCATAGACGAGACTCTCATCAGCTTGGGAAAAAACTCAGACTGAAAAAGACAGAAACTGGAAAATTAGAATCGGAACAAAAAACAAATATAAAAGAAAGAATTATGAAAATCGCTATTGACTGCAGAATGATTGGCTCAGGAGGAATCGGCTCGTATGTTTCGGAGCTGATTCCGTATTTTTTGGAAAACAACGAATGTCTTTTGATTGGAACGCATGAGCAGTGCATGGAATTTGTCAGGCTTGCGAACGTGGAATTCTGTTTCTGCGACGTAAAGCCGTTCTCAAGGCAGGAAATGTTCAGTTTTCCTAAAGAAGTGCTTGATAAAATCCATCAGTACGAAATTTATTTCACGCCGTACTGCAACATTCCGGGCGGAATAAAAATTCCTGTTTTCTCCACGATACACGACGTCGTTTTTCTTGACGTTCCGGGGCTAACAGGATTCTTCGGCAGACTCGGAAGAAAATTCTTCTACCAGCGTGCGATAAATATGTCGGAGGAGATTTTCACGGTATCGGAATTTTCAAAAGGGCGGATTCTGGAAAACCTCCGCTGCAAAAAACCGATTTCGATAACGTACAATTCCGCGCCTTCGTATCTCAAAAAAGACGAGGACTATTCGGAAGACGACGAGAACGGCAGCGAAAAGAGCAGCGGACAGAAAAAAGATTCCGTTCTTTTCGTGGGGAACATAAAGAAGCACAAGGGGCTTAAAACTCTGCTCGACGCATTTGAAATCGCGGTGAACAAAGGATTCGACAAAAAACTCGTGATAGTCGGAAACGCTGAGAATTTCAGGACAGGCGACGAAGAGACGATTCGCAGGCTGAAAAACCTTTCGGAGTCGATGAACGGAAAAATCATGTTCACGGGGAAAATTTCAAACCGCGAACTGAAAGAATGGTACAAAAACGCTTCTTTCATCGTCCAGCCTTCGTTCTACGAGGGATTCGGAATGCCACCGCTTGAAGCAATGACGGTCGGAACTCCGGCGATTGTTTCCGACATCGATGTTTTCAAGGAAATCTATTCGGATCTGCCGGTCACGTTCTTCAAAGTCGGGGACGAAAAAGACCTCGCGGAAAAAATGATGGCGTTCGACAGCTCTTCTGTAAAAATTGACAAAGAAAAACTTGGCGAGCGGTATTCGTATGAAAAATCCGCGAAAACAATGACAGAAGTTTTCAAAAGATACCTCGAAAACTAAAGCGGGAATTAAAAACAGGATTTCGGAAAGACAGAAATGGCAATAAACAAAACTTCAAGATTCAAAAATTATTTCAACAAGAACTTCTGGAGAACGAGTTCTTTCACGTCCGGGCTGTCGCTGATGGTTTCGGACTGCGTGATGGTCATGCTCGCAATCGGAATCTCATTTTTCATCATAAATTTCATAAACCGGCACTGGATAAATTTCAGGTCGTTCTACACTTACGGAATCTATCTTCCGCCGATGCTTGCCGTTTTCTATGCGGCAGGTCTCTATCCAGGACTCGTCCTTCCGCCAGAAGACGAAGTGAAAAAATTCACGATATGCTCGTTCTTCGTGTTCGTCGGCGTCGCACTTTCGATAACGGTAGAGGAAGCCGACGACAAATGGCCTATCGTGGCCGCGCTGATTCTCGCAACGCCGTTCGCATCGATTCTGCTTCCGACAGGGCGCGAACTCGCACGCCATTTTCTCGGAAGGCGCAAATGGTACGGAGTTCCGGCAGTCATTTACGTTTCGGGGAACAGCGGGGACACGATTATAGAGAGGCTTCTGAAACGGCCGGATTTCGGCTACAAACCAGCTCTCATCATCGACAGCGAGGCAACTTCCGTCTACGAAAAAAGCGGGCTTCTGGCATATCCGCCGTCCGACGTCATTTTCAACGAGATTCAGTCGGAAGGCATCAAAGTCGCGATTATCTGCGACTACAACGAGGACACGACCGACATCAACTCATATTACCGATACACGATTCAGATTCCGAAGATTCAGGACACGAACACGATTTCGATGAACGTCCGCGACTTCGGAGGAATCCTCGGTTTCTCATCGACGCACAACCTGACGAAAGGGTTCAGCCTTCTTCTGAAACGAATCATGGACCTCGCCCTGCTTCTCGTCTCCTCGCCGGTGGTCGTTCCGGTCGTCCTGATAGTTTCGATACTCGTAAAAGCGACGAGCAAAGGACCGATTTTCTACGGGCACAAACGCGTAGGAGTCAACGGAAAAGAATTCAAATGCTGGAAATTCCGCTCGATGGTCATTGATGCCGACAAGCAGCTGGAAAAAATCCTCGCCGAGAATCCTGAAATGCGCGCCGAATGGGAAAAAGACAGGAAATTCACGAACGACCCGCGCGTAACGAAAATCGGCAAAATCCTAAGAAGAACGAGCATCGACGAAATTCCGCAGTTCTTCAACGTCCTAATCGGAGAGATGAGTTTCATCGGGCCTCGGCCTGTGACGGAGCCGGAACTCGACAAATACGGAAAGAAAAAGGATTTCATTCTGTCAGTGAAACCAGGTTTGAGCGGAATGTGGCAGATTTCAGGACGAAGCGACACCGGATACGAAGAGAGAATAACGCTCGACTCGTATTACATCCAGAACTGGTCGGTGTGGCTTGACATGTGGATTATCATCAAGACGATTTACGTCGTCCTCAAGGGAAAAGGCGCGTACTGATGAAAAAATCAGCGCAATTTTTTTTCCTGCATTCGGTCCTTGTTTTTTTTCTGATTCCTGCTTCCTCATTTTCCGAAAAGTACAAAATCTGCGACGTCGAATATGAGCTGCAGGAAACAAAACAATCCGCGGCCGAAAAAAACATTCCGATTTCGACAGAACGCACATTCGAATCAAAAGAAGAATTCAAAAAATACATCGAAGATTTACGAACCCGTTTTCAAAATCAGAGGGTATTTCAGGAAACTTCCGTCACTTATGAATGCGAAAACGACACTGACGGCGAAATCTGCAAAGTGCATCTGAAAGTCGCGGCAACAGATTCGAAAAGCCTTCTGATTCTTCCCTACCCGAAATATTCATCGAGCGACGGGCTGAGCGTAAAGATGAAAATCAAGGATGCGAATTTCTTGGGGCGCATGAGCGAGCTTTCGGCGGACGCGTATTTTGCGATTGAAACAGACGAGGATGACGAATCGGTCTCGCATAAGGCAATCGGATTCAACTTCGAGTACAATTTTCCGTTCCAAGCTGGCCCGTTCGACATAACATGGAACAACGATTTTTTTGCGGAATACACGCTCGACACAAAGAAATGCGAATTCGACACGAAGACAGGGCTGACTTTCTCTCTTCCGCGCGGAACTTATTCGCTCGTCTTCGACATCTCACAAAGTTTCGTCCGCAACCTTGAATACGCACCATACGACGACGAATTCTACATGAACAGCGACGCGTCACTTTCAATGCCGATAACGGTCGCCGATATTGACGGCTGGGGCAAAATAAAATGGATTCCGTACGCCGATTTCTCCGCGAATTACAAAACGGACGGAAGCGTGAACGAAAACAACATCGACATTACAAGCCCGCTCCTGACGTTCGCTCACAAAGCAGAAACGAAAAGAATCGACTGGATTGGAAATTTCAGAAACGGATTTTCAGCGGAAACAGGGCAATCGATTTCCTACAATTTTCAGAGAAACGAATATTACCCGCGGATTTACACCGAAATAAAAGCGCACAAAGCTTTCTGCAAATATTTTTCTGCATCGGCAAGGCTTTACGCATTCGCAAGTTTCTCCCGGTATGAAAAAATCGGGGAACGGTTACGCGGAATAATCGACGAGCAGAAATACAAGGATTCGACCGAGCGCGCACTGAAAGTCACGTCGGCAATCACAATGAACATTGACGCTCCGATTCGCCTTCTTGCAACCGACTGGAACACTTGGACGGAAAACATCTTCGGAGAGGAAACGTGGATAACGAGGCACACGGCATGGTTCAGATATTTCGATTTTGAAATGCAAGTTTCGCCGTTCATCGACATCGCACTAACGAAAAATGCGGTTACGGGAAGCACATTCGCATTAGAAGACGGCTGGTACTCAGGCGGAATCGAAGTCCTAATCTTCCCGAAAAAATGGAAAAGCGTCGTAGTCAGAGGAAGCGTCGGAGTAGACCTTGCAAGAACAGTCCTGAACAGAGTTTCCGACACATTCATAAACGAAAGTTTCAGAAACTCTGTTTCCTCAAAAGAAATCTACATCGGGCTTGGACTTTTGTACTAGCGGAGTTTAGACGCGGCTTCTGCCTGCCAATATTCGTCAGGCATCGATTTTTTTATAGCCTTGAAGAAGCTGTCCGCAAGAACAGTGTTTCCAGACTCACGCACGCGGTCAGCCATCTGGAACATGATTTCCCACACATAATGAGACTCGCACCATGAAAGGATATCATCATATTCCCCGCATTTTTTCAGGAAATTGGAAAAAGTTGAGTATGAATAGCTCGTGTCCCTTTCGCAAATCGTCTCGAAAATATGAGTGAAAGCCTCGATTGAACCGAGCGCAGAAGCCATGAGTGCGGAATCCAAGTCCCCGGTCTTATACCTGAAATTTCCGTACTCATAAAGTGCTTCAAGAGAAGCTTTTGAATTCGCACGGAAAAGAAGGAAGAATCTGTCAACGTTGTTGGCATTCGGCGTTTTGAGGATTCTCATGAACGCATTCTGGAATTTCTTGTCCTTGAAATTTTCATCGGAATCAAGAATGAGGACAAGAGCCTCCTCATAATTCTTATAATTCTTCTCCTCGCGGGCAAGATTGACCATGGCATAGAGAATGTCATAGTGAGTATCAGGAATCTCAAGGAATTCACGCTCCGTTCTCGCCTTTTCGTAAAAATTGTACGCAGTGTGGAATTCGCCCTCAAGCTGATAGATTTTTCCGATAAGGAAATCAGCCTCCGGATAAACAGCCTTCGCCTTGACCCACGCGACAAGTTCCGAAACAGAATTGTGATAGAAAGCCTCCCCATGAAGATTCGTATAGCGTTCGATGAGAGAGATGGCTTCCGTTTCATCGCGTTCGCGCAAGATGTTCAGAACGTCATTGAAAAAATCTCCGACGCGGCGAACGGCCAAAGGAGAAAGCGCACTTTCGAGGATATAGTTTTCCCATTCGACTTCTGCCTTTCTGGATTCTTTCGCCTTGTTCGCAAGATTCAGCGCCTCGCCGTATTTCGCGGCATCGTATGCAACTTGCGCATTTTCGAGAACCCGCCACGAAACATTCTTTGCATCGGGATGCTTCGGAGCTTTTGCGGCAAACGCAACTGACACGGCAAGAGAAACGGCACAAACGCAAAAAATTTTTCTAATATTCATAAAGACATCAATTCCTTTCTGAATTCATTATCGGCATCTTTCATATCGATTGTTCGGACAATTTTTCCCTTCTTGAAAATGATTGCCTTGTTGCCCGCCCCCGCAATTCCGATGTCAGCGTGCTTTCCTTCGCCAGGACCGTTGACGACACAGCCCATCACGGCGACCGTTATGTCCTTCTTCATAGAGAGAAGCTCATTCTGCCACCTAGCCATAAATCCGTGAACGTCGAATCCGAGCCTTCCGCAGCGAGGACAAGAGACAAGTTTCACGCCGCCCGAACGTTTTCCGCACTCACGGAGGATTTCAAGCCCGGTGATGACTTCGTTTTCGGGAGAAGATGAAAGCGAGACGCGTATAGTCGAGCCGATTCCTTCGTTCAAAAGATGAGAGAATGCCATAGTCGATTTGACAACGCCTGTAATCAGCGGACCAGCCTCAGTAACGCCGACGTGGAGCGGAATGTCGAATTTCGACGCGAAGTCCTCGTTCGCTTCGATTGTCTCCTGAACGGAAGAAGCCTTCATGCTTACGACGAACTGATTGAAATTCAGCTCGTCAAAAATCGCACACTCGCGCGCGGCTGTTTCACTCAACGCGACAGCCCTGCTCATCTCGCCTTTCTCTACTTTTTCCTCCAAATCCTTCGGAAGACTGCCAGTGTTCACTCCGATTCTTATCGCAACGCCATTGTCGCGGCAACCGTTGACGACAGCCTCAACATTGCTTCGCGCACCAATGTTGCCCGGATTGATTCGTATCGCTCCGACAGGACCCTCAAGGCACTTGAGAGCAAGCCTGTAGTCAAAATGAATATCTGCAACGAGCGGCATGGAAGTCGATTTACAAAGCTCGATGAAATTCTCTGCACTCTGCATATCAGGAACTGCAAAGCGGATTATGTCGCAGCCGAGCATTTTCAGTTTCGTTATCCTGCTCCGAATCGACTCAAGGTGCTCAGGATTCGTCTTCAAATCCAGAATCGGCTCCTTCCACATAGTCTGAATCGTAACCGGATTATCCCCACCGACAGCAATCCGCTCGACATTTCCGTTTCCACCGACAAAAACTTCTCTAGGCTTATAAAAATTCATTTTCTTTCCTTAAAAATTAAAATTGAATAGTAGATTTTTATCGTTCCGATTATATCACAGTCGGTCAAAAAAAAAGCCGCCCTCATAAAATTGAAGTGCCCAATAATCGGGGTACGCTTCAAATGAAGGCGGCAGAAAATAAGATGCTTCTATGAAAAAGCTAAATCTATGCAATCATTCCGAATACCATAGCGAACAAAGCTACAGTTTCACAAAGACCGACGACCATGATGTAGTTTGAGAAACCTTTTCCAGTCTCGCCGAGTGCATCAGAACCTGCAGCACCAGCTTTTCCCTGAGCGATTGCAGAGAAGCACATTGCCAAGCCTGCGGCGATTCCGAGACCAAGTGCCATAGCTGGAGAAAGGTCACCAGAAGCAACCTTGCCCTTCATTGAATTCATCAGCAAGAATCCATAGATTGTCTGTGTCAATGGAGCACCAGCAAAGACAGTCAAGATGAATGGAGCCGGCTTATTAGCCATGAAACAGCGTTTCCAAGCACCAATTGCGCCCTGACCAGCAGCTCCGATTCCGATAGCAGAACCGATAGCAGCAATACCCATAACAAGACCAGCACCAAGCATTCCAAAATCCATAATTTTCTCCTTTTGACTCTGTTATTAAATTCCAGAGCCAATATTTTTTTATTTTTTTAGATACAAACCTGACAAGCGAATCATTTTTCGCTGAACGGTTCGTATTTGAAACCTGACCAAGACATTCCCAAGTGATTTGAGAATTCCAAAGTATTCAAGCGCACGCCGTGAACGATGACCGAAAGCAAGTTCAGAATCATGTTCAATCCGTGTCCGAAAACGAGCAGGACAATCACGAGGATGAAGAATATCGCATGAACCACAATGGTAGATGCTTCTCCACCGACGATTCCGGCCGCCATCGTGTTGACAGTGCCGCTGATAGCCGCACCAGCAAGACCGACAGCCCACAATCGGATGTACGACACGATGTCCGAGAACACGTTCACGACACCGAGCAACACCGAAATGATGTTCTTCACGCTTTCAAGAATCGACGCACCGATGCTTCCGTCATAATTCGCGAACACGAAACTGAAGAAGAATCCGATGCCGACGAGTGCAAGAGAAATCGTTCCCCACGGAAGACCAAACACATCGCCACCGACGAGAGGGAAGATTCCTCCGTTGACGACCATCGAAAGCACAACCCAATACATACCGACAAGCTCAATCAGAGCACCGAATTCGCCGATAGCCTTGAGATTCTGCTTTTTGTAGTTCTTGTCGAACGCATAACGACCGATTCCTTTCAGGTGTGCGACACAAAGCTGAAGAAGAGCCAGCGTGAAGCAGAAAATCTGAAGGTTGTTTGCAGTCGTCAAAGTTCCGTTCGAAGTGTCATTCGTCCAGAACGGAAGCCATTCAACAGTGTCGTATGCATTTGACAGAGGCGCGACCGAAATCGACTTGAGGAAGTCTGGCAACAGCTCCGGCGAAATGCCGAACCACGTGCAAGTGACAACGCCCCATGCCATCGTTGCAACGCCGAGCAGAAGAACAAGGCTCAGCATCGGCGAAACTTTCTTTCCGCCTGCGGTCGTCTTGAAAATCGCAAACAGCGCACCGAGGGTCACAAGAGCACCGTAACCGCCGTCTCCAAAAATCATTCCGAAGAAAATCGTGAAGAAAGCGAGGAACCAGCCGGAAATGTCGTACTCGCGGTAACCAGGAACAGTTCCGAGGAAGTCCGTGAGCGGATAAATCAGACTGACGATTTTATTGTTCTTGAGCTTAGTCGGAACAGCATCGTCCTCGCTTGGCTCCGAAACGCCGTAAGCCCAGCCCTGTTTTTTTGCAGCACTTTCGAATTCCGACATGGAATCGACAGGAACGAAACCCGTGAGCCAAGCCAACGGAACAGAAGACGCAGAGTTTTTAGATGATGCCTCCGCATTTTCGTCAGCATCAACTTTATCCTCGTAGCCCATTCCGCTGTAAAGGTTCTCAAGCTCGATATCCTTCGCAATAACAGAAAGAGCCTTTTTCATCGACGAAATGTATTTGACGCAATCCTTGATTTCGTTCTCAATTTCGCCAATGCGTTTCTTGCTTGCGCTCACAGATGCCGAGAGTTCTTTTGTGGAGCATCTCGGAAGGACAACCTGATAAGCTTCCGGCGGCAGTCCGTCAGGACGCTCGGAGTTTCCAAGCTGAGCATCAGAAACAAGCAAGAACCTAGTCTGAGATTTATCACGATTTACAAGCACAGTCTTGACGTCGCCGCCAATCAGAGAATACTTGTCGTTCGGAATCTCAAACATTGAGACATGAACATTTTTCTCGTTCAAGTATGCAAAGTCGGCAGGCGAAACATCGCCCCATTTTGCAAACCTGTCGAGCTCCGCAGTATCGGCAGTAATTCTGTCGAAGCAAGATTTCTTCTCGTCTACCAAAGAAAGTATTTTTCTTGCGACATCGACCGATTTGTTGCGATCGGCATCAATAGATTCGACTTTCTTTTTGTCGAGCTTTATCTCCTCCAAAATGCTCAAAGCCTTTTCAATCTGAGTGTTCTGAGACTTGCAAGAAGCCAATTCCTCGCTAGCCCCCTGAACTTCCTCGACATGAAGAACTCCGAGTTTTCTGAGAGATTTGAGGGCTTCCTTTCTTTCATTCTGCAAAACGACCAAAGAAACTTTTTTCATCTGCACGATCATTTTTCAGCCCCCTTTCCAGAATTTTCAGCCAATTTCTGAGCTTCAGCGGCAGCACTGTTTCTCGCGTCGATTTTCTTCTTGGAAATCTTCGAGCGAACGACCTCGCTTACCTGCTGGTCACCCAAATAGACCGAAATCTTTTTTATGTTTGCCTTTGCCTCAGGAATCTTTACCTTTTCAAAAAGGTTCACGCGCTGTGACGTAGTGCGAAGTTCCTGAGAAAGCAGCCTTACCTGTTCATCAAGAACGCTGGCTTCCAAATCCAAAGAAAGTGCCTTCTCCATTCTGTCGGCAGCCAAGTCAATCCAAAGCGGAGTCGAATACAAATCGTAGTCGCCCCTGCTGAAATCGGCTCCCTCATACACCGGAATCGTGACTCCAGCAATGTTTCCGACACCTTTCTTTATATTGCGGACAGTAACCATTCCAGGCTTGAAAGCTTCCTCTTCACCAAAAACGCCAATCCAAACTTTGAATTCTTTTTCAAGTTCTATGCGCTGCTGGCGAACCTCTTTGGCTTTCAGCTCGATAGTTCTGATTTCAGATTGAAGCTGCTGTTTTTTGAGCGTAAGAGTCGGAAGATACCGCTGATACATTTTCAGCGCATCTTTCTGAACTTTCTGCTCATTTTTTGTCAGCTTTATTTTTGCCATTAACAGCTCCTGAAATTAAATTCCGCACTCGTTATTTATTCGGCCAGAATTCTGCAATCAATTCAGACTTGATACCCGTCTCGTCTTTGTCGAAACAATCCGCAAGGATTTTCCAACCAAGGTCGAGAGCACCTTCCAACGAAAGATTGACGGACAAATCCATCATCTCCTTTTCAAACAGAGCACCATACTTGAGGAGCTTGCCGTCCCAGTTCGACATCATGAAACCCATCGATTTCTTTTCGAGTGTGTCTTTGTATGACGAATAGAGTCGAATCATAGCATCCATAAGAGCACGGTGATCTTTTCGAGTTTTTCCGTTGACGTTCTGCTTCAAGCGTGAAAGAGAACCGAACGGCTCAATTCTTCCGCCCTTCAAGTAATACTGTCCTTCAGTGATGTATCCTGTGTTGTCAGGAACCGGGTGCGTAACGTCATCACCAGGCATTGTCGTGACTGCAAGTACAGTTACGGAACCAGCACCGTCGAAGTCAACAGCTTTCTCATAACGAGCGGCCAGCTGAGAGTACAAATCGCCAGGATAACCGCGGTTCGAAGGAACCTGCTCCTGCGTGATTGCGATTTCCTTCATGGAGTCCGCATACGAAGTCATGTCAGTGAGAAGAACGAGAACGTCCTTTCCCTGAAGGGCGAACTGCTCAGCAACTGCCAAAGACATATCAGGAATCTTGATACATTCTACAGTCGGGTCAGCTGCCGTATGGATGAACATGACAGTTTTTGAAAGCGAACCGCCCTCTTCCAATGTCTTCTTGAAATAGAGGAAGTCATCGTACTTCAGTCCCATTCCGCCAAGTATGATTACGTCAGCTTCAGCCTGCATAGCGATTCGCGCAAGGAGCTGGTTGTAAGGCTCACCGGAAATAGAGAAAATCGGAAGCTTCTGAGAAACGACGAGCGTGTTGAACATATCAATCATAGGAATGTTCGTGCGCATCATTCTCGTCGCGAGAATACGCTTTGACGGGTTAACAGAAGGGCCGCCAATAGGCTTCAGATTCTCCGAAAGCGAAGTTCCGTTATCGCGCGGCTCGCCCGAACCATTGAAGATTCTTCCGAGCAAATCATCGCTGAACGAAATCTGCATTTCGTGTCCCAAGAAACGGATCTGGTCACCTGTCGAGACACCGCGTCCACCGGCGAAGACCTGCAAAGAAACAGTGTCGCCGTCAATCTTGTTGACCTCGGCCAAAGATTTTCCGAAGCGCGTCGTTATTTCCGCAAGCTCGTTGTATTTTACGCCATCAGCCTTGACAGTAATGACTGAACCCGTAATAGATTCGATTTTGCTATATACCTTGTTCATTTTTCACCGTCCTCTGATTTAAGCCTTAAGAATTCCCTCGACCTCAGCCGAAAGCTTTCCGTTCTTCGATGCATACAACTCATCGATTTCTTTCTCAATCTTCTTGAAATTGTCGCTCTGGAATTCCGTGTAGTTCCAGTCGATGAACTTCTGGCGAAGCTGGTTGAAATAAGTACGAGCCTCATCTTTCTCAGAAAGCGCAAAGTCAGAACCGAGGATTCCGAGAAGCTTGTCCAAGTCATACTTCTGCCTTTCGACAGTAGCGTTCGCATCGATTGCATCGAAAGAGTTCTGCTGGAAGTAGACGGCATCGAGCATCTCTTCCTTAAGATAGATGAGATAATCAGCAAGGGAAGTACCTTCCTCACCGACGACCTTCATCATCGAACCGACATCGACACCCTTGCGCATGATATTGAAACAGTAATTCACCTTGTCGGCAGAAATTACGCCGCTGTATTTTGACCACGACTGAATCGGGTCGATTGCAGGGTATTTGCGGGCATCAGAGCGTGCACGTGAAAGTCCGTGGAATGCACCGACGACCTTAAGAGTTGCCTGTGTGACAGGTTCCTCGAAGTTACCGCCAGCAGGAGAAACTGTACCGCCGATTGTGACCGAACCTTTCGAACCGTCGGAAAGAACAACCTGACCAGCGCGCTCGTAGAACGCAGCGATGTAAGACTCCATGTATGCTGGGAATGCTTCCTCACCAGGAATTTCCTCCAAGCGTCCTGACATTTCGCGGAGAGCCTGTGCCCAACGAGAAGTAGAATCAGCAAGAAGAAGGACGTTCAATCCCATCTGGCGATAGTATTCAGCCAAAGTTACAGATGTGTAGACCGAAGCTTCACGGGAAGCAACAGGCATTGAAGAAGTGTTACAAATGATGATTGTTCGCTCCATCAATGACTTGCCTGTTTTCGGATCCTTAAGCTCAGGGAATTCGGTCAAAGTCTCGACGACTTCACCAGCACGCTCACCACAAGCAGCGATGATTACGATATCGACATCAGCATATTTTGAAGTCGTGTGCTGCAAGACAGTCTTTCCTGCACCGAACGGTCCCGGAATACAATAAGTTCCGCCCTTTGCGACCGGGAAGAACGTATCGATAAGGCGAACCTTCGTGACCATCGTCTCAGTCGGAGCAAGACGCTCCTTATAGCAGTTGACGGCTCTCTTTACAGGCCATCTGAATGAAAGACCGATTTCGACATCGTTGCCTTTTTCATCAGTAAGAACTGCGATTTTGTCCTTGAGAGTGTACTCGCCTTTCTCTACAACGGATTTTACAGTGTAATTTCCGAGCAAATAGAAAGGAACGAAAATTTTGTGCGTGAACGGCCCCTCCGGAACTGTTCCGACATATTCACCGGCTTTGAGGACATCACCGGCTTTTGCAGTAGGAGTGAATTCCCACTTTTTTTCCTGATCGAGAGGATTTACATAGATACCTCTTTCAAGGAACCAGCCTGCTTTCTCGGCAAGCAACGGCAAAGGGTTCTGCAAACCATCATAAACCTGTCCCAAAAGTCCAGGTCCAAGTTCCGCAGAGAGAAGGTCGCCCGTAAATTCGACCTCATCACCCGCCTTGATTCCTTTCGTCATTTCGTAGACCTGCATCTGAGCGACGTTTCCGCGGATACGGATTACTTCGCTTTTGAGGCTAGACCCTTCAACTTTTACATAGGCAACTTCGTTCATGGAAATAGTTCCGTCAAATTCGACAGAAACCATGTTTCCATTAACTCCGACTACCTTACCTTTTGTATCCGTCATTTATTTTTCTCCATAAAAAACTAACGAAAAACTTTACTCAGCAACTTCGCCAGCCTTAAGTATACCATCGTAAATTTTTCTGTAAGATTCCAACCCCTTGTCCGCATTGAATTTCTTCATGCGTGCGGCAAGCTTCAGTCGGAGTCCGTAGCTGAAAACAGCATCAACGGAAAAACCATCCAATGGTCGCATACTTTCTATGACACCAAGCCTATACTGATTCAAAAACTGTTCCGCAGCCAGCGGAGAATCCATTCCCGAAGCAGTTCGAGCAGCCTGAACAGCATCCGGCGCGATTGACTCGTTGCCGACGCTGAACTTTTTCTTCATGCGCAACGCTCTTATCTGACCGAGCGCAATCCGAAGGCTTTTCTCCTTTTCGTTCCATGAATCCACAAGTTTTGAACCTGTCTTTTCGGCTTCAATTGGAGGCTCCAAAGAAAGACTCTTCAGAATCTCCATATCTTTTTTGTCAAGAAAACGCGAACAGAGGTCGTAATAGTATTCGTAAGTAATTGGCAAAGCAGACCGATCATCACTGACCGTGAATTCCGGAAGCTGAGACACAAGGTAATACTGACTACCCACGATTCACCTCCGGCTTAATCATTTAGCAGCGTTTTTCATTATCGAAGCTACTTTCGGGTTCAGATATGCGCTGAACAACTCCGCGATTGCCTCATCTGAAATGTCGATGAACGCAGCACCGTTGTCAATTCCGATTCTGAAACCTTTGTTAATTGTCTTATCAACTTTTAGAGTAAGCCCTTTTTCGATTTCGGATTCAAGAGCAGATTTAAAGGAAGATTCCAACTCAGAAAGGTCTTTTTCACTGAGAAGAACTGAAACATCAGAAGCGTCGGATTTTTCAGTCCAAGCCTTCACTGTTTCAGGAATGAGTTTGGAAAGCAAATCAGAAGAATAAGCCTTCTCAGTCTCAGTGCCTACAAGTGCAGAAAGCTCTTTTGTCACGCTCTCCCTGAAAGAGAGAACAAGGTTGCGACTTGCTTGACGGATTGCGTCTTCGCTAGCTTTCTCCATACGTGCAGTTTCGTCTTTTGCTGTTTTTATGATTTTGTCTGCTTCTTCTTTCGCGTCAGCGATAATCTTTGCGGCTTTTGCTTCAGCCTCAGCGATTTTCTCAGAAGCGGATTTTTCAGCAACTGCGACACCGTCTTTCTTGATCCTATCGATCAATTCATTTACTTGGATGTCCATGAAAACCTCGCTTAAAATAATTTTTATGTATGGAGTAATTATATTTTAGGGGTTTTCAAAAATCAAATAAAATTTAGTTAGTTACATGAATAATATTCTTCACGAACCGAAAAATATTATCTATATATGGAAGATTCTTATCAAATTTTAACTTTCATTAAAACTTTTCGTTTATTTCCGATTTTACATGATGTATAATATAAACAGATTAAAATAAACTAGGACTATATTATGAAAAAACAGACATCCGTCACAAAGTTAATAGCTCTTATAATCGCAATCGCCATAATCCTGTATTCAGCCGAAATCTTCTATATTGTTCACAATAGGCTGAACACTGGTCTAAGGGAATATTTCGAGAATGAAACACAGACGCTTTCGAAAGTCATAACAGACGAAATGGAAAGGATACAAAAAGAAACACTGAATTCCGCAAACCTACTGGCAAACACGCTCGCATTCGAGGCAGATACAATCGGTCTCACACGTGAAGTCGCGGACAATGCATGCGCGAAAATGACAGAAAATTCCGATATCGAAACATGCGTGGTCATAGACGCAAATTGCAATCAGATTTCTTCCGCAAAATTCGGGGAAGTGTTCGTCTCCGAGCTCGTGAACAAAGTTCTTATCGGGGAAGACAACGCGGATTTCGTCAAGCCGAACGAAAACCTCTACACAATTGCCGCAGCCCCAATAAAAAGCAGGCTTCACTCACTAGTCGGAGCTGTGATAATAAAAAGAAAGATTTCGACAAATGCGTTTGTTCAGCGCGTCGGAAACTACACGCAGTCGCAGGTCACGATATTCAACAACGCCACAAGGCAAGTCACAAGCATCGAGGGAATGCAGGGCACCACAATCGAAAACACGAAGCTGATAGAGGACGCGCTCGCAGGAAATCCGACAATGCTTCACAACACGATAAACGGCGTGAAGACAATCGCATATTATTTTCCGATGAAGAACAAAAGCGGAGAAGTTCTGACGACTTTGTACATGGGAAAACCTTTGCACGTCGTGAACACAGTTACCGAAATCATTTTCAGACCGCTCATCATAATATTAATATTGAGCACAATTGCTATGGTTGCGATTATGCTGGCCCTCTTCTATACAAAAATCATTGTTCCGCTCGGAAAAGTCGTAAAGGCAGTGGAAAACCTGAACTCAGGCGATGCGGATTTGACTTACAGGATTCCGGTAAAGGGAAACGACGAATTCTCAGGGCTTGCAATGAACGTAAACGCGTTCATAGAGCTTCTTAACGGAATCGTAAAGCGCATAAAAGAAAACGCGCAACAGGTCCTTTCGAGCAGCGAGCAGATAAGCGAGTCGAGCATGGCAATTTCATCAGGAGCATCGGAACAGGCAGCATCAACAGAAGAGATGAGCGCGACGATGGAGGAGATGGCATCGAACATAAACCAGACCGCGCTGAATGCCGAAAGAACCGGAAAAATCGCAGACCAGACGGAAATCGAAACAGAGTCGGGCGGAGATGCCGTAAACGACTCAGTCGAAGCCGTAAAAGAGATTGCGGAGAAAATCGGCGTAATCGGCGCAATCGCGAAGCAGACGAACATCCTTGCGCTGAACGCGGCAATCGAGGCGGCGCGAGCCGGAGAGGCTGGAAAGGGATTTGCTGTCGTCGCTTCGGAAGTAAGAAAACTCGCGGAACGCTCACAGATTTCGGCAGGAGAAATCGTTGACCTTTCGGAGAAAACGCTAGACGCGGCTGAAAACGCAGGAAACAAGATAAACAACATCATACCGGAGATTCGGAAGACGACGACGCTGATAGACGAGATTTCAGTTGCGTGCAAAGAACAAAACAACGGCGCGCAGCAAATCAGCCAGGCAATCATACAGCTTGATTCCGTCGTGCAGCAGAATGCAAGTTCCGCAGAAGAGCTTGCGGCAATGAGCGAAGAGCTTTCCGCAAACGCAAGAGAACTCACAAAAATCATAAGCGTATTCAAAACGGAATAGATTAGAAGCAAATTCTTCAAACTGTTCGAAAGCCTAAATATCGGGGTTTATTAGAAATCGTTTTTAAGACAAACGGATTTGTTCGCGATTAACATCGCTCACTTTAAAAAAGTGAAGGACGTTAGTACTGAACAAATCCGTTTGTTTTTGCAAAAAACTCGATATTATGGCTACTTAGTAGCTGCTTCCAAGCCCGCCGACTTTCACCTGGAAATGAGAGAATTCCATCGAGAAGCTCGCCCTTCCCTGCGTAACAGAGCGCAATGTCGTCGAGAATCCGAACATTTTCGCCATAGGAGCCGTACAGTGAACGATTTCGCCAGAAGACTTTGAATCCTGCCCCTGAATCATTCCGCCGCGCTGAGTAATCTGCGATATCGCGTCTCCGACAAATTCAAGCGGACAAGAAATATCGACGTTCATCACAGGCTCAAGAAGTTCCGGGCTTGCCTTTCTCGCAGCCTCGTCAAACGCCTGCGCCGCACATGCAGTGAATGCCATTGTCGATGCAGTCGATTCGTCATAGTCGATTTTTGTGACGACAACCCCGATATCGGCGCAAGGATAGCCGTACTGGATTCCAGAACCGAACGAATTCTCGATTCCGTTTCGGATTGCATCGTAGATGTCGTCAGGAATCTGATTGTCGTGGACGGCACATTCATAAGTGTTGCCCTGCCCCTGCTCATTCTGCTTGATTTTAATCGTAATGCCCGCAGAATTTTCCTTTCCGGCAAGAACCTTCTCCCAAACGGAACTCTGCTCGACCTCGGCAGTGACGGACTCGCGGTAAGTAACCTGCGGTGCGCCGACATTTGCCTTAACGCCAAAATCATCTTTCATTCGAGTGACGAGAACGTCAAGGTGAAGCTCGCCCATGCCCGAAATGATGAGCTGTCCTGTCTCGGCATCCTCATGGCTCGTAAACGTAGGATCCTCGCGGCTCATAATCGCGAGCGTATCGACAAGCTTATCCTTGTCGGAAAGCGTCTCCGGCTCAATCGCAATCGAAATGACAGGCTCAGGGAATTTCACGCTCTCAAGGAGAATCGGAAATCCCTCAGAACCGAGGGTGTCGCCAGTTTTGGCAAGCTTCAGTCCGACGAAGACAGCGATGTCGCCGGCGGAAACAGAATCAATCTGCTCCATGTGATTTGCATTCACGCGGAGGATTTTGTTGATTCGCTCGCGCTTTTTCTGACCTACATTCAAAACCTGAGAACCAGCCGTGAATTTTCCAGAATAGACGCGGACAAAACAAAGCGCGCCCATTTCCCTGTCCTGCTGAATCTTGAACACGAGTCCGAGCGGCATCTTTTTCTCGTCGCAAGGAACATCGACATCTTCCTGCTTGTCTTTTTTGACGTGAACGCCCTTTGCGGCAGGAACATCAAGCGGAGACGGAAGATAATCGATGACGGCATCGATAAGCGGCTGGACGCCCTGGTTGTGGCGAGAAGAACCGAGCAGGAACGGAACGAAAGTCCTGTTTATGGTTCCCTTTCGAATCGCAGCCTTGAGCATTTCCGAAGTAATCTCTCCGCCCTCAAGATAAATCATCCCGAGGTCATCATCAGCAGAAGCAACATCGTCGATGAGCTTGTCATGCCACTTCTGCGCTTCTTCCTGATATGCAGCGGAAATGTCGGACTCGGTGAATTTCTCACCCTCGCTTTCCGCATCCCATCTGATTTCCTTCATTTTTATCAAATCGATGAGGCCTTCGAATTTTTCGCCCTGACCGATAGGAATCTGAAGCGCGATTGTGTTTGCGCCGAATTTCTCGTTGATGTCTTTGAGACAATAGAAGAAATCAGCTCCGATTCTGTCCATCTTGTTGACGAAGCAGATTCTCGGAACGCTGAATTCGTCAGCCTGTTTCCATACTGTCTCGGTCTGCGGCTGAACACCGTCAACAGCGCAGATTACAGCGACGGCACCGTCAAGAACGCGGAGAGAACGCTCGACTTCTGCAGTAAAATCGACGTGTCCTGGTGTGTCGATGATATTGATTGTGTGGTTGTTCCACTGCGTCGTGATTGCAGCAGAAGCGATTGTGATTCCGCGCTCCTGCTCCTGCTTCATAAAATCCATCGTCGCGGCACCGTCATCAATTTCGCCGATTTTGTGGATTTTGCCAGTGTAATAAAGAATTCTTTCCGTAGTGGTCGTCTTTCCGGCATCGATATGCGCCATAATTCCGATATTGCGCATTTTGCTTAGGTCTGTAGCCATTTTTTTCTCCAGAATATAAGTTTGGTTTTAGGCTCCAAAAGATGATGAACTTTCAGAAAATCCCATTTACCGATTATTCAAAAGTGCATGAAGATTCTAGCAAAAAAGTTGATTTTTGTTGATTGAAACCATGATAAAGTGCATAAAAAAAGCACTCCAGATTTCTCCGAAGTGCTTCCTGAGCTACGATGGACTCGAACCATCGACAGCCGCCTTAAAAGGGCGGTGCTCTACCACCTGAGCTAGTAGCCCATCATTCTCGCGAATGTTCTTTTATATTATAGAAAACGAAAAAAAGTGTCAATAACAAAAATACTTTTTTCAAAAAATTCAAAAATTCAATATCGTATTGCCTCGACCATGTAGCGGACGGAATTCCCGGATTTGTCCTGCAAAGTCTTTGCAACGACAAACACAAGGCTCCTGTTAGACTTGTCCAAAAAAATTTTTTCGATTTTGTAATCGACTACATTCTGGCGTTTCACATCTGGAGACCCGATTATATTTCTGCTGAGCGTGTGCCCGTTTCCGTCAGCCTTCTCAAGAGTGATGAAAAACGACGAGCGGACAGGCTTCTTCTCATCGTCGATAGTTTTTATGAGCTTGATGTGATAGAAAATCTCCCGCTCTACAGTCGAACCTTCCAAATCCTTGAAGACAATCTCGGAGTCGCCTGAAACAAGTCCGTCAGCATTGTAAATCACGTGCTCGGAATCGACAGGCGAACAATTGTATTTCCGAAGCCACCATCGAGCCTTTTTGAAAAGCCCGTCATAAACATCCCGACCAGGTTTCGCATAAGTAGAAGGAGCCGGCTGAACTCTGAAAATTCCGCCCTTCACAAAATTGTTCTGCTCGACATCGACAGTGTAAATTTCAGCATATCCCTGAAAATCGATGTCGGTCATTCCATATTCGCCAAAGACATACGTTTTCCCGTCATCAGAAAAGCCAATGTCAACAAAAGCTGCCTCATCCCCGCAAAACGCCGAAAAAGAAGCGCAAATAAAAAATATCCCAGAAAGAAGTCTTTTCATAATTTTCCCCTCATGATTTTCATCATATAAAAGTGTTAATCAAAGCTTTTGTAAAAAAAAGATAGCCGCACCGACTAATTTCGGCGTTTGTGCTATTATTTTTCCATGACGCTAAGAATAAGAAATCAATTTTTGAAGATATTCACTTTTTTTTCAATCACATGGGTGTCGATTACGTCGCTGCTTTTGATTAAGTCGATAATTTCGAAGCAGATGATGCAGCCGCCTACGGACATAAGGACGTTTCCATTCCCGTGGGCGAATTTCTTCACCGAATGCCGTTTTTCCGCAATTGTCTGCTCGATTCTGATTCTGCTTTTCTTTGCAATCGGAACGACTTTTTTCGTCACAAGGCATCTTAAGAAGACGCAGAGTTCGGAGCTGATTTTTTTCTTCGGTTTTCTGATTGGAGTTTTGTGCGAGGCTTTCAGGCTTCTGATTATCACGTTCGGCTTGTGGCTCACTTTTTCGGACACGTTGCTCGCTCTCGGAAAAATGATTCTTTTCGGAAGGACAATCGCCGCGCTCAGTTTCTTTTTTGCGGCACTGCTTGGAGAACCCGGCAAACGCAACGAAATCGAGCAGAATTTCGTCATACTCGTTGCAATATCGGCACTCATTTCCGCAATCACGCCTCTCAACACCATCCGAATAACATCGACAGGCATGGTGACAATTTGTTTTCCGAAGATGATTTCGACTTTCAAGGCGATAGTCGTCATAATCTCCACATTTGCTTTCATATACAATTCAAAGCGCGACGAGAAACCGGCATTCAACTGGGTCGCCATAAACTACCTGATTCTATTTTTCGGCTACGAGCTGCTGATTAATTCGGACTGCATTATAACGATGGTCGCGGGAGCATTTTCGCTTCTCGCCGGCACCGCGCAATATCTTATGGCACTGCACAAGATATACCTATGGAACTGAAACCGAGATTTTAAAGAAGAAACTGGGCGATTCCGCCAAGCATTACGGGAATAAGAAGATTGTCAAAATCTTTTAGCGGAAGAACCTCAACCATCGCACCGACGCAGGCGATGAAAAGCGACGCGAACGAATCGTGAGAGACGAACCATGAAGCGCAGAATATCGCGAAAAAGCAAGTGAGGCTTCCTGCGGCAGTTTTTCCCTGCGTCAAAGGAATTTTCACCTTGCCGAAAGTTTTCCCGGAAAGGCTTGCAAGACCGTCACCGAACGCAAGCGCAAGAATGCCAATTGCGGCAGGTTTTTCGCCCCAGAAAGAAGCCGCAAGGACAATTCCGATTACAAGTGTGACAGGTCCAAGAACGAATTTGTTCTCATCGCGCTTACGGGCTGCCGCCGCAGTTATGTCGGAAATTATCGGGATTTCGCGCCCCCTGATTCGGAACGATTCTGAAATAGAATAAAGAATGCCGGCGACAGCAATCAAGATTATCGTCGGCCACTTTGAAAAATGCAGCAAGAGAGGAACAAAAGCCGTGCAAACGTGAATCGTCTTCCTGAAAAATTCCTTCTTGAGAGAATTCAACTTCCGCTTGGCTTCTATACCTTCTTGTACACAAAAAAATCTCATAGCACTATTCTACTGCTCAAGGACTTTTTCGTCCGTAAGTATTTTCGGAATATCAGTGTAAATCGACGGCTCGTAATCTGGAATCGGGTGCATCACATTCTTCGAATTCACAGCCGCAAGATTTCCGCCGTCCATCTTCACCATCGTCCTCTGGTCACGGGTCATTGAATCCCACGCGCGCATCGAATCAGAGAAACATACCAGGGAACGAGCGTAGTAATCGCTGCTTCCGGTCTGTTTTGCAAGACGATAAAGCGTAACGCCAAGATTGTTGTTCGCCTTGACGTACAAATCGACCATTTTGTTGTCGTCGTCGCGCTTCTGAGGTTCGAGAACAGGAAGCTTCGCCTTTTTCGCATCGAGAATTTCAAGGAGCTCCTGATAATAGCTCTGGGCAGCAAAATTATTTCCGCGCAACGAATGCAGATTCGCAAGGGAAATCAGAAGATTCGTGTCGCTCGACTTTCCCTCCGCAACTTTTATGAAAGAATCAAGAGCGGCATCATACTCTTTTCGTCCGTAACGGATTACACCGATTCTGAAATTGATTCCGGGAGTATCATTCTTTGTCTTCACCGCAGCTTCATAATTCGTCAATGCGCTGTCGATATCGCCAGTGATGAAATAGTCGATGTCAGCCATATCCTCAAAAAGCTTTCCGGTGTTCTCGTCGCCCTCAAAATCGGTTCGCAGATGCTCATCGTTGTACAGATTGATTCCCTGCGTAAAGACCTTGCTCGCCTCGATATATTCCTTGTTGTTCGAATAAATCTCGCCGAGAAGCCTTGAGGCATTTATCTCGCTGTAGACATTGCGCTTCGTCCTGATAACCTGCTGGTCGAACAGATTTATCGCCCTCTGCATCTCGACTTTCGCATTCTTGTCGTAGCCGTTGTAGATGAAGTAGCGGGCAAGATTATACCTTGCGACAGGATTTGAAGGGTCTGCATTCACTGCAATCTCAAGCATCGAGCGGACATCTTCGATAGAGGCTCTCAGATACTCATCGTTGCGGCTTAAAGGCCCGTAAAGTTTTTCAAGAAGATAGCCTGAAAGCTCAGTCCAGTCCTGAGAGCTGAGCGACTTCTTTTTCGGATAGAAGAGATTCTTGTATTCAAGTACGTTACGCAGCTGGTCAGTGCGTATGTAGTAACGGAGCATCCTTGAAAGATAAAGCTTGTCCTCCGGGAATTTCGTGTGGAGGTCGCTGTAGAATTCGAGCGCATCATCATATTTTGAAGGGTCAACATCAGCCCACTCAAGGAAAATGTCGCCGAGAAGAAGCTCGCCCTCAGGTGCGTTTATGTGCTTGTCGAGGACATATCGCCTGACGATGTTCTCAGCTTCTGCATAATTCGCCCTGTCGTAAAGCTCCATGCTCGCATATTCAAGACCGGCCTCTTTGTCGAAGTTGAAGAAAACGAGAATGTTCTTGTACATTTTCGCGGCACGCTCATACTGCTTGTGCTCACGGTAGCCGCGCGCGTAATTGAAGAACCACTTTCGGACAGGCCTATACGAAACTGCCTTCTCGAATTTCTCCTCCGACTGCGGATATGCATTTTTCTGAAGATATTCGTAGCCTTCGCGGTAGTTGAGTCTTGCCATGATAGGCTCGTAGATTGTCTTCTGACCTATTTTGAAAAGTCCGAATCCGACAACGCAGAGCAATGCGAGAATGACGGCAGCCGGAATGATTCTGTTTTTGAGCTGATACTGGAACGAAGCCTTGTACGCCTCATACTGCTCGAACGTGCGGTGCTCGAAATCACGAGGAATGTTGATCGAGATGTCGAGGAGTTTCTCCATGTAACCCGCAAGAGTTCTTACAGGAGTCTTTTTGAGGACTTTATCGATAATCTCGAAGATTATCTCGTCGGTGAAGCTGCTCGAATCATCTTTTGCGATTGTCTCTTCAATTACAATCTTGAGGTTCAGAGGATATTCAGAAAGATTTTTCTTGAAACGCTCATATTCAGCTTCCGTGAGCGAAGTTTTCTGCGCCTGCGCGTCTTTTCCGATTTTCGCCTTCGAAAAATCGACCGTATCGACCTTCTTGCGCCCCATGTCCGCGGTGTCTGTGTTCGTGAAACCGTCGATGTCAAAATCGTCGGCAAGAGCAAAATCGTCGGACTCGCCGGTCACCTGGAATTCGCTGTCAGGAGAGTCGCCGTCGGAAGATGTGCCAGCATCGCCGTCAGTGAATCCATCCAAATCGTTCAGAACGGACGGGTCAAAAGTATCTTCGCCAAAAGAAGTATCATCCTCGACAGTCTCAGTCGGATTAGGAGCCTCAAAGCCATCGTCGTTCCCGGAATTCTCGCTCATCATATTCCCGAGAATGTCTTCATAATCGCTGCCGGAGCCGGAATCCTCGCCGCCCAATACAGTCTCGTCTTCGCTGCCGCCTAATTCCATCGTCTGCTCAAAACCAGACGCATCGGCAGGAATAGTCATTTCATCTTCAGTTCCATCTCCTATCCCCTCTTCCATAGAAGGAATTTCCTCAGATGGAATTTCGGTCGGGATTTCACCAGAAGAAAGCTCGTCAGAAGAATTCAGAGTTTCACCGCCGAAGACATCTTCGCCTAACGGGTCGTTCTGAATCGTCTCCGATTCGGGGATTTCGATTTCAGAAGCATCTGGAGCAGGAGTTCCAGAAAGCTCGTCAAAACCATCAGAATCAGATACATCTCCGCCTCCGAGCAAATCCTTCAGAATGTTGTCGGTTTCCGCAGCAACATCGTCATCGATTTCAGCACCAATGGCACCGTCACCGGAAGTACCGCCAGTGCCCTCCGCACCAGACGCACCGTCGCCATCCGCCTCATCCTTAGAAGAAGGCAATCCGTCCAGAAAATCGTCAGAATCATCTTCCTCATAAGTATCAGGCAGCGGCTCATTGAAAATTGGCTCGCCTCTCTTCTTTCTGATTTCCGGTTCATTTCCGAGTTGTCTTATGTCGTTACTGAATTTTTCAAGCTGTCTTAATCCTGGCATCGAAGTTGCTCCCACTTATTTCTTAAATTTCGGCATTTTGAACATCGTCCTTTAGAAAACCAAAAGAGAGGTCACGTCAAAAAAGTCTGAAATTCCCTAAAACGCGGTGTCAAATTGTCGTTTTCATTATCACAATTTTAAATTAGAATCTGCTCGATTGTTTTATTTTTTTCTGTAGATTCCGATAAATATTATATGAAAAAACTGACTTTTGCATTTATCGGCATTTTTTTCGTCTGCTCGCTTTCGAATGTGGCATTTGCAGCGAAGAAAAAAGCCGAGACGACAACCAACAAAGAAGATATAGACGCTTACGACTACGAGACGCTCGTGCACAAAATCACCAGAGTCACACAGCCGCACGTTGACGGGGACTATCTTGTCTTTACCGCAAGAAACAAATCCCGCTCGGTGGGCATCGCATTCGACTTCGAGAACTTCAAGACGGTGCATCAGTTCACGCTGCACAATGTCTACGACTACAACGACGAAGTCTCGGACTCGTGGTTCTATTTCATAATGAAGAAGCCGAAGAAGATTTCTCAGGTTTCATACAGGCTCGTCGTTGACGGACTTTGGACGACAGACCCGAACAACGAGAGGACAGTTTTTGACGAATCGGAAGGAATCCTCCTGTCGCAACTGATAATTCCGAACGAAGATCCTTCCGTTACAGAAACGCTGCCGTCGGGAATGACGAGGTTCGTCTGTTTCGAAAAATCAGGACAGAACATCAGAGTCGGAGGTTCTTTCACGAACTGGGACTCGTGGATTTACACGATGAAGGAAGTTTCGCCAGGAAGATACGAAATCGACATACCGCTCCCGCAAGGAACGCACTACTACGCATACTACAAAGGAATCACGGCATTCATCGACTCGACGAACCCTCTCAAGGGATATTCGAACGACGGAAAAATAGTTTCGAGAATCGAAATCGAATAAAGCTGAAAAAAACGGATGAAAAACTGCCGCATATAAAAAAAATCCGAACGTTTACAAAAAGCAAAAGCATTTGAAAACGTTCGGATTTTTTTTGTTATTTTTGTTGTTTGATGAAAATTCCTTATTTCATTCCGCCAAGGTGCTGCATGAGCTGAGCCTGAAGCCCCTTGTTCTTCGTCAATTTCTTCATCATGAGCTTTGTCTTTTCGAACTGCTTGATGAGCTTGTTGACCTCGGCAACGCTAGTTCCGCTTCCCTTTGCGATTCTTTTTCTGCGTGACGGTCCGATTATCAGGTGGTTCGCACGTTCTTTCATCGTCATCGCCTGAATAATCGCCTTCTGCCTCTTCATGATGCTCAAGTCGAGCTTGCTTTCGTCAATCTGACCTGCAAGGCCAGGAATCATCTCCATCAAAGACGAAATCGAGCCCATCTTTCCGACGCGCTCAAACTGCTCGAGCATATCATTCAAAGTGAAGTTGCCCTTAGCCATCTTACGCTCAAGCTTCTGAGCTTCTTCGGCATCGACAGTCTCCTGCGCCTTCTCGACGAGGGAAACGATATCGCCCATGCCCAAGATTCTGCTTGCGATTCGCTCCGGGTGGAACGGCTCGAAATCCTCAGTTTTTTCGCCAGTACCGATGAAGAGAATCGGCTTGCCAGTAATCGTCTTGAGAGAAAGCGCGGCACCACCACGCGCATCAGAATCGAATTTCGTAAGGATGACACCGGTAAGCCCAAGCTGCTCATCGAAAGACTGCGCGATATCGACAGCGTTCTGACCTGTCATCGAGTCCGCGACAAGGACAGTCTCGACAGGATTCATCGCCTTTTTGACATCGACGAGCTCCTTCATCATCTCTTCGTCAATCTGCAAACGTCCTGCAGTATCGACAATCACAGTGTCCAGACCGTTTTTCTTTGCATACGAAAGTCCGTTCTGAGCGACCTTCACTGCATCTTTCTGCCCGTCCTCGAAATAGACCGGAACATTGATTTTTTCGCCGAGCTGCTTGAGCTGCTCGACAGCGGCAGGACGAACGAGGTCGCACGCAACGAGAAGCGGCCGCCTTCCGTTTTTGACAAGGCGGGCTGCAAGTTTGTGGGCAGCAGTCGTTTTACCGGCACCCTGCAAACCGAGCAGGAGAATCACCGACTGAGTGTCTGCGCCTTTGAGCTGCAAATCAACTTTTGTGTCGCCGAGCATCTTGACCATTCTGTCGTAAACGATTTTTACGAACTGCTGACCAGGATCGACAGCACGGAGGACTTTTTCGCCCTTTGCCTCTTCGATAGTTGCATTCACGAAGCGACGGACAACGCGAAGGTTGACATCAGCCTCAAGCAACGCCATTTTGATCTGCTCTACAGTCTCCTCGATATTCTTTTCGGAGATTGTAGATTTTCCGCTTATCGAGCGAACGATGTCGCTAAAAGTGTTTGTGATTTTTTCAAGCATTTTTCTTTCCGTTTATTGATTATTGAAAATATTTTTTTACAGATGGCCCTGAGTCAGAAGCTCATGCAGGAAATCCATCGGCTTTATCTCTTTGTTAAGGATTCTGTACAAACCGTCGCAGATTGTGAGTTTCAGCCCGTGCTTCTGGGCGATTTCATGAACGAATTTGCAGGCGACGGCACCTTCCGAAAGATAACCGAGCTCTGAGATTCTGTTTATCAAATCGTCAAGGTTCGAGAACCTGTCAAGAATGTCAGTCTTGATGATGTCCTGACCGAACCTTCTGTTCCGTCCGTATTTTGAGCGGCACGTAACATCCAAATCGCCAACTCCGGCAATCGAAGTGAAAGTTTCAGGATGAGTCGCGCCCATCGCCATTCCAATCTGCTGAATTTCGTTCAGACCGGCAGCAAGGAGAAGTGACTCCGCATTGTCGCCGAAAATGTCCGAATGCTCGGACACGGCATCAAGGCTTCCGTAGACGACTGCGATGACATTCTTTGCGGCAGCGCAAATCTGAACGCCAACGACATCAAAACTCGAATAGACCATCAATCCAGGAACTCTCAATAAATCCCTGAACTTGAACGAGTTGCGCGGATACTCGCTTGCCGCGATAAGACCGGTAAGTTTTCCCATCGCAACCTCTTCCGCATGGCTAGGACCTGAGATGTACACGAGAGAGCTTTTGTAGCTTTCAGGCAGAACTTTCTCCAAAACTTCCAGAATGAGTTTCGGACCTTCATCAGAAGCGATGAAACCTTTAGTGAGAACTCCGATTACGGTGCTTCCGTTTTTAATCGTAGGCACATCGACAATCTGTTTTACAGTCGAAGCGAGATAAAGGGACGGGCTTGCCAAAATCAGGAATTCCTTTCCGGCGGCAACTTCCTTTATATCAGTTGAAGCAGTAAGATTTTCGGAGAGAGGAAATCCGGGAAGATAGCGTTTGTTCTCATGCTCATTGTTGATTCCCTCAACGACATCCTGCTCTCTCGCCCAGACTTGAACTTTGTGACCGCCGCGAGCCAAAGCCTGAGCAAGCCCAGAGCCCCATGCACCAGCACCAATCACACCAACATTTTTCGGTTCCATAAACTAGACCCCTATATTCTTTTCATAATTAAAAGAAAATTATATCCGTTATATACCATTTTTACAAACAAACATTTTCTCAAGTTTTTCCTGAACTTCATCAATCACATCGTCGGGAGTGCTTGCGCCTGCCGTTATCCCGACCTTTCCAAGCGAGAAAAATTCTTCGGGAATGTCGCCAGCACATTCAATCAGCGCGGCATGTCGGCACTTTTTGCACGCGCTCTCAAAAAGCCGGCTCGTGTTCGCGCTCGTCTTTCCGCCGATTACGAGAACGCCGTCAACTTCCGCGCAAAGTTTTTCCAGAGAACCTTGCCGTTCATGCGTCGCATTGCAGATTGAGCTTACGATTGTGACATCTGGAACCTGCTCTTTCAAAAACGCAGAAATCTCCTCGAATATCGGAATGTTGAATGTCGTCTGGCTCAGAAGCACTGTCTTGCGGTCAAAATCAAGTTTCTTCTCCGCAAATATCTCTTTCAAGTCGGCCAAATCGCGCACCAACAGGAAATTCGCCTTGAATCCGTTCTTCCTGTACGATTCCGCCGCGTGCCCCTCGATGCCGATTACCTCGCCGTGATTTTTGTCGCCCGCAAAAATGATATTGTAGTTTTTCGATGCGAATTCCGCGGCACGCTTCTGGCTCATTTTAACAAGCGGACACGTCGCGTCGATGACTTTTCCAGAAGCCGCAAGAAGCTTTCGCTCGATTTCAGGCGGAACACCGTGCGCGCGAATCAGAACCGTGTCTGTTTTCTTGAGCCTGTGAATTTCATCTTCCGAGCAGACGCGAAGCCCCCTGTCAAAAAATTTCTTGAGCACGACAGGATTGTGGATGAGAGGTCCGAACGTGTAGACAACTCCGCCGTCATTTTCGTCCAGCGCATTTGCGGCAGACTCGACAGCGCGGCGCACGCCGGAACAAAATCCCATTATCTTGGCTCTCAAAACTTCCATAAAACACCTCCGAAATAAAAAAGCAGGAAATGGAAAACCATCTCCTGCTTGAAATCATCGATTCAAAAAGTAAGCAGAACTACGGAATCTCTAAAATTTTTCAGAGATTAGTCGCTCTCTTTTTCCATTTTGAACTGTGCGATATGAGCCGTTGAATTGAGGTTGATTTTCGCAGGCTTTTCGAATCTGTAGTTGCGCCTTACAACTGCGATGAATGCACCGGCGATGAAGATTGAAGAATAACAACCGCTTATCAAACCAACAGTCAATGCCAAAGAGAAGTCGTGAATCGTTCCGGTCGTGAAGAAGAAAAGCGCGAGAACTGAGAACAAAGTCGTTACAGTCGTGATGATTGAACGGCTGAGCGTAGCAGAAAGCGCAGAGTTCAGAACTTCGATGAACGAATCAGCTTCGACAACCTTGATATCGCTTCTCACGCGGTCCAAGATAACGACAGTCGCGTTGATTGAGTAACCGATAATCGTGAGGATTGCAGCCAAAGTCGTCGTAGAGAATTCCATCTGGCTCAAAGAAATGAACGTAATCATTATCAACGAGTCGTGGACGATAGCGATTACAGATGCCAAAGCGAAATCCCAATGGAAGCGGATTGTCGCATAGATGAAAATCAGAATCAATGTTGCGATTACAAGGAAAATCGAGCCGGAAATCAAAGAGCTGCTGAACTGTGCGCTCATGAAGTCAGACTTTACGACTGCAACTTTGTCATCGCCGAATGTCTTTCTGAGGGCAGCGGCAGTCTCGTTCTGAATCGTCTTTCCGCTAGCGTCCCCGCTGAGTCCCATACGAATCTGGAAGCTCCTGTCATCGCTTGTTCCAAGCTCCTTGATGCTGACTTCGTTGAACTCCTTGAGAGCGTCGCGAACATTGTCGGCAGTCACATTGCTTGCTTTGTCAGCAGCGAAAACACGGAGAGGCGTTACGCCGAGCGCAGAAGAATCTGTCGAATTCACGAAAAGGGAATCGATTTCAGAGTCGCTCTTTACGTTGACAGAAAGACCTTCGATATTTTCCGCATTGAGCTTTTCAGCGACATCAGAAACTTTTTTCACAGACTCGAACGGAATGTTGACAGTCTTGTTGTCGGCACCGATACCGCTGACGACGAGCTGAACACCGTCATTCTCAACGTTGAAATTGATTGTCGCACTGCCTGAATAGCTCAACTCAAGGACAGTGTTCGCGACTTTGATTTCCTCGACCATACCAGGCTTGAAATCAAGACCGAAGTTGATGCCGCGAGTGAAAACAGAAATCACACCGCTCAAGATGAGCACGATGCTCAAAATTACAGCAGGCAGGAAAAATTTGCTGAATCTATAAACTTTATTATTAGCCATTATCTTTTACCTCCCCACCATTATTTTACGCGCCAGCTGATGCTGATGTTCTTCTTCTTCATAACGTCAGTGTTGAAATCGAACATGAGTCTTGAAACGAAGAGCGCAGTGAATACAGAAGAACAAACACCGATAGCAAGCGAAACAGCAAATCCCTGGATTGAGCCAGTACCGAGCTGTGACAAGAATGCGGCAGCGATGAACGTCGTGATGTTAGAGTCCATGATTGCCCAGAAAGCATTCTCGAAACCGAGATTGAGAGCGACCGACCTGCTCTTTCCGAGACGCAACTCTTCCTTGATACGCTCAAAGATGATTACGTTCGCATCGACAGACATACCGACCGTCAAAATCATACCAGCGATACTTGAAAGCGTGAGAGTCAAGTTGAATGCGCTGAGGACTGCGAATGTGATGTACATATTCAAAATCTGAGCGACAACAGCGTTGAATCCCGCACCGAGATAGAACACAATCATGAAACCGAGGACGAGAGCGAGACCGACGCACAATGCCGTCATACCCTGCCTGATAGCCTCATCACCGAGTGAAGCTCCGACGACCTGCTGGCTTTCAACTTCGAGCGGAACTTCGAGCCATGCAGTCTGAAGGACTTTCTGAATGTTCGTAGCCTCATCGACGCTGAATCCGCCCGAAAGCGAAACTGAACCGCCAGTAATTGCCTGCCTGATTGTTGCGGCAGACTTGATTTTGTCGTCGCTGACAATCGCAAGCCGTCTGTTGACATTCTTGCTTGTGAAATCAGCAAAAATATCAGCACCCTCTGAATCAAGGATGAAGTTGACTTCCGGCTGGTTTGTAGTCTGGTCGGCAGTAACGATTGCCTTTGTGACATGCTTTCCGTCGAGCGCGATTTCCTTCTTGACGACGAGATAATCGATTCTTTCGTCGAGACCATAATCATCTTTCTTGTACAATCCGAAGACTTCGCAATCAGATGAAATAATAGAAGAATCCTTGAGCTTTCCGTCAGAATTGAAAGTGTTTGCGCCGTTCACTGCATAGTAAGACTTGAATTTCGCAGTCTCATCCTCATCAACGAGGCGGAAGTTCAAGATACCCTTACCCATAATGATTGTGTTGACGCTCTCGCTGTCTGCGGCACCAGGAATTTCGATGTAGATTCTGTCCTCACCCTGCTGGCGGATTACCGGCGAAGTAAGACCGAATTTATCGATGCGGCTCGTGAGAGTCTCGATAGCCTGAGCCATCGCGTCTTTCTTGTACTGAGAATCGTCAACGAAAGGCGTTGCAGACTCGTTTTCTTTTGAAGCGGCTTTCTGAGAAGCGAGAGCAGCCTCAAGGTCAGCGCGGACGATGATGTTCATACCGCCGCTAAGGTCAAGACCGAGCTTTACAGAGTTGTTGTATCTGTTCTTCGCCTTGAGAATCTCGTCGCGGTATTTTCCCTCGACAACGCTCTCAACTGCGCTTCTAGAATCATAAACAGAAGCGAAAGATGCGAGGACATTCGCAACAGTCATGTCAGAAGGAATAGTGTATTCCTGTCCGGCATTCTTATAAATCTTCGCAGTCTCCTTGTAGTTCTTCCTTGCGGCTTTCACAAGATAGTCGTAAGAAGGATCGAGCATTGCGTTCGGATCTTTTCTTGCAAGATTGATGAGCTCATCGACCTCACCCTTTGCTTTCAACGTCGTATAGTCCTTGATCTTTTCCAAAGAACCCAAAGCCAAACTCTGCTGGTCTTTCGGAGTGAATGCATACCAGCTGATTGAAGGCCAAAGGAACCAGAAACACACGGCAAGAACTACCAGGACAATGATGAAACGTGTACGTTTTTTCATTTTTAATTAAAACCCCTTTTAATTAATTCCGGTATTTATTTGCAGATTTTTTTTCAGAATAATTCCAGAACTACTCTGTTTTTTCAGCAGGAGCAGATTCTGCAGAAGATGCATTCTCTTCTGTTGTAGACTCTGATGCAGGCTCAGATTTCTCTTCGATTTTCTCTTCAGATTTTTCTTCTGCCTTAGCCTGCTCGATTTTCTCTTCTTTCTTGTCCTTGTCAGACTTTACCGAAGCTTTTTTGTCAGAGATAACGCTTGCGATTGCTGAACGGTCGAATTCGATTCTTGCACCGTCCTCAACCTTGATGATGACAGTTCTTTCCTTAACCGAAGAAACTGTTCCATGAATACCTCCGATAGTGACAACTTTGTCACCCTTAGAGATAGCGTTTCTCATCTGCTCGGCTTC
This sequence comes from Treponema sp., assembly GCA_017525605.1. Taxonomy (GTDB): domain Bacteria; phylum Spirochaetota; class Spirochaetia; order Treponematales; family Treponemataceae; genus Treponema_D. Next base: position 16,687 of record JAFXSM010000004.1, on the reverse strand, counting down.
CTTCTGCTTCTTATTCTGCGGGCGAATGATGAAGAAATAGAAAATAGCGATGATGAGGACGAACGGCAAAACAGTCATGAGCATACTCTGACTACCGGTTGCAGCCATCGCTGCATCCTCCAATAACGGAATAAAAGACATTTTATCCTTCCTTGTGTATTTAGTGTGATTCGAAAGAATATCATTTTAGAGCGTCTCAAGACAAGACTCAACGCTCACTGTTGATTAACGAATCAAGAGAATTGTTCAATTTTTTAATGTTCGAGTCGTTCGGGGAAATCGACATCAGCTGCTTCAGATAATACTGCGCCTTCCTGTACTCCTTCTTCTTGAAATAGAGAAGATAGAGCCTGTAAAGCGTGTCCTTGTTCCTTGGGTTCGAAGTCAGACTAGAGCGCAAATCGGCAAGAATATTGTCATCGCCAACATCGAGGAAACTTTTCTGATAATAGAGAAAACTGCGCATTTTCGCGGAGCTTTCAGGAAGTAGTTTCGAAATCAGCGTCCGAGCCTCGTTTCTCCGCGAAGTCGCCACAAGAACTGAAATGTAAGACTGGACGGCTTCCTCAACATCGCCGTGCTTCGAGTAGATTTTTGACGCGAGTTTCCACGCCTCCTCGTTTTTTTTCGACGCAAGGCAGATTTCTATGTGCCTGAACAAAACCGAAAGGACATCGACGGAAGCAACGTCGCTCTCGTTTTTCGCATCCGACTCTTCGTTTTTGTAAGTCAGCTCATCCAAATCGATTCTGGCGACAACTTTCGAGCTCAGCTCATACGCGGAATCGAAATTCTGCTGGCTGATGAAATTCTGCACGAGAAGCCCGACTGCCTCCAGATTGTCCCCCTGCACCGCAAGGATTTTCGACGCATACTCTCCGGCACTCATTCCTGCGACCTGCGAATCCGTTTCGGAAGCGAGCTTTGCGGCGGCGAGAAGGACTTCAACATCGTCAGGATACAATCCGACTGCCTTTTCCAAAGTGAACGCGGCGGCGATTGTGTTTTTGTTCCATTCTTTCTGGACTTTCGAGCGGAGAATTAGATAATCGCGAGAGGAAGTGTCCGATTTCGCATACGAGTCAAGCAACGGAGAAGCGCGGATGTAGTCGCCCTTAAGAACGAAAACGTGCGCTCGAAGGAGAATGAATTTCAGGTTCTCAGGCTCGCTTTGAAGAACGCGAACCGCATATTTCTCAGCCGAATCCAAATCCCCGAGCGCGAAAGAAGATTCCGCGCACAACTTTACGACTTTAAGCGCGAGGAACGGATTCGGCGCGCTGATGCTTTCGGCGACAGCGCGGGACTTTTCGCTCTCGCCAGCTTTCAGGTAGCACTCGGAAAGCCTGTAGAGAATCTCGAAGCATGAAGAATATTTTCGGATTTTCTCAAGGCACCCGTATGCTTCATCATAAAGCCCCATTTTTTCTTTCAGCACGGCGAAAAGATAATTGGCAACAACAGAATTTTTATTTTTCGACAGCGCATCAGCAAGAAGCGGCTCGGATTTGTCGAAATAGTCATCGCTGCTCGACTCCGACAAAAGAGTGAGCGACGGGAGAACCTGCGAGAAGAAATCGGAAGAGCCAGTGCTGAAATCGTAAATTCCGTCTCGGGCGAAATCAACTGCACCGACATATTTGTTCCCGGAAAGGTCATCGACAGGCACGGACGGAACGGCAACTTTCGAAGACGGCCAGCAGATTTTCATGACGTTCGAGGCAATGTAAAGAAGAATCCTCTCCTCGTCGGAATACGATGCATCGCTCTTTTTTATCCGTGCAATGCCTTTTGAAATCGATTCGGGCGAGCCGTCCTCAAAAAACGCGAGGACTTCCCTATCGACATTCGCAAAAAATGAATTCCTTTTTCGCATTGGAAGAGGAATCGACACGGCAAGAGACTCGTCCGCCTGATAATCTTCGCTTAGAGACGCTGATTCTGATTCTGTGAGAGATTTTTCAGTCTTTCCGCCGTCATGTTTTTCAGCCCCGAGATTTTTATCGTCGGTGGAAGCACAGCCGAAAAACAAAAATGCAAGCGCGACAAACGCAAAAAGTTCAAAAAGAAAAAGAGGATTTATTTTTCTGCTGCACATTGTCTATGCCCTGTGCATTTTTCTCTACCTTCTTTTTCAGACCGACAGAAAACATGATTTTTTTTCATAACAAGTCAGAATACATCACAGACGCACAAACGACAAGTTTCAGGACATTCCGCAAAAGAAAAATATCATCTTCGCTAAAAAATGAAATTGTGATAATTTGAAAAATATGCACAGGAATAATTTTCTTAGGACAATATCGGCAATACTTTTTTTGGCGGTCGCATCAACATTTGTTTCATGCAATAAAAACGACAAGAAGAACGACATCGAAGAAATAAAAGCGTTGCTCGGCTCGACTACTTCCGAACAGCTTCGGTACGCGGAACTCAACAGAATCGCAAAGACCCTGCACGAGATTTCCCCGTCAGAAATGGCACTTTTTTTGACCGAGTGGGTGGAAACTCACCCGGAGGACACATACAACGCGTACTGGCTTTTCATGGTGGCTTCATCTTACTTGAGCGAAAGCAAAACCGGGAACAGCGACTACAAGGCGATTGCGGAATACTATTTCGAAAGAATCATACGGAACTACCCCGACCTTCTGGTGAACGGGCAGTCGATTCACTTTGCAAGCCTGCAGCATCTCATTCAGATAAGCAAAAATCCGGCGAACAGAATTTTCTATTTCAACAAGCTGATAAACAGTTTCCAGAAAAACGTCAGCATAACGGAAATGTACGTCAGGCTCGCCCTCGAATACGAGAACGAAGGCGAATGGGACCAGGCTCTCAAAGCGTACTCGCTCTTCCTCGAACAGCCGGACTCTTCGACGATTCAGATTGCGGGAATCCCGGACGCATACGCGAACGCACGCAAAATGGTCGATTTCTCGCACTCTCCGAAGAACTGGACGTTCGAGACGCTCGACTCGCTCGAGAAGGCTGTCAAAAACGCGATTACGCGCTACGACTGGAAATCGCTCGACTCGTACAGGTCGAAAGTCAACTTCTTCACGATGAGCTGGAAGACAAGCGAATCCGACTCAAACGCGCAGGGGGAATTCTCAATGCGGAATTTCATGCGCGGAAACAGAATCAGATACAACATGGAACTGGACGAAAGCTCTAACCCGAACGAGGCATATCTTAGGACGACAGGCTGGAGCACTTATGTAAACGTCTGGTATTTCTATTTCCGAAAAGTGAATTTTCCTGTAGACCCTGACATCCACGGCAGATGGGAATGGGCAGGAATCTACCTCGGAGAAAAACTCTAAAAACTCCAATTCGGTGTTTTGAAAAGACAAAAATTTTCCGAAAAAAGAATAACATTCCGAAAAAAAATGAAAAAAGAACTCAAGACAACTATTTTTCTTTCTCTGATGATTTTTGCGGCAACAAAAAATGCGTTTGCCGCCGACACGAAATTCTCGGAACCAGAATTTCTCGAACTGGTGAACACGAACCTGATTGACGCGGACTTGCAGCAGATTCTCAAGGAAATCGAAGAGGACACGAAAGCATTGGAAGAAGCGGAAAAAACTGAAAACAGAACCGCAAAAAACGAAAATCCGCAGGAGGAACTCGTTCAGGCAGAACTTCCGGCTGACATTCCGCATGAAGAGAGCGACTTCGTTCCAAAAGAAAATGAAGTTGCGGAAGCGGAAGCTGTGATCGAGGAAGAGCCGACACCGCCAGAAATCCTGACAGAAATCGGCGGGCTTGAAGTTGACGACTCGGAGTACACACAGGGCATGATACGAAAATACATGTCGATGTACACGACCGAGCGAGGAAAGCAGACTCTCTACCACGTACTTGACTCAGGCAGCGAATACAGGATTTTCATCAGGCACAAGCTCATCGAATACGGACTGCCGCGCGCGCTCGAATATCTTCCCGTCGTCGAAAGCGAATACACGATAACGGCAACGTCGAGAAGCGGAGCAAAGGGGTTGTGGCAGTTCATGGAAAATTCGATAAAGCCGTACTTAAAAAAGAACGACTGGATTGACGAAAGGCTCGACCCGTGGAAAAGCACAGAAGCCGCCCTCAAAAAGCTCCAGGAGAACTACAACACTTTCAACGACTGGGCACTGGCACTTGCCGCGTACAACTGCGGAGCCGGAGCTATGAAAAAAATCATCAAGGCGCATCCGGACATGACATTCTGGCAGCTTGCGGAGGCGGGATATCTCAAAAACCAGACAGTGCATTACGTCCCGAAACTTCTCGGAATAACGGAACTTTGCGAAAAAATGGAAAAATACAACATCGAGCTTCCGACAATCGCAGACGACTACGACGAAATCGAATACGACTACGCGATTGCAAAAAAGCCTATCAACCTTGCAAAGCTCGCAAAGGAACTTTCGATGACGACGAAAGAAATCAAAAAGCTCAATCCGTCGCTCATACGCACAGTCACGCCGCCGAGCACCGGATATCAGGTGAGGCTTCCGAAGGGAATGCTGGAGCAAGGGCAGCTCGCAATCGACACGATTCAGAAGAACATGAAAGGCGACGCGCTTCTGTATACGGAGCACAAAATCTCATCTGGGGACACGCTCTGGGCACTCTCACGCGCATACGGCTGCAAAGTGGACGATATCTGCGACCTGAACGGGATTTCACAGAGGAGCATTCTGAAACTCGGAAAAGTCCTCTACATTCCGCTCAGATAAAAATCAAAGTTTTTCTTCAAAAAGCACCGGAAAATAACCGAAAATTTTATGAGGTTTTTTAAAATGACAATCAGAACTCTAAATAAATTCTTCATATCGGCTATGGTCATCGGAATCGGCATAGCACCTCTCGCAAAGCCGAGCGCACAAGAGAGAAACTCGTCAGACCTCGGCACAGGAAACAAGAACACAATCACATCTACAAGCCGAATAGACTGGACAAAGGAAAAATTCATCTCGAACGTAAGCCTTGACACGGAAAAGGCAGGAATCAACATTCCGTCGGGAAAAAAAGAAGCATCGATTACAATCGACAGGGAAATCCCGCTTCTCATAAAAGACCCGCTGCTCTCATTGTACGTCAACAACAGGCAGCAGCTCGGGGACCTGGTTCTCGGAAACAACATAACGCTCGAACAGCTCACGAAAATCATCGACGACGGGAAAAAATCGCCAGGAGTATTCACAAAAGGCACGCTGACTTTGAACGTGACGCACGAGCTTAACCTTTTCGAAATCGGAAGTTTGATGATAAAGCACCATGTGCCTTACAAAAACGCAAAGCCGATTGAAAAAGTCGCATCGAAAAAATATTCGGGAATCATCATCGACGCACGCGGAAAACTTCCCGTTCACGGCGAATTCGTTTCCGACAGCGTTTATCCGTGCTTCTTCCCGGAAATCTGGGACGACGACATGAACCTCATCTACGAAAGGAACATGGGCGACCCGGAACTTGAGAAAACTCAGGGAATGATTCACTACGACTGGAACGACAACGAGGCATTGTACAAAGGAAGAGTCGGCCTTGAACCACTTCACATCAAGGCGCGAAAAGTGTACGGCGAAAACAGGACTGACCCTGTGATTTCGCGGAATGACGCGCTGAAAATACTGACGGTGCCGGAGAACCTTGAGCTTTTGCGGCAGGGAAAAATCGTCGTCCTTCTCGACAAAGAGAATCTCGTCCATTCAGTTGAGGCTCCTGAAAAAACAAGCGCATATTACACCGCAGTCGAAAAAATCAAGCGCATTTTCGAAAACGAAAAAGATGACGACGAGCCTATGGTTGACGACGGAAAAGACAAGGTCATCGATTCTTGGGAAGGCGTGAAAATCCTTGCGAATTTGAAATTCATAGCCGACAGCCCGAAACTTCTGCCGTCGGAGCTTCCGAAACTCAAAAAGCTCGCGGAAGATTTGTCGAACCTCACAAAGAACGGCGGCTACACGATAAAAATAGAAGGACACACGGCGGACGTGAACAAGCCGACAGGACAACAGATTCTTTCGGAAGAACGCGCGAAATCGATTATGAACGAGCTCATCGCGAACGGTCTGGACGCGAAGATTTTCACATACAAAGGCTACGGCGGAACAGCACCGGTCGCCACAAACAGCACCGCGGAAGGACGAGCCGCAAACAGACGCGTCGAAATCACCGCAACCCCGACAAAGACAACATCGATTATGAAACGATAATCGACAAACACGAAAAAGCCCGATTCGTTTTAGTCTCGAATCGGGCTTTGTTATATATGACAAGCATTCACAATGCAATATTTCAGCCAATCATTTTTGAGAGCATGCACACGCCCTCGACAAGCGCCTCATGCTCGCAAGGCGCGATTCTTGCATAAAGCGTGTCGGGAGTGTCGCCGTCAAGGACCGGAACTTTCTTCTGCACAAGGATTTTTCCGGTGTCGCACCCTGCGTCAACAAGATGAACAGTGCAGCCAGATTCCTTTTCCTTTGCCGCAATGACAGCCTCGTGAACATGATGCCCCCACATTCCGACCCCGCCGAATTTCGGAAGGAGAGCCGGATGAAGGTTCACGATTCTGTTCGAAAATTCGCTGATGATATTCCCGGAAAGAACAGTGAGCCAACCGGCAAGCACGATAGCGTCCGAGCCGGATTCTTTCGCGGCATTCATTGCTGCATCGGACACGGCAACGCGCTTCTCTTCTTTCGTTGCAGACTTCGCCTTTTCCGCGCCGAGAACGGCATACGGAGAGCAAATCCGCGTCGGGATTCCTGCCTTCTCTGCCCTCTCAAGCGCAAATGCGTTTTTCGTGTCGCTCACGACCATGACGATTTTGTAAGGGCAATCGGGATTCGATTTCTCATAATCGATTAACGCCTGCAAATTCGTTCCGCCACCGCTGACCAAAACAGTTATATTCATTTTTTACGATTCCTCTTAAAGATGCTACAAATATAAAACCTGTTCGGAAAGCGAAACTTCCAAACAGGTTTATTGAATGATTACCAAAAATCAGATTCCGATTAGTCCAGAATTGTAGCGTCGTGGCTGCCCTTCAACTCAGCACCGAGCTCTTTCTTCGACTTTTCTACGCAGCCGATTTTGTAAGCCTTGAGAGGCGCAGCACCAGTTTTCGTGTACGCTTCCGTCTGGAATTTCGCGGCATTGTCATTGAAATGCTTGACGATTTCGTCTGCTTTGTCGGCACTGACAGCGAGAATCAGACCGATTCCCATGTTGAATGTTCCCCAAACGCCCTCTGGGTCAGCACCACGTCGGACAAGTTCCGCAAAAATCGCAGGCTTCTCCCAAGAATCCTTCTTGATGTGAGAGACGAGCTGAGTTCCCTTCGGGTACATTCTAGGAACGTTCTCGTAGAATCCGCCGCCAGTGATGTGAACCATTCCGTGAATCGCCTTTCCGAATGTCTTGAGGGCATCGATTACAGGGCGGACGTAGATTCTTGTAGGTGTGAGAAGAACCTCGCCGATTTTCTTTCCGCCGAAATCCTCGTTGAAATCCTTCACGAGCTTACGAACGAGCGAATATCCGTTCGAATGGCAGCCTGTCGAAGAAAGACCGATGAGAACGTCGCCCTCAGCAATATCCTTTCCGGTTATCATGTCGTCCTTCTCGCCGAAGCCGACACCGAAACCTGCCAAATCGTACTTTCCGATATCGTAGAAATCAGGCATCTCAGCAGTCTCACCGCCGAGAAGAGCGCATCCAGCATCGACACAGCCGTCAGCAACGCCTTTCACGAGGTCGCCGGCAACTTTCGCATCGAGCTTTCCGCATGCAACATAGTCAAGGAAGAATGAGGTCTGAACTCCCGAACAGAGAATATCGTTGACGCTCATCGCGACACAATCGATTCCAACTGTATCGTACTTTCCCATCTGAAAAGCGATATCAAGCTTCGTTCCGACACCGTCCGTACCAGAAACAGCAACAGGATGCTTCAGCCCCGAAGGAATTTCGAACATTCCGTTGAAACTTCCGAGTTCCGTAAGAAGCCCCGGGATTCTTGTCCTTGCCGCGTGAACTTTGTATTCATTCACAGCATTGTAGCCTTCCTCAACGTCAACGCCAGAATCCTTGTAATCAATTGTGTTAGCCATAAAAAACTCCAAAATTATTTGATATGAAAATAGTATCTGAAAAATGAAGATAATTAAACACGTTCTGAAATTGCAGATTTTTTCATCAACTTTTTCCGCAAGAACGAAACGAAAAGAACGAAGACGCACGAGCCGATGCAAGCCCCGACAGTATCGGCAGTCCAGTCAAAGAACGAAGACTCTCGACCGGGCGTGAAGCTCTGGTGGATTTCGTCTATTATCCCGTAAACGCTGACGAACAATGTGGAAATCCAGAACCTGCCTAGCCTCTCAATTCTGAATCCGAATGCGACCCAAAACGCAAGCCCCGCAAAGCAAATCGTGTGGACAACTTTGTCAGCATTCCAAAAGCTCGGCATGTGCTCAATGCGCTCCTGCGAAGAAAGATACCAGCTGACACAGATTATGAACGCAGCCGGAATGAAACGGACAACATCGATGAATGTAATTTTTCTCATGCCGATATTCTATAAAAAAAAGGAAAATAAAACATGCTTGCAGTGATAGGAATAGGTCCAGGAAACATCGAATACATGACAGCCGAAGCGAAAGACGCAATCGAAAAATCGGATTTGATTGTCGGATACGGAAAATACATCGAGCTAGTCCGCCCGAATTTCCCCCAAAAAAACTTTTTCGAGACGGGAATGATGAAGGAACGCGAAAGATGCATTTACGCGCTCGAAAAAGCAAAGACAATGAACGTCGCTCTCATAAGCTCGGGCGACTCGTGCGTATACGGAATGGCGAGCCTCGCAATCGAGCTTGCAAAAGATTTTCCATCAGTCGAGATAAAGATAATCGCAGGAGTGACGGCGGCACTTTCGGGCGGCGCAATATTGGGCTCTCCGCTCACGGCGGATTTCGCAGTGATTTCGCTGAGCGACCACCTCATGCCGAAAGAAAAAATCATCAGGCGGCTCAAGGCTTCTTCGCTCGGGGATTTTTGCGTCGTGCTCTACAACCCGAGGAGCGAACTCCGTCCGAACGCGCTTCGCGAAGCATGCGAGACGCTTCTTGAAGACAGGCCGAAAGACACCGTATGCGGCTACGTCCGCAACATCGGAAGGAATGACAGCGAATACAAATTCTGCACCCTCGAAGAACTCAAGGATGCGGAACTTGATATGTTCTGCAGCGCATTCATAGGGAATTCCTCCACCGTGATAACAGAACACGGCGGAAGAAAATACATGGTCACGCCACGCGGATACGAAGCCCGCGAGAACTAACCACGCAAAATACGAATTACGAATGCAGAACAAAGATTTGGAATCAGTTCTGATTCACTTCGCCGGGAACTGAAATCGGGTATTCGCCTGTGAAGCAGCCCTTGCAGAATCCGTACGAATCAGGATTGACGCTGCGGCACGCCTCAAGAAGACCGTCCGCGCTCAAGAACGCCAGAGAATCCGCGCCGATTATCTTGCAGATTTCCTCGGCAGTGTTGTGCGCAGAAATCAGCTCGTTCCTTGTCGGAGTGTTGATTCCGAAATAGCAAGGGAATTTCACAGGCGGAGAAGAAATCCTGAAATGGACTTCCTTCGCACCGGCACGCCTCAAAATCTGGACAAGCCGCTTCGAAGTCGTTCCGCGGACAATAGAATCGTCGATGACGATTACCCTTTTTCCGCGAACGTCGCAAGGAACAGCGTTCAGCTTTACGAACACCATGTTCTCGCGCTCTTTCTGTGTAGGCGCGATGAACGTGCGCCCGATGTATTTGTTCTTCACTATTCCGGTCGCATACGGTATCCCCGATGCTTTCGAATATCCGACCGCGGCACCGAGACCGGAATCAGGAACGCCGATAACGACGTCTGCAGGGACTCCGCTCTCCTCCGCAAGTTTCGCGCCCATCGCATACCGAGCTTCCTGAACTGCGATTCCGTCGAGAACGGAGTCAGGGCGGGCAAAGTAAACGTACTCAAAAACGCATGTCCGCTTCGATGTCCTCTCGCCGAACGGAATCGATTTCACGCCCTCGTCGTTTATTATCACGATTTCGCCAGGCTCGATCTCCCTTTCGTAAGTTCCGTTGACAGAATCTATCGCGCAAGTTTCGGAAGCGACAATCCAGCCGTTCTCGACGCGTCCGAGACAGAGAGGCCTTATTCCGTTCGGGTCGCGCGCCGCAATGAGCGAATTCTCCGTCATCACGCAGAGCGCGAAGCTTCCCTTAATCATCTGAATCGTATCGGTCAATGCGCGAATCAGCCCTTTCTTGTACGAGCGGGCTATGAGCTTGACGATTACCTCGGTGTCGGAAGTCGAGTTGAAAGTGCAGCCCGAGTCGTCAAGAAGCTCGCGGAGCTGCTCATAATTGACGAGCTGACCGTTATGCGCGACGGCTATCGTTCCGAGCTTTGAGGTCTGCACGATAGGCTGCGCGTTCTCAATCGAACAGCTTCCTGCAGTCGCATAGCGGACGTGGCCGACAGCGATTCTTCCCTGAAGCCTTCCGAGAGATTCCTTGTCGAACACCTCGGCAACGGCACCCATCGCTTTGTGGACCTTCACCTCTTTGCCGTCGGAGACGACGATTCCGGCAGAATCCTGACCGCGGTGCTGCAGCGAATACAACCCGTAATAAACTTTCTGAGCGGCATTGAATTCCGAAGCAGAATATGCGTCCTCGGAAAGATAACCTGAATTTTCCGAACCTGCCTTCACGTCATTTTTCGCGCTTTCTTTTGGAAGATTCTGAAATATTCCGCAGACACCGCATTCATCACGGAGCTTGTCCTCTTCTTCCTCAAAAAAATCTTTTTCTTCTTGCGTCATTTTATTTTCCAAAATCACAAATCAATTTCAGCGGACTTTTCGCAATCCTCATAGAGCTTCTTCCTGAAAGCGACAAGCTTCTCTTTCAGCTCCGGGTATTTGATTGCGAGAATCTGTACGGCAAGATATGCAGCATTCTTTGCGCCGCCGATGCTGACCGTTGCGACAGGAATCTGAGGAGGCATCTGCACGATTGAAAGAAGCGAATCGACTCCGGCAAGCCCGTTTGATTTTCCGGGATTTATGCACTCAAGCGGAACTCCGATTACTGGAAGGACAGTCTGACCTGCGATTACTCCAGGCAACGCCGCTGCAAGCCCGGCACCAGCGATTATGACCTCGCAGCCATCAGATTCGACCTGCCTGAGGGTCTTTGTGAGCAAAGCCCCAGCCCTGTGCGCCGAAATTATGTAGGCCTTGAAATCAACGCCGAATTCGCGGAGAACGTCAGCGGATTTCTTCATTGTTTCAGAATCAGATTTTGATCCGAAGAAAATTGCAACTTTCATTTTTTACCTCAAAAAAAACTTTGTGATGGTCGTCAGGAAAAGCCGAATCGATTTTTCCGGACGCACTGATTTTAGCAAATTCGATTATAAAAATCACAATTCGGCTTTGTTCAAAAACCGAGTGGAAATGAACAAAAAAAGTAAATGCAAATTCTAAAAATTCCGTTGTAAACTGAAATATCATGGCTATCGTTTCAAACAAGATAAACACATTCAGAAAACATCATTTCATCTTCCGCGAGAATTCAATTCTCCTTCAGGACGGGGAACTACCGGACGCAAAGACGATGAAAAAGTGCCTAGAACTTTCCGTAGCGTCGGACTGGATTTCGGAAATCGACATGGACTACACGGCGATAATGCTCGAACCGGACACTCCGAACCCGAAAGGATGCCAGGACATTCCGCTGAGGGAATTTTTCGCCATGCACCAGAACGACACGGAAAAAGGATTCGAGAACATGACGGCACTTTCCGCGCGCGCAAGGGGGCTTCTGAATTTCCACTCGCAGAAGCGTTTCTGCTCGATATGCGGAAGCCTTCTGAAAGACGACGCGAAATTCACAGCAAGGACGTGCACGAAATGCGGACATCAGTTTTTTCCGCAGATAGAGCCTGCCGTAATCGTCCTGGTGACGAAAGGCGACGAATATCTTCTTGCGAACCACGCGAACAGGAACACGGACGTATGGACGACGCTCGCGGGATTTGTCGAGATGGGCGAAACGATAGAGCAGGCAGTCCACCGTGAGATTTTTGAGGAGACAGGAATACGCGTCAAGAACGTCAGGTACGTCGCAAGCCAGGCGTGGCCGTATCCCGACCAGCTCATGCTCGCATTCCGCGCTGAATATGACTCGGGCGAAATAAAAGTGCAGGAAGACGAGATTCGGGAAGCAAAATGGTTCAAAAAAGATTCGCTTCCGAAAGTTCCGCCCCCGGGTTCCGTCGCGCACAATCTGATTTCAGGACTTTTCGGCTGAAACTGTTATTTCTGCAAGCCCTATTTTCTGCTATGCCCTTTATTCTTTCCTCGAAAATGTTTATCCTATACAAATCTACAATAGAGAACAATTTTTTAGGAGTAACAAATGGATAGCATGGAAAATCTGGACTTCTCAGACAAACTCAAGAACTTTCAGGTTGGGGAGGCAGTTGAAGCACTTATCGTCCAGATATCGAACGACACAGTTTTCATCGACGTCGGTGCAAAAAGCGAAGGTTTAATCGACAAGGCAGAGTTCACAGATAAAGACGGCAACGTGACAGTAAAAGAAGGCGACAAAGTAAAGGCTTTCTATATGCCTTCACAGAAAAGAAGAGACGAGCTCCGCTTCACGACAAAAATCGGACGCAGCTCAGACAAGGCTGCTGAGTCTAACCCGACAAAAGACATGCTCGAAAGCGCATTCCAGTCTGGTCTCCCTGTCGAAGGTGTCGTAAAGGCAACAAGAAAAGGCGGATACGATGTCGACGTTTCAGGAGTCATGACATTCTGCCCTCTCTCACAGATGGGATTCAAGTCAAACGCAGAGCCTGAGTCATTCATCGGACAGACTCTCACATTCGCAGTCATCGAATTCAAGAACGGCGGAAAGAACATCATCGTTTCCAACAGAAAGATTCTCGAAGAAGAAGCAGACAAGAAACTTGAGGAAATCGAGAAGGAAATCAACGTCGGCGACGTAGTAAAGGTAACTGTAAAATCCCTCCAGAAATTCGGCGCGTTCGTCGAGCTTGAGAACGGTTTCCAGGTTCTTCTCCCAATCTCAGAGATTTCTCACCAGAGAGTTGACGACGTGAGCACAGTCCTCACAGTCGGCCAGACACTCGAAGCAAAAATCATCAGCGCAGACTTCTCTGACAAGAAGAGAGTACGCGTTTCTGTCAGCACAAAGGAACTTGAGAAGGATCCATGGGACGGAATCGCAGCAAAATACCCAGAGGGAACAAAACTCACTGGAAAAATCGCGAGAATCGCAGCATTCGGCCTTTTCGTCAACCTTGAGCCAGGAATTGACGGTCTCCTCCACATTTCAGCTCTCGGCTTGAAACCGAACACAAACTTGAGCAAGAAGTTCGAAATCGGCTCTGACATCGAAGTCATCGTAAGCTCAGTCGATGAGACAGCAAAGAAAGTTTCTCTCACTGTCGAAGGCTCGGCAGCAGAATCTGCATCGGCAGAGAAAGCAGAGAAAGCTCCTCGAGACAATCCGGAAGGAAACGCAAGAGAGTACTTCGCGGCTCACAAGAACGACGATTCAGGCGAAACTTACAATCCTTTCGCTGCATTGCTCAAGAAATAAGCGGCAAATCGTTGAAAAAACTTCCAGAATTCTATACCATTGGAAGCATCTAAAATGATTTTTTATAGGTGGCACGAAAAGTGTCGCCTATAGTTTTTGCGGTTGTAATATAACGGCTATTATACGGGCTTCCCAAGCCTGGCACGCGGGTCCGACTCCCGTCAACCGCTTACAAAATCGACATAAGGACAAAAAAAAGAGCAATCCGCTTTTTTCGGCAGATTGCTCCTTTTATTTTTCTGATTATTTCGAACTGTCCGAGTTCGGTGCGGAAGATTCCTTGTGACGAGTATCGAAATACCCACCATCTTCAAGATATCTTCGGCGTGTCATGATAAGACTTATCAGCTCATGATACATATTGAAGTCAACTTCCAATGCCATCGGCAAAAGAAAATATTCTGTTTCGTCACAGTAGCGCTCTATAAACTTTGGGTCAGTGACGTAGCCGAGCGAAATCATGTTACTTATTCGGTCAGCACATTTGAGGACTTTCGCCTTCTGGCTTCCCTTTTCGAGAATGCGCTGGAGGAACTGCCTTTTATCCTCGTCTTCTCTTCTAGTAACTTCGAGGACGAGTTCCAAAACTTTCCCACCTTCGTCATCAACATTGATAATATCGTTCTTGTTGAAGTCAGGGATGTCTTCGACGCAGTCGTGTACGACAGAGGCTTTCAGAAGGACGGAATCGATGTAGCCGTAGTCAATCAGAATCGACAGCGTGTCCATCTGATGCCTGAACATATTTCCGCCGGCATGACGAGCTTTTCCAATCAATCCCGTGGCGAGCTGCATGTAGGGAGCAAGGAATATTTCCTTCAGCTGCTTCATGTGCTCGGAATCCATTTTATCAGGCTTATCCGTCTTCATTTCATATTTCTGTTTTGCCATATGACGCCTCCATCTAGCATTAAAAGTGAAATAAACCTGTCCGAAAACCTAAATTTCCGAACAGGTCGATTATATAAACTTGCGAAAGCGAGCGGGTCCCAAACGAATGACATTCATCTAAATCCCAGTTTCCGCAGAGTTAGGGCATTTTCAAAGTTCTTTTATATAAGACTCAAGTTTTTCGACTCTTCTCTTTGACTCGGCAAGAGAATCGCGCTCGGCCTGAACGACTTCCGCAGGCGCATTCTCGGCAAATTTGCCGCCGAGTTTCGCCTCGCTTCTCTGAATGTCGCCCTGAGTCTTCTGCAAATCCTTTTCGAATCTCTTTCTGAGGGACTCCTTGTCGATTTTCTCGTCGAGGAGAATGAATGCCTCGTAATCAGAACCGACAGTTCCGATTGAAGAAGACGGTTTTGCTTCCACGAATTTTATTTCGGCAAGACCTGCAAGGAGCTTTATCATATCGACCTTTTCCTTGCACACTTCCGCCGCAGAACCAGCAACGACATGAACGGCGATGTTGATTTTATCGACAGGGTTGATTCCGCATTCGTTCCTGAGTCCGCGGACGTTGCGAATCAAATCCTGAAGGACATTGAACCTTGCGCCGACGTTCGCATCGTTCCTTGAATCAAGATATTCCGGGTACGGAGCAGTCGTAAGAAGGTCGTCGTAAACCTCGTTCGGAAGAATCTTCTGTGCGCCGGCAGCCTTTCTGTTTTCGATAATCTCCTTGCGAGGAAGCTTCGAATAGATTTCCTCCGTGACGAACGGAATGAACGGATGCAAAAGCCGCAATGATTCTTCGAGGATGTTGAGAAGAACCGAAATCTGCCTGTCCTTCTCATGCTCGTCTCCGTGCCAGAAACTGAGTTTCGTAGCCTCGACATACCAGTCGCAGAATTTGTACCAGAAGAATTCGTAAACAGCAGATGTCGCGTCGTTGTAGCGGTAGCCTTCGAGAGCTTCCCGCGCGTTTTTCACGGCGTTGTTCAGCTCAAGGTAAATCCACTTGTCAAGCTCCGAAAGCTCGGAATCCGTAACAGGAATGAGATTTCTGCCCTCAAGGTTTCCGAGAATGTAGCGGGAAGCGTTCCAGACCTTGTTGCAGAACTTCGAGCCCATTTCGAAAGTCTTGCTGTCGATTTTTACGTCCTGCCCCTGCGCGGCGAGGAACGACAAAGTGAACTTCAGAGCGTCAGAGCCGTACTGCTCGATAATTTCGAGCGGGTCGATTCCGTTTCCGAGAGACTTCGACATTTTTCTGTTCTGCTTGTCGCGGACGAGTCCGTGGATATAGATGTCGTGGAACGGAGCTTTTCCTGTGAACTCAAGACCTGCCATAATCATTCTTGAAACCCAGAAGAAGATGATGTCGTATGCGGTGACGAGCGCAGTAGTCGGATAGAATTTCTGCAAATCGGCAGTGTTCTCCGGCCAGCCGAGTGTTGAGAACGGCCAGAGCCAAGAAGAGAACCAGGTGTCAAGAACGTCAGGGTCCTGCTTGACGTTGGAAGAGCCGCATTTCGGGCACTTTACAACATCTTCGCGCGAAACGATTGTCTCGCCGCATTCGCAGTACCAGGCCGGAATTCTGTGTCCCCACCAGATCTGGCGGCTTACGCACCAGTCACGGATGTTCTCCATCCAGTGAGTATATGTGTTTTCCCATTTTCGTGGATAGAAGACGATTTCACCGTCTCGCCAGGCCTTGAGTGCCTTTTCGGCCAGCGGCTTCATTTTGACGAACCACTGATAGCTCAAATAAGGCTCGACGACAGTCTTACATCGGTAGCAGTGACCGACTGAGTGAGTCATTTTTTCTTCACCCTTGAAAAGGCCTGCTTCGGTCAAGTCCTCGATTACGAGCTTGCGGGCTTTTTCGCAGGTAAGTCCGCGATATTTTTCAGGAACGTTTTCATTCAATGTTCCGTCAGGATTAAGGAGATTGATTACCTCAAGATTGTGTCTCTTTCCGACTTCCCAGTCGTTGGGGTCATGTGCAGGTGTGATTTTTACCATACCTGTTCCGAATTCTTTGTCTACATAAGAATCTGCGATAATCGGAATTTCTTTG
>JAFXSM010000043.1 GCA_017525605.1 Treponema sp. | reverse complement strand
GCGAATTCGCTCACTTTGCCGTCGAAAGAAGAAGAGTAGCTGTCGATTTTTCCTTCAAGCTCGTTCTGAACGCCAGCAAGTTTTTCGCTCAAGCCGCCGTGCAATTCCTCGAACTTTTCGTTCGATTCATTCTGCAACTGCCCGATTTTTTCGCTCAAATCGCCATGAACATTTTCAAGTTTGTCCGACGCTTCATTCTGAATCTGCTCGATTCTCTCGCTCAAGCCGCCGTGCATTTCTTCGAGTTTGCCGGTCGCTTCATTCTGGACGCTTTCGATTCTTGCGCCCAAATCGTCGTGGACATTCTCAAGTTTGCCTGACGCTTCATTCTGGACGCTTTCAATTCTTGCGCTCAAATCGTCGTGGACATTCTCAAGTTTTTCTGACGCTTCATTCTGGACGCTTTCGATTCTTGCGCTCAAATCGTCGTGGACATTTCCGAGTTTTTCTGCTGATTCGTTCTGGACGTTTTCAATCTTCGTGCTCAAATCGTCATGTAATTCGCCGACGCGTGTTTCAAGCTCCGAAGCAACAGCATCGACTTTGCCTGCGAATTCGCTCACTTTGCCGTCGAAAGAAGAAGAGTAGCTGTCGAATTTATTTTCAAGTTCGTTCTGAACGCCGACGAGTTTTTCGTTCGCATTGCGTTCCATTGAGTCGAATTTTTCCTGCAAATCTTTGTGTGTCGAAGAAATCTTGTCGTTCATCATCTCCGACAAATCGTCAACCTTGCGCTCAGTTTCCTCTCCAAGACTGCTCACAGCCTCGCGGACTTCGCTCTGAGTGTCCAAAAGAGTTGCTTTCATTTCGGAAACGCTTTCGTCGATTTTGCTGTCCAAATCACTGAGCCGGGTTGTAACTTTCGAGTCCATAGAATTGACATCGCTGTGGATTGAATCGACTTTGCGGTTGATGTCGCTCTGGAGTGCGGAAACTTTCTCCGACATCTCGCTTTCTGCCTTGCTGATTTTTTCTTCCGCGCTCTGGCTAATTTTGTTCGCAATCGATTCCGCACCGGCAACGGCACTTTCGAGTTTCGCGTTCACGTCGCGGAGAGTCGAATCAAGCGTATTCTTGATTTTTCCGTGCTTGTCGTCGAATTCGTTCTGCATTGCAGAAACGCGCGTTCCGACATCGTTCTGCAGTTCCCTGATCCTGTCGTTCACGGTTCTGTTCAGGTTCGCGACGTTCGTGTTCAAAGCGTCGTTCAGAGTGCTGAATTCGTCGGTGCTGCGGTTTGAAAGAGTCTCAAGTTTCGATGTCATGTCATCGGAAACAGTATTGAATTTCTCGTTGATGTCGCTGAATTTCGTGTCGATGTCGCTTGAGAGGTTCGTCACCTTATCAGTCATGTCGTTCGACAGCGAAACGACCTTCGAATCGAAGTTGTCGTGGATATCGCTGATTTTCGAATTCATCTCGTCCGAAATGTAATCGACTTTCGCATTGATGTTGTCGGAGAAATCGCCGACTTTCTTGTCAACTTTGTCGAGAAGGGAATCGACTTTGCCGTCAACCCTGTCCTCAAGACCATCAACGCGCTCCCTCACGAATCCTTCAAGTTCCTCGGTCCTGTCGTCAACAATGTCGCGGAGACCAGAAACTTTCTCGTTAACGTTCTGCTCAAGCTCGTAAACCCTGTCGCCGACGCTTTCCTGCAAAGACCCGACTTTTTCGTCAACGTTGTTCTGGAGGGAATTAACTTTCTCATCAACATCGCTCTGAATTGAATCAACTTTGTCGCCGACATCGCGCATGAGGGAATCGACTTTCTCGCCAACATCGCTGCGGAGAGAATCAACTTTTTCGTTCACGTCATCGTGGAGCGCGGCAACTTTATCGCTAACGTCGCTCTGCAAAGACTCGACTTTATCGTTCACGTCGCTCTGCAATGTCGAAATTTTCTCGACGACATTGTGCTGAAGGCTTGAGACTTTCCTGTCAACGCCGGTCTCAAGACCAGAAACGAGATTGTCAACATTTTCCGTAAGCTCGTTCATTCTCTCGCCGACAGACGCATCGATTTTTTCGAATTTGCTGTCAACTTCCGAGTTGAAATCTTCAAGACGCTTGTCAACGCCGCTCGTGACGGTCTGGACTTTCTCATCGACATCGCCGCGGAGGTCGCCGACTTTCTGGTCGATTATGTCAGAAAGCGCGTCCACCTGCTGGTTCACGCCGGTCTCAAACGCACTGATTTTCGAGCTGACAACGTTGTGGATGATATCAACTTTGCTGTCGAATGCAGTATTGAGAGAATCGACTTTCTTATCGACGAGGTCCTGAATGTCTGTGACCTGAGTGTCAACGAGATTCTGCAAATCCTCCATTTTGTTCATAACGTCATCGTGCATCGCGTTGATTGCAGATTCCGTGTTTTCAGAATACTTGTTGAGATTTTCAGCCGTCTGTTTCTCGAATGTCTCGTATGCCTCATTTTCCTTTTCGTCAGCGGCAGAAAGCGCGTTCTCAAGGAATTTCTCGTAGCGGGACTGAATCTGAGTGAGCTGCTTCGCCAAAACCTCTCGGATTGACTCAAGCGATTTTCCGTTGCCGGCAACGTCGTCGCGGAGTTCCTTTGCAGTGCGCTTCGCAGCCATGAGGGACTCGGAAAGGTGATTTTTCAGTTCGTCAGTGCGTGACTGGAGCAAATCGACCATTTCGCCGGTTTTTTCCGTGTACTGCCTGTTGAGGGAAGTCGTCTGCTCGCGAACCTGAGATTCCATTTCCGCAATCGACTTGTTGATGTCAACTTCAAGCGCGGAGAATTTCATGTCGTAAGCGTCCATGAAGTTTTCCGTGCGCTCCTTGAGCAAGTCTTCCAAAGTGCGTGTCCTGCTCTGGAGCTGCTGCTCGATGTCGCCAGTCTTCTCTTCGATTGTCTTCTGCGTTTCCCCGAGCCTTATTGCAAGCTGTTTTTCGAGCTCCTTCGTGGAAATTTCCATTTTGCTGAGATAATTCTGGTTTCTCGAAGCAGCTTCTTCCTGCAATCTTTTGAGAACTTCCGCCTCAAGCATCGCAGCCTTTGCGGAAGCGACGTTGTACGCGTTGTCGATGTCAAGATTTATGCGTTTGAGAAGCTCCTCGCATTTGTTCGCGGCATCCGTCGAAGCGCGGTCAAGCTCCTCCGCCCTGTTCTGGTATTCGTCCAAAAGCCCTACACCGAGCGTCTTGAGGCTTTCGTTGTTGATTTTCACGAATTCGGCAGTAATCTGAGGGAGTTTGTCCTGAATCGAATCAGTTGATTTTTCAAGCCCGTTGATTCGCGCATTCATTTTGTCGAGGACGACGGACTCCGACTTGAGATTCTTGAGTTTTGAGTCAACGGTCGAAATCATCTCCATGAGACCGTTGAGAATCTGGCTGTAATTTTCTATGCGCTTGTCCAGGTCGTCAACCTGCGAGAACTTCATCTCGAAAGTCTTGCTGATTTCCTCGAAGTCCTCAGTCTGCTTGCTGAGTCTTTTTACAGCGGCAATCGCAACTGCCTGATGAGTGTCGAGGTCAGCCGAAAGCCCGTTGAGTTTTTCGAGGTTCTCATTGAAGAAATCCTCGAAATCTTTCATTCGCTTGTCCGAATACCTCCTGACCTTATCGAGCGGATTCGAATCCTTATCAACAAGTTTTGTGACAAGAACCGTAACACCGCATACAACGACGGAAACAACAAACGAAACTATAACAACAACAGCACTAGTGACCACTTCTTTACCTGCCGATTTTTATTTAAAGTGAGAAAAAAATTTTTCCGAAAATTTTAATTTTATGGAATTTTATTTAAAGATTTGGATTCAGTTTAGCACAATCTCGATGAATTGACGATAGTTTGTGAAGACGACATCTGCGCCCGTCCCGAAGCCGTTTTCTTTTCCGCGGAATATTGAGAGAAGGAATTTTCTGAATGGAGAAATTATCAATGCGGATTTCATGCCTGCATTTTTCGCGCCGCAGACATCATATTTCACGCTGTTGCCGACATAGAGGATTTCTTCCGGTTTCACGCCGAGTTTCATCGACATCATGCCGAACGGGAATTTTGACGGTTTGAGCGCACCAGCCTCTTCCGAGCCGAGCACCAAATCGCAATATTTGAGAAGCCCCCACATATTGCCTTTCTGCGAGGGTGGAAAATCCGAGAGAATGGCGATTTTTCTTCCGCTTTCCTTGATTTTCACGAACGTGTCTTCGACATGACAAAAAATTTTCGTGCGCTCAAGATACGGCATCAGACCTTTGTAAACGATTCTCTCTATTTTCTCCTTTGCGGCAGGCACCGTGCACTTCAGTTCCTCCGCAAGAAGCCTTGCCTGGTACTCGTAAAAATCCGACAACGGAGCCGTCTTGTGCATGATTTTACGGACATTGTTGAAATGCACATAAAACCTGACATTCTTGAGAAAATAAAAGATGATTTTCAGATAAAGTCTGTAATCGGGATAAAGCGTCCCGTCGATGTCGAATGCTACAACTTTTATATCCTTAAATTCCTCTTTCATCACTCCCCCGAATTTTTCATTTTGAAGAAGAAGATGCGGCATTTTCTTCTTCAAGCAGTTTCTTAGCTTCAGCATCAGCTTCTGCTTCTTTGACTTCCTCTGCCTTTTTCTTTTTGAGTGCAAGGTTCGCCGCAACAGAACTGACAACAGCACCAGTCTGCACATTTCCGTTTCCAGAATTGACAGTCTTGATACCGCCAGCATAACTTGCCGATTCAGCTTTGGCGGCATTTGCTTTTGCTATGCGTTCTGCCTCAGCCTTTGCAGCCTTTTCTTTCGCAATTCGTTCTGCTTCGGCTTTGGCAGCTTTCTCTTTTGCAATTCGCTCTGCTTCGGCTTTGGCGGCTTTCTCTTTTGCAATTCGCTCGGCTTCTGCTTTCGCTGCCTTCTCTTTCGCAATTCGTTCTGCTTCGGCTTTGGCAGCCTTCTCTTTTGCGATGCGCTCTGCTTCTGCTTTGGCGGCTTTCTCTTTTGCAATTCGTTCTGCTTCTGCTTTGGCGGCTTTCTCTTTTGCAATTCGTTCTGCTTCTGCTTTCGCAGCTTTCTCTTTTGCTATGCGTTCTGCTTCTGCTTTCGCAGCTTTCTCTTTTGCTATGCGTTCTGCTTCAGCTTTCGCTGCTTTCTCTTTTGCAATTCGCTCTGCCTCGGCTTTTGCAGCTTTCTCTTTCGCAATCCGTTCTGATTCGGCTTTTGCAGCCTTTTCTTTCGCAATTCGTTCTGCTTCTGCTTTGGCAGCTTTCTCTTTTGCAATTCGCTCTGCTTCTGCTTTGGCAGCTTTTTCTTTCGCAATTCGTTCTGCTTCGGCTTTGGCGGCTTTCTCTTTTGCAATTCGTTCAGCTTCCGCTTTGGCAGCTTTCTCTTTTGCAATTCGTTCTGCTTCTGCTTTGGCAGCCTTTTCTTTCGCGATTCTTTCTGCCTCTGCCTTTGTAGCCTTTTCTTTCGCGATGCGTTCTGCTTCTGCCTTTGCAACCTTTTCTTTCGCAATTCGCTCGGCTTCTGCTTTCGCTGCCTTTTCTTTTGCGATGCGTTCTGCTTCAGCTTTGGCGGCTTTTTCTTTCGCGATGCGTTCTGCTTCTGCTTTCGCTGCCTTCTCTTTCGCAATTCGTTCTGCTTCTGCTTTGGCAACTTTTTCTTTTGCGATTCGCTCAGCTTCTGCCTTTGCAGCATTTTCTTTTGCAATTCGCTCTGCCTCGGCTTTCGCTGCCTGCTCTTTTGCGATTCGGTCGGCTTCGATTTTTGCAAGGCGTTCGTGCTCTAGGCGGTCAGCTTCGGCTTTTGCGGCACGCATATCTGCAACTTGCGCGGCTTCTGCACGGCGGCGTGCCGAACGCTCTGCCTCAAGCTTCGCAATGCGCTCTTTTTTTGCAGCCTCCGCCACGCGCTCTGCCTCCGCCTTTTTCTCTGCTTCCTCACGGGCCACGCGCTCACGCTCGGCGTTTTCTTTCGCAATTCGCAGATTTTCTTCCTGAATCGCCTTTTCTTTCGCGAGCCTGTCAGCTTCCATCTGCTCTTCAAGTTTTCTCGCGGCTTCTCTCTCCGCGTTTTCTTTTTCAGCGCGAGCCTGCGCTTCTGCAATGCGTTTGTTTTCGTTCTCCGCGACCTTTTCACGCGCAATCCGCTCGCGCTCCGCCTTTGCAATCGCCTTTTCCTTTTCTTTCGCA
This sequence comes from Treponema sp., assembly GCA_017525605.1. Classification (GTDB taxonomy): domain Bacteria; phylum Spirochaetota; class Spirochaetia; order Treponematales; family Treponemataceae; genus Treponema_D. The sequence goes on along the minus strand of JAFXSM010000043.1, from coordinate 15,121 downwards.
ATGCGTTGTTTTTCCGATTTCTCTGCTTTCTCGCGGATTGCCTCCTCACGCGCAAGGGCTTTCGAGTCGCGGATTTTCAAATCTGCAAGACGCTCATCGAGGATATGCTTTTCAACAGAAGATTTTGACGCGAGAAGAGCATCGATTTTTTCTTTCGTAAGAGGATTTTTTTCTTTGTTCAGTGAATCTTCCGCATTTGATTTAGGAGCAGCCGCAGATTCTTCCGAAGTTTTCTTATCGGAATCAGCAACTGCAACTGCAACTGCATTTTCTTTGGAAGAAGGATTTTCGACCGAGGAAATTTTCTGAGGGACATTCTCAAGATGCAGCCTGACGGAACGGACATGATTCTTCGTGAGAACGGATGCGCAAATCGCCACGATTCCGATGAGAACAAGAAGAGTTGCCACGCTGCCAATCAATGCCGCAAATTCAGATTCCTTCTGAACTTCCCTGGCTTTCACATCAAAATCAATCATTTTCCCTCGTTCTCAAATTGACTTCCGAAAAACCGCATTCAGAAAGCTTGTCGAAGATTTTGACAATCGTGCCGTTCGTCGTCTTTTCGTCAGCCTCGACAGTGACCGGATACCTTGAATCGAACAAACCGAGAGCCGGAACGAGCTGGTCGAATTCGATTTTCTCTCCGTTCATAAAGATTTTTCCGGAAGCGTCAACGGAAACGACAAGCTCGAACACCTCCGAGCCTTTCGCGGTCGAACTTTCCGCAAGGGAAATACCGATTGCGGGCTTCGTGGGAAACGCCGACGAAACGAGGAGAAAAAGAACGAGCTGAAAAACGATGTCAATCATCGGGGTAATCAAAAGACGACTCGGCTTGTTTCCCCTTCTGACTCTTCTGTGTGCTTTCATAGAATTCTACCAGTGAGCCGAAGGAGCGTTGCCGAGATGAATTTCTCAAGCTCAGAAATTCGGATATCGATTATGTTGTTCAGGAAACTGTTGAACATCAAAGTCGGGATTGCGACTATGAGACCTGCCGCAGTTGTCACAAGCGACTGCGCAATGCCGAGAGAAAGTGCTTCCTGGTTCAGAAGCGAGCCGCCGCCGCCAAGAACGTTGAACGCGCTGATATTTCCGAGAACAGTTCCGAGAAGACCGAGCAGCATTGCCACATTCGCGAGCGTCGGAAGAAGCGTAATCCACCTTTCATACATCGGAATCACAGAATCAAGTTCGTTCTGAACAACCTCGCGCATATCAGCCTCGATGAGTTTCTTGCTCTGAACAGCCTTTCTGAGAACGATTCCCGTAGGAGTCCCGGACGAAGACGCACTTGTCTCCGCCATAGAATAATCATGCTTTGTCAAATAGATATCGACATCCTTTTTGAGTTGGACATCACGCTTTTCGATTGAATGAAAATAAACGAACCTTTCGATGATGATAAATGCCGAAAAAAGTCCGCACAAAAGTATTGGAATCAGGAGAACCCCGCCAGCCGTAAAAATATTCATAATGAAACGATATTACAATTTATGCGATTTTTTTTCGATAGGCGATTCAGTTAAATTCAGCATAAAACAATACAGCAAACCAGTTCTATTAAAGATAATCCGAAAATATTTTACAATTGCAGAAAAACCAGAACTTAGAGGGAGTTTTTATGAAAAAAATGAAATTTTTATTGGGCGCAGTTGCAACGATGTTTTTGTTCGGCGCATGCGAAGTGTTTTCGGAAAGCACGGGGAACGCAACGATTGAAACGGACACGACGCAGGGAAATTTCAGCGGTTACAGCGAAAATGGAAATTCGCAGTCGTCATCGCAAACGGTATGGACCGGAAACACTGATTTTAATTCGGAAAGCTGGAGCGTGAACATTCAGATTTCAGCGGACAAATTCGCTTCGTTCGCGGAAGGAGACGCGATTCAGGTTGAATGGTACGCTTCTTCAACAGCAACAAGCTACAAGAAAATGCAGTTCGACAGCATGGGAAGCGCGTGGAACGAACTGACAGGCGGAAATTTTTCCGGCGGATACACGGAATCGAATGCTGGCGTTGTGCCAACTTCAAGCCCGACATCGTACACGGTGACAAGCGCGAACGCAGCAAGCCTAAGGCAGAACGGACTTGTAATCATGGGATACGGAGTCGTCATCACGAAAGTTTCGCTCGTCACTTCTTCTTCAAATTCGTCAAATTCAAGCAGCGGAAATTCATCCGAATCGACAAACACGAACACGAACACAACGCAAACAACGACAACGACAGAAGCGAAAGCAACGCCGACAGCAATCTCAGGCACTCCGTTCGCAAACCACGGAAAGCTTCACGTTTCGGGCGCATATCTGTACGACGAACATGACGAAAAATATCAGCTTTACGGAATGAGCACGCACGGAATCAACTTCGGCGACGATTTTTCAAAATACGTGAACGAAGACGCATTCAAAACGCTCGTTGACGAGTGGAACACGAACTGCATAAGGCTCGTCCTATACCCGAAAGACTACAACGGATATTGCAACGGGGGCGACCAGACAAAGCTCAAAGCGATAATCAAAAACGGAATAGAATACGCAACGAATGTCGGAATGTATGTCCTTGTCGATTGGCACGTCCACCAGTACAACCCGAAGGAAACTCAGTCGGAAGCGATAACATTCTTGTCGGAAATCGCATCCGAATACAAAAACTACGGCAACGTCCTCTACGAAATCTGCAACGAACCGACAGGCTCAGAGTGGGATTCAACATTGAAACCATACGCTGAGGCTGTGATTCCTGCAATCAGAGCTTACGCGGAAGACGCAGTGATAATCGTCGGAACGAACACGTGGAGCCAGGACATAGAAGGACCGCTTGCAAATCCGCTTTCGTTCGGAAACGTAATGTACACGTTCCACTTCTACGCAAATTCCCACACGGATTCATACAGAACGCGTGTCGAAAATGCGATAACAGACGGGCTCCCGATTTTCATAACGGAATTCGGAACGTGCGACGCGAGCGGAAACGGCGGATTCAACTCGTCGGAAAGCCAGAAATGGTTCGACCTCTGCACAAAATACAACATAAGCCACATGAACTGGAGCTTGTCGAACAAATCAGAAACCGCATCGGCAATCCAATCCAGCTGCAGCAAAACAAGCGGCTGGAGCGACAGCGAACTTACGGAGAGCGGACTTCTCGTGAAAAAACATTTCCTGACGCTTTCAAGATAAAATTCATGTTAGAATATCGAATGTCGAGTTAATGCTGATTGTAAAAATTGGAAACAAGCTCCCGGCGAGAACCCTACATGAAAAACGGCAGTACCGCTTCGCGGTGGCTGAGTGTTTTTCATGCAGGAACCTCGCCTCCGCTTGTTTCCATCTTTGCTTCATAAAATTCGACATTCGATATGAAAATCTTTTATGTGCGAGGTAAAAAAAATGAGAGATACGATGTATGGAAGAAAATCTGGGTTGTCGCCGAAAGGTGCTGGGTTGATTTTCATGTTGTTCGGCGTTGCTCTTTTGGTCGTCGCCGCGATTCTTTTTGCACACGACGCAAAACTGCGCTCCGTATGCACGGCAGAAACGACAGCGACCGTCGTCGAAAATATCACCGTCCGCTCGGGCACGAAAGGACATTCCAGCTCGCGGACATATGCGCCGATTTTCGAATACGAGTTCGAGGGAATCCGCCACAAAATACGAAGCAGCACATCGCAGAATCCGCCGAAATACGAAATCGGCGAAACCGTAAAGCTTCTCGTAAACCCGAACGAGCCAATAACATTCAGAGAAGACGGCGACATCACACTAAGAATCATCGCCGGCATCTTCGCGTTTTTTGGAATTGTATTCGGCTCTGTCGGAATCAAAATACGAACCCTTCCCCAAAACAACTGAATTCCACCAGCCCCCTGTAGGTACGCGCGTAGCGCGTGCCGGAATCGCTTGCCTCCACAATACAAATGCTTAAACTCAGTCACATCTAGCAAGCGTCTAGCGCGTGCCGTGACCGCTTGCCTCCACAACACAAAGTTTAGAACACAACCGCACCTGGCAAGCGTCTAGCTTGTGCCGGAATCGCTTGCATCCACTGCACAAAACAACTGAATCACCCAAGAAAGGTACGAGCGAAAGCTCGTGCCGGAATCGCTTGCATCCACTGCACAAAGCTTAGGTCACATTCGCACCTGGCAAGCGTTCTATTGCAAAATGAATCTGTCCGATGATAGGACGCGCGTCAGGTGAACGTAGCAGTCGGCGTGTTTTGAGAGGAACGAACCGAGCGTGTACTCTGTTCCGTTCTCGAAAACGCTGCACGAGAATCTTCCGCGCTCGTCGAAATACGGGAAAATCACGGCAGAATCTTCGAATGAATAGTATTCGGTCTTGTTGCCGTTTACAGTGCCGGTCGGGTGGCGAACTCTGATTGCGGCAAGATAGAAATATGTAGGCTCAGTGACAGCAAGAACGTAGAGAGTCTGCGGAAGGAATTTCGCGTTGTAGCCCGAATTCGGAAGATAGCTCGTTATGTTTTCGATTCCGTTAGATGTCATCTCGGCACAGAACGGGCTTATGCTAACGTCAACTCCAGATTCCTCATAAAGATACTTTTTCTTTGTCTGGCTTGAAAGCCTTGCCGCGGCGAGGTTTCTAGTCCAGTCGAGGGAGAAATTGAGATTGTCAATGTCCTTGAGATTTTCAGCGTGCCCGAGAGGATTTGAAGTGACAGTCTTCCGAAGCAGCGGCTGAATGAGTGTTCCGCTTTCGTTTATAGGATAGACAAGACCGTCAACAACCCATTTCACGAATCCGTTCGAATCTACAGAAATGTAATTCATGTCGGGATCTTCGACAGCACGAGGAGTTCCGGTAGAAGCAAAAACCGGGTCGCCGGACTCGTTGTAAGCTCCGTCCTTCGCCTCCGTGATTTTTGAAGCGACTTTTCTGATTTTCGCAATCATGCTTCTTTTGTTGTCGTATTGCCCAGGATGAATTTCAGCGTACTGCCACGGAAGAGTTTTCTCGGTGCTTTTGAGAACCCTGTTGAACGAAGCCGTGTACAGCGACTCCATCGAAACGCCCACAGGAACGCAGCGAGCCGCATAGCATCCGCCGATTACGTAATCAGCTAGCGTCTTTTTTCCGGCATAAGTGTCAGGCGAAAACTGAACGAAAATATCGCCGTCTTTCGCAAAGTAATATCTGATGCTCTTCGCTTTTCCGGTGATTGAATCGCGGGTGAGAATCCATGAACCGCACGCATCGGCAACGAATTCGCTCACAGTCTCCTTTTCGCCTCCGACAATTCCGTTCGAAATCGTCGAGTACGAGAGCGAGACTTCAGGAGCAACGATGATTGAAAAAGTATTTCCCGATTCCTCAAGTTTGACCTGAAATTTCTGTCCGATGGAATTCGAATGAACTTCCGCCTTTTTCCCCCTCAGAGTTTTGAGAGACGGATAGAACCACGACGAAGCGATTGCCTCGCGAATCGAAGCCGAATCAGGCACATCCATCCTGTTGTATTCAGCAAACGCACCCCCCGCCAAAACAAAAATCAGAAATATAAAAACTGAACGAATCTTTGACATCTTATTCTCCATGAACAAACGCGGTTAGTTAATAGACTGACCTGTTCGATAACTTCGTTATCGCTCAGGTCGACGAGTTCAAAAACGCGCAGATAGCACGTTTTTGAACATCGCATTTCAAGGTAACCTGTTCAGAAACTGAAGTTTCCGAACAGGTTTACTTTTTTAATTTATCGGATAAAAAAAATGTCTTCTAAATTATGAAAACGTTATTTCTGATTCACCGCCATCGGAGTGTGCTGCGTGTCAATCGGGTCGTCATCGACAAATGTCGCGCCGGCAGCGTACTGCAGAATCGGCTCGACCTCGCCTTTCGGAGTCCAGATTTTCCCGTTCGGAAGCTCGTCCGGATTTTTTCCGATTGGAGCATTCGAAAGAAGAAGCTTGAGCCTGTTCAGCTGGTTGACCTCGGATGCGCCCGGGTCGTAGTCGATTGCGGAAATGTTCGACTCTGGGTAGCGGCGGCGAAGCTCCTTGATAACGCCCTTTCCGGTGATATGGTTCGGCAAGCAAGCGAACGGCTGAACACAAGCGATGCTCGGCGCACCGGAATGAATCAGCTCTACCATTTCGGCAGTCAAGAACCAGCCCTCGCCCGAAATATTTCCAATCTGCACGATTCCGTCAACCAAATCCATCATCTTCCAGATGTTTGTCGGAGCGTCGAATCTGCGCGACTTACGAAGTTTCTTTTCGATGTAGTTTCTGTAAAGCTGCAAAGCCCAGATTGCGATTTTCGCGTTGCGCTCTTCCGATTTCGGCCAAGCGAGTTCCCTTGAGCGGAATTTTCCGTCGGAAATCGTGTAGAAGAGGAAGTCCATCAAATCAGGCATGACGCACTCCGCACCTTCACGCTCGATGACGTTCACCATGTCGTTGTTCGCTGTCGGGTGGAATTTCACGAGGATTTCGCCGACAACACCGACACGCGGCTTTTTGACAGGAAGAATCGGAAGGTTGTCGAAGTCGCGGATGATTCCTTTGACAAGCTTCTTGTACTTGAGAATCGAATTCGACTTGAGCATTTCCTCAGCCTTTGCGTTCCACTTCTCATAAAGCTCATTCGCGCTTCCAGGAACTTTCTCGTAAGGGCGGACGCGGTAAAGGACGCGCATCAGCAAATCTCCGATGAAAGTCGCCATCATCGCCTTGTGGACGAGAGAGAACGTGAACTTGAATCCAGGGTTCGACTCAAGTCCGAGAGCGTTCAGCGAAATTACAGGAATATGGGACCAGCCAGCGTCGTTCAATGCGCGGCGGATAAAGCCGATATAGTTCGTCGCACGGCAGCCGCCACCAGTCTGAGTGATGATGAGCGCGGTCTTGTTCAAATCGTATTTTCCAGACTGCAATGCTTCTATCATCTGTCCCGCAACGAGAATCGAAGGATAGCATGCATCGTTGTTGACGTATTTCAAGCCGGTGTCCACAGCTTTCGGGTCAACGGAGTCGAGAATGACGAAATTGTAGCCCGAATACTGGAACGCTTTCTGCAAAAGCCTGAAATGAATCGGCGACATCTGAGGAGCGATAATCGTGTATTTTTCCTTCTGCATCTCCTCAGTGTAGACAGTTCTCTGATATGCAGCCGATTTCTTCTCGATTTTGCGAGGATTTCTCTGACGTGCCTTAACAGCGGCAATCAGAGAGCGGATTCTGATTCTAACAGCACCGAGGTTCGAGCCTTCATCGATTTTTATGAGAGTGTACATTCTCGACTTCGACTTCATGATTTCGTCAACCTGATCGGCAGTGACGGCATCAAGTCCGCAACCGAAAGAAGTGAGCTGGACGAGTTCGAGATTCGGCATTCCAGAGACGAAATTCGCGGCACGGTAAAGCCTGTTGTGATAAGTCCACTGGTCGATGATTCTTAAAGGACGCTCGACAGAGCCGAGATGAGCAACAGAATCTTCCGTGAAGACCGCAAGACCAAGCCCGTGAATCATCTCAGGAATTCCGTGGTTGATTTCCGGGTCAAGGTGATATGGGCGGCCTGCAAGAACGATTCCGTTTCCGCCAGTGACGACGAGCTGCTCAAGAGCCTCTTCCGCCGCGTGCTGAGTGTCGAGCTTGAACTGCTCCTGCTCTTTCCAGCCTGCATCGACGGCCTCAAAAACCTTGTCCTTCGCGAGTTTCGGAAAATGATTGTGAAGCTCCTCATAAACTCTTTCTTTAAGACGAGGCAAATCGTAAATCGGAAGGAACGGATTCATGAAGAGAAGGTCTTTTTCCTCGCGGATTGCATCGATGTTGTTCTTGAGGACTTCCGGGTACGAAGTGACGACCGGGCAGTTGTAATGGTTTCCAGCTCCCTTGTCCTCGATTTTTTCATACGGAATACACGGATAGAAAATGAATTTGCATCCCATTTTGATGAGGGACTCCATGTGCCCGTGAGAAATTTTTCCCGGATAGCAGACAGACTCAGACGGAATCGAATCAATTCCCTTCTCATAAATGTTCCTGTTCGAGCGAGGAGAAAGCTTCACCTGAAATCCGAGTTTCGTGAAAATCGTGAACCAGAGCGGATAATTCTCGTACATGTTCAGGACACGCGGAATTCCGACTGCGCCGTTCGGAGCATCCTCAGGCCTAAGCGGAATGTAATGCTGGAAGAGCCTTTTGTATTTCCATGCAAAGAGATTCGGAACTTCAAAGCCCGTTTTCTCAACTCCCGTGTTTTCCTTGTTCGAGCCGTCAACTTTCTTCGTGTTCTTGAGAGTGTGCCTTTCAAGTCCCTTCTCGCACCTGTTTCCCGTGACGAACTGGCGGACTTCGCTCTCGCCGCCGTCAACTCCAGCCGTCGTGAATGTGTTGATTGTGAGAAGACAGTTGTTCGCACAGCCGCCGCAGCGAGTAAGCTCAAGAGAGACTTTGAAAGTCTCAAGCTGTTCGAGCGTCGCAATGTTCGAGACAATCTTCGGCGGAATCCAGTTTTTCTCCTGTCCCGGTTTCGGAGCAGTCATGTCGTGCCACTGGTCGTATGCGATGAGAGCAGAACCGTACGCACCCATGAGTCCTGCAACGTCCGGTCTGAAAACTTCAACGCCCGCGATTTTCTCGAACGCGCGGAGAACAGCGTCGTTGTAGAACGTTCCGCCCTGAACGACGACTTTCTTTCCGATTTCCGAGGCGCGGCGCAATTTTATGACTTTGAACAATGCGTTCTTGATGACCGAATACGAAAGACCAGCCGAAATATCAGCGACGGTCGCGCCCTCTTTCTGTGCCTGCTTGACTCGTGAGTTCATGAAAACCGTGCAGCGAGAGCCGAGGTCAACAGGCTTTTTCGCCATCAGTGCAATCTGGGAGAATTCGCGGATGTCTAGGTTCATCGTGTTCGCGAAATTCGCAAGGAACGAACCGCAGCCGGCAGAGCAAGCCTCGTTGAGCTGAATCGATGTAATCGCGCCGTCCTTCATGCGGAGGCACTTCATGTCCTGACCGCCGATATCAAGGAGGAATTCAACCCCCGGAACGAAGAATTCTGCGGCGCGATAATGCGTAATCGTCTCGACTTCGCCGGCATCGACTCCCAAAGCCGCCTGGAACAACGCCTCACCGTATCCTGTCGAAACTGCGCGCGCGATGTAAACGTCTTTCGGCAAAATCGAATAAAGATTCTTGAGGACGCGGACAGCCAAATCGACAGGATTTCCTGCATTCACGTCATAGAAATCCCAGAGAATCTCGCCGTTTTTGTTGACGAGAACGGCCTTCGTCGTCGTTGAGCCTGCATCGAGTCCCAAGAAAACTGGACCGTGAGTATCTTCAAGCTTAGCTCTCTTTGCCCTGTCCTTCGCGTGCCTTTCCCTGAATTCGCCAAGTTCTTTGTCATCTTTGAAAAGCGGCTCAAGACGCTGAACTTCAGTCATCTCTGCCCCCTCAAGATTTTTGAGGCTTTCCTTGAATTCTTTTATCGTCTTGAAAACTTTCGGGCTTTCGCCTGCGATTGTCTTGTAAGATTTGTCTGCAGAATATGCGGAACCTGCCGCAACGAAAAGCTGGGAATCCTCCGGCGCGATTATCTCATCATCTTTGAGCTTTAGGGTTTCGATGAAGCGGACGCGGAGCTGGTCGAGGAAGTGAAGCGGGCCGCCGAGGAAAGCGACATTTCCGCGGATAGGCTTTCCGCACGCAAGACCAGAAATCGTCTGGTTCACGACTGCCTGAAAAATAGAAGCCGCGATGTCTTCCCTTCTCGCACCCTCGTTGATGAGCGGCTGAACGTCAGTCTTCGCGAAAACGCCGCAGCGAGCCGCAATCGGATAAATCTGCTGGCATCCCTTTGCAAGCTCATTGAGTCCAGGAGCGTCAGTTTCGAGAAGCGCAGCCATCTGGTCGATGAACGCACCGGTTCCGCCAGCGCACGTTCCGTTCATCCTCTGCTCGACGCCGTTCGAAAAATACGTGATTTTCGCATCCTCTCCGCCAAGCTCGATTACGACATCAGTTCTCGGAATGAGTTTTTTTACGGCAGTAGTAGCGGCTACAACTTCCTGAATGAACGGAATGTCGAGCCACTGTGAAACAGACAATCCGCCCGAACCTGTGACTTTTACGGAAACAGGCTGCTTTTCGCCAAGCGAAACTTTCTTCTCGACTTCATCAAGAGCCTTCGTTACGACAGTGATGATTGTATTCCTGATATCCGCCCTGTGACGCTGATAATCGCCGTAAAGCATATTATCGTTTTCATCCAGGCAGAATACTTTTACAGTTGTTGAACCGACATCGATTCCAATGCGGACTGGCGTTGCCGCCGGAGTGAACTTCAAATTTGAATTAACCGTTTCCATAAAAAAATCCTTAATAACTTAATGAGCAAGTGGTAAAATACATAGCATAAGTGGAGATTGTAAAAAATCCAATTTTACAATTTTATTCGCACTCAACTGAATTTTCAATAAACGGCCTGCAGCTCGAAATCAGGTTTATCATACAGAGACGGAGAAAACATGAAGAAGACGATTTGTTCAATCTTGCTCGCAATAATTTTCATGAATGCGGCATTCGCGCAGAAAAAAACGGACGACTCATTCCTGTCGGATTTCGTTTCCAGGAACTGGACGACGGCGGACGGGCTTCCGGCAAATTCCGTGACGCAGCTGATACAGGACTCTGTCGGCTACATTTATTTCGGAACTTACGACGGACTTGTGAGGTTCGACGGAGTTGAATTCACTACGATTACGCGTAACACCGACCCGAAATACGCATTCATCTCGGCGCGCTCGCTCTTTCTGGACTCCGCTGACAACATCTGGATAGGCTCGAACGACGAAGGAGTCGTGAAAATCTGCAAGGACGGAACGACAGAATCGTATTCAATGGAAGAAGGTCTTCCGAACAATTCGATAAGGTCAATCTGCGAGGACAAGAACGGAAACATCTGGATTGGAACGGCTGCAGGTCTTGCATATATCGCGGAAGGAAAAATCGTCATTCCAGAAGGGCTTGATTCATTCAGCGAAAAGCATATTCTCGTAAAACAACTCTACTGCGACACCGCGGGAAGAATCTGGATTCTCACAGGAAAAGAAAACAAGGCGTTCATCTACACGAACAGGAAATTCGAGCGGTATTCGGGAATAACGAAAAAAGAGAATCCGGCAATCACGAACGTCACACAGGACAACACTGGCGCGTTCTGGTTCGGAGTCGCGCCGCACTACGCAGTGAAAATCGAAGGCAACAGAGAGGAAATTTTCGACATCGGCAACGGCGCTGTCAGGGGAACTTCAATCGAAAAAATCTACCAGGACAGAAATTCAAACATCTGGTGCGCCCTCGACACAGGAATTGCGGTAATCCACAACGGAAAAATCTCCTACATCAACAAGACGAGCGGGCTGAGCGACAACAGAGTCTCGGACATAATGGAAGACAAAGAGGGAAATCTCTGGCTTGCGACAGTGAATGCCGGAATCGAGAAACTTTCGCTTAGCAAATTCAAGACGGTCGCGGTCGAAGGCGGCGTGAACGCAATCTGCTACGACAAAACGCGGGAATCAACATGGATAGGCGGAAACAACGGACTTTTCTGCTACAAAAACGATGAATTCGTCGAGAACGAAATCACAGAATTCTGCAAATCGGTCAGAATCAGGCATGTCGAAGCGACGGAAGACGGGGAGCTTCTGATTTCGACTTACGAAAAGCTCGGGCAAGTAATCGTGAGCGAGGACGGGAAAATACGGAGCATCACGAAGGACGACGGGCTTTCAGGGAACAAAACGAGGGCGGCGATAAAATCCCACGACGGACTCTACTACATCGGAACGACGAACGGTCTGAACATCATCGAGCCTGACGGAAAAATCGTAAAAGTCACCACGAAAAACGGAATCCAGAACGACTACATAATGTGCGTTTTCGAATCTTCCGACAACAAAATCTGGTGCGGAACAGACGGCGGCGGAATCTTTACGATAGAAAGAACCACGGAAGAAAAAAAATCCGACGACAAAAATCCCGACGGCTACAAAATCTCGAACAAGATAACGACGAAAGACGGACTTTCAGGAAACATCATCTTCAAAATCTCCGAAATGGACAAAAACATCTGGGTCTGCACTGGTGCCGGAATGTCCAGAATCAAAAACGGAAAAATCTTCAACTTCAACACGTCGAACGGCCTTGAGACGACGGAAGTCATGCAGATTATCAGCGACTACACGGGAACTGCATGGCTCACGTCGAACAGGGGCATTTTCAGCACGAAACTTGAAGATTTGGACGAATGCGCGGACGGAAAACTCAAGCGCATATCGACAAGGTATTTCGGAAAGTCGGACGGATTCATCTCGGCGGGAGTGACATCGACTTCGCTTTCCGCAAAAGACTCAATCGGAAGAATCTACTTCACATTGATAGACGGATTCGCGATTTACGACCCGGTGAAAATCACCGCAAACCAGTTCGCGCCTGTCATCCAGATTCAGGAAATCACAATCGACAACGAAAAAAAGCCGTGGGACGGAAAACCGATAAAGCTCGGTCCCGGCGTGAAAAGATTCGCGGTGAAATTCACAGGAATCAGCTTTGTGACGAGCGAGCAGACACAATTCGCAACGGAACTTGAAGGATTCGACAAGGAATACACGCCGTGGACGCACGAAAGAAGGGCAAACTACACGAACCTGAAGCCGGGCAAATACAAATTCTCCGTAATCGCAAAAAGCGGAAACGACATAATGAGCCAGCCGGTGGAATTCACAATCGAAAAGCAGTCGTATCTTTGGGAAATGCCTGCATTCTGGATTACGGCAACGCTCATAACGCTTATAACGGCAACGCTCTGCGTTTTCATGCGAATCAAGGCACTCGAAAAGCAGAAAATCATCCTGAAAGAGGAAGTGGACAGGCAGACGGACGAAATCTTACGAATCCTGATGAACATGCTCCCGAAAGAGACTGCGGAGGAGCTGAGGGCAAACCCGACAAAGGCGATTGCCGAGAGCCACCAGAACGTGACAGTTCTTTTCACCGACATCGTAGGCTACACGAAGACGAGCGCGGAACTTTCGGCTGAAACAATCGGAACTGCGATTTCCGCGCTCTACGCAAAATTCGAGCAGAGAGCGAAGCGCGAGCAAATCGAGCGGATAAAGGCAATCGGCGACACATACATGGCGGCGTGCGGACTCAACAGGGAAAAGGACGCGGCAGAAAGGATGATTCGCCATGCACGCGGGCTTCTGCACGACCTGAACGAATTCAACTCGTCATCCGAAATAAAAATCTCAATCAGAATCGGTCTCAACACCGGAAGCCTGATTGCGGGCGTAATCGGAAAGAGCAACTACATCTACGACGTTTGGGGCGACACGGTGAACACCGCGAACATAATGAAATCGACAGGCGTTCCGATGAAAATCCACGTCTCCGAAAGCACCTTCGCCGCGACGAAAGACATTTTCGAATTCGAAGGTCCAATCGAAGTGGAAACAAGCGAAAGAGGAAAAACGAAGACGTATTACATTGAATAGAAACACGCAACCGTTTTTTTTCGGCGGATTGAGGAAGCGCGTTTTTTTCTATAAACTCGAACGCTATGGACTTACTTAAAAAACTTGATGAATTGGACGCACGATTGAAGGTCGTGAGCGAAATCGTTCAGGATCCAGACCTTGTCAAAGACAAGAAAAAATACAAGGAAACGATGTCTGAATTCGGGCATTTGAACGAAGTCACGGAACTCGGAAAGGAATACAGGAAAATTCTCCAGGGAATCGAAGACTCAAAGATGATGATAACTGCCGAGGACGACCCGGAAATGAAGGAAATGGCACGCGAGGAACTCAAGACGCTTGAGGAGAAGCAGCCGCAGATGGAAGAGCAGATTAAGCTCAAGCTCATTCCGCCGGATCCGCTCGACGAGAAGAACATCATCCTGGAAATCCGCTCGGCGGCGGGCGGCGACGAGGCTTCTCTCTTCGTGCGCGACATGTGGGAGATGTACATCCACCTTTGCGAAAGAAAGGGCTGGAAATACGAGAACGTGGAAGCGCAGGAGACGGAAGTCGGCGGCTTCAACAAAATCGTCACGCAGATTACCGGAAAATTCGTATACGGAACATTGAGATGGGAATCCGGCGTGCACAGAGTTCAGCGCGTTCCGGCGACGGAAGCGCAGGGCAGATTGCAGACTTCGACTGTTACGGTCGCTGTCCTTCCCGAAGCCGAGGAAGCAGACATCGACATAAAGCCCGGCGACGTGCGCGTGGACGTCATGCGTGCCGGCGGCCCTGGCGGACAGTGCGTCAACACGACGGACTCGGCGGTGCGCCTCACGCACATTCCGACCGGAATCGTCGTCATCCAGCAGGACCAGAAATCGCAGATAAAGAACAAGGAGAAAGCCTGGGAAGTCTTGCGTGCGCGTCTTTTCGACCTCAAGCAGAGCCAGCTCGACGCGGAACGCTCTTCTGCACGAAAGCTCATGGTCGGAAACGGAGACCGCTCGGAGAAAATCCGAACCTACAACTATCCGCAGGACAGAATCACCGACCACAGAATCAACATGAGCGTCCACAACCTCCCGAGCTTCATGATGGGCAACATGGACGAAATGCTCGATGCCCTGAACGTGTACGCGAAAGAGGAGCAGTTCAAGGAGCTCGACTCGTAGGAGAAGCGCATAAGCGCATGACAAAACAGCCCCCGCAACGGGGGCTGTTTTTATGTTGATGAACAACGCCATGTGGCGATTTTTCTGGGCGTGCCTCGCCTGCCCTTCGCCTACGCTCAGGGAACAGGCGGGCCGGGCTTTTATCCGCGGGCTTAGGTTAGTTTGCGTCTACACGAGTCCAGCCTTCTGGAATGCCGTTGACACCAGAGCTCCAGTTGGTGCCGCTGGGCGTGGTAAAGGTACCGTTAGCAGCAACGCTGCTAAGCCAGTTCTTGGTGCAGTCAGTTGCACTGACATCGGTAGCCAGACAGGTCACCGCCGTCAGGCTGGTGCAGCCGGAGAACATGAGGTAGTAGCAGCCCGCCGCAAGCGTGGTTGCAGGAAGAGCCGGGGCTTCGGTCAGGCTGCTACAGCCGTAGAACATGTTGC
>JAFXSM010000042.1 GCA_017525605.1 Treponema sp. | reverse complement strand
TGCGGAAAAATATTCGGAATGCTCCGCGCTGAATCCACGTCCGCAAGAGTTTGGCAGCACACTGAAATCGACATTCTTCTGACTGCCGCAAAGACGATTGCGCTCATCCTCCACGATAGGAATTTAACGTTCTCGGATTTGTAAATTTCGGTTAATAATCTCTTAAACTTTGTGAAAATTGAGATTCCGCCAAACGAAAATAAAAAAAATTGTTATCTCTATGAAAATAAACTTGAAAAGCACCTCTTTCATCCTTGAATAAGTACTACCAAACTTTTAGAATACTGTGCAAATGAAAGATTTAATAACAGAATTTTTAGACAAGAGTGTGATTGACTCTTTATCGACATTTCTCACTTCTTCTAAGAGCGATGAAATCTGCAAGGCTGCTAGCACTGTTGTAAGTTCATTCAGCTCAAGTGAATTCAAATGTGCTTCTGTTGAAGAGGAGAAAAAACTTATTTCAAGCTTCAAGCGGAATCTTTCGCTGCTGGTTGAAAAAACATGGGTCGAGCAAGTTGACATTTCCCTGAAAGAGGAAGTCCTCTACAAACTCGACAAATATTGCTGCGAAATCGAAAAAGATAACTGGGCTCAGTCCTATCAGCCTTTTTTGAAAATCCTTAATGACGTTGTGTATCTGATGTTCGGCAGCCAGGCGAAAACTTCGGACTTCGGCGAATACGCATTGAGAATCGACCCGGAATTCGGAATTTTCTGCTGGTATCTTAGGAACCTTCCTGAAAATAACAACTGGTCGGAAGAGAAAAACAAAGTTGCGCAGTGCGTGGCGTTGTTCTTCCTTGCAAACTATTGATTTATGTTCTCTGTAAAATGAATGCTCACATTGCGTGAGCATTTTTTTTGTTTTATCTTGTCTTATCTTGTTTTACTTGGAGCAAAAAATGAATATCGACGAAATTTCCCTGTCACTGAAAAAAGCGGCCTCGGCTCTTGCATCGCACAACGCGAACCAGAAAAACGACGCGCTTTCGAAAGTTTCCGACGCAATCGACAAATACCGTAACGAAATAATCGAGGCGAACAAAGCCGATTTGGAAGATGCGAAGTCCAAAGGAATGAGCGACGCTCTTTTGGAAAGGCTCATGCTCGACTCGAAGCGCATTGACGGAATCCTTGCCAGTTTGAAAATTGTCATCTCGCAGAATGACCCGATTGGAGAAGTCGTTTCTGGATGGAACACTCCGAACGGAATGTCGATAAAGCAGATTCGCGTGCCGCTTGGGGTGATTTCAATCATCTATGAAAGCCGCCCGAATGTGACTGTCGATGCGTTCTGCCTTGCATATAAATCGGGGAATGCGATTCTCCTTCGCGGTTCGTCTTCCGCTCTCAAGTCGAACAAGGCACTTGTGAAAGCGATAAAAGAAGGTCTTCGCAATGCCGGCGAAAACGGAATCGAAAACGCGATAGAGCTTTGCGAGCCGGAAGCGAACCATGCCGACGTCGATGCGATTCTTTGTGCGGTCGGAAAAATCGACTGCGTGCTTCCTCGTGGCGGCGCGAAACTGATTCAGCGCGTCGTTCAGAATGCGAAAATCCCTGTGATTGAGACAGGCGCGGGTGTGTGCCATCTTTTTGTCGATGAGAGCGCGGACTTGGACAAGGCTGCAAAAATCGCAGAGAACGCGAAAATCCAGCGTCCTGGTGCTTGCAACGCAATCGAGTGCATTCTCGTCCACGAAAAAATCGCGCAGGATTTTCTTGCGAAACTCGAAAAAATCCTTGCGGACAGGGTAGAGCTTAGGTGCGACGAAAAAAGCTATTCTATTTTGAATTCGTCATCTTCAAAAATCGTCAAGGCATCGGAATCTGATTTCGGATTCGAATTCCTTGATTTTGTGTGCGCGGTGAAAGTCGTTTCGGGAATTGACGAGACAATCGAATATATCAACAGTCATTCCACAAAGCATTCCGAATGCATCTGCACGAACGACAGGGCAAACGCCCGGACGTTCCAGATGAAGGTGGACAGCGCGTGCGTCTATGTGAACGCTTCGACACGGTTCACTGACGGCGGCGAATTCGGTTTCGGCGCGGAGGTCGGAATCTCGACGCAGAAACTCCATGCGCGCGGCCCGATGGGAATCAAGGCACTGACCACGACGAAATTTTTGATTGACGGCGACGGTCAGGTCAGGTAGAAACCGTGTTAAAAAAGAAGAAGGGAACCTCTATTGAGGTTCCCTTCTTTATTGTTTTTTGCTTTGGTCTACTCGATTGTGTCCATTCTTGCTACGTCTTTCTCGTAGTCAACGCCGTCAACGTCGAATCCGTTGATGTTCAGGAAGTCCTTCTTGATTCCGTCCAAGTCGATGAGACCTGCGACATTCTCTGGCGTAATCTGCGACATGAGTTTGTCGATTTCAGTCTGCACTTTTGAATCAAGTTCCCAGTCGTCAATTCTGATTCTTCCTTCGTCGTCTGTCGGAACAACTCCGTCTGCAGTGAAGAGACGCTCGCGGAAGAGACGCTCCATCTGCTCGATGCAGCCCTCGTGTGTGCCCTGTGCCTTCTGTACTTTGAAGAGGCAGCCGAGGTAAAGCGCGATTACTGGAATTACGGAAGAAGAGCGTGTCACGAGTCCCTTGTTGACTGAGACGTAACCTGCGCCCTGCTTTTTCTCTGCAAGCTTCTTGTTGATTGAGCGTGCGTGTGCTTCCAAATCCTTCTTTGCAGTTCCGATTGTTCCGTCCCTGTAGATTGCGTGTGAATATTTCGGTCCGATGTACGAATAAGCGAGCGTGCGGCAGCCGTCGTTCAGAACGTCCTCTTCGATGAGCTTGTCAATCCATCGCTCCCAGTCTTCGCCGCCCATTACTTTGATTGTGTTCAGAATGTCGCTTCCTTCTGCGACCGGGGCTGACATCTCGGAAAGCTGACCTGTCATCATGTCCAAAGCCTGACCTGTGAATTCCTTGCCGATTGCCTTGATGACCGAGCGGTACATCACTTTTGTGTCAGGGTCTGTGCGTACTGGTGAGGCAAGAGAGTAAATCACCAGGTCGAATTTCATGTTGTTCTCTTTTGCGATTTTGACGACTTCGGCGCGGCACTCGTCTGAGAAAGCGTCCATGTTCAGAGTGAATGATTTGAGTCCCGCTTCCTTTGCTGACTTGTCGAACTGCTTGTTGTTGTACCAGCCTGGAGTTCCGGCTTTCTTCTCCGTTCCTTCCTTCTCGAACGAAACACCAACAGTGTCTGCTCCATACTCGAATGCCGCAGCAATTCTCGATGCCAATCCGTATCCTGTTGAGCAGCCGAGCACGAGCACGTTCTTCACGCTCTTTGTGACGTTCTTCTTCGATTTCTGCTCCTTAACGTATTCAATCTGCCTCAAAGTGTCCTTTGCGCATCCAATCGGGTGTGCGTTGATACAGATGTTTGCGCGAACCATCGGTTTGATTACAGCCATTTTTTGTCTCCTAAAGAAAATATTTTTTATGGTAGTCGATTTTGACATTTTCCGTCAATTTGTCATTTAAAACCACGAATCGTTGTCGAATAGTTCTATTATAATATTCAACAAAAGTTAAGTCGAAGAAAAATTGAGCGGAAAAATGTTATAATTCAGACCATGAAAACAAATCCTGATTACACAGTCATTTATAACGATGACGACATTGTTGTCCTGAACAAGCGTTCGGGGCTTTTGATTGCTGCCGACAGATACGACGAGAATGCTCCAAGATTGGACAAAGAGGCGGAGAAAGAATTCGGCACATTGTTTGCCGTTCACAGAATCGACAAGGACACTTCCGGTTGCGTCATTTATGCGAAAAATGCGGAATCCCACCGTTCACTTTCAATGCAGTTCGAGAACAGGGAAGTCGAGAAGACTTATCACTGCCTTGTACACGGCTATCCGACATGGCAGACTCAGCACGTTGACGCGCGGCTTCTTGTTGACGGGGACTCAAAGCACAGGACTGTCCTTTCAAAAGAAGGAAAGAATGCAGTCACCGATTTCAGAAATCTCGGAAAAGTCGGCCCGTACACTTGGATTGAAGCGAAACCGAAAACAGGACGCACTCATCAGATTCGCGTTCACCTCAATTCGCTTGGGCTTGCGATTGTCTGCGATCCGCTCTATTCGGGAAACCAGCACCCGGTATTCTTAAGCGAAATCAAAAAAAGATGGAACGGCGACGAGTCACAGGAGCGACCGCTTCTTTCGCGCCTTGCACTTCACGCGTATTCGCTTTGCGTGACGCACCCTAAAACCGGCGAGAAAATGACGTTTGTCGCGCCTTACCAAAAAGACATGGAAGCGACGAGGAAACAGTTCAAGTCGATATTCGGCGTTGACCCGATTGAAAGTTGAAAGTGGAAAGTTGAAAGTTGAGAACTGAAAACTGAAAATTTAAAACTTGAGGATTGGGAATTGAAAAAGTTTTTTTTTGCGCTGCTTTTTGCTTTTGTTGGTGCCGTCTGCGGATTTTCGGATGAGTTTTCTCTTTCGGTCGAGCCTGTTTTCGCCGTCCGCAACGGGCAGGTTGACGAATATGTCTTTCTGAAAGAATGCGATTACGACGACGACAAGCTCAGCGAGCTGAACTGGGATTTGCAGAACGAATTCCTCTATGGGGCAAAAATCGATGCGAATTTGAAAAGATTCTTCGTCAATACTCAGTTCTCGCTCGGAATCCCGAGAAAAAGCGGAACGATGATAGATTCGGACTGGATGAATGTGCAGCTGAAAAACGCTTCGGATTATCAGTACAAGACGAATTATTCGGTCAGCGATAACTATTTGGAAAGCGACTTTGATTTTTCCGTAAAACTTGGTGCCGATATTCCGCTCGGAACATTCGGAATCACAACAATCGATGTGAAGCCGTTCGTCGGATTCGATTACAATTCAATCAGTTTTATCGCAAAAAACGGAACTGCATGGTACGGAAACACGAATTCGAAAGGCTTTTATTCACCTTACGACGACGAATCAAACCGCTCTGTCTACAATCTTGACGGCGACGTGATTTCCTACGAGCGGAAAACGTACATTTTCTGGCTCGGATTCGAAACCGAATTCGACTTTCCGAATCCGCTTTCTGTTTCGACAGGATTCCAAGTTTCGCCATATCTTTATGCGGAATCGATTGACACTCACCTGCTTACAAAAAGGATGTACGGCGACAAAACACCGGGCTTCTTTTCCGCATTCAAATGGCACATCGCAGAATCTTTCAAGTTCAGCTCTAGATTTTCACTCGTGGCGGATTTTTCTTGGCTGTATGTGCGCGTCCTTCGCGGCGACGATTACATCAAAACAATTTCCGCAACCGCATACACGAAATCTACCGACGCTGACGGCGGCGCGGGCGAGCATTACTTTGATTTTTCCCTCGGATTTTGCGTGAGAGTTTTCTAAAGTGAAAAAGTTCATTTTTGCGCTGATTTTTGTTCTTCACGTTCCGTTTTGTTTCGCGCTCGATTTTTCGTTGTCGCTTACTCCGTTCGTTGCGCATTCGCAAGGAGGGCTGAACGAGATTTTGTATCACAGCCGCGACAACTCGAAAAAAATCAGCCTTCTTGAATGGGACAGAAACGTTTTTCTTTACGGTGCGACCGCGGAATGTTCGCTGAGCCGTTTCCATGCGGAATTTCAGGCAGATTCTGCGGTTCAGATAAATTGCGGCGAGATGAAAGATTCCGACTGGCTGAACACTTTGGATTATTCGATGAAAACGACATATTCAGTCGGCGACATCGATTCTACCGGAAACTACGATTTGTCCCTTTCGCTTTCATTCGACGCATTAAAAACTGAAGGATTTTTTATTGCGCCTGTTTTTTCCGTCCAGTATTCCTACGATTCGTTTTCGCGGGGGCGAGACGCACGCGGATGGTACGGTCACAGCGAATATTCGTCCGACGGAAAAAATCACAACTGGTACGACGAGGAAGCAGCCCAGTTTCCGAGCGAATATTATTGGAGCGAGGAAAAACAAAAATACGTCCGAAAGCGTCTT
The DNA here is from genome assembly GCA_017525605.1 of Treponema sp. Taxonomy (GTDB): domain Bacteria; phylum Spirochaetota; class Spirochaetia; order Treponematales; family Treponemataceae; genus Treponema_D. The sequence goes on along the minus strand of JAFXSM010000042.1, from coordinate 274,661 downwards.
GGCGGAATCGATTATTACAGGCATTCGTTTTTTTCGTGGGCGGGAATCAAAGTCGGTTTCTCCGCATATAGATTCAGCTTTGTTTTTGACGCGTTAGTTTCTCCTTTCGTCTATTTTTCTTCGGAGGACGTTCACCACGGTTCGTCTTCCGATTCAATCTACCACGCAATCCAGACAGGCAACTTCGCATATTCGAAAATCTCATCGAAAATCGCATTTTCCATAAACAAAAGATTCGACATCGTGTCAAAAATCAGTTTTCTTTTCGGAAAAACTCTCGTTGGCGACCTCTATTCCGACTGGTATCTGATAACCGACCAGCCGAGCGGCGCGGATATTTTTGAAAGCACATTGTATCTCGGCTGCAGAATCAAAATCAAAAATTGAAAATTTGATAAAATCAGCGTGTGGTGAATATCACGAGCAAACTGGAGAAAAAAATGTCTGAAAATTCAACAATAAGTCAAATGATTGCGGACTCACGGAAGATTGTAATCAAAATCGGATCGAACACGCTTGCAAAGGCGGACGGCACGCAGAACACTGATTTCATGCGGAATTTTGCGCGTCAGTGCAAAAATTTAATCGACGCGGGAAAGCATGTCGTGGTCGTTTCGTCGGGCGCGCAGGTCTCGGGCGTTTCCACCCTCAAAGAATGGGCGCGGAAAAAGGACGTGCATTTCCGTCAGGCACTTGCTTCAATCGGACAAGTTGAGTTGATGACACAGTGGAGAAGCGCGTTCGGCGAATACGCTCTTCACGTCGGGCAGCTTCTTTTTACGAAAGATGATTTTGAGGACAACCACCGCTCGCTGAACATCCGCAACACGATTTTCACATTGGCGGACGAGGGCGTAGTTCCGATTATCAACGAGAACGATTCAGTTTCAACCGACGAATTCGCAATCGGCGACAACGACAACCTTTCCGCGCTCACCGCAATTCTCTGGAGCGCAGACTTGCTCATCCTTTTCAGCGACATCGACGGAATCTACACCGACAACCCGAAAACGAACCCGAACGCAAAACTGATTGAGGTCGTTGACAACATCGACGTTCTGCGAAAGACAATCAGAATCGGCGGCACAAATTCGTTCGGAACCGGCGGAATCGAGACGAAAATCCAGGCTGCCGAAAAAACGACGGTCTACGGAATCCCGCTTCTTCTTGCAAACGGCGGACGAGAAAACATCCTCGACGACCTTGCAAGCGGCAACGCGACCGGCACACTTTTCATAGCGGAATAAATGCGGTTCATGACGCGTTTTATAAGGAGGTCTTTATGGAAGGAAATGCGACAATCACAGTAAACGTTGACGAGAAACTTTTGGACGAGGCGATGAAAATCGGAGCAACTCCTAAGTTTGATACGAAAGACAAACTTGTGAATCAGGCGATTTGGGAATTCCTTGAGAAACGAGGAAAAATAAAGGAACTGATGCAGATGTTCGGCACTGTTGAGTATTATGACGACTACGACTACAAAAAGGCTCGGAGTATATGAAAACAATCATAGATTCTTCAGTTTGGTCGAACTTTTTCAGGAAAAAATCTCGGAATGAAACAGACGAGCGCATAGCACGAAAAATACAGGAGCTTGCCGTCAACAACGAAATCGTCATAATCGGTGCAATCCGTCAGGAATCGTTAAGCGGTATCGCAAGCGAAGAAAAATTCGAGAAGATAAAATCAGTTCTCTCGATTTATACGGATTTTCCAGTAACCACGGACGATTACGTTACGGCGGCAAGATTTTTCAACACTTGCCGCTCGCATGGCGTTCAGGGGTCGCACATCGATTTTTTGATTTCTGCTGTTGCGGCAAACAACAATTTCAGCATACTGACGCTTGATAATGATTTCGAGCGTTATCGGAAGTTTGTGAAAATAGAACTTCTTGTAATTTAAATTGCAATTTAAAAATTTTAAGGAAATAGAAAATGGAGAAAATCGCTTTTATCGGAATGGGAAACATGGCGCAGGCACTTGTCGCGGGGTTCGTGAAGAACGGAATCGAGCCGCATGAAATCTTTGCATATGCGCCGAACCAGGAGAAACTTGCCGCAAATGCAGAGAAGTTCGGTTTCAATCCGTGCAAGAGCCTCAAAGATGCAGTTTCTTCGGCGGACACAGTAATCATGGCGTGCAAGCCGTATCAGATTGACAGCGTGCTTATGGAGATAAAAGACGATTTGGACGACAAGAATTTCATTTCGATTGCGCTCGGCTGGAATTTCAAAAAATACAGCGAAATCTTGGGCAAACACGCAAAAATCCAGTTCATCATGCCGAACACTCCTGCAATGGTGGACGAGGGCGTTTTCCTTTTCGAAAAATCAAATTCGCTCGACCACTGCGAAAGGGCGGAAATCTGGTCGCTTTTCTCAAAACTCGGAATCGTGGAGGAGCTTCCTGATTCCCTCATGGGAATCGGCGGTGCGGTGACAGGCTGCGGCCCTGCGTTCGTTGACCTTTTCCTTGAAGCATACGCGGACGCTGCCGTAAAGTACGGAATCCCAAGAAAAACAGCGTACAAACTCGTAAGCCAGACCGTGCTCGGCTCAGCAAAGCTCCAGCTTGAAACAGGCGAGCATCCTGGCGTACTGAAAGACAATGTCTGCTCGCCAGCCGGAAGCACGATTCGCGGAGTCGCATCCCTCGAAGAAAGCGGCTTGCGCACCGCCTGCATCAAGTCGATCGACGCGATAATGAATAGATAACCGGTTTTTACTTTACTCGTGCTTGATTCCAAAATAATCGAGCGCGGGGAAAAAGCCTTTTTCAAGCTCGTCTTGTTCTAGACTGTGCTTTCCGTCGATGAGGACGAAATTCTTTTTCTGCGAATGGAAGATTCTTTGGAACAGCGGGCTGAAGTTGTGGTTTTCGTCAAAATGAAATGTCTCGTCCTGCTTTCCGAAAATGCCGTATGCGGATGAATAAATATCGTAAGATTCAAGCTTTTTGAAATTGCTGATTACAGACGGCAAAAGCGTAATCGCTTCTCCTGTCGCGCGGTCTTTGAGAAGCGGAATTTCGACTGACGGAATCATGCATGGGTTTATGGCGATTTTTCTTACAGGGATTCTCGCAACAAGCGCGTAAAAACCTCCGAGGGAAGCTCCGACGAGAAGATTTATGTCTTTTTCCCTGCAAATCTCTTCGATTTTTCTTTGCGTCGCGGGAACGTCCGTGTGCAATTTCTCAAACTGGAATGTGTGCAGCGTGCACTTTGAAATCCTGGATGAAAATTCTTTCAAGGCTTGGTATGTTCCGCCTTGCGAATTTCCGTTGAAACCGTGAATGTAAAGAATATTTGTTTTCATGAGTTTCAATTATAGTAGTTTTCCCCCGTAATTGTTAAATTAGATTGCTATGAAACTTGAAAAGAGAATTGAAAAATGCAGCGGAAAACGGCTCAGGGATTTCAATCCGCTGCTCGCATACGTTCACCATGTTTTCCATCCGATTGCAATTTTCACGAATTTCAGGACATTCGCTGTCATCATCAGGGAATTCTTCCTTCTGCAGTTCCTCGAAAAATTCAGAATCATAAAAATTCCGGTTGTCAACGTCGAGCATGAACTCGACAAAAAAGTTCCGTTCGTGCCCGAAAAAGTTTCGATTTACCTCGACTACATAAACCTCTGGGTTCGTCCGCTTGAGATGATTGCGGAACGACTTGCGTTCGTGAATTACGGAAGGGCGTGCAAAAAATGGATGCGGATGTTCAGGAAACTCTACCTTCTTGCGGGCGAGGTCTACCATTTTAGGCTCACCACGACGAACCGCCCTGACTACAACGAAATGCGCGAATTCAGGCAGATTCACGCGCTCGACCCGCATTTTCTTTGCGTTCCGAGCCTTCACATCGCGACTGTCTCTCTCGTGTACGGATTTTACAGGCAGCTTTTCATCGACGAGAATTTCACGGAAGAGGAAATCAAAAGATGGCAGACGGAGCTTTATCAGGGCGCAATCGACATCGCGGATTCTGTTCTGTATGTGAAGCAGCACAGCGTGAACTGCATTCCTGCCGCACTCTACCTTGTCGCAAAGAATTACCCGTCGTTTTTCAGCATTGATGACGCGAGAAAATTCCTTGACGATATGTTTCGGAATCAGAATTTTTTCGCGGAAGAAGATGCCGACACCGTGCGGAATTTCATGAAGCAGACATTCGAGAACTACATGAACGAAGGCTCAAAACTCCCCGACGAAAACTGGAGCGACCCGATAAAAAAAATCCTTTCCGAAATCGAAAACGAAAAAGGCAGAGTATAAAAAAATGCCCCTGCTGACCGGGGTTATTCATCAGCAGGGACGATATATTATCCAAACGTCACCTGACGTTCGAATCACAATTTTTACGAATAATTTTTTTATTCGTCTTCCGACTGCAATGCGTCGTAGCCGGATTCGCCTGTTCGGACTTTCACCGCATTTTCGACATCGTGGACGAAGATTTTTCCGTCGCCGATGTGACCTGTGTAAAGTGCCTTTCTCGCTGCCGAAATTACATCATAGACAGGAACTTTCGAAACTACGATATCCACGCGGATTTTCGGAACGAGGTTGATTTCCACTGGAATACCGCGGTAGTACTCAGGCGCGCCCTTCTGCTGACCGCAACCCATGACGCGGCTGACTGTCATTCCCGTTACGCCGATTTTGTTGAGCGCGTTCTTGAGCGCGTCGAACTTGCTCTGGCGTGTCACGATTACGACTTCCTTAATCGCCTTGTCGGAAGTTGAAGACTTGATGACAGGAACTGCATTCTCGATGTGCAAATCGATATGTGCTTCTTTTGCCTCTTCGATTTCTTCCGGCGAGAACTGCGAAGCGAATCCCGCGTAAGAAGTGTCGATTCCGTGCTCCAGCTTGTCGAGTCCGAGGATTTCCTCTTCCGCCGTGACCCTGAGCCCGAAAATCTTCTTGATGATTGCGAAGACGATAATCATCGTTATGACAGTCCAGATTGCAACTGTCGCAAATCCCGCAAGCTGAAGTCCGAGCTGATGGAAGCCGCCGCCGAAGAAAACGCCCGCACCGATTTCAGATGCGCCTGGAACGCTCGGATTTGCAAAAAGACCGACTGCGATTGTTCCCCAAATACCATTCATCATGTGGACTGCAACTGCACCGACCGGGTCGTCGATGTGAAGCTTGTTGTCCATGAGCCATACGCCGAAGCATACGAGGAATCCGGCGACAAGACCGATGATTGTAGCTCCTGTAGCGTCAGTGACATCACAAGGAGCTGTGATTGCGACGAGTCCCGCAAGAGAGGCGTTCAGACACATTGAAACATCAGGCTTTCCGTACTTTATCCAAGTGAAAATCATACAAGCCACAGTTGCGACTGCCGGAGCTACGGTCGTTGTAAGGAAGACTGAGCCGAGCTGCTCGACAGAAGTACAAGCCGCGCCGTTGAATCCGTACCAACCGAACCAGAGGATGAACACGCCGAGCGCACCGATTGGAAGGTTGTGTCCTGGGAACGCATTCACCTTTGTGATATTTCCATTCGCGTCCTTGTTGAATTTTCCGAGGCGAGGTCCGAGAAGCTTCGCGCCAATCAACGCGGAGATTCCGCCGACCATGTGGATTGCGCATGAACCTGCAAAGTCGTGGAAGCCGAGCTCGGAAAGCCAGCCGCCGCCCCAAATCCAGTGTGCTTCAATCGGATAAATCAGGCCGGAAATCACAGCTGAATAGACACAGTATGAAAGAAACTTTGTGCGCTCTGCCATTGCGCCAGAAACGATTGTCGCCGTTGTAGCGCAGAACACGAGGTTGAAAACGAAATTCGACCAGTCAAATGTGGCATACGAAGTGAACAAATCGAATCCTGGTTTTCCGATGAAACCGACCAAGTCCTCGCCGAGGAGCAAGCTGAAACCGATGATACAGAACATTACCGTTCCGATGCAGAAATCCATCAGGTTCTTCATTATGATGTTGCCGGCATTTTTCGCACGCGTAAAGCCGGTTTCAACCATCGCAAATCCGGCCTGCATCCAGAAGACGAGTGCCGCGCCAATCAAGAACCAAACGCCGAACAACGCGCTGTTCGACTTTGCCAATATTTCTGCAATCTGCTGTTCCATAAGAACCTCCTGATTTTTAATTGCATATATTTTTAATTGCACATAAAAAAAGGCGTACACGATTCAATACTCACCAGAAGACTTTTCGAAAAATTTCCGAAAACTTCTGATGGTAAAAATCCGCGTACGCCCTTGTACGAAAAAAATGTCTTTCTTAACTAAGTTTTAGATTGAATCAGACCTTGAAAAGCAAGTCCTCATAGCATGGATAAGGCTTGTAGCTTTCTCCGAGAAGCGGCTCAATCTCGTCCGCGATTGCGCGTGCTTCTGCCATTACAGGAAGAACGTTGTATGCATAAGCCTTTGCGACTGCCATCACGTCTGAACCGCCTTTCGCAGCCAGGTGGACTTTCGAAAGTTCCTCTGCTTTTGTCGCAAGGGAATCAACAAGTCCGTCGAGCTTTGACAGGAGCGAAGACTCAGCATAAGCCTTTGCGCCTGGAACGACTGATTTCAAATCGATTACAGTTCTTGAAACTGCGCTTATGTATTTGTAAGCGGCAGGAAGGATGTCTTTTGAAATCATCTCAAGCATCGTCTGAACTTCGATGTTCAGAATCTGCGAATACTTTTCGAGCTTTGTCTCGTAGCGTGCTTCCATTTCCTGCTTTGTGTAAACGCCCATCTCCGTATAGAGCTTCACGTTCTTTTCGTCCAGGTAATGCTCCATTGCGTCAGGCGTTGTCTTGAGCTCAAGAAGTCCGCGCTTGTGTGCCTCTGCTTTCCATGCGTCGTCATATCCGTTTCCGTTGAATACGATTCTCCAGTGCGCTTTGACCTCGCGTGAAATCAATGCGTTGAGCGCAGTTTTGAAATCCTCTGCCTTTTCAAGCTCGTCGGCGAACTGTTTGAGCGTGTATGCGACGATTGAGTCGAGCGTGGTGTTCGGACCTGCAATCGAAAGCGCGGAACCGCACGAACGGAATTCGAATTTGTTTCCTGTGAATGCGAACGGCGAAGTTCTGTTCCTGTCTGTTGAATCCTTCGGAATCGGAGGAAGAACGTCAACGCCGATTGTCATTTTGTCAGTCTTGTCGGCAGCATAAGGCTTGTCGCTGTAAATCGATTCAAGCACTTTGTAAAGCTCGTCGCCGAGGTAAACTGAAATGATTGCAGGCGGTGCCTCGTTCGCGCCAAGACGGTGGTCGTTTCCTGCAGACGCAACTGAAATTCGCAGCAAGTCCTGGTTTTCATCGACAGCCTTCAGAATTGCAGTCAGGAAAAGAAGGAACTGCGCGTTAGATTCCGGTGTCGTTCCCGGCTCAAGAAGGTTCTCGCCGAGATTCGTTGACATTGACCAGTTGTTGTGCTTTCCAGAGCCGTTAACGCCAGCAAATGGTTTTTCGTGAAGGAGACATTCAAGTCCGTGTCTCTTCGCGACTTTCTTCATGATTTCCATTGTGAGCTGGTTCTGGTCAACAGCGATGTTCGTCGTGGAGAAAATCGGTGCCATCTCGTGCTGAGCCGGTGCGACTTCGTTGTGCTCTGTCTTTGAGAGAATTCCGTACTTCCAGAGAGTCTCGTTCAAATCCTCCATGTATTTTACGATTCTCGGATTGAGAGCCGCAAAATACTGGTCGTCCATTTCCTGTCCCTTCGATGGTTTTGCGCCGAAGAGCGTGCGTCCTGTCATGCGGAGGTCTTTTCTCTGCGACCACAAATCATGGTCAACGATGAAATATTCCTGCTCAGGTCCGACAGTCGTCGCGACGTGCGAAACATCTTTTCCGAAAAGCTTGAGGATTCTCTTTGCCTGCACATTCAGAGCTTCCATTGAGCGGAGGAGCGGAGTTTTCTTGTCCAGTGCCTCTCCCGTGTACGAACAGAATGCAGTCGGAATGCAGAGAGTGTGCTCTTTTATGAATGGGTATGAAGTCGGATCCCAAACAGTGTAGCCGCGAGCTTCGAATGTTGCTCTGTGACCGCCAGAAGGGAAAGAAGAAGCATCAGGTTCACCTTTCACGAGCTCCTTTCCGGAGAACGACATGATTACAGTTCCGTCATCCTGCGGGTTGATGAAAGAATCATGCTTTTCTGCCGTGATTCCTGTGAGCGGCTGGAACCAGTGAGCGAAGTGCGTTGCTCCGTTCTCAATAGCCCATTCTTTCATCGCATGAGCTACGACATTCGCAACGTCAAGCTGAAGAGGTGCTCCTGCATCAAGAGTCTTCTTGAGCGCCTTGAAAGTCTCTTTTGGCAAGCGGTCTTTCATCGTCTTTTGATTGAAGACTTTGCTTCCAAACATTTCTGGTACATTTGGCATATCTATTTCCCCCATAAAACTTTTCTTGATTTAAAACAAGAAAGGCGATGTACAAGTTCTTCTGTCTGAAAAAGAATTTGTACATCGCCTTTGATGTATGCGGATAATCTAGACTTTTACGCAAAAATGGTCAATAGCAAAAAAAAGCGAAGCCGTGTTGTTTCGGCTTCGCTGAATCAGCTAAATGTTGCTGGCGTGTTTTATTCTTTTCCTGTGCTAAGCCAGTTCTGCGTGAAATATGTTGATTTCAGCTCGTTGTCCAGCTCCATCGACAGTATGGTGAGCGTCGAACGGCGGTTCGTCTGCGTGTTCGTGAAGTCTGTCACTCTTCTTACGTTGTGTGTCTTTCCGCCCGCACCCTGAAGTTTGTCGAGCTGCTTTACTTCTACTACTTTCGTCATCTTTCCTGTTTTGTCGAAATATTCGATTTTTACCGGAATGAAAGTGTTCTTGTCGTAATACAGAACCCTGCTGTCGTACTCAAGTCCCTTTTTCTGAACGGGAACTGATTTGACGACGTAGCAGTTGTATGTTGTTCCGCCGAGTGTCAGCGACTGGTTCTCAGAGACAAGCTCGTGCGTGTCCTTTTCGACTGTTCTGAGCGCGGTGTCGTTGTATGTGAATTCCGTTCCGACGAATGATTTTGCGCCGTCGTTGGAGCCGATTTTTCTGACAGCCTTGAGCGACGGCATGTAAATCCATCTTGCGTCCGCAGATTTTGTCTTCTGCGACTGGAGAAAGCGGGTTCCTTTCAGGCTTGGGTTTTTCGTGACTTCAAAAACTGTTTCCGTCAAATCGTTCTTGTTGCGTCCGAACTGAACTAGCGTGATTGAGTCTTCAATTTTGCCGTTCTTGAATGTTTCGACTTTGAATTCAGTTTTGCTGAACAAAGGGGCAGGATTCATCTCGAAGTATTTCTCCACGACTTCCTTGCCCGTAATTGCAAATACCGATGCAAAACTGAACATCACGGCTGTAAATGCGACTAACTTTTTCATAAATGACCTCGTCTTTTTTGTTAAAAGAATCTTAACTGATTAAATTACAGTCATTTAGATAATCGCTATTTTTGGCTCGATTGTTAACAGATATAAGTATAAGAGTTTTCTTAGTAATCGAAAAATCCTATCCGCTGCGAGGAATCCTTGCAGAGCTTCTCGACGCGGCACATATCGTCGATTTCTTTTATCGAAGGTCTGTTGCCCGTAAGCACTTCGTTCATCGTGACTTTTCGGACGATGTTGTCGATTTGTCCGCCCGAGAATTCGTAGCGTTCCGCGAAAGCCTGCGCGTCTTTTTCGGAAAGCCAGGAAAGCTTGTTCTGCCAAATCAGCCTTTTGCATTCGACGCTTGGATTCTCGAATTTTATCTTGAAGAGGAAACGCCTTTCAAAAGCCGGGTCGAGATTGTCAGCAAGGTTTGTCGTCGCAATCATTATTCCCTTGAGGTTTTCCATTTCCTCAAGAATGATGTTCTGCATCGCGTTCTCGGTCTGGTCAACGGAAGACGTCGCATTCGCCTTTCGCCTTGAGAAAACGGCATCAGCCTCGTTGAAAAGAAGAATCGGCGTCATTCCGTCGGAAAGCTTTGAAGCCTCGTCGCACATTTTCTGGTAATTCTTGAAAAGCTCCTTTATCTTTTTTTCGCTTTCGCCGAACCAGCACGATTTCGTGTCGCTGATGTCAACGTGGACAATCGGTCTTCCTGTCGCCTTCGCAATCTGAAAGACGCTCTCGGTTTTTCCGGTTCCAGGCGCACCGTACAAAAGAACAGCCACGCCGATTGGCAATGCCTCGTTTTTCAGACGTTCCTGAATCGCTTTCATTTTTTCTGGCTCAAGCGCGTTTTTCAGAATGTCAATCTGCTCCTGATTTTCCTTGCTGTAGAAAAGCTTCTTCTCTTTTATTTTCTCCGGCTGAATCAGAAGTTTCTCGTCGATTTTCTTGACGAAAAGCTGGCTCTGCTCTCCCGCCATTATTTCAACGCCTTTTTCGGTGAGGGTGAATTCCGTGTCGCGCATATTGCCTTTCGTCGTGAATTCGATGAGTCCCTTTTCGATGAGGATGTTTTTTTCGTTGATGAAATCTTCCGCGTGAATGAATCTCTCGTGGCCTTCGTACAAATCGTTGATAGTCGCGCTCAGATTCGTGTCCGCGCCGTGCAGATAGTCGCTGCAGCAGTCGTAGAAGAAAACGCGGTCGTGAATGTCGTTGCAGAGCATCCTCATTTTTTTGACGATTTCGAGATTTTCGTTTTCAGCTTCGTAATTCCTCATGCGGTGGAAAAAACGGTGGACTGAAACATTGTCGGAAATCCTGTTTTCAACTTGGTCTGCGACGTAAGAGACGAATTTCGAAAAATCCACGTTGAATTCGTTCGGGTCAATCACGATTTTCTCGTTGTTGGAAACCGCGAGGCAGATTGTGTCCGTCGGATAAAAAGTCGAGCTGCGTGAGCTTTGCAGGTAATGCATCTTTTTCAGATGCTCGATTTCGCTTCTCCATGTCGCTGTTTTCAAAGCATCGCAATCGACATCGCGCCTCAAATCCGAAATGTCCCATGTCACCTCTGGGGATTCAAAATACAATGCGAGTATAATCGACATAATCCAAGTCTGAATTTCAGTTGTGCCCATGTATTCCATGAGCCTTGTCATCGCCTCGTTGAATTTCTGCGTCTTCTTGAAGCGGAGTTTTGAATTGTGAAGTTTCTCGTACACGACCGAAAGTGCGTTTGCGACATTCCATTTGAGCTTTTCGTTCTTTTCCTCAGAGTCCTCTCTGATGTTCTCGTTGATGATTTCGTTTGTGTTCTCTTTGATGTTCTCTTTATTATCCATAATTTCCTCAAGATTAAATATAGTAAAAAAATCAGCAAACTTGTTGAAAACACGCCATTATGAATGAGATTTTGCACTAGAATTTTTGCTTTTGTGTATTAACATAAAAGTCATGAAGAATATTTTTAAGCTATTTCTATTTTCCCTCACATCTTTTGTAGTCGCACAGTCGAACGGCGGCGGCAAAAGGTTCAAGATGGAAGTGAAGAACGCGCCGGAAGGAAGCGTCAGGTCTTTCGAGGTCACAAGAACCGAGGAAACAATCGGGAACATAAAATCCACGACAGTAGAATTCATGTTCGAAAACCAGACTGACAGGATTCTTGAGGGCGAATTCAGTTTCGCGCTTGAGGACGGTGAGAACGTTGTGGGCTACGCTCTGGACGTGAACGGCAAAATGCGGCAGGGCGTTGTCGTCGAAAAAGAAAAGGCGCGCACCGTTTTTGAAGCCGAAGTGCGGAAGGGCGTTGACCCCGGATTCGTGGAAAAGACCGTCGGAAACAATTTCAAGACGCGCGTCTACCCGATTCCTTCACGCGGAATCAGGAAAATTCAGATAACGTTCGAAAAAGAGCTTTCCGCAAACGAATTTGCCGCAATAGATTCTGATTCTATCGGAAAAATCTTCACGCAGACACTCGGAACTGACACGTATTTCTATTTTTACGAGAACGCGTCTCTTCCGCCTGCCGCAAAAGAAAAAAAATCGAGCATCGCAGTTTTCTTCGATGTATCTTCTTCCGCGAAAAACAGGAACATCGCAAAGGAAATCGAATTCCTCAAAAAATATTCGGAAGAACTCGGCAAACCGAAAATCAGCGTGACCGCGTTTGCAAACGATATCGTGGGCACTTTGGACGCGACAGATGATTTTTCGAAAGTCGAGTCTTTCATAAAAAAGCAGGATTTTGACGGAGCGACGAATCTGAACATCGACTTTTCAAAATTCGCTTCGTCCGAGATTCTTCTTTTCACGGACGGAATCGACAACTGGGGAAATTTCACAAATCCGAAAAACGTTTGCATTTCGACAGTGAATTCTTCTTCGTCCGCGAATTTCTCGAATCTTAAGAAAATCGCGAACGAAAACAACGGAATCTTCGTCAACCTGAACGAGCTTGATGCAAAAAACGCCGTTGCAAAAATGCAGGAAAATCCGCTCCGGGTTTTGAGCGTTGAAGCTGATGCAAACGCAATAAGCGACGTTTATCCGCGAAAGGGAACAGTCGTGGAGAACGGTTTCTCTGTCGCAGGAATCCTCAAAAAAAAGAGCGGCACTGTAAAAATCACGCTCGGGCGGAACGGAAAAGCCGAAAAAGTCGTCGAGAAAAAGATTTCTGCTGTTGACTCGGCAGATTCTCCGAAAATCGCGCGTCTGTGGGCAACGAAAAAAATAAACGAGCTTGAGACCGACAAAGAATCGAACCGCGCTGAAATCCTTGAGACCGCAAAGAAATTCTCTGTGGTGACGGAAGAAACTTCGCTCATCGTCCTTGAAACCGCATTGCAGTACGCGCAGCACGGAATCGTCCCGCCGGACGAGCTGAAAGCGGAGTACGACAAAATCGTCTCGCGCATGAACCAGGGAAAAGCTGACGACGGCGGAAAAAACGGAATCCCTGAAATCATCTACACCCGCTTTGAAGAATTCAAAAAATGGTGGAAGAAGACACCGAAGGATTTCGAGAAAGAAATTCAGGATGCCGAGAAAAAAAAGAAACAGGCGAAAGGCCGTTCTTGGTTCGGTCTTTCAAAAGCAAAAACCGCAACGGCATCTGCAAGGGCATCGGAGCGAAATGCCGACGAGAGCGTTGTTTACGAAACTGAGGATATTCAGGAATCGGAAGTTCGCATGGAAGACGTGCTGGAAGAAAGGGAAGCTCTGCCTGTCGATTCTCTTGTAGCGTCGAAAATCGCAGGAAGAAATGCAGTTCCTGCTTCGGCAGAAATGAGAGAGAAGTCAAAATCGGAAGCACAGGCAGCTGCACAGGCTGCAAACGGAAACGGGGGCACGATTGCTCTCAAGGCTTGGACTTCCGACGCAAAATATCTTTCTATCCTTAAAAAAACTGCGACCGACAAAATGTATGCAAAGTACATCGAGCTGAAAAAAGAATACGGCGCATCTCCTTCGTTCTTCATCGAGGTTTCCGATTATTTCGCGGAAGAGGATTTGAAAGCCGAATCCGAAAGAATCCTTTCGAACCTTGCGGAAATGAACCTTGAGAACACGGACATTCTTCGCGCGCTCGGCTACAAACTCGTGGAGCGCGAAAAATACAGCCTTGCGATTCCGATTTTCGAGCGTCTCACGAAAATCCGCGCCGAAATTCCGCAGTTCAGAAGGGATTTGGCACTCGCTTGCAACCTTGCCGGCGAAAAGAAAAAGGCGGTTGAAAATCTCTGGTTCGTCGCTTCAAGACAGTGGGACTGGCGTTACGACGAGATTCAGCAAATCTGCCTGAACGACATGAACGCAATCATCGCCACGTCTATTGTCGATTCGTCCGAGGTCGATTCAAAACTGAGATACAACTTTGACTGCGACATCAGAATCGTTCTGACATGGAACACTGACGACTGCGACGTTGATTTGTGGGTGACTGACCCGAACGGCGAAAAATGCTATTACGGCCACAAAAACACAAGAATCGGCGGAAGAATGTCGCGCGACTTCACTCAAGGCTACGGCCCTGAAGAATTCTGCATCCGAAACGCAAAGCCGGGCACATACAAAATCGAGGCGAACTATTTTGGAAACCACCAGCAGAAGCTTTTGCAGCCGGTCACAGTGCAGGCGGAAGTCTACACGAATTTCGGCCGCAAGAACCAGACAAGAAAAGTGCTCACACTGCCGCTGAACGACGTGAAGAGCACTTTCGAAGTAGGTTCCGTGGAATTCGGAAAATAATTCTGGAATTTATTTGAGAAGTGCAACGGCGGCTTCAGGTTCTTCGTTCAGATGGGACTTTGCGGTTCCTACGAGCGTTGCGCCGGCCGCCGTTACTCTGTCCGACCAGTCGATGAGGAACTGGCCGTCGCCCCAGTCATACGAACCGAACAATCCGATTTTCTTTCCTGCAATCTGGCTTTCGATTCCCGAAAAGAAAACTTCCATGTTCTCGTCGAGCTGTTCCGCACCCATTGCAGGCGAGCCGAGAAGAATCAAATCCGCAGAAAGAACTTCTGCAGAATCCGCTGAATCTGCACTAGAAAAATAAGCTCCTTCGCCTGCCGCATTTTTCAGCGCGGTCGCCATAGCCTCCGTATTTCCTGTCGTAGTTGAATAGACAATCGCTGTTTTTGCCATTTTTTACTCCTTAGCTTAAATCGCTTGAAAATTTTTTATATCGTTTTATCGAAGTCACGAGAGAATTCCCGCCTTCTAAAAAATCCATGCACTTTTTTGTACACGCTTTGTACATCTGCATCTGTTTTTCTGCTTTTCCGATGTCGCCGTAAACTTTCCAGAATCCCGAATATTTGAATTTCGAGGAATCATTTTCGAACCCGATTACATCCTCAAGCGGATAGCCCAAGAAAATGCCGACCTCATGCGGAAAACTTTCGCTGAACATAAGCCTATGAAGAAGCTCCGAAAGAACCGCGCCGAATCCTTTCTCGGTCGGATATCCTTTTTTTCTAAGGTATTCGCTGTTTTTTGCACAAGAGCACACTTCCTCAAGAAGTTTTTTGTCGAACACGAAAAAGAGAATTCGCTTCTCGGATTTTTTGAGCGGAACAAAATATTTCTTGGAGCGTGAAAAATCCTTTTTGCACTCGGCAAGGTATTTTCGCCCGGAGTTGTAGCATTCGCCGTCCATCGAAAAAAGAGAAGCCGGCTTGATTCCGCACAGCGAAGGTGCAGCGCAATGTATGATAGTCTCGTCAAAGCTCATTCCAAAATCCTCCAGTTTTCGACTTTTCGACGCTGCAAAAAATAACGGAAGCAAAACCACGAAACAGTCAAAATGCTTTTGCTTCCGCTATTAGTGCCGTCTGGGACTTATTCAGGCGGCTTTTTCAGAGGTACTAGTTAGCAACGCCTAACTGATTGTTAGAATATGCTAACTTTATTTTTGTGTCAATAACAAACGCGGATTTTTTTAGAGCATTTTTTGTTGTAAAATTAAATTCAATATAAAACATGGAGGAAATCACATGGAAGAAACTGAACTTACAGAAACTTCTCTCGATGAGAAAATCGCAAGGCTTCAGAAAATCATCGACGAGTCGAGCCGGATTGTGTTTTTTGGGGGCGCAGGTGTCTCCACAGAAAGCGGAATCCCGGACTTTAGAAGCCAGGACGGACTGTACAGCCAGAAATGGAAGATGCCGCCTGAGTACATGGTTTCGCGGACTTGCTTTGACAAGCAGACGAAGGATTTCTTCGAATTTTACAGGGAAAAACTGATAATAAAAGACGTGAAGCCGAACACCACGCACCTGAAACTTGCGGAACTTGAGAAAGCCGGAAAACTCAGCGCAATCGTGACGCAGAACATCGACGGGCTTCATCAGGCTGCGGGAAGCAAATGCGTTTACGAGCTGCACGGAAGCACTCTCCGGAATTTCTGCATGAACTGCGGCGAGCCTTACGGAATCGATTTCATTGCCCAAAGTGAAAATTCGCCGGACAAAATTCCGCACTGCACGAAATGCAACGGAATCGTGAAGCCCGATGTTGTCCTGTACGAGGAAGGGCTGGACGAGAATGTCATAAACGGTGCCGTCGAAGCGATTTCGACCGCCGACACGCTCATAATCGGCGGAACTTCGCTCGTCGTTTATCCTGCCGCGGGATTCATCAGGTATTTCCAGGGAAAAAATATCGTGATGATAAACAAAAGCAGCACGCAGGCGGATTCAAGATGCGACCTCGTAATCCACGACTCGCTCGGAAAAGTCTTCGGACAGATAAAAGTGAACTGACGATTCTTCAAAAAATCAGCATGAATTCATAAACCGCACTCTTCTAGGCATATCGAAAATGTATTGTTTTAAGATATGCCTGTTGGGTGTATAATGAAATCCTTATGGAAGCAATTCGAATAACGGACAGGATTTCTTACATTCCTGCCACAGAAAATCCGCTTTCCGCCGACGTCGGTATCATTGAGGGAGACGATGCTGTTTGGTTTTACGATGTCGGTGCGAACGAGGAAGTCGCTGAATTCATAGAGAATTACGACACAGGTCTGAATGCAAAGTCGGAAAGAAAAAAGAAGATTGCTGTGATTTCTCATTTCCATACGGACCACACTGCGAATTTGACAAGAACAAGTTTTGACAAAATTTATCTTGGCAAACTCACCCTCAAATATCTGAACATCATCAAGGACTCTCAGTCGCTGCACGATTCGCATGATTCTGCTACGCCGCGCCTTTCTCAGTCGGAAAAAATCAATTTTGAAGAAAACACGGAAGTTGTCGAGCTTCCGGTTGAAATTGACGACGGAATAAAAATCAGGATTTCAGAAATCGCAAGCAGCCACTCGAAAGGTTCGCTCTATATGCAGGCAGGGGATTATGTTTTTCTTGGCGACGCTACGGTTTACGGATACAAACGCGAACGGAAATTCTACAATACGCAGCTTCTTCAAAAGGAAATCCAGGAGCTCAAATCGCTGGACGCTGAGCATTTTCTTTTGAGCCACAGAAATCGTTTTGCAAAGCCGAAAAGAGCCGTCGTGTCGATGCTTGAGCTGATTTACGCTCAACGTAAGCCGAACGAGAGCGAAATAGAAATTTTCTGAATTTAAAAACAAATAGACCTGTTCGGCATTCATTTTCCGAACAGGTCTATTCTTCGTCATCAAAAAGATTTTTCACTGCTTTCAGCTCGATTTTCATTCCGGTGTAGACAGTTTTCTTTATTTTGTCGGCAAGCGCCTTCTCCTGCTTTCCGATTCTCTCTATTACGTCGTCTTTTTCCGTCATGCATGCGTTGCCGTTTGCGTCGCGCACATGGTGGTTGTCGATAAGCTTCATGAAAACTTTCTGTGTTTTCGGGTCAAAAAATATTTTTCTCGGAAGAGAGCCGCCCGTGTTCGACTTGACAATCGGGATGTTCAGTTTTTCCAGGTACTCGAAGGCGAATTTGCTGTTTACGTTACCGACCTGCGCGTCGATATCTGGAAGATTGAAGATGTTTCCGCCCCCGAACACTTTCGCCTCGAAATTTGAAAGGACACCGCCTTTTTTCTCCAAATCGGCAATCAGCAAATCAATCGCATACTCGCCGAATTTTCCGAGCTTTTTGACGGCATCGCATGAAGCATCGCTTTTCAGGCTGGAGTCCTTTGCCAACATGAAATGATTTATTCCACCGACATGATTCTGCACATCGTACAGAACAATGCTCACACATGAGCCGAGAACGGTGGAAATCATCTCATTTTCTTTCGTCGAATAAAACTCGCCAGGATAAATCGTGACGACATCTCTCTGAAAGTGGTTGTCAAAGTACCTGTTCATTTCATATTAGAAGAATGTCACTTCTCCAGAAGCCGCGCCCTTCTCAATGCTGAACCCGCCGATTTTTCCGGCAGCTTCTTTGTGTGCCGTAATAGTGAATTTGTTGATGAGGTCGCTGAATTTGCTGTTCTTGATTTTCCAAGAAGAAATTCCTTTCTGGCTCATCAATGCGTTTTTCTTCACCAAAAGGTCTGATTCTGCGCGTTTCATTTCGTTGATGAACGTCTCGAGCGAAGTTCCGAGGTTCTTGAGGTCCTGGAGGTTCTGCTGGACGACGACGCATTTCTGCTGGAATCCGTCCGGGAACACCGTGAAGTTCTGGATGATTGCCGCGACGCGACCCTGACCGACTTTCAGTTCCTCGAAGAACTTGTTCTTTGACGCGCGGAGGTTGACCATGCTCTCGTTGTCCTTCGAAATCGAAGTCGTGAACGTTGTGAGCATTGAGCTTGTGTCCGCGATGAACGACTCAAGGAGCGCCTGCATCGTGTCGAGCGATTTGTTCGCCGAGCTGATGAGGTTGTCCATGTCGGTGACTGAATCCTGAACCGACTTGATTGCGTCGTTTTTCGCGACCTCAATCTGCTGCAGGATTCTGACGTGGTGCAGACGGCTCATGACAGGGCGCAAGTTGTCGAACACCGCATAGATTATGCGTGCGCGTTCCGTGATGTTCTGGCAAGTGTGGAGCAAATCCTTCTGTACAAGATGGTATGTGTTGAACTCGCCCATCATCGAATGGAAATTCTCGATGATTGCATTGAGTCTCTTTTCGATGTTGTCGTCGCTGAGTGAGTTCGTCAGGAATTTCGATTCAAATTCGATTCTTGAATTCTCGACTGAATCGAGCGTTTCTGCGACTTTCGCCCAGTTTTTGTCGAACACGCCGACGCTTTCGTTGACGTATGTGTCGATGTCCTTGAGAACTTCGCCGCAGAGCTGGTAGAGCGCGATGTTGAAGCTGACGTAATCAAGCTCCTCGTCTGTTCCCGGTGCCGGGCGAGACGAGCGTCCGAGTTCCTGAACGCAAGACTGGACGTGGCCGAGTGCCTGTCGAATCATGTCCTGCAGCTGCAATCCTTCCATTGCCTTCTGGATCGGCGGGTAAATCGAGTTGATAGACATTTCCATCGTCTCAATCGGGCTTGAAACGCTTGAAATCAGGTTACGGACATCGGATGTTCCGAGTGCGCCTTTCTCCGAAAGTTTTTTCTGTGCATCCAAAATGCCTGAGAAAATGTCCTTGAGGGTGTTGATGTGGGCAAGAAGCTGCGATTCCTCGTCGCTCAGTTCGCTTGCGAAGAGGTTCATGTCGTTCGAGAGCCTCTGGAGGTTTTCTGTGATTCGCGAGAATGCCTGACCTTTTTCGCCCGACTTAATCGAGATGACCATCGCATTGAGGGCGATAAGCTCCATCTGCTCCGAGTCTTCCTTGATTTCGGCAATCATCTTGTCGAGCAACTTCAAGTCTTCGATTTTTCCGTTGAGCTGGTTGAACAACGGGTCATATTTCGCACCGTAATCCGAGAAAAGCACGTTCTCCTTGTCCTTCGATGCGCTGTCGCTGTTTCGAAGCGATGAGAACATATCGCCCAATTCCTGAAGCGAAGTTCCGCTCTCACGATTCAGCAACGATGGAAAGAGATTTCCGAGCTGAAGAAAAATCTGCTCAGATTTTTTGCTGATTTCGTTTATCTGTGAAATTGTTTCGCTGATTTCCATAAGTTTCTCCCTTGAAAAATTGCTTTTATTTCCCACTAATTTTTATACACTCTTTAATTTTCGGCATTTTCAGCCGAAAATGCATTTCCTTGAGAACCTTCGTTTTCGGCGGAGAATTCTGCAGAAAGAATTGCAAGGTCATTGTTGTCGGCCGGATCCGCATTTTCGTCCGGCGCAAACTCGTTCATCTCGTTGTACGAATAAGTGTGCTCCAAAATCCGCTCCGCCGATTTCTCCAACGCCTTCACATATTCGCTTTCCGGGTTCGAGATTGCCATCGGCGTTCGTGTGGCGACCGCATAGCTTATCCGCTCGTCTTTCGGAACGAACCCCACGAAATCCATCGTGATTCCGAGTTTTTTCTGGACGAGGGAGCGCAGCCTTTTCGCCATCTCCAAATCTTCCATCGTCTTTCCCTGATTCAGAATCACCTGAGGGCGGTATTTTTTCAGCTCCTCAAGAGGTTTTGCCGACGTTTCCGAAAATTTCGCCTCAGTCTTGGAAATCATGTCCAAAAACGACGCTTCCGTTCCCGACTCGCTTTCGCGAAGATATTCGTCCAGAAATTTTCTCTCGGCACTCCTTGATTTGAACTGCCGCATGAAAAACCTGAACGCGGCGGCCTTCAGAAAGGAATACGCATTCAGAATCGAAGTCAGCTCCGGCGTTGTGACCAGAATCGAATTGTATGTAAGAAGATAAAAATCGAGGGTGTTGTAAGTCGTTCCCGCGCCCAAATCCAAAATCGCATAGTCGAAATCCAGCTCGGTTATGCGCCGTATGATTTTCTGCTTCGTCAGCGTATCGACATTCGCAGTTCCCGGATAAAGGCAGTCGCCAGCGATGAATTTCAGGTTCTCGTGCTGCATGTCCTGCATCAGCTCCGAAAAATCGCTCGTCTGCTTGTAGATAAAATTCCCCAATCCTGAATGGTTGTTCTTGAGTCCGAGAAGGGTGTGCAAATTTGCCCCTCCGAAATCCAAATCGATGAGGACGACTCTTTTTCCTTTTTTTGCAAGTATAATCGCCAGGTTCACGGCAGTGTTGCTCTTTCCGACACCGCCCTTTCCGCTTGCGATTGGAAGAATATTTATCATAGATTTCAAGTATAATTTAGTAATTTTCAAAAGTCCATTGAAAATTGATTTGCTTTCTTTATGATTTGATGTTTAATTCTCGTATGAAAACACAATTTAAAGCACAACTGAAATCAAAAAACAAACTCGTAATTTTTTTGCTTCTTTTTTCGCTGATTCTTGCCTCGTGCGCGAAGCAGGGCGACGTGACAATCCGGGAGGCGATGGAAGCATACAGAAGGCAGAACTACGAAGACGCGGCTTCGCTTTTCAAACGCGCATTGAGCGAGGACACGAACTATTCGGAAGAGACAATCTGCAATTTCATCGCGAACATCTACATGGCTCAGGGCGACTTTGCGGAGGCGAACGTCTACATCGAGCGTTTCCTCGAAAAGAAGAGCGACTACAGGATGCTCGTTCAGCTTGGGCGCAACTACAAGGAAATCGGCGACAATAAAAAAGCGGCGGAATCTTACAACCGCGCAATCAGCTTGAATCCGAAGAAGGGCGAGGCATACGCAAGTCTCGGTTCGTTGCAGATTGCGGAAGGGGATTTTTCATCTGCCGTTGAAAACCTGAAAAAAGCCGCCGAATTCGAGCCGAAAATCGCCGTGATTCATGCGAACCTTGCCGTGGCATACGCGCTTTCCGGCGACAAGGACAGCGCAGAGGACGAATTCAGAACTGCAAAAGAACTCAAGTGCGAAAATCTTGAAGAATTCCGCGATAGGGCAGGAATGTAAACAATCATCATAAAATTGAAGTTTCCGAACTGTTTTATTGAAAAATATTGACGAAGTTACCGTTTGTTCGATAGATTAGTTACCGAACAGACGGTAACTTTTTATGTCGACAAAAGAACTCATAATCGAAGCAGCATTTTCATTTTACTCAAAACCGTACACCAAGGATTTCTCCCTGAACGAATTGGCGCAGAAAGTCGGAATCTCAAAGCCGGCGATATACCGCCATTTCAAAAACAAGGAAGGCTTAATCGAAGGAATGCAGGCTCACTTCTTCGACATAATGGCAAAATACCTTGCCGAAAGAAGATTGTCCGAAACGAAAATGGCGCAGGAAGACATTCCGTTCGCGTCGATGATTCAGTTTTTTGCGGACAACACGCAGTACATAAACTATCTTCTCGTGCAGTTCTCAAGGCAGTGCGACTTTGAGAAAGTCATTTATGCAGCCCTCGACAATAGGCACGCGCTTGACGACGATATGCGCAAAAAATTCCAGTCGATGCAGGACGGCAAGAACAGAGTCAAAAAGACTGAATCATTTTTCAGCGGAGTTTCGATGCTCTACTTCATAAAAGCCCGCGAGAAAGTCATAAACAAGAGCATGTGCGAAAATTCGGAAACAGAAATCAAATCTATAAAATCAACGGAAGAATTTTCAAGGAATCTCGTTCTTTTCATAAAATCCGGTTTTGAAGGCTCGACGGAAAAAGACGACATTTTGCATCCGACGATTATTTCGGACGGAAGAAAAAAGGAGCTCCGTGAAATTTGCAAAATCAACACATGCGACTTCCCTGAAGAAAACAGAATTTTCAAGGCATTTGCGACGGTGATTCGGAAATACGATTTCGGCGGTGTCACGATTGAGCGGATTGCGAACGAGCTTGGCATGGCAAAGAGCAGCCTCTATTTCTACTTCGAAAACAAAAACGCGATGATAGCAAGCCTGATTGAAAAGGAAATGACTATGCTCACCCAAATTTGCATCGAAAGCTCTTCGGAGGCGAGGAATTTTTCGGAATACATTTATCTTTCGCTTCACTCGGAAGTTGAATTCTTCAAGATTCGTCCTTCGATTCTGCCGATTTGCGGCTGGCTTTTGCAGACGAGCGTGGAGGGCGATGAATTTTTCCGCCCTGAAATTTGCAGCGCATGGGAAACGAAACTTCCGCAAAAAATCAAGAATCTGAATCTGGGGTTTCCGATGTGCAGGGACACGCTCAAATACTGGATTGGAATGCTCCCTGTGATGC
This sequence comes from Treponema sp., assembly GCA_017525605.1. Lineage (GTDB taxonomy): Bacteria > Spirochaetota > Spirochaetia > Treponematales > Treponemataceae > Treponema_D. Next base: position 252,175 of record JAFXSM010000042.1, on the reverse strand, counting down.
TGTTCCTTATGGTAACGAATCACAAAATAGGCGAGGAGGAACTGGACGAGCTCCTTGAAAAACTGTTCGACTTCATCCAGTTCGGAATTGAAGAATGCAGATAGCAAACAAAAACTTGCAAACAAATACAGAGAAATAAATAAGAAAGTTCAATGGTTCAATTAATGGAGGCAATAATGCTTAAAACATTAAAAAAAAGCTTTGGAATAGCTGTTATTTCAATTGCCGCAGGAAGTCTTGCATTTGCGCAGAATGCAGAGGCTGCAACGAAGGACACATCCACCGACATCGGCTCTGTGAAGCTGACGTTGGAGCAGGCACTCGAATACGCGACGACGAACAACCGCACCCTCAAAAGCGCGGACATCGACCTTGAGATAAAGGAACGCGCCTCGAAATATTCATGGAACGTGTTCCTCCCGAAAGTTCAGGTTGCAGGAACGATGAGCCGCGCGACTGAATATTCGCCGAGTTCAGCAGCAATGGCACAGCTTGGTGCAACAATATCGACTCTGCTCGGTGCACCAGCATCCGAAGTCAAAACTGATTTCGAAAAAGAAGAGGATAGATGGTCAACAGTCGGTTCAGTTTCTGTCGGATGGACATTCAGCGCGGCGTACATCGGGCAGATAAAGTCGGCGAAGGCTGCGTTCGAGACCGGAAAAATCAGTTACGAGCAGAGCCAGAAATCAACATTGCTGAACATCAAAAAGCTTTTCTACGGACTTCTGATTCAGCAGGAAAATCTGAAAATCCAGAAGGCGACGCTCGAAAACGCAAGGCAGAGAATGGTTCAGGCGGAAACGAGCTACAAGAACGGAGCGATTCCTGAGCTTTCGCTTTTGCAGACGCAGGTGAACTACCAGAACACGAAGCCGGAAGTCGAATCGGCGGAGCAGACGCTCATGCAGAATCTCGATATGTTCGCGTTTCTTCTTGGAATGCCGGTCGGAACCAGAATCGAGCTTGACGGAACAATCGAGCCGAAATACATCGATGCGAACGTGAAAAACTTAATCGAAAACTACGGCGACAACGATTTGAACATCAAGTCGCTGAAAAGCAATATCGAGTCGGTGAAAATAGGCGTGAGCGCGCTGAACTTGAGCGTGTGGACTCCTGCATTGTCGGTTAACTACGCGTGGCAGCCGGCGTACATCGGCGACGAAGGCGCGTTCCACTTTTGGGGCGACATCGGCAAGGACGACAAATGGTACGATTCAGGTTCATTGAGCCTCACCCTTGCATGGAACCTCACGAACATGCTTCCGTGGTCATCGACACAGCAGCAGATAAAGGACTACAACCAGCAGCTCAGGCAGCTTGAGATTTCGCTTGAGACTCTGAAGGAAAATCAGAAAGTCGAAGTGCGCAAGGCTGTGGACACTCTGAACCTCGCAAAATCTCAGATTGAGGCGATGGGAAGAAACGTGACGCTTGCGCAGCGTGCATACGACTCGACATACAGGCAGTACAGGAACGGACAGACCGAGCTTCTGAATTTGAGGGACGCGGAGAATTCTCTGAATCAGGCGAAACTTGGGCTTCTGAACCAGAAATACCAGTACGTCTCGGCGTTGCTCGACCTTGAGAACACGCTGAACACGACGCTCAGCGATTAGGCGATTAATCAATTAATCGATAAAACAAAAACGGAAAATAAAAAATAGATATCGGAGGAAATAAAATGAAAAAATCGATTAAGACTTCGTTTTTCACAATTTCGGCACTCATACTCACATTCGGGATGTTGGGGTGCAAGGGAAAGCAACAGAAAGACAACAACGATGAAGATGAGCAGAAATACGCGGTAAGCACTTACAAGACTGTCGAGGGAAACCTGGACGATTATCTGGAATTCGGCGGCGATGTGTCTTCCGTGAATTCGGTCGCAGTTCTTCCTGACATGGCGGGAAAAGTGAGCAGGGTACTCGTCTCAGTCGGCGACCTTGTGAGGAAAGACCAGGTAATCGCGTATGTCGATGCAAGCCGCGCCGGTTACAATTACACCGCAAGCCCTGTAAAAGCCCCTATCAGCGGAAGAATCACGAGCTTGCCTGCGACTGTCGGCGCAACGGTGTCGCAGTCGTCTCCAATTGCGACGCTCGCCCAGACTGACGATTTGGAAGTGAAAATCAACATTGCGGAACGCTTCATTTCGCGAATCGAGCAGAATCAGTCGGCATCCGTCACTTTCGACGCGTATCCGGGAGTCGAGTTCAAGGCAACTGCATTCGAGATTAGCCCTGTCCTCGACACGACATCAAGGACGATGCAGGTGAAGCTCCGCTTCAACGAAAAGGACAGCAGAATCAAAGTCGGAATGTATGCGCGAATCAAACTTGTGACGGAAAGCGTAAAAGACGCGATTCTCGTCCCGTCAACTTCAATCGTCACGAGAGACCAGAATCCGTATCTTTTCATAGTTTCAGGCTCGAAAGGCGGAGTTCCTACGGCAAAGCTTGTTCCTGTGAAAGTGGGCATTTCCGTTGACAACAAAACTGAAATCACAAGCGGATTGACGGTCGGGGATGAGGTCATCGTAAAAGGAATGGCACTTCTCAATGACGGTTCAAAAATCAACATCATGAACTAACGGGTTTTCCGGTTTTTGAAGTTTCCTACATCTGGAGTTTTATATGACATTTTCTGAAAAATGCGTAAATAAACCTGTTACGACGATTCTGATTTTCATTCTCGCAATCGTAATGGGAATTTTTTGTACGACGCAGCTCTCGGTCGATATGTACCCTGAGATGGATTTGCCGTACATGCTTGTGTATACATCTTACGACGGCGCGGGGCCTGAGGAAGTCGAGCAAAGTTTGACTTCGACATTGGAAAGCTCTCTTTCGGGCGTTTCGGGGCTGAAAAAAATGCAGTCGCGCTCGATGGGCGGAATCTCACTCGTAATCCTCGAATTCAATTACGGAACGAACCTTGATGCTGCAGGCGGCGACGTCCGCGACAAGATTGACCTTGTTCGAAACTATCTTCCTACCGACGCGGATTCTCCGATTACAATCAAGATGGATCCTTCGATGATGCCGATTATGACTTTGGCATTGCGCGGAAGCCGCACTCCGGAGGAACTCAGGACGCTCGCGGAAGATTCGATTAAGGCAAAGCTTGAGCAGGTCGATGGAGTTGCTTCCGCAAACATTTCGGGCGGACGCGAAAAGTCAATCAACGTTGACATTCCGAGAGACAGGCTTGAGGCGTACGGACTGACTATTTCTTCTGTCTCGCAGATGATTGGCGCGCAGAACATTCAGTCTTCGGGCGGAACTATCACTTCCGGCGACATGAACTATACGATTAAGAACGACGGAAAATTCAAGTCGCTCGACGATTTGAAAAACACGGTCATATCTTACAAAGTCGGCGGAGATTCAGCTTTGAGGTCAATCAGGCTGCGCGACATCGCGGACGTTTACGAGGGGTACAAAGACGAATCCACATACGCATATCTTGACGGCAAGCCTTGTGTAATGCTCAATCTGCAGAAGCAGTCCGGAAAAAACTCGGTCGCAACTGCAAAGCGAATCAGGCAGACGCTTTTAAAAATGAAGTCGGAGCTTCCTTCCGACGTTGAGGTAATCGAAACTTCGAACACTGTAGATATCATTTCGCAGACAATCGGAGAAGTTGTCAAATCGGTCGTATTGGGTGCTTTGCTTGCAGTCGCGGTTCTCTTCGTGTTCTTGCGCTCGCTGAAATCAACATTGATTGTCGGAGCTTCAATTCCGATTTCGGTCATGATTACTCTCTTCTGCATGTACCTGAACAACATCACAATCAACATGATTTCGATGGCAGGTCTTCTTTTGGGAATCGGTATGCTCGTCGACAACTCGATTGTCGTCTTGGAGAACATCTATTCTTACATCGAGCGCGATACGAAACCGAAAGTCGCAGCAATCCTCGGCTCGCAGGAAATGGTTTCCTCGATTACTGGTTCGACTCTCACTTCTGTCTGTATCTTCCTTCCGATGCTTCTTTTCAAGAGCAAGCTCGGTCTCATGGGACAAATGTTCAACGACATCGCGTGGACAATCATCTTCTCTCTCATGTCTTCGCTCGTCGTTGCTATGGCTCTTGTTCCTGTTCTTTGTTCGGTGCTCGTCAAAAAGCAGAAATCGAAAAAAGATTCGGGAATCTCATACGGAATCAACAGGGCTTTCAACAATTTCTTCGACAGCCTCGATGAAAAATATGCGTCGGGCGTTACGGCTGTCCTCCACCACAGATGGCTCGCGATAGGAATCGTTGTTACGCTTCTTGGTTTTTCATTTGTCGCGATTAAATTCGTCGGCTTCATTTTCATGCCGGAATCTGCCGCGAACTCTGTCTCAGTTGATTTCACTCTCGCGCAGGGAACAAAGCTTTCTATAACAGAAGAGACGATGCGCGAATTCGAAGCGATGGCGCTGAACGATTTGGTCGGTATCAAATACACGACCGTTTCTGTCGGCGGAACTTCGATGATTTCTTCTTCTTCGGAAACGAACACGGGAAAAGTCACGTTCACTCTTTACAAGCCGTCCGAGCGACAGAAGGGATACGACAACGAAAAGAGCGCGAAAGAAAAACTCCGAAAATACTTCACGATGTTCCCTGGCGCGGAGCTTGCATTCTCGGCGAACGCGAACAGCGCATCAAGTTCTTCGGGCGTTTCAATCGACATCAAGAGCGACGACTTGAAGAAAGTCATGGCGGCTTCAAATGCAGTTGAGGACCTTCTCAAGACAAAACTGACCGACTGGGTAACGGAAGTCAGCACTGATTTGGAAGACGGACTTCCGCAGGCAAACATCGTATTCGACCGCGAGAGAATGCAGGAATTCGGTCTGAATGTTTATTCTGTCGGTTCTGAAATTGCGGGCGTAATAAGCGGAACTACGGCATCCAGATACACAAAGGACGGCGACGATATCAACGTCATCGTCCGAATCGCAGAGAAAGACCGCTCGAAGCTTTCGGATTTGGATTCAATCTCGCTGATAAGCTCAAGCGGAGTCAGGGTGCCGCTTTCAAGTTTCGCTCATTACGAGGAATCGACTTCGCCTGTCACGATTTACCGCGAAAACCAGGCTCGAATCCTTCATGTAAAAGCAAAGCCTGTTTCAGGGCTTTCGCTCGGAGACGTTCAGGCAGCTGTCGAAAAAGCTATTTCTGAAAACATAATGGTTGAAGAGGGCGTAATCATCGGCTATTCGGGAGATATGGCTGACATGAAAGAGGCTGTCGTGAACTTCGGAATGGTAATCATCCTTGCGGCATTCCTTGTTTTCATCGTCATGGCTTCGCAGTTCGAGTCGATTCTTGACCCGTTCATCGTCATTTTCACGATTCCGCTTTCGTTCATCGGTGTCATTTTCATCTACATGATTTCGGGAAACCAGCTCAACGTTGTCTCGATAATCGGTATGCTCGTCCTTGTCGGAACAATCGTAAACAACGGTATCGTTCTTGTTGATTACACGAACCTGCTCCGTAAGCGCGGATACAATCTTGAGGAAGCTTGCATTCAGGCTGCCCGAAACCGTTTGCGCCCGATTCTCATGTCAACTCTCACGACTGTAATCTCGCTTGCTCCGATGGCGTTCTTCCCTGGCGAAGGCTCGCAGAGTATGCAGCCGATTTCGCTCACCGTATTCGGAGGAATGACATTCGGTTCGCTGATGACTCTTTTCCTCATGCCTTCGATTTACTTCATCTTCAATTTGAGAAGGCTCAAGAAAGAAGCGAAGAGGGCAAAGAAAGAAGGCCGCCCGCTTCCGAAAGACCCTGCGCTCACAAAAGTGAAGGGCGCGGATGACGAGGCGAAGGCAAAAGCCAAGTACGAGAAGGAAAGGGCAAAGGCAATCGCAAAAGCGAACAAAATAATGGAAAAATACATGGGAGATGGAATCTGATGGGCTATTTGGAAAACATAAAAATCCATGCCGGCGTTCAAAAGCGCGTCGAGCTGATTTTCTCGCAGGCAATTGAAGAAGATTTCGTTCAGCTTTTCAAGGACAACGAAGTCGCCGCACGCTACACGAAACTGAACAACGTGATGGGAGCCGGATATTCGAATCCGCGTCTTGGAGATGCCATCTGGCCGCAGCTGAACGTGATGTACATAATCTACTGCAGCGACGAGGAATGCAAAAAAATCGTCGGAATCGCAGAAAAACTCCGCGAGCAGTACATCGGCGAAGGAATCGCCTGTTTCGTCAGCGAATCGACCGAGATGTAAGGTGAATTTCTGAAAAACTAAGTGGAATTCACGCGCACCAAATGCAATGTCTTTTGGTGCGTTTTTTTTTTGGTGCATTTGCTGAATTTTAGCTTTATAATTTTTGTTTATGGAAATTTTGGAGAATATTTGCGAATACTATGACGAACTGTTCCCGATAGCAGACGGACAGAAAGATTTTTTCAGGAAAGCATCGGTGCTGTACAACAAGCCGGTCAAATTTTTGAGCGTCAACTGCGGGACCGGACTTTTCGAGCACCAGCTTGCAACGCAAGGTGCGAACGTGACCGCAATCGAGAACGAGCAGGAGCTTCTTGAGTCCGCGAACAGAAGGCGGCGCACTCAGGTTATGATGCTGAATTTTTTCAAGATGAACACCCTTGAGATGGGGCGATTTCTTGGAAAGGGATTTTTCAACATCGCATCGATTCTGAACGGCAGGCTGATTTTCATCAGCGACGACATCCTGCTCGAAAAATTCTTCTTCGACATAAAGCAGCTTCTGAGCGATGACGGAATGCTCGTGTTGTCCGTGCCGAATTTCGAGAAATTCAAAACGCCGAATTTCACCCTTCCGAAAAGGCAGAGCATCCGCTCTTCTCTCACGACGAAAGTTTCTAGGAATTCGAATGACGAGCCGATTCTGTATCAGAATCTTGAGACCGGAAACGGCAGAATCGTCCACGTCACGGAGGCGAAAATCAATCTTCTGACGCGGGATAAAATAAGCGAAGTCGCAAAAAAAAGCGGATTCTCCGAAATCATGTTTTTTTCCGATTTCAAAGAATCCGATTTTTCAGAAAACTCGGACAATCTCGTTGCCGTAATAAGCTGAATGTTTTAGTTCGGGAGCCGCCACTTTCCGCCTTCTTTCTGGAATCTCTTTGCCGGGATTTCCAGCAGCCGTCCGTCCTCTCCGAGCATTTTCACGACCTGCGTCAGCGGATTCACGTCCGTTATCCTGAAATTCGTCGAGTCGTAATAGATGTGAAGCCCCTCGTTCGGAAGATTCTTCCGCGCTTCCGAGTACCAGTTGTACTCGTAGCTCAAGCAGCACAGAAGCCGTCCGCACTGTCCGCTAATCTTCATCGAATTCAGCGAGAGGTTCTGCTCTTTCGCCATCTTTATCGACACGGGTGCGAGCTTGTCGCTTATCGAATGGCAGCAGCACGGTCGGCCGCAAACGCCAAGACCTCCGACAATCCTGCTTTCGTCTCTCACACCAATCTGGCGCAGTTCGATTCTCATTTTGAACACGCTGACCAAATCTTTCACAAGCTCCCTGAAATCGACACGGTTTTCGCTTGAGAAGAAGAAAAGTGCCTTCTGCTCTTCCAAAAGGAAATGCACTGCGATGAGCTTCATGTCCAGGCCGTGAATCGCGACTTTTTCCTTGAAGACTTTGAACGCCTCCGCCTCTTTTCCCGAAAGCTCCGAATAGCGTCGAAGGTCGTCGTCGTTCGCGATTCTCTCGATTTTCACGATGTCGCTTTTTTTTACGCCCACGGAAGCATTCATCTTTCCGAGCACGAACGCCAAATCTTTTCCGTAGCGCGTCTGGATTATGACTTTGTCGCCTTTTTTGAGGTTCGACGATTTTTTTTCGGCAGCAACGTAAACGACTTCGCTTGAATATTCGAGCTTCGCAAGGAACATATCATCGACGTAGATGAAATCCGCATCGTCATTCTTGTCGAGATTCTGCTCGTCATCTTCAAGCCGTGAGTAATCTTCGTTCTCTTCGTATTCTTGTTCAAATATATCGCTCATAAATTTTCCTTGACGTTGAATTTTCGCTGTTCAGGCAGCAATCAAGTCCACAATAAGACCGTTTATCTCTTCGATTCTCGCTAAAAGATTCAAATTCCTGCTGTGATTATAAAGCATATCGGAAGTGAGATTGTTCATTTTTTGATTTATAACCTGAATTTGATAATAGGGAGCGAGAGCCCTTCCGCGTCTGTTTCGTCCGAACCGCCTTTTTTCTATGACCTCAAAATTGTTCCGTGCCATGAATTTCAGGAACTGCCCGATTTTCGTCCTGTAATTTTCGATTGTTTCTGGAGTTTGCTTTTCTTTCAGGTTGTCGCTCGCCATGTCAGCCGCGTCTTTCAGAAATACGATTGCGTCTTCGCTGTCCATTCCGGCAATCTCTGGGGGAAGTCCGTCCGCGATGAGCTGCGCTTCTTCCTTTGATTTTTTGAGCGTGTCGGCAAAAGAAACCTTGGAGAACACGGATTTTCCTGTCTTCTTCGATTCCTGCTTTGCAAGCTGCTGGGATGCGGATTGTGCCGCCGCAAAATACAATGATTGGTTCTGAAATCCTACCGAGTCAACTCCCATCTCTACCTACCGATTTTTTACCGTTCGCTTGCAACTTTGCTTGAAAGGATTGACTTTTCAGTCAGGAAAGTGCTTTTTGCTTTTTCGAATTTCTCGTCATTTTTGTGCGAAATGCAATGCCCTTGGAAAACTGCATTCGCTTCAATCTGAACCCGCTTTGTGTAAATGTCGCCGATTACGACCGCCGAAGAAGAAATCTTGACGTATTTCGGCGCGTTTATGTCACCTATGACGATTCCGAAAATCTCGGCGGAATCTGCGTTCACGTCGCCGCGAATCCGGGCTTTTTCGCCGATGAAGACGTTGCCGCTCGCATCGACGTTCCCGTCCACGTCTCCCTGAATTCTCAAGTTGCCCCTTACTTTCACTTCGTTCTTGAAAGAAGAGCCTTCGCCAAGAATTGTGTTGATTGAAATGTCGTCTGTAAGAAATGCCATAATTCTATTTCTTGTTCGTAAGCTTGATGTTCACGTATTTTGCAGGGTCAACGACATCTGAACCGATATGAATCTCATAATGGAGATGCGGACCTGTTGAAATTCCTGTGTTTCCGATTGTTCCGATTACGTCACGCTGGGAAACAAACTGACCTTTTTTTACTTTTACCGATGCCATGTGGCAGTATCGGGTGTACATTCCGTGCTTGTGCTTGATGATTACGTAATTTCCGAATCCTGAATCGTATGCGACCGTTACGACCTGTCCGTTTGCCGTCGCAAGAATCGGGTCGCCGCTTCTGTATGTTGAAATGTCGAGTCCCTTGTGGATGTACCAGACTCCCGTAATCGGGTGCGTCGTCTGTCCGAACTGCTGCGAGATGTGTCCGATTCCGCCTTTTACCGGCCAGATGTTCGGAATATCAGTGAAAAGCGTTTCCTGGCTTTCGAGCATTTTTCCGATTTGCTCAATCGGCTGAATCGAGCTTTCCAGGAAAGAAGAAAGCTGTTTCATGTCGGAAACATCTTTTGCAAGACCTGTCACGGTCTCTTCCGTTTCGAAAAGTGAATTCAAGTCGCTGTCAGAAGAAGAGTTTTTGTTGACGTTCTTTGTCTGGTTCAGTCCGAGAAGCGAAAGCGTCTGTGTGAGCGAAGACTTGAATCTCTTTGCGGACTGCAAAACGTTGTTGTTCTCGTCCCGGAGCTCGTCAAAGCTCGCCAGAAGTTCCCTGTTCTCTTTTGTGGCTTTGCTCAGCTCGCTTCTGATGCCTGAATCCTGCCGCTTGAAGTAGACGAATGCCGAAACGATTCCGATGATTAGCAGGATGCCGAAGACGAGCGCGAATACGTTTGTCTGGAAATTTATGACGCTTCCTTTTGAATGTGGAACGACCATTATAGTAAGCTTGCTGTCGCAAACTTTGAATACTTTCTTGATGCCGATTACGACGGCCTCAAAGCCTTTTTGAATCAAGCTTTTCAATGAAGCTATGGCTTTTTTCTCTATCCTTTTGTAATGTCTTGACTTTGCCAATCTTGTACTCCAAAACGCATAATTCTAACACGGCACAAGAAATCATGTCAAACAAACACCAGATTTCTGGAGTTTTTGGAGTTCTTTCCAATTTGACAGATAAAATTCCTTGTGTTATTCTTCATCACGCATATCGACCGAATTTGGTCATTGTCTTATCTGTTTTTTTGTAATTTTTATTTTTTTTGGAAGAAAAGCCATGCAATTTTTTGATACTCATGCCCACATAGGACTCATCTATGAGGATCCTATAGAACAGTTGCGCGTTGTGCAGCAAGCAAAACAAGCCGGAGTCACAAGGATTCTGAGCATAAACAACAGCCTTTCTATGTTCAAGAAAGTCTATCCTGTCCTCAAGGCAATGCCTGGAATCTATCATGCAGTCGGCGTTGCGCCTGTCGAGGTGATGAGTCCAGGACGCGACTGGATTGCGACAATCGAGGCTAGCGCGAAATTGCCGAACGTGGTCGCAATCGGAGAGACCGGACTTGACTACTACAAGCAGTTCGGAGACAAGAGAAGCCAGATTGAGTTGTTCATCACACAGCTCGACATCGCAAGGAAATTCGACCTGCCTGTGATAATCCACAACAGGAATGCCGGAAAAGACATTTTCGAGATTCTCAAGGAAAAAATTCCGCCTGCAGGTGCGATTCTCCATTGCTATGACGAGGACGCGAAATATGCTGCGATGTGCCTTGACGCTGGGCTCGATGTCTATTTCTCGTTCGCCGGAAATTTGACGTACAAGAATGCAAAGAACCTGCACGAGACTGTTCTCAATATTCCTGTGGAGAGAATCCTCCTTGAGACTGAAAGTCCGTTCATGATTCCTGCTCAGATAAAAGAAAAGAAAAGGTCAATGCCTGCATACGTCACTTACACTGCGAAATTCCTTGCGGAAATGCTCCAGATGCCTCTTGAGGATTTGGCTTCGCAAGTTTGGAAGAACAGCTGCAAAGTTTTCAGGCTGCCTGAATAAAATTTGTCTAGGAAAATGCGCACGGATTTCTTGTGCGCATTTTTTTTATTAACGGAGAAAAACAAAATGCTCTATCATCCAGTTCAAATCGGAAATCTCAAGCTGAACGGAAATCTCTTTCTTGCGCCCGTTGCCGGATATTCGGACAGGGCATTCCGCTCGATATGCACTGAATGCGGCGCGGATTTTGCGTACACGGAAATGGTTTCCGCAGAGGCACTCGTCCGCGGAAATCTCAAAACTGAAATGCTCATGCGCCGCGCTCCGAACGAAAAAAGCTATGCAGTCCAGATTTTTGGCGGAACTCCAAAAACAATGGCTGACGCTGCCAGAATCGTCCTCGAAAAAACTACGTGCGAGTGCATCGACATAAACGGCGGCTGTCCCGTCCCGAAAATCATCAAGAGCGGTGCGGGAAGCTGCCTGACGAAAGACCCCGAAAAACTTCATTCGATTGTGAAAGCCGTGAACGATGCCGTTCAGAATTCAAATCGACCTGTTCCCGTGACTGTGAAAGTCCGCTCCGGCTGGGATTCCGAGAACATAACATGGAAGGAAACTGCTCAGGCTGCGTTGGATGCTGGTGCTGCTGCGATAACGCTCCACGGAAGGACGAGGGCGCAAGGGTACGAGGGCAAAGCCGACTGGAACATTCTGCGTGAACTTGTGGAGTTTGTCGGCGGAAGGATTCCCGTTTTCGGAAGCGGGGACGCGTTCTCGCCGGAGGACGCGAAGCGGATGCTTGAGACGACGAATTGCGATGCCGTCATGTTCGCGCGCGGTGCAATGGGGAATCCGTTCATTTTCACCCGGACGAAAGAATTCTTGCTGACCGGAAATCTGACCGACTTGCCGATAAGCGAAAAAATCAAGGCGGGATTCCGGGAGCTGGAGCTTCTTGTCGAGGATTTTGGCGAAATCGGTGCGTGCCTTGAGGCGCGGAAAAGATTCTGCGCGTACTCGAAAGGAATTGAAGGAAGTGCCGCATTAAGAAAAACGATAGTTGCCGCAAAATCTGTCGATGATTATAGAAAGATTTTTTCTGAATTTCTTTGAAAATCATTGTAATATGGAAGAACTATGAGTTTAATTCAAGCGATTACCGAATTTTTTGAATCAATTTTTAACTCTTCGTCACCGGAAGTGAAAAAACGGCAGGAACTTCGAAAAATCGAAAACGAGTTGAAAAGCAACCCGAAGGAGATTTTCAAGGACGAATGCCTGACTCCGAACTTCGCTGAACTCTTCAGAATTCTTTATGAAAATGCGAAGCCGTTGGATGAGATTCTGTCATCGACTGTGAGCAGCGAGAATGTTCAGAGAAACGGTATGTACGAATACCAGCTGATTCTGACAGGTTTCACTGATTCAATGCAGGAGCAGCTTGAAAAATTCGGATATGAGGAACGCAAACGCGCTGTCGAAGAGAGCAACAATATGTCAATCGAATTCGAGAAGCAGAAGCGTGCGTTCGAAAATCTGCTCAAGAATTTGAGCACGCCTGAATTCAGAAAAATCGACGAGACTATGGCGAAAGTTCAGCAGCTTGCGGATATATGCAGGTTCAACTATGCGGCGGTGATCCGCGCGTTCGACTCGAACTTCGACACATTCTCGCAGTCATCTTTGACAAATGTTCGGGATGTCAGACCGGAAGTCATCAGCCAGCATTTGCAGGATTTGTATTATCTGACTTCGAGCATGTCGCTGAACAATTCGGTCATGCGTGCAGTCCTCGCTCTGAAATACCTGAAAACCGGAAGGACGTTGTCTGCTGGTGAAAAAGATTCGCTCATAGAGAACATCAAGAAAATCAATTCGATTCTCGGAAAAATCCTGGAGCCTGAAGTCCTCCGCAAAATCATCTGCCTTGCAAAAAAGGACCCTTCGTTCAAACCGAAGATGGCTTCGTATTCAGTCAATGCTATAAACAAATTCCTGAATTACGTTCAAGGAAGATTCGATTCCGATGAGACACAAATCAAGACCGAGATAAAGGATTTCACGATTTCCGCTGAACTGAAAGAACTTTTCGGGGAGACTCCTCTTGTTCAGCTTGCAGGTTACAATGCGGAGACGAACAACATCATTCGCACGGCATCTCCTTATTCGTTCGAATGGATTACGCCGTTGCAGACATTGAAGACGTTCCTGCAGATTTATCTTTCTGAATCCGTGAAGACCGTTTTGAACAATATCCTCATCGAGGGATTTTTCAACACGCCTGCGTACAAAACTTCGTATTCGTCGGCAGTGTACGCCTGCAACGACATCATGGCACGCCTTGAAGAATTCGAGCTTTCGTTCGATCGTGGAAAGCAGAACGACATGGCGAATATCGTCGGTTTAATAGAAGACAGCAAGAGGGATGCGTCGTTCCTCAAGCAGCTCGGCACGCTCATCGACAGCATCAACAATCAGGCTCACGACATAATTCAGACGGAATCGCGGAATATTTTCGTTCTGTACAAGCAGGTCGGAGAACTCATTGTGGATGCAAAAAAGTCGAAGCCGGCTCTCATACAGAATGTGAAAGTTCTCATGTCATCGACAAGAAACAGAGATGGTTCAGGTACTCTTGAACAGCAGCACCCAGCATGGCGAACATTCCTCAGGATAATGAAGAACTATGCAATCATCGGAGAACTTGAAGATGATAACCAGTAGAAACACGATAGTTCAGGATATTGAGAAGAAACCGAATGCAAACTGCACGAATCTCGACTGCAAATATTTCGTGGACAGCTACGAGAAGAAAATCTACGATTTGCAGCAGATTCTGGAAATCTCGCGTTCCCTCTGTTCAACTCTTGAATTCGGAAAACTTATCCAGTCGATTCTCGATAACTGCATGGCTCAGTTTCTCGTCCAGAGTTTGGGAATCTTCCTTCTTGAGTCGTTCGATTCAGATTCGTTCTCTCTTGGCTCGAATTACATGGGATTCGACATACGAAAGGGGAGCGATTACAAAATATCAATCGGCGGTTCCATCGCTTCGATTCTCGTAAAGGAAAATTCAGTTTTTACGATGCACGAGCTGACCGAGGAGCTTCTGCTTTCGGAAAAGCACAGGCGGGCAGAGGACATCAGCAAGACGAAAAAAGAGCTTGAGATTTTGCAGTCGCTGAACCCGACACTGATAATCCCGCTCATTTTGAGGGGGCATCTTCAGGGAATTCTCGTTTTCGGCGAGAGAATCGTCATCGGCGACGACACTGGGGACTCAGGCGAATATTACAGCGACTACGAGAAAGAGCACATTCTCGTCATATCGTCGCTCGCTGCGATTGCAATCAGCAATGCGACACTCGTCGAACGTTCTGCGACCGACATGATGACGAAGCTCAAGCTCAAGTATTATTTCTTCAACATTCTTTCCGAAAAAATAGATCAGGCACGGCAGACAGGCGAAAAAATCGGCATTCTCATGTTCGATATCGACTTCTTCAAGAAATTCAACGACACATACGGTCATGCGTGCGGCGACTATGTTTTGCAGACTGTCGCGTCCCTGATTCGCGAGGGGCTTCGCGACGAGGACATGGCTTCCAGGTACGGCGGCGAGGAATTCACCGTGATGCTCAATTCTGCGGATGCGAAAGAAGCGATGTCGGTTGGAGAAAGAATAAGAAAGAAAATAGAAGATTTCGACTTCTGCTACGAAAATCAGCATGTGAAAGTCACGATTTCTGTCGGTGTCGCAGTCTATTCAGGTGATTCGTCCACGAGAATCACACCGAACATCATAGTTGACCAGGCGGACAAGGCTCTTTACGTTTCAAAGCGCAGCGGAAGGAACAGAGTCACGTTTGCAGACGAAAGCATAATTTCGGACGTGAAACTTCCAAACTGAAAATGACTTTTTAATCAAAAGGAAATATGAACAACGTTTTATCAAAAATCAGAACACCATTCCGATACACATTCAAAAATGCGACGATTGCGCTGATAATCATCAATTTCGCGGTTTTCTTTCTTTACAATTTCACAAATCTGATTCCGATTTCCGAGGATTTCTTCTCTCTGAACGTCATCGGGTTCGTCTATCGGAAATTCATCTGGCAGCCAGTGACATATATGTTCATGCACGCGAATTTCGCGCATCTTTTTTCGAATATGCTCGGACTTTTCTTTTTCGGGCTTCAGGTCGAAAGGGCTGTCGGCACAAAAGAATTCCTGCTTCTGTATTTCGTAATAGGAATTCTTTCAGGGCTTTTCTCCGTCGCTGTTTTCTACGCGCTCGGAACGTATCAGATGCAGCTCGGCTATCAGCCATACGCGTTCATCACGCAGCTGATTGGGGCGAGCGGCGCAATTTACGGAATCCTCCTTGCATTCGCCGTGATTTTCCCGAAGTCCAGGATTTACGTCTGGTTCGTGCTTCCTGTTCCCGCTCCTGTTCTCGTTCTCGTTTACGCGCTCATCGAATTCTTCGCTCAGTTCTCCAGAACTTCGAATGTTGCGCATTACACGCACCTTGCGGGATTCGTTGCGGCTTTCTTCTATTTTATTGTCCGAATGGGAATCAATCCGATAAAAGTTTGGAAAGATGCGTTCCGAAAATAAATCAATGAAATTTGAAATGAAAAAATTCGCTTTTCCGTTCAAAAAGAAAATCGCTTCTCTCGCCTTTGTTCTTGCATCTGCGCTTTTGTTCGGCGCGGAAGTCTCGCAGGAACGTCAGGTTCGTTTTTCGCTTTGGGCTGCGACCGACGTTTACCCCGGGTATTTCGACAGCGACAATGCGTCGGACGAAGAAAAAGCTCTGAACAAAGAGGCGAATTCGGAAGTGACTTATTCAGTTCCCGTAAAGAAAATCAAGGAGCTTGCACCGTTCATCGTCGAGGGAATGGTTTACGGCTGGAAATTCGATTACACGCCGTCGGACAAGGCTCGGAGCGTAAAAGAATATTTCGAATTCACTCCGGTGAGGGAACTTTCGGAAGCGGAAAAAGCAAACATCAAATTCGCAAAGCCGTGGATTAAGGACGACGTTCTTTCCGCGTGGGTAGAATACAGGAGGACTGACGCGCAGATTCATTCGTACAATGCGTGGATGTCGGTTCTGCACCCTCGGATTCGCGGAGTCGGCTACGCGCGTCTTGCGGAAGGATTCGACGGAATAAAAAAAGCGTGCGAGGAGTCGATAAAAAATGCGGTCCGCGAATACGAGCGCACCCAAATCAAGACGAAGCCGAAAGAAATCACGGGGACAGTTTTGGTTTGCGAGCCTCCTAAAATCGGAATAGACGCGGGACGTTACAAAGTCTTGCTTGATTTTTTTCTAGAATCAGATAGAATTATTGAATACAAAACATTCTGAAAGGTGTTTTTTATAATTCACTTCGGAGGAAAATATGAAAAAGTTTTTTGCGATGCTTTTTGTCGCATTGGGTATGACGATATGTGCTTCGGCTCAGGAAGCTGACCTTCTTGCAAAGCCTGTTGACACGACTACACAGAAAATTGTTCCAGAAGAACAGCATGTCACGAAGAAGACAGCAAGCGTGACAATGTATTATACACCGCTGACAGACGAAGTTGTCATCTACTACGTTGACTTGAAAGTTTCTTTCGACCAGGGCGATGCGATGAACACGATTCTTGCTTGTCTCAAGGATTTTCAGGCACAGCAGGGATACTTGAGCTACAAGTTCTTGAGCAAGGACAAAGTCAAGTATTTCAAAGATGAGAACAAGATGACCTGGGCAAGATATGAATCCAGAGTTCATTTTGGACAGAAGTCGGCTTTTTCCAGCAACTAACAACTGATTTTCAATAAATCGAAAGCCAACCTTAGCGACAAGGCTGGCTTTTAGTTTTTATAGGCACACAAAAAAATTACCAAACAATGGAGTATAAAATGGACGTTCAGAGCATAATCAAAAATCTTCATCCGCTCGAAATCAAAGTTTTGCTGAATTACACAGAGAAAGATGAGCTTTCCTCTGAGAAACTTCAGAATGAATTGAATTACAAAGAAGGACACGCAAACCAGGCATTCTCATGGCTTGGCGGAAAAAATCTTCTTTCTGTCACAAGCAGAACACCGCACACCTTCTATGAAATCACGGATTTGGGTCGCGATTATGCGAAAAACGGAACACCGGACGAGAGAATCATCGCATTCGTAAAGGCAAACGGTGCGAAGACTCTCCCGGAAATTGCAGAAGGTGCGGGACTTGAGCAGAAAGATGTCGGTTCGGCATTCGGACAGCTCTCGAAAGACGGTGTTCTCAAGATGAATGCCGAGAAAAAAGCCGAATACACTGGAGCTGAAATCCCAAGCAGAATCACGATTGCAAAGTCCCTTTTTGAAAGGGCAGCCGCTTCTGAGAACGGTCAGATTGACAACGCAACATTGAGCGACGAAGAGAAGAAAGTCATCGGCGCATTCGCAAAGAAACGCGGCGCGGCAGATTCTCCGTTCAAAATCATCGAAAGGGAATCGGTATTCTACAGACTTTCCGAGCATTTCAAGGAAGTCGTTTCCGCGCTCAAAAGCGCAGGAATCACTGGCGAGGAAATCGGCGCGCTCGACTCGAAAATGCTCGCATCCGGCGAATGGAAAAAAGGCACATTCCGTGGCTACAACATTTCGATTCCGCCTGCAAGAATCATTCCTGGCCGCACGAATCCGTACGTTCAGTTCCTTGAGCATGTAAAAGACAAGCTCTGCTCGCTCGGTTTTCAGGAGTACGACGGGCCGCTCGTCGAGACTGAATTCTGGAACGGCGACGCACTTTTCATGCCTCAGTTCCATGCAGCCCGCGACATCCATGACGTTTACAGAATCAAGAATCCGACACACGCAAAGACAATCGAGGAGCCGTGGCTTTCGAACGTTGCGAACACTCACAAGGACGGCGGAAACACAGGTTCTCGCGGCTGGAATTACGATTTCGACCACGAATTCACGAGAAGGCTTGTTCTCCGCTCGCAGGGAACTGTTCTTTCTGCGCACCAGCTGCACAAGGCAGAGATTCCTGGAAAATATTTCGGAATCGCGCGCTGCTTCCGCTACGACAAAGTTGACGCGACACACCTTTCCGACTTCTATCAGACTGAAGGAATCATCGCAGGCGAGGACGTGAACTTGCGCACTCTTCTCGGAATGCTTGAGATGTTCGCAAAAGAGGTTGCCGGCGCGACCGAAGTCAAATATGTTCCTGGCTACTTCCCGTTCACGGAGCCTTCTGTTGAAGTCCACATCAAGCACCCGGTTCTCGGCTGGTTCGAGCTTGGCGGCGCAGGTATCTTCCGCCCGGAAGTAACGAAGGCTCAGGGCGTTGACGTTCCAGTTCTCGCGTGGGGAATGGGAATCGACCGCATGGCACTCATGGCACTCGGCCTGAACGACCTCCGCGAACTGTTCAGCGAGAACATCGAGGAAGTCCGATTGAGAAAAGCAAAGTTCTAATTCTGAAATGATATGAAAACGGCCTGCATTCCGGCGATTGTTCGTCGCGCGGATTGCGGGCTTTTTTGTGCGGAGAATTGCAGGAGACAGATTATGGACGAGAGTGTTTCGAAAAATGAGCCGAAAATCGATGCCTTCAAACGGAAGAAGATAGCTGAAATCCGAACTGCCGGAACGGACGCCTTGCTTTCGATGTTTTTCGAGGAGCACAAAGCAAAGCCGCTTTTCAGAAACGAAGGGTACAAGAAAGTCGAGCTTCTTTTTGCGTGGGAGAACGGCGATTTGGCGAAGGTGACGCTCTACAAGGCGTGGACCTCCGAATGGATTCCGACTTTCCCCCTTTTCCTGTCGAAGCTAGATGAGGGAGTGTCGCCTGACGAGGCCGTTTCGTTCGCGCATTCGCTCGGACTGAAGGCGGAAAAAGCATCGTTTCTGACGGTAATCAAGGGCGCGGTCGAAAAGTGCGACATCCGGGCGGAGCGCATTGCTGTTCCCGACGGCATCGTCGCACTCGGCAACCGCGCTTTCCGTTCGTGCAAGTCGCTTTTGTCGGTGACGATTCCGAAAAGCGTTCGGGCGGTCAGTTCCATTACGTTCGACGGGTGCAATTCGCTTATGGAAATCAGCGTTGACGAGGAAAATCCCTCGTACAAAACCGAAAACGGACTGCTGATGACGAAGGACGGAAAGACTGTCGTCCGCTGCCCCCAAAGGCTGACCGGCAAAGTGATAATCCCCGACGGCGTTGAGCTCATTGAACGGAAGGCATTCGCGGAAACAGGCATCAGCGAAGTCGTGATTCCGCGCTCATGCAAGACCATACGCAATGAAGCGTTCATCCGCTCGTCGACACTGAAATCCGCGAAATTCCTCGGCACGGAAGACGAATGGGACGAAGTGCAACGCGATGACCTCTGGAACTACATGTCCGGCATCGATTTTGTGGAATGCACGGACGGAATGGGGATGTGCTGAGGGGAAGTGGTCACATATTGATTTCTGATTTTACATAAAAATCAAAACCAAGCTCAAAAAAATCTTCTATATCGTTTTGTCGGACAGTTGCTGTGCAGGAATCAAAACTGTTTGCTGCATAAGCTTCTCGTCTTTCAAAAACAGATATGTCATGACAATTTTTGAATTTTTCGACGGTACTCATCAGCTGCTGTTTTGCCTTGTAAATCCACTTTGTTGTATTGAGACCTGATTTCAGTTCGACAAAGATGACGGCTTCGTGCGGCTCATCCTTGTAGTAAAGCATTCCGTCGCATTTTTTATCGCTTTTGAACAAATCCTTGAAGTATTCGTTGTAGTCAATTCCGGTATATTGAATCAGCCTTCGTTTTTTGTTCAGAACGGCCGCTGTCCATTCATATTTCTCTTCGGCTGACGAAAAAGACGGCATTTTTGAGTCCTGAATATCAATCAAGCCGAAGTTTTCATGATTTACGGCCTGCTCGGTGCAGCTTTCCTCTGAGAAAAAATCCTTCATGATATGCCTGCCCTTAGGATGTTTCTGAACAATTCGTTCGTCTCTTCCAGCTCGTGATTCAGCAGATTGTCGTCCGACGATATGTTCCTGACTTTCTCAAGCGGTTTTATTGCGCCGCCCTCAAATTCGTACACGCGGACGGAATCAGAATTTATCAGACTTTGTGCAGGAATGACTTTTCCGATTTTTTCCTTTGCATTCGGATTTTTTTCTGCTACTTCATTTGCTTTTATGGCGGCATTTATGTAGGGCAGAAAGTAGGGGCTATGGGTCGTTATGAGCATCCTGTTATTGTCGCAAGAATTGAGATTCGAAAGCATGTCAAAAATCACGCTCTTCTGGGAAATCGGAAATAAATTCTGCTCGGGCTCCTCCAAAATCGATACGAGACATGAATTGAGAAGAGTATGCGCATTCTCCTTCACATATTGCGCAAGTTCAGCATCGGAAGTCGGCATGAACCCCAGGTTCTTCTTGAACAACGCTTCCAGCCGCTTTCTCTCGTCAATATTCTTGAACACAATCCGATTGTTAACCTGTGACAATTCGCTTGTCAGAAATTTCTGGACGATGAACAGCGGCACGAATGATTGCAGTCCGCTTGACGCCTCGTCAAGGAAAAACGAATAGTCATTGTTGAAAAGCTCCACCTTGTGATTCTGCCTGTTGTATTTTATTTTCAGCTCATTGATGGGCAACAGCAGGTTTTGAATATACTCGCTCTGAACAGCAACGTCGTATGTATAAAGAAAATCCTGCAGCGAATCCGAGAGATAAGGCATCTGACCATATTTATCGACAACGCTGACCAAGTTTCTTTCAGCAGGAATATACTGAATTTTTGGTCGGATATAGGAATCTGAATCGGTTATTTCTCCAGAAATGTCTCCGTTTTCATACCGTATTATTGCAAATTCGCCTCTATATTCGATTTCGGAATCGCGTGATAGATACTTGTCGATTTTATGAAATTTCAGACGCTCGATGAAAGTGCCGGTCGGAATTGAAACTTCGCTGCTCTGCTCGATGAAAAGCTTCTTCTCTATCCATGAAAAAGTTGAAAACAGCTTTGCAAGAGTGCTTTTTCCGGTGCCCTGATTTCCGATGAACACAGTCAGCTTTGAAATATCCAAAAAATCATCATCAGTATATCCGGTTGTTATCGGACCAAAATTTCTGACAGATATCTTTATCATAACTGCACTCTAGCATAAAAAGGGGAAAATTACGATTTGGGTGAGGGAAAAATTTTAAGTTCAGCTTATTGCAGAACAGCGCAATTCCGAATCCGTGTACAATTTTAGCAACCGCGGGTTCTTTCAGATTTCTCCTGATTTAATATAAAATAGAATGAAATTTTGGTGGGAGAAAAATATGAAAAAAGTTTTTGTTGCTGCATTGTTCGCTCTTTGTGCCGTTCCTTTGTTTTCGGAGAATTGGGTTTCGGAACTCGGAAACTGCTGGGACGCGGTTGAGGCGAATCCTACATTATCATCGCGCAGTTCTTTCGAAAGGTACAGCGAGATTGCAAAGGCACTGAAAGCAGGAAAACCTGGGCTTTCGGAAGTTTCCGATGAGGAGCTTCATTCAGCGTGGATTTCGATTCTGAAAGATTTTGAAAGCTACTGGTCGTCGAATTGCCCGAAGAAAATCACATTCTCAAATCTGCGGAAGTATATGGGAACGGAGGTCGTCAAAGTTCCGTTCACGATTTCGGTTGACCCGGAGGAATACAACGGAGAGACGACCAGGACGATTATTCAGGAGGAAATCCGCGAGACCGCAAAATACAGCGTTTCGATTTCGAGCGACTTCACGCTCAAGTACAACGAGATTCTTTCAATCGTCAAATCGGGGCTGCGAGTTGCAAGAAAAAGCGACTGGACCGACATTCCGCGGAACTGGCCTTTGGAGTCAGTCTATTCGTTCGAATCAGAATCGGATTCCGCCGACGCGTGCCTTGTTTCGTACATTGGGAAGAAAATTGCGTCGGTCGCGCAGATAAACGGCTGTGACTTTCTGGACATTTCGTTTGACGTGAAAGATTCGAGCGGACACACATTGTTTTCGAGCGGAAAGAAAATCATCGGGACGAGCGACGTGATTTTTGAGAAGATTGATGCGGAAAAAGTCGCTCTTGCGGACAAAGCAATCGAGGACGGGAAAATAATCTACGCGCCGACGGAACTTCTGCTGCGCTATGGCGAACCTGAGCACGTTTCTTCTTACTCTAGGGAATGGGCGGAAAATCTTCCGTCAAAATCATTTTCAGTTTCTTCTGTCAGGTTCGAAAATCCGTATGAAACTTTCCACGAGGAAAAACACGTAATCGACGAGGAAGAGGCGAGAATCATCGCTTCCGAAATGATGGTGAGAGTTCAGGGCGACGGCACAATCGGCTCGTTCGAAATTGGAAAAACGGAAGTCACGCAGCGGCTTTACAAAGACGTTATGCGAAAGAATCCGAGCAATTTTTTGAATCTGGACAAACCTGTTGAGACTGTCAGCTTTTTCGACGCGATTGTGTTCTGCAACCGCCTGAGCGAAATCTGCGGGAAACAGCCTGTATATTCAGTTGACGGAAAAACCGATTGCGACGAGTGGCATTACGTTCCGGGTGCGGGAAACACTCTCTTCGGCGAGATTGAAGTTGGCGGCGGCGACGGCTACAGGCTCCCGACCGAGGAGGAATGGATGTACGCCGCGCACGGTGGTGAAGCGCACGAGGAATTTGCTTACAGCGGTCGCAACAAAGAGAAAATCGCCGAAATCGCTTGGTACAAGAAGAACGCATTCAAAACTCGGGAGTCCGGCAAGAAAGAGCCGAATTCGCTCGGGCTTTTTGACATGACGGGCAACGTCTGGGAATGGTGCTTCGACGTTCACAAGAAAGATTCATCAAAACGGATTGCGAAAGGCGGCTCGTGGAGCTACGACGAACGCTTCTGCAAAATCTCCGACATCTACATCAGAAGCCCGAACCAGAGATTCGACTGTCTGGGGATTAGGGTGGCGGCGCTTGCCAGGTGAGAATGAGTCCTAATCTTTGTACAGTGGATGCAAGCGGTCACGGCACGCGCGAAGCGCGTACCTCTCCGAGTGGACGTCGCTTGCCGGGGTGCGGATGTGTCCTAAGCAATTGCGTAGTGGAGGCAAGCGGGAACGGCACGGCTGCGCCGTACCTACATGGGGGGACGAACGTCGCTATATTTTCGCTATTCAAAAATTCTTCCCCCACAACCATAATCAAAAAAACTGCTAGAATCTTTGCATGAATGTCTTGATTATCCAACCACCAATCGTGCAGCTCAACACGGCGTATCCGAGCGGCGCGTATCTTTCCGCATTTTTTAAAAGAAGAGAATTCAGCGAAAAAATCCAAAGCGTGAAGTGGCTCGACTTGAGCATCGAGCTTTTCTATGCGATTTTCTCGAAAGCCGGTCTTACAAAACTCTTTTCTCTCTGTTCGGAAAAAGCACTGAAAAAAGCGGCGGAAGCGGAACGGAACGGAGACGAAGCGACTGCGTTCAACTTACGGCGGTACGTTTCCACACAGAAACTTTGGACAGAATGGATAGACGACATCGTTGCTGTTCTGCGGCCGGACAAAAGCGGATTCGAGAACGCGCACAGGTTCGTTTTCGGAGCGCACGTTCCGCGCGGAAGCAGAATGGAAACGTTTCTTGAAAATCTTGACCACGATTTGTCCACGGACGACGCACGAAGCCTTGCGAGCCTCGCGCTTGCAGATTTGGCGGATTTCATCGCGGCGGTGCTGGACAAGAATTTCAGCTTGGTGCGCTATGCGGAATCCTTGACCGTGAGCGAATCAACTTTTGACGAAATCGCGAAAGGCGCGGATTCTCCTGTCCTGAAAGAATTCTACGTTCCGGTTCTCGAAAAATTCGCGACGAAAGCCGATTTCGTACTGATTTCAGTTCCGTTTGCAGGAACATTTGCGGCTGCCCTCGCGACAGGCCGGTTCTTCAAGGAAAAATACGGAGACGAAGTTTTTGTCTCGCTCGGCGGAGGATTCATCAACACGGAGCTTCGTGAGACAACTGAACAATCGCTCAAAAAATACTGCGACGCTTTGAGCTTTGACAGGGGCTACGCTGGGTACAAGCAGCTGATTGAAAAATCAGAGCGTCTTTTCAAAATGCGCACGTTCTCTGGCGGCAAAGTTTCGGATCTGATTGAAAGCGACAGAGATTCTGAAGAATACGAGAGAAACGTCACGCGGACGCTCATTCCTGATTTTTCCGACATCGATTTTTTGCGCTATCCGAGGCTCATCGACGACAAGAACCCGATGCACAGGCTCTGGTCGGACGGCGCGTGGATAAAGGCATACATGGCGCACGGCTGCTACTGGCACAAATGCGCGTTCTGCGACGTGACGCTCGATTACGTCTGCTCGTACTGCCCGACGCAAATCCACGAGCTTTACGAGGGGCTTCTTAAAACCGCGAACGAGAAGGGCGTTTTCGGCATTCATTTTGTTGACGAGGCAATGCCGCCTGCAATGATGGTCGAATTCGCAAAAGAGAACATCGCGCACGGCTCTCCGCTCACCTGGTGGGGCAACGTGAGGTTCGAAAAATATTTCACGCGCGACGTTGCGGATTTCCTTTCTGCAGGCGGATTAATCGGAGTCTCCGCTGGGCTTGAGAGCGCGACAGGAAACGGACTTTCCGCAATCCACAAGGGAACAGACCTCGAATCAATTGTCGGCGCGTGCTGCGCATTCAAGGAAGCCGGCATTCTCGTCCACGCGTACATGATTTACGGTTACTGGTGGGAAAAGCCGCAGGACTTAATCAATTCAATGGAAACTCTCAGGCAGTTCTACGAGAACGGGCTTCTGGACTCATGCTTCTGGCACAAATTCGTCCTGACCCGGCATTCAAGGGCGTTCAAGGAATGGAAAGAAGGAAAGATAAGTGATCTGAAACCGATTCTGAATGAAAATCTGCCGCTCTTTGCAAAGAACGGGCTTCATTTTGAAGGCGAGAAAAAATCCGAGAAATACGGAAGATTCCTCGACTATTCCCTCGACAGATGGATGCACGGCGAAGATTTGAAAGTCCCGGTTCAGAAATTCTTCGACTTTCCAGTCCCGAAACCGACAGTCCCGAAAGACTTCATCGAAAAGCTGATTTCAAAATACGAATCGAAACGAAACTTTGAATTCCAGAAAGTCCCTTCCGACGACACAAAAAAAATCTGGCTCGGCGGCGAAAAATTCGACCTCGGCAACGGCAAAATCGCCTGGTTCTACATGGGCGAATACTTCGAAGAAAAGAAAAACGCACCCGAAAAAATTTTCCGTGGAAATGGCTTGTGCGTAATTCCGTAGTCTACAAATCCACCTTGAATGAGAATCCGATTTCCGTTGCGTTTATCGTGTAGTCTTTGTGCGCGAGTATGAAGACCTGCTCGAAGTCCTCGAAAACTTTCCGCACGATGAAGAAAAGAATCAGCGAGAACGGAGATATGTTCGCTGTGAATTCCGCACCGTAGTTCATGTAGTGGACGGTGTGCTGATACCTTGCGTGCTCCATTATTATCATCGGCGAGTAGGAAGCGTAATAGGTGTGCGAGAAATATCTGTTGACGTGCCTGAAATACTGGATTCCCGCCGACGGGCTGCAGTATGTGAACGAATTGTCGGTCTGGCTTCCGTAGAACAAATCGTCAATCAGGTTTACGAAAGAGAAACCTGCGAACGGCATGAAATACAAGAACCACGTTCCGATTTTCGGAAGATAGAACTGATATTCGACTTCCACGCTTTTCAGGTTCTCGTTGATTGCTTTCTGGTTGTATGCGTCGGTGAAATTCGACTGCTCGCTCCAGAGAAAATCAGGCTTCCGCGAAAAACTGAAATCGAGCGACGCTCTTGAAGTCAGGCGATTTTTGAAGAACGAATGGAAGAGAAGGCCGCTCGTCTCAAGAACGAACGACGACTCCACGTTTTTTCCGTTCTCCTTCGACATAAGATTGAAAATCTGCCTCCCCGAAGTCGAGTCGATTGTCCAGTGAAGCAGATTTGACCTTGAGCTTATAGTAAATGAAAAGACCGGAAGAGAGATTGTGACGAGAAAAATAAAAATCATCAAAGACATCTTCCGGCTCATTTTTTATATTCTTGCAAGACCTGCCTTTCTTGCTTCGTCCGCAACTGCCTGTGCGACAACTTTTGAAACGCGAGGGTCGAACGCAGACGGAATAATCATGTCCGGCCCAAGCTCCGAATCCGAGACGAGAGAAGCAAGTCCGCGGCTCGCAGCAATCTTCATCTCCTCGGTTATCTTTGACGCGCGGCAGTCAAGCGCACCTCGGAAAAGACCTGGGAACGCAAGGATGTTGTTGATTTGGTTCGGGTAGTCGCTCCTTCCAGTTCCGATTATGTATGCTCCGGCAGCCTTTGCCTTCTCGTAAGTGATTTCCGGCTCCGGGTTTGCCATTGCGAACACAATCGATTTCGGTGCCATCGACTTTATCATTTCCTCGCTGACAAGGTTCGGCGCGGAAACTCCGACGAAAATGTCCGCTCCAACGAACGCTTCCTTGAGCGTCATGCGCTTGTTGTCAGGGTTCGTGATTTCGGTAAGCTCCTTCGTCAAAAAGTCGTATTTGTCATAATCTTCCTTTATAACTATTCCGTTTATGTTGAATCCGTAGATTTTTCCGATTCCGAATTTGTGAAGCATACGGATGATTGAAGAACCTGCCGCCCCAGTTCCCGAAACGACGAGCGTGCAGTCCTCCGGCTTTTTGCCAGCGACCTTGAGCGCGTTCATGATTGCCGCCGTGACGACGATTGCAGTTCCGTGCTGGTCATCGTGGAAAACTGGAATGTCGAGTTCTTTTATGAGAGTCCGCTCGATTTCGACGCAACGAGGTGCCGAGATGTCCTCAAGGTTGATTCCGCCGAATGTAGGAGCAATCTGCTTGCAGAAGTCGATTATTTTTTGCGGGTCTTTCGTGTCGATGCAGAGCGGAACTGCGTCAACGCCGGCGAACTTTTTGAACAGGACGCATTTTCCTTCCATTACAGGAAGACCCGCCGCAGGACCAATGTCCCCGAGTCCGAGAACGGCTGTTCCGTCAGAGACAACGGCAATCGTGTTTCCCTTCCATGTATATTTGTACACGTCATCGGGATTTTTATGAATCTGCCTGCAAGGTTCCGCAACGCCGGGAGTGTATGCGACAGACAAATCATCCCTTGTTTCCAAAGGCATTTTCAGTTCAGTTGAAATCTTGCCTTTCCATTCTTCGTGTTTGGTGAGTGCTTTTTCGTAAATTGTAGCCATAATGAAAAATTATATTCAAAAACAAATCAAAATTCGATTGAAAGTTTGATTTTTTGAAAGTGCGGTATCGTTCATCTCCAAAAAGACACCATAAATAGTCAATGTTTTTCAATGGACTTTGCTAAAAATAAAAGTATATAATTAGGCAATTTCAATTTTAAAAAAAGAGGTATTTCTATGTCACTCGTAGATAACTTAAAGAAACGCTCAAAGAGCCGAAAAATTTTCGCGCTCGGTTCTGCGATTACTTTTATCGGATTCCTGCTTCCAATCATAAAAGTACCTGATCAGGTTAAGGGTCTTAAATATGCAGATGTTGAAATCACAAACGAGGAGGAAGTCGCTCTTACTCCTGATGAAATCAATGCTGCAAAACTCGCTGCCGCAAACGCTGTAATCGAGGCTGAGACCAAAACGAATTTCGTAACAGACGACGCTACGATTCAGGGGCTCATCCAGACGACAACTGTTGAAAGAACAATCGACGACATCAATGCAATCGCAGCTACAAACGAAGCTGTGAAGAAGGCAATCGACGCTGTTCCTACAACAAAGAAAGTCAAGACAACAAAGACTGAGAGAGTTCCTCAGAAGCACATCAAGGACATCACTTCTTCAAAGTCGCTTCTCTGCGGTTTCACAAGTGATGACCTTTCTGAATTCGATGTTGATTCTTACCCTGAGTACGACGATTTGGAGCTCAAGACAGAAGAGTTCGCAAAAAAGCACCCGGAAGCAAACACAAAAGAGGCTTACCTCAAGAAATACAATTTGCGCAAACCAGATTTCTCTGAGTACGACTGGAAAAACGAGATTTTCGATGATTTCAGACCAGGAAAGCCTGCTGTAAAGGGAGCAGCTTCGTTCTTCAATATTGCTGATTCTGCTGGCGGATTCGCACACAACGCGACATTCATCGTCATCCTTTGGCTCATGTCAATCGCAGGAATCCTCGTGTTCCTCTTCGTTGAGGGCGTTGTTCTCGACACTCTCGTATGGCTCATCGGTGCTGCATTCGGAATCGCGGCTCTCATCACAATTCCGCGCTACCTTGAGGCTTCGTTGTTCAGCTTCGCATCTGTCGGTACATACATCGTAATCATCGGATGGGTTGTGGCATGTGTCGGAGTTGCAATTTCCCTCTTCAAGCTTGAGCAGCAGGGAATCAGAAAGACTCTCTAGTTTTTTAGATTAGAAATGCACAAAGAGGCTGTCGTTTTGGCAGTCTCTTTTTTTTGCCGTTTCGCATTTTTTTTATTAACTTGATTCTATAAACAATAAATCATTCGGCTTCCGCTTTTTAAATCGGGAGCTGTTATTTTTGGAGAAACGAAATGGCACAACATCAATTTCAGACAGAAGTAAATCAGCTTCTGAAGCTCATCATTCATTCAATGTATTCAAATAAGGACATCTTCCTTCGTGAGATTGTCTCGAACGCTTCGGACGCTTTGGACAAACTGAATTACCTCACAGTTTCAGACGCTGCATACAAAAACATCAAGACTGACCCAAGAATCGACATCTCATTCGAAGACGCAAACAAAATCCTCACAGTTCAGGACACCGGTATCGGAATGGACGAGGACGACTTGAACAACAATCTCGGAACAATCGCACGCTCAGGAACAAAAGCATTCATCGAGCGCGTTTCTCAGGACAAGAACGCGGGCGAATCAAACCTCATCGGTCAGTTCGGTGTCGGTTTCTACTCGGCATTCATGGCTGCAAAGCAGATTAACGTCATCACAAGAAAAGCCGGAACAGAGAAGATTTTCAAATGGTCTTCTGACGGCACGAATTCTTACTCAATCGACGAAATCAAAGCTGATTCGGAAGAAGCGAAAAAATATGGATTCGACAACGCAGAAAGGCACGGTTCCGCAATCGAGATGGTTCTGAACGACGACTCGAAAGAGTATTCTTCAAGATGGAAGCTCGAAGAACTCATCAAGAAATACTCGGACCACATCGCATTCCCGATTTACCTCCACTACACTCAGAACACTTACGACGACAAGGGCAACACGACTGGCTCTGAAGCAAAAGTTGACCAGATCAACTCGGCTTCTGCTCTCTGGAAACGCTCAAAGTCGGAACTCAAAAAAGAAGATTACAACGATTTCTACAAGACGATTTCGCATGATTCCATGGATCCGCTCCACTACGTCCACACACACGCGGAAGGAACTCAAGAATACACTACTCTCTTCTACATTCCGCAGATGGCTCCGTTCGACATGTATCAGGCTGACTACAAGAGCGGAATGAAGCTCTACGTCAAGCGCGTTTTCATCACGGACGACGACAGGGAACTTCTTCCTGCATACTTGAGATTCGTCCGCGGTATCATCGACTCTGAGGATTTGCCGTTGAACGTGAGCCGCGAGATTCTGCAGCAGAACAAGATTCTCGACAACATCAAGCGTTCTTCTGTCAAAAAGCTCCTTTCCGAATTCAAGAAGATGGGCGAGGAAGCTGACAAGGCAAGAAAATCCGAGAAGCCGACTGACGATGAGAAAGCCGCTATCGAAAAATGGAACAAATTCGTCAAGAATTTCAACAGGCCGATGAAAGAAGGTTTGTACGGCGACTATGCGAACCGCGAGGAAATCTCCGAAATTGTCAGGTTCAAGTCTACGGACGAGTCTGGAACAGGCGACGACAAATGGACATCGTTCGCCGATTACGTTTCAAGAATGAAGCCGGAGCAGAAGGCAATCTACTACATCACGGGAACTGACGAGAAGAACCTCCGCGCGTCTCCGCTTCTTGAGGCTTACAAGAACAAGGGCTTTGAAGTCCTCATCATGGCTGACGACATCGACGACATCGTTATTCCGTCTCTTGGCAAGTACAAGGAATTCGATTTGAAGGCTGTCAACAGGGCAGGCTCTGACGACGAGCTCGGCGTTGATAAGGAAGAAGCGAAGAAGAAGGAAGAGGCATTCAAGCCTGTTCAGGAGAAAATCAAGAAGGCACTCGGCGAGCGCGTCAAGGATGTCGTTCTTTCGAAGAGACTTTCTGATTCTCCGTCATGCGTTGTCGTTGACGAGAACGACCCTGGAATCCAGATGGAGCGCATGATGCGTGCAATGGGGCAGGCTGGAGCCGGCGTAAAGCCGATTCTTGAAGTGAACGCCGACCATGCAATCGTCAAGACTCTCGAAGGCAGCTCGGACGAAGCGTACATCGCGAACGTCGCTGAAGTCCTTCTCGACCAGGCATTGCTCGTGAGCGGCGCGGAGATAAAAGACCCGGTTGAGTTCGTCAAGGCGATGAACAAGCTGCTCTCAAAGTAAAATTTTAGATTCTGAGACAAACTCAGAATGACAAAATATTCTGAGACACGTTCGGAATGAATAGCAATCGGCACTGGAAATGTTCGGTTTTCAGTGCCGATTTTTTTTGCACTTCAAAAAAATCTCAATAACACATAAAATCTTTGCATGAAAAAAATTCTGATTTCTGTTCTGGCAGTTTTGCTTGCTGCCGTTTCAATCACTTCCTGCACAAAAAATACTTGGATTGACAATTTCGAAGAAGGAAAAAAACTTGCCGAGGAAAGCAAAAAGGGCATTTTTCTCGATATATGCTCGAAAGAGGACGAAGTTTCCGAGCGGCTTGAAAAACTTGGGTTCGGCAACGAGCAGTTCCTGAAAAAATTCGGCAAGGATTTTGTCTTTGTGAAGCTTGATTTGACGGACAGGCTGAACGCGGAGAATCTCGGCCCGAATGCAACGAACGAGGAAAGGGCTGCCGCGGAGAAAATCATCGCGGACACAAAAAATGCCGTGGGCGTTGCCGAAAAATATGCGGTCAAGACTCTTCCGTCAATGTTCGTCCTGACAAAAGAAGGATACGTCGTTTCCTCGCTTGAATTTTATTCTGTGCGTGCGGATTTTGACCCGAATGCGACTGACGCGGACAAAGCTTCGTTCGACGACATTTTCGAAATCGACGAAATGGATGCGATAACGAAAAAAATCGACGATGCCGCAATTTTGCTGAAGGATTTCGACAACAACCTGAAAATCGCAAAATCGTCTGCGAGCGTTGATACTCGTGTCGCTGCTGTCAACGAAATATTCGACAGCACCGATTTCGTCTACCGATATCTGATTCGCGACTTGAGCGAGCTTGTCATCGAAATCGACACAGAGAATTCGACAGGCGCAGTTCCGAAGCACATTCTTTCTGTGGCTTCCGCGCAGGCTGTCGATGCTGGCGAAAATTATTCGAAGGCGGCGGAAGTTTTTGAGAATGCCGCGACAAAGAAATTCCTGACGAAAGATGACAGGCAGCTTCTTTATTATCAGGCCGCGATTGCGCACATGCGCTCAGGAAATTATCTTGACGCAAAAAATGATGTTCAGAAATCAATCGATGCCGCACCTGAAAGCGAGCAGATTGATTTATTGAATGCGATGCTCGAAAACATTGAGATGCAGATTAAGATTGCCGAGTAAAATCAACAAAGCAGTTTAAAAAAATAGGATTGATTAATTTATGGATGACCCCTCGTCGAGTCCCGTTGGACTCCTCATTCTGATTGTCGTTGCGGCGACATTCGTCACTCTCTCTATGCTCTTTTCTGCAAGCGAAAGCGCATTCCTCGCGCTGAACAAGCTCCGCGTGCACTTTCTCAGGCAGAAGGGCGACAAAAAGGCAATTCGCGTCGGAAAATTGCTCGACCAGAAAGAAGAGCTTCTGAATATGCTTTTGGTCGGAAACGAAATCGTGAACGTCGCGTTGTCTGTTGTTCTGACTTCAGTATTCTTGGACATTTTCGGCCCGAAAGGACTCGGAATTGCGACAGGAATTTCGACCGTGCTCCTTCTCGTGTTCGGCGAAATCACTCCGAAAAGCGTCACGACAAGGCACCCGGAGAGCATCGCGTTCGGATTGTCGGGATTCGTCACGCTTTTCTTCTGGATTCTTCGGCCGTTCGTCGTGTTCTTCACTTTCATATCGAGGACGCTTTTGAGGCTCGTCGGAATCGACACGCGGAAGAAAAAAGTTTCGTTCACGGAAGATGAAATCAAGACGTTCATCGATGTTGGTGGCGAAGAGGGCGTAATCCGCAACAACGAAAAGAAGATGATGAGCCGCGTCTTCAAATTCACCGACCTTGCCGCGGTTGACATAATGGTTCCGCGTCGCAACGTAATCGGCATAAAAGCAAATTCCTCGTTCAGCGACATAATCATGCTTTCGGAGAGAAGGTCTCTGTCGCGTTTCCCTGTTTATAAAGAAGATTTGGACAACATAATCGGCGTTCTCTATGTGAAGGACATGCTTTTCTATTCAGGCAACAGGGAAAAATTCTCTGTGGAAAAAGTAATGCGCCCCCCGCTTTTCATTCCGGGAAGCACCAAGATGAGCCAGATTCAGGAGCTTCTGAACGAGAAAAGGCAGAATTTCGCAATCGTAATCGACGAATATTCGGGAACGGACGGAATTTTGACGACCGAGGACATCGCGCGTGAGATTTTCGGAGGAATCGCTGACGACTTTGAAAAGAAAGGCTGGGCGACATCCGTTGAATCCGAGAAAACTGAAGACTTTGACGACAAAGTGATAGACGGGCAGACACGCCTAATCGATTTGGAGGAAAAACTCCGCATCAAATTCGACACGAACATGAACGAGACGATTGCCGGATTCGTCCTTGAAAAACTCGACAGAATGGCAGTCATGGGCGACGAAATCGAAGAAGGCGGATACGCATTCAAAGTCGAAGAACTTGAGGGAATGAGGATTTCGAAGATTCACTGCACGAAGATTTTTGAGGAAGTCGAGGAAGAAAGCGGACTTTTCTTCACTGACATCGGAAATATTGACGATATCGACGATAAAGACGACAGGGACGATGTCGAGGAGGAGCAGAATGCAAGTGCTGACTGACATAATCCTTCCTTCAATCGCCGTCGTTGTTCTTGTTGGAGTCGTGGCATTCTTCGCGTCGTGCGAGACTGCGTTCCTTTCGATAACGAAAATGACTCTTCGCCAAATGCTGAAAGAAGACGACCCGAATAGACGTTCTTCTCCTGCAAGAAAAATCGCGTTCCTTAAAAAAGACACGGACAAGCTTCTTTCGCTCATTCTCATCGGAATCAACTTTGTGACTTCGCTCGCGTCCGGTCTTGCAACTGCGGTCGCCGTAAAAATCGCTGGCGAAGCAGGAAGCGTGGCGGCAACATTCATCATGGCGTTCGTTTTGATTATCTTTGGCGAGATAACCCCGAAAACTTTCTCGGCAGTCCATCCTGTAGAGGCCGCGTCGATGTTCGCGACAACGCTCATCTGGCTTGAAAGGATGCTCTATCCTATCGTCTGGATTTTCGCGAAGATTTCTGGCGGAATGACGATAATCCTCAATTCGCTCTGGAAAAACGACAAGAACCTGATAACAGAAGAAGAGCTGAAATCGCTGATTGAAGTCGGCGAGAACGAAGGAACTCTCGAAC
Source organism: Treponema sp. (assembly GCA_017525605.1). Taxonomy (GTDB): domain Bacteria; phylum Spirochaetota; class Spirochaetia; order Treponematales; family Treponemataceae; genus Treponema_D. Next base: position 218,432 of record JAFXSM010000042.1, on the reverse strand, counting down.
ACAGCGAAAAGAAGATGCTGTACAAGATTTTCGACTTCACCGACCTTCGAATCCACGACATAATGCGCCACCGTTCAGCAGTAAAATTCATTCCTGCAAACGCGACTTTCGAGGAAATCGTGAACATTTTCACTGAGACCGGATTTTCGCGGATTCCTGTCTGCGACGGCGAATTCGACAATGTTTTGGGCATGATTTACTACAAGCAGATTCTGATGAACGGACGGTACAAGGATTCGAAGAATTTCATATCGAAAGTGATGCAGCCTGTAATCTATGTTCCTGAAACTCTGATGGCGACGGAGCTTCTTGCCAGGTTCAAAAAAGAGCAGACGAATTTCGCGATTGCGATTGACGAGAACGGCTCGAACATCGGAATCGCAACGATTGACGACATAATGCGGGCTGTTTTCGGAAGGAGCGTCCACGAGGATTCGCCGAATGAGATTCAGCCCGAGAACAGAATCACTCCGATTTCGCTCGTCGAGTATCTTGTTCCAGGCGACATGAAAATCGACGATGTGAACGAGCTTCTCGATTTGGACTTGGTTTCCGACGAATTCCACACGATTGCAGGCTGGCTTCTCGAACAGTTCGACGAACTGCCTGAAGTTTCCGCTTCTCTTAAAATCGACGGAATCACATACAAAGTCGAAGAAATCGAAAGGCGGAGAATCAAGCTCGTGCGCATAAAGCTGATTCTTCCGCCTCAAAAACGAAACTAGAACGATTTATCTAAAAAAATCCTACGCTCTTCTGATGAATGCCGTGAGCATATCGACCGTCTGGTCAACTCCGAGCGTGCTTGAGTTTATCAGGAGGTCGTAGATTTTTCTGTCGCCCCAGGTGTCTTCCGTGAACGTGTTGTAGTGGTTCGCGCGACGCTTGTCCACCTGCTGGACGGTTTTCGCAGCCGCTTTTTCGTCAATGTTCAATCGTTCCGCGACACGCTTAACTTTGTCGTCGAAATCCGCATAAATGAAAATGTTGAGCAAATCTTTTCTGTCAACATCTTCCGACGTTCTGAAAATGTAATCCGCACAGCGGCCGACGACGACGCAAGGCTTTTCCGTAAGCCCAAGAATCACCTTTCTCTCGGCATTGAAAACCTGATCCGCAAGCGGCAGACACTGCGAGCCGATTTGCTGAACGCTGGAGCCGACAGTCGTTCCCGAATAGCTCGTCCCGAGAAGCAGGTTGTAAAGCCAGCCCGACGAAATGTTCTGCTCGGTTTTCTCGATGAAATCCGCAGAAAGCCCGCTGTGCTCGGCAGCCATGTCGATTATTTCCCTGTCGTAAAAGTCGTATCCGAGATTCTCCGCGACCTTTTTTCCGATTATCCTTCCGCCAGAACCGTATTCGCGGCTTATAGTGATGTATTTTCTCATATTTGCCCCCCTTAATTTTTCATAGAATCAGCATTTGCTGTTGTTTCAGTATAACACGATTTTCTGACAGGCAATCTGCAATGCAAGTGAAGTTTTTTGGATTTTGCTGATATAATTCAACGCATGAAAATTGAGAATCAGTCATATTACACAGATAAAATCCGTGCCATCGACGCGAAAGTCGAGGCAATGAAAATCGCATTCTCGCCGCTGACTTTTCAGGCGATGAGGGCACTTATTGAGCTTGGATTATTGAGAATGATTTCCGATTCGGGCGAAGACGGAATCAGCGCAAAGGAACTTTCCGACAAATCTGGAATTTCATCATACGGAGTGAGCGTCCTCGTGGAGATGGCACTCGGAATGGGAGTCGTGAAACTCAAAGAAAACGACGTTGATGATGAAACCGAAAAGCTCGTTCTCGGAAAAATCGGCTTTTTCCTGCTCGAAGACGAATGCACGCGCGTAAATTTCAATTTTGCGAACGACATCTGCTACAAAGGCGCGTTCAATCTTCTTGAGTCAATCGAATACGGAAAGCCGGAAGGACTCAAGCAGTTCGGCGAGAACTGGACGACAGTTTACGAGGCTCTTTCTTCATTGCCCGAGCGCGAGAAGAAATCGTGGTTCGAATTCGACCATTTCTATTCCGATATCGCTTTTCCGGAAGCGTTGCCGATTGTGTTCGCCAAAAAGCCCAAGAACCTTTTCGACATCGGCGGAAACACCGCAAAATGGGCAATTTCCTCATGCAAATACAATCCTGACGTGAGCGTCACGATAATCGATTTGCCAGGTCAGACGAAAGTTGCGGAAAAAAATGCAGCGGAAGCTGGATTCGCCGACAGAATCAGTTTTGTGAGCGGAAACGTTTTGGACGAGACGACGAAATTCCCTGAGGGCGCGGACGCAGTTTGGATGAGCCAGTTCCTCGACTGTTTCAGCCTCAAGCAGATTACGAAAATATTGAAGAAAATCCATAGTTCAATCGACGACAAATGCGACGTGTGGGTTCTGGAGCCGCTTTGGGACATGCAGAAATTCGAGGGCGAAAGCTATGCATTGCAGGCAACGAGCCTTTATTTCACCTGCATCGCGAACGGAAACAGCAAAATGTACAGATTCGCGGAACTTGTCGAGGCAATCGAAAGTGCCGGATTCGTCCTTGCGGCTTCGCATCACAATCTCGGAACGAATTTCTATTCGCTATTGAATTTCAAGAAAGCGTGATATGAGCATGAAAATCTACATTAACAAAATCGCAGTTTATAGGCCGGACGATGAGAATCTCTCTGAATCCCCGAAGCTCGAATACGTTGACGCGCTTTTCAAAAGAAGGCTCAGCCAGATTTCGAAGATGACGATTGAAGTCGTGCACAATGTGCTTGACGGAAACGAAAACGCCAAGCTTGTGTTCGCTTCTTTCCGAGGTGAAATTTCAAGGCAGCTGAAAATCAACAAATCCCTCGTGGAAGATTCCGAAGTGCTCCCCGCGCAGTTTTCGATTTCGGTGTTCAACACGCCGCCTGCCGTTGCGACAATCGCGCTCGGAATGAAAAACGGCTACACCGCAGTCTATCCGTCCGAGAGGAAATTCAGTGCGGCACTTATGTCGGCTGTCGCGCCCGTTTTGTGCAGAAAAGAATCGAAAATCATCTTTGCGTTTGCGGACGAAAAAATCCCGGACGAATACGCAAAAAATGCGGAAAGCGCGAAGAACGAAAAGCCGCTTGCGTTTGCGTGCGTAATCGGCACTGAGAAAACTGACGGAGCGAAAGAACTCGGCCGGTTCGACTTTTCTTCCCCGAGCGAATTCATTGAGAGCTTTTGTGCAAAATGAAGATGATACAGAAAATACTTTACGTTTACAGAATTGTCTGCAAGCTTCTGACGTTTGCATATTTCGGAATCGGAATCTCGCTTGAAATTATGATTCTACCTATCGTTCGTTTTTTTTCTAAGACGCAGCAGGATTTTCAGCGTCGTGCAAGGAAAATCGCGAACCCGATAATCCGCGGCGGAATCAAATTCACGAAAGTTTCGGGACTCGTGAAAGTCAAAATCAGCGACGAGGACAAAAAAACGCTCAGAAACGCAAAATCAGTTGTCGTTGCTGCGAACCACCCTGCGTTTTTCGACTCGGTTCTGCTTTTGTCGATGCTTCCGTGGAGCGACATCATCGCAAAAAGCGCGTTGTCAAAGTCCAATCCGCTTTCGCCGCTCATCAATTCGCTTTTCATGACGAATGCGGAGGACTTTTCGAAAATCCTCGAACGCTGCAAAGTGAATCTTGGCGACGGCGGAACGATTCTTTTCTTTGCGGAAGGAACACGGAGCCACAGCGACGGAACTTTGCGACCGTTCAAGAAAGGCGCGGCACGAATCGCAATCGGCACGAACTGCCCGATTCTTCCTGTGTATCTCGGCGGAAATCTGAAAATCGGAATGCGGAAAGGCGACAAGCTTTTGCAGGTGAACCCGACAGAACGCTACATTTACGACATTCACGTCTTAAAGCCGATTGCGCCCGACGAATTCGAAGGTCTTCCGAACGGAATCGCGGTAAAAAACTGCACGGAAAAATTGCAGGACGCGATATACGAAGCAAAAAAAGATTGAATATCGAGTCATTGAAAAATGTAGTTGCAGAAACAAGCTCCCAGCGAGAACCCACACACGAAAACGGCAGTACCGCTGCGCGGTGGCTGAATGTTTTCGTGTATGGAACCTCGCTTCCGCTTGTTTCTGCCATTGCATTGTAAAACTCGACATTCACTTTTATAGTTAAGATAAACAGTAAACAAAAAAATTATTCTAATTAAGGAAATCAAAATGGACGAATTGAAACAGCAGATTAAGGAATGTATTATCAAGTCTCTGGAGCTTGAGGATGTTACGCCGGAGAAGATTGTGGACTCGGAGCCGCTTTTTGGGACTGGGCTTGGGCTGGATTCTATCGACGCGCTGGAGCTTGGTGTTGCGCTCAAGAAGAGATTCGGCGTGAAGTTCAATGCGGAAAGCGCGGACACGAGGGAGCACTTCGCTTCGATTGACGCGCTCGCATCATACATTTCGGCGGAGCAGGCAAAGGCTGCAAACTAAGAGCCATTCTTTTATGAGTCAAATGTCAAGTTATTGAAAAACGTAGTTGCAGGAACAAGCTCCCAGCGGGAACCCACTCACGAAAACGGCAGTACCGCTACGCGGTGGCGTGAACATCGTTTACGATGTTCCGTGTTTTCGTGAGTGGAACCCCGCTTCCGCTTGTTCCTGCCATGCATTGTAAAACTTGATATTTGTCTTGTTATTCATTTCAAAATGTCAAAAGTATTATTCATCGTTGCGTCTATAATCTATCCGGTAATCGTCTTTATATGTCTTGTCGTATTAAAAATGCCGGTGAAAGTGCTTTCGCTTTTTGTGATTTTCATTGCGCTTGTATATTTGCTCGTTGCGACTGGCGGAAGGGGAAGTCTGAAAAGCAAAGTCAAAAAGAATTCGAAATTCATTTTGTCGGCGTCGCTTTTGGTGGCGGGGGGTGTGGTTTGCATTGCGACTGGAAAGACGCTTTTCATAAAGCTCTATCCGCTCGTGATGAACATCGTTTTTTTGTTTACTTTTTCTTCCACGCTTTTCATACGACCGAACATCTGCTTCCGTCTTGCGTGTCTGAAAGACAAAAAGCTTTCAACGTCGCTCATCGCAAGTCGCGTTGAGGATTATTGCCACTCGGTCACTCTCGTCTGGTGCATTTTCTTCGTCATTAACGGAACAATCGCTCTTTTTACTATTCTGTCCGGCAATGATAAAATGTGGTCAATTTACAACGGCGGAATCTCATACGCGTTCATGGGAATAATTTTTGCCGTTGAATTTATAATAAGAATGGTGGTGAATTCAAAAATGCCAAAATCAATTCCGATATCAGCTTTCGATGCCTCTTCTCGTCCGATGGATACAGTCATCTGCTACGAGAGAAAATGGTCAGACGGAAAATTCCTCACTTGGAAGGATTTCCTTCGGGATTCTGCGAAAATGCGGAAATTCATAAAAAGCAACGATTCTTGCGAAAAATGGATTCTGCACTGCGAGGACTACTATTTTTTCCTCTGCACGTTCATCGCGCTCTTGCAATGCAAGAAGGAAGTTCTTCTCACGGCGAACATTTCACCGTCATTCATCGGCGAAATCAAATCTTCTGACAGCGGAATCCGATTTTTGACCGACCAGACGGAAGTCGAAGGGCGGAAAATCGAGGACGCATTTTTCATAAACGGAATAATCGAAAACACGCAGATTGAAGAGAGCGAAATCCTACAGACGCCGAAAATCGATTCGGAAGAGACGAAAATCGTCATGTACACTTCAGGCTCGACCGGGAAGCCGAAAGCCGTGAATCAGCGCATGAAGGAATTCGAAGAGGACAACGCGTTCGTCATTTCAAAATGGGGCGAAGAATTTTTGTCTCGGAAACTTTGCGCAACCGTGAGCCAGCATCACATCTACGGCTTCCTCTTCACGATAAGCCTTCCGTTCTCGCTCGCAGTTCCGTTCAGGCGGAAAAGAATCGAATTTCCGAACGAATTCTCGCTTTTGGACGACGAGGAATACATGATTATCGCAGTTCCGGCATTTTTGAAGCGCACGAACATGGAAGCTGAATCCGAGAACAACGCAAAACTTCCGCTCAAGAATCCGTGGATTTTCACTTCTGGCGGAGTTTTGCTCCCTGAAGTCGCGTTCAAGACAATCGACGTGTTCGGATTCTGCCCTCTCGAAGTTTACGGCTCAACGGAAACAAGCGGAATCGCATATAGGCAGAGAACAAAAGACGGGGATTTGTGGACGCCGTTCGACAACGCAAAAATCTGGGCTGACAAAGATGACGGCTGCCTCACAATCATTTCTCCGTACATAAAAGACCCTGCAGGATTCAAAACTGGCGACTTGGTTGACATTCACGAAGACGGAAGGTTCATTTTGAAGGGAAGGGCTGACTCAATCGTAAAAATCGAAGAGAAACGAATCAGCGTGGTCGAAGTCGAGAACAGGATTCTCGGCACAGGGCTTGTTGCTGACTGCTCCGTAGTTCCGATGAGCGACAGAAGGCAGTACCTTGCAGCTGCCGTCGTATTGAACGCTGACGGAAAAAAGAAATTCGACGGCGCGGACAAATTCGACATCAACAAATTCTTCCATGATTATCTTCTGCAGTTCTTCGAGAATGTCGTGATTCCGAAAAAGTGGCGTTACCTCGAAAAAATTCCTTGCGACGTTCAGGGAAAAAAGCACAAGAACGAAATCCAGTCGCTTTTCCAGAACGAAAACGCAAGCGGAAATGAGGAAAAAACAAGCGAAAAATGAAAAAATTTGAGACAACGCTCGAAATAAAAGCCGATTCTGAATTTTTCGACGGGCATTTTCCGTCGTTTCCGCTCATGCCTGCCGTGGCGCAGCTCGATTTGGTCGCGCACGTTGCAGGTATGCAGTTTTCAGTTCCTGTACGAATCAAAAAAATCAAGCGGATAAAATTCAACGAGAAGATTCTGCCGGGCGCGGTCGTTTTCCTGAAAATCGTGCAGGACGACACGGAAGACGACACGAAAAAAATCACGTTCGAAATCAGAAGCGGCGACAAAACAGTTTTGTATTCAAGCGGAACATATTTCGTTTGAAGATTCGTCATTCTGAATTTGTTTCAGAATCAATTATGTCGAATGTCGAATTTGACGAAGCAAAACTGGAAACAAGCGTAGGCGGGGTTCCGATGCCAAAGACACTCAGCCACCGCGAAGCGGTACTGCCGTCTTTGGTATCGGGTTCCCGCCGTGAGCTTGTTTCCAACTTTTACATTTTGCATTAACTCGATATTCGATTTATTGTTTTATTTTGCGTCTTTTGTTTTTTCTACTGGCTTTGTGATGGACGCTTTCATCGTTTCGGCGACAATCGTGTTCACGAGGACGACTTCGGAATCTATCACGTCAAAGACATGCCACTTGTAGCCGACGATGTTTTTCGGCGGCTTTACCGTGGTGTAGTAGTCGTTGTTCATCCAAATCGTGACTTTCGCATCTGAATTCGAAAGTTTCTTTGAGGTGTTCGACTTGTAATTGTCGAAATCGGTGACGTACACGGAATAGACTTTTTCGGAATCAACCCTGTCGATTGAGATTGTCTCGACTCCAGGCGCGGTTCTTGAGTCCTTGTCCAAATGTACGTTCTCGTATTTCCGGTTCTTGTAGTAAATCTGATTTCCTTCCACGACAATCCGCGCATCCAAATCCGTGATTCCGCGCGTCCATTCAACGGCGATTTTTATCCGCTCGTAATCGACAGCTTTCGGAATCGAAATCTGGTTTATGCTCGTTATGTTGTCGTTGGAGACAGAGACATTCTGCTCCGTCTGGACGTATTTCTCTTTCGTGATGACGATTTTGTGCTCGCCGTCTCCGATTTCGTCAGGAATCCGCACCTTTCCGTCCTCGCCTGTCTCAACGTCATACATATCGTCGATGTTGATGTTCGCGCTTTCGACTGGCTCGCCGGTGTCGCTGTCACGAATAACGAGCGTTCTCTTCTTTGACTTGAGCTTTTTCTCGCGGTCTTTCTTGTTCTTTTCTGCGTCCGCTTTCGGATCTTCTTTTTCGTCGGAATTTTTCGGCTCGGCTTTCGTTTCTTTTTCCGCCGGCACTTCCTTGATGACTTCCACGATTTTTTCGACAGGAACTTCTTTTATGACCTCGCGGATTACTTCTTTTTCTACCGGAACTTCTTTTACGACTTCAACGAGTTTTTCGACCGGCACTTCCTTCACTACTTCGCGGACGACTTCTTTTACGACTGGAACTTCCTTGACGATTTCCTTCACGACCTCTTTCACCACTTCCTTGATGACGGGTTTCTCAACTTCCTCGATTACGATTGTCGGAACTTCGCGCACAACTTCCTTCACGACCTCGCGTTCCTCGATTACGGTCACGGGAACTTCGACGAGAACTTCTTTCGGAACTTCTTTTATCACCTCGACAGGAATTTCGCGGATGACTTCCTTGTTTTCGATTACGGTCACCGGAGTTTCATAGGGAATTTCCTTTGCGACTTCCACATTTTTGTCCACAGGAATTTCTTCGACGATGACTTTTGCAGGAGAATCATTTTTTACTGGCTCTTCTTTTTTCGAAGGCGGATATTCTTCTTCCGAGATATTTTCAGCTTTGTTCGGCTTTTTGTTCGCATATTTGGGATTCGGCTTGTACATTTTGTCGGAATACTGGACGCACCACAAATCATCGTCATTCAGAAAATCGAATGCACCCGCGCTTTCCATCTGGTTCTTGAATTTTATAGCTTCGTTCTGGCTTTCGAATTTCTGCTCGTAAAAAATGCGGATAAGAGTTCCGCTCTCAGTCTCGATTTTCCCTGCGAACGTCGGGCAGTCGTGCTCCTCAAAAAACTGCATTTTCTTCATCGCGCTCTTCTCGTCCCTAAAAGAAGACAAGCAGACATACCAATCTTCCGCATACAAAAACGAGAAAAATAAAAAACAAAACGCAGAAACCAGTTTTTTAAACATAAAAGACTCTACTAATTTTAACACATCACAAGAATCAAAAAATAAAATCCCTTGAAATTATCGGCTTTAATGCTGATTTTCGACAACGCGCCTTTTTTGGTATAATCAGGGAATGACTAATTACAAACCGGCAATTTTGATTCCAGTATACAACCACGGAAAAGCGTGTGCGCAAGTTGTGGACGGGCTTGAAACATTCTGCAAAGGAAACGGTATAACGATAATTCTTGTCGATGACGGAAATGCAGACGAAACAAAAAAATATCTTTCGGAAATAACGGAAAAACACGGCGAATTCGTAAAGCTCATCGCGAACGACAAAAACTACGGAAAGGGCGTTGCGTTCAGAAACGGAATGATGAAAGCGGAGGAGCTCGGCTTCACGCACGTTCTGCAGCTCGACGCGGACGGACAGCATGATTCGAGCCGCTGCGCCTTCTTCTTTGAAAAATCACGTGAAAATCCTGAAAAACTCATCTGCGGCTACCCTGAATTCGACGAGAGCGCGCCGGAGCACAGAAAGGGCGGACACAGGTTCGCAAACGGCTGGTGCGCAATCGTCACTTGGTCGAACGGAATCGTGGATTCGCTTTGCGGATTTCGGATTTATCCTGTGAAAGCGACCTGCGATTTTTTGCGCAAAGGACACATCGACTCAAGAATGGGATTCGACATCGACATTCTGATTAAGCTCATTTGGAAAGGCGTGAAATACGAATTCTACCCAGTCAAAGTCACATACCCGACTGACGGAGTATCGAATTTCCATCCGTTCAGGGACAACGTTCGGATTTCGTGGGTGTTCACAAAGTTCTTCGTCGGAATGATTTTCAGAAGTCCGATTCTTCTCTGGAGAAAAATCAATGGCAGATAACTGGTACGAGCAGAAACAGGACAACTCGCTCGGCTATTACCTCATGTTCAAGTGCCTGAAAATCCTGCCTTCGTTCTTTTTCAGATTTTTCGCAATCTTCGTCGGATTTTTTTACTGGACGTTCTCATCTGGCGCAAGAAAATTCTCGAAGCAGTATTTTTCGAATCTCGGAAGAAGAGGAAGCTCCCTCAAGCACATCGTCTGCTTTGCAATCAACCTTGTTGAGGACGTGCAGGCGTGGGCAGGAAAACTGAATTTTTCGAACGTGACTTGGCAGGACGACGACGTAAAGGATTTGGTCGAAACAATCGATTCCGGGCGCGGCGCGGTGCTTTTGATTTCGCACCTCGGAAACGCGCAGATGCTCAAAGGTCTTGCGTCAATCGGAGAATCCGGCACAAAAAGAAAAATGTCCATAACGACGATTTCCGACGCGAACATCTCCAAAGGCTTCAACTCGCTTCTGAATCAGGTGAACGAAGATTCTAGCTTTCATATCGTAAATTCGAACGACATCGGGCCTGAGACGATTATTTTGCTGCAGGAGCGGCTTGAGAACGGCGAAGTAATCGTGATTGCGGGCGACAGAGTGAGCGCGCACACCGACAGGAACATCGGAATCGAATTTCTTGGCAAAAAAGCGAATTTTCCGTACGGCGTGTTCCTTCTTGTTTCGCTTCTGAATGCTCCGACGTATTTCGTGAACGGGCTTCGGCATCGCGATTTCTCGCTCGGCGCAAAATACGATATGTTCGTGAAGAAAAACAAAATCGGCTTTGACTGCGGACGAAAAGAGCGTGAAGTGCGGATACAAAAATCCGCGGAAAACTACGCGCAAAATCTTGAGGATTTGTGCAGAAATCATCCGTATCAATGGTACAATTTCTTTGATTTTTGGGGCGAATAAAACAATGGACGAAGAAAAATATCTTTCCGAGGAAATCGAATTCAAAGTCGATTTCAATGACTGCGACCCGATGGGGATTGTCTGGCACGGAAATTACATCAACTATTTCGAGCGCGCTCGATGCGCACTCCTGGACAGAATCGGCTACAACTACATCGAAATGGAAAAGTCTGGCTACAGTTTTCCCGTGACCGATTTGAAAGTCAAATATCTGAAATCGCTGAAATTCGGCGACAGATGCAAAGCAAAGGCGATTCTTGTCGAATACGAGAACATGATTCAGATGAAATTCGAGCTTTACAACGCGGAAACAGGCGAACTGACAACGAAAGGCAACGTGAACCAGATGTGCATAAAAGCTGACACGAAAGAGTCGCAGTTCGTCTGCCCAAAATGTTTTACAGAAAAAGTCGAGGCATTGCTGAAATGAAATTATTTTTGTCAAATCCCGCAGTTCTTTGTGCGGCAGGGTCAAACCAAAGTGAATTTTTCGATTCGCTTGTGACAGGAAACCAAAGCGGAATAAAGACAGTCGTATGCGGAAAAACAGAGGACGGAGAAGATAAAAAATTCTTCGTCGGAAAAATCGACGACGCAAAACTGAAAAAGACAAACGACAAATTCGACATGCGCCTTATCCAGATTCTCGATGCGGCGTTGGAACAGATAAAGCCGACTATCGAAAAAGCGATTGCGCGTTTCGGAAGCGAAAGAATCGCTGTGTGCATCGGAAGCTGCGACAACGGCTCTGAGCTTTCGCTCGCAGCACATCGCGACTTCTTTGAGAAGGGCAGTTTTCCTGAGAATTACGAAATCGAAGCTCAGGGTGCGGATTATCCTGCCACATATTGCTCGAAAAAATTCGGCATAACAGGACTTTCGCTTGCGTTCTCCACAGCGTGCTCTTCCAGTGCGAGCGCGATTTTCAATGCGAAGGAGCTTATCCAATGCGGAATGGCGGACGCTGTGATTTGCGGCGGAGTCGATGTAGCGTCTCCGACTGTGCTTTTGGGATTCGATTCTCTCGGCGCAGTTTCAAGCGAAATCACGAACCCGATGAGCAAAAATCGTCACGGGATAACATTGGGCGAAGGAGCGGCGTTCTTCGTGCTCTCAAAAGAAGATTTGGACGGAACGGAAACGGAGCTTTTCGGAACTGGGGAAAGCTCGGACGCGTCGCACATGACAGCCCCACTTGCGGACGGAAGCGGGGCCGCAGCTGCGATGAAAAGCGCATTGAAGGACGCAGAAATCGAACCAGAACAAATCGACTACATAAACCTTCACGCTACAGGAACAAAACTGAACGATTCAATGGAAGCAAAAGCAGTGAACGAGATTTTTATTGGGCTTAACACAGCTGCAAGCGGAACGAAACCGATGACGGGACACACACTCGGAGCTGCTGGCGCATTGGAGCTTGCCGCGTGCTTCCTTGCAATCAAGAATCAGAAATTGCCAGTGCATTTGAACGACGGAGTGCAGGACGAAGAACTTCCGAAACTGAATCTTGTCCGCACTTGCGACACGAACCGGAAAATTCAAATCTGCATGAGCAACTCGTTTGCGTTCGGCGGCTGCAATGTGAGCCTCGTAATCGGAAAACGACACGAAAACGAAAAAGGAAAATCCGAATGAAAATAAATCGCGACGAGCTAGCTGAAATTTTGCCGCAGAAGGGAAAAATGCGCTTGATAGACGAAATCGTCCGCTGCGATTTTGAAAAACACGAGGCGGAATCGAGGACGAAAATCACTGACGAATGCATTTTCTTCGACAAAAGTCTTGGCGGTGTTCCGAATTATGTTCTTCTGGAATTCGCTTCTCAGACTGTCGCTGCAATGCTCGGTGCGGAATCGAAAATGAAAAATCAGAGTGCGGATGTCGGATTCGTCCTGAGCGTGTCGAATTTCCACTTTGATTTTGATATCTTACATTCTGACCTTTTCGTGAACGTCGCGGTCGCGCTCGAATCCGAAATGGGAAACGTTCACGCATACGGCGCGGATTTCTTCATCGATGGCAAAAAGAGCGGCGACGGAAAACTCACGCTTATGAAAATGGAAAACTGAAAACTAAAAAACTGAATTGCAAATTGCGAAAAAGGAATTGGGGGAAAAATGGACAAGCCGAAACTTTTGATTGTTGGTGCCGGAATTGCGGGATTGGGAGCTGGCGTGTATGCCGAGCGGTCTGGATTCGACGTGACGATTTTGGAGCATCATGTCGTTCCGGGCGGACTTTCTGCAAGCTGGAGCCGCAAAGGATATTATTTTGAGGGCGGACTGCACTGGCTCACAGGCTCTTCCGAAAAAATCCCGCTCTACAAAATTTGGAAAGAAGTAGGCGCATTGCAGGACAACAACCCTGTTTTCTACAAAGACCCGATTTACACTCTGATGATTGGCGGCGGAAAAAAACTCTGCCTTTACCGCGACACACAAAAACTCCGCGAAGAGCTTCTGAACCATGCGCCTGAAGACAAAAAGATGATTGACCGACTTTGCAAGGACATTTCGTATTACAAAAATGTCCATCTTCTTATAAAAGACAAAAGCGGACTGAAATGCAGGAATCCGAAAAAGCCACAAATCGGCGAAGTCCTGAAAATGTGGACTGCCGCGCTTCGTGTTTTGTATCTCAAAAACACTTCGGGACGGGATTACATAAGCAAGTTCAAGAACAAGGACGTGCGGAACTTAATCGGCGGAATGATTAACCAGGACTACAACGCGCTTTCGCTGATTTACACTCTCGGATCTTTCTCAAGCGGCGACTGCGGATACCCGGAAGGCGGCTCTGCTAGAATGGCGAAGAACATGGCGGAGACATTCACAAGCCTCGGCGGAAAAATCGAATACAGGCAGAATGTCGAGAAAGTCTGCATAGAAAAAGACTCAAACGGAAAGAAAAAAGTCACGGGCGTAATCGCAAACGGGGCTTTCATTGCTGCAGATGCTGTTCTCGTCACGCAGGACGCACGGCAGGCAATCGACACTCTTTTCGACAAGGAAAATCCGCTTGAGGAAAAATGGATTCCGAAGATGCGTGAAATCTCAATTTCTGAGCAGGATATGTTCTTCGGTTTCGGAATAAAGGCGAATCTCAAAGATTATCCTCGCTCGATGCTCATTCCGCTTGAAAAACCGTTCGTTGCTGGCGGAAAAGAATTCTATGTCCTTCCTGTGAACAACTACGCGCTCTACCCGAACCATGCGCCTGAAGGCTGCTCTACTGTCTCGTGCCTTCTACTCGGCGAATTCTACGATTACTGGAAAAAAGCGAAGGACGACGGAACATACAAAGAGAAAAAACAGAAGGCAATCGAAGAGCTCACGGCGATTCTCGAAGAAAAAATCCCTGAGTTCAAAGGAAACATCGAAGTCACAGATTTGGCAACGTCGATTACGAACGAGCGTTTCTGCAAGACGTTCGAGGGCGGCTACATGAACCTGATGAAAGCCGGAATGATGACAACGTCGTTCCCGTCAAAATGCAAGACAGTGAACGGATTGTATTTTGCTGGTCAAAGAATGATAATGCCGGGCGGACTTCCGATGGCGGTAAAGTCAGCATGGAACGCGGCACAGGAATTGTGCTTCGACTTCGGATTCGAATTCATCTGAAAAAGTGAAAACTGAAAACTGAAAACGGAAAAAAGAGGCGGAACGGAAAATGGAAAATACAGGAAAGAAAGTGTTGGTCACGGGTGCAAGCGGAGGAATCGGGCGTGCAATTGCGCTTGCGGCTGCAAAAAGCGGATACGAAATCGTGGCGCATTACAATCGAGGCGAGGAAAAAGCATTGTCGCTCAAAGCAGAAATCGAGGCAGCCGGCGGAAAATGCTCGCTCTTGCAGTTCAGCATTTCAGACCGCGGCGACTGCAAGGAAAAGCTTGAAAAATGGACGGAAGAAAACGGAACGTTCTGGGGAGTCGTCTGCAACGCGGGAATCTGCCGCGACAACATTTTCCCAGCCCTCACCGACGAAAACTGGGACGACGTAATCCACACGAACCTTGACGGATTCTACAATGTCCTGAAGCCGCTCGTCATGGGAATGTGCAAGAAGCGTTGCGGAAGAATCATCACGATTGCGTCAGTTTCGGGCGTAATCGGAAACAAAGGACAAGTGAACTATTCAGCGAGCAAAGCAGGCATCATCGGAGCGACGAAAGCACTCGCGCTTGAGCTTGCAGGCAGAAAAATCACCGTGAACTGCATCGCGCCAGGAATCATCGAGACCGACATGATAAAAGACGCGCCGCTCGACGAAATCGTCTCCGCAGTGCCGATGAAACGCGCAGGCAAACCGGAAGAAGTCGCGTCGCTCGCAGTGTTTTTGCTCGGCGAAGAGTCCTCGTACATCACCCGACAAGTAATCAGCGTGAACGGAGGACTAGCATGAATTTCCACAGCCTGTACGTATTCGCATTTTTCCTCTTCGCAGTTTTCCTTTTCGTATCGCTTTTCATTCACACCGACTTCAAATTCTACGTGATGGATTTCATCGAAACCCTCATCGAAAAATTCGAACTCGAAGAAGAAGAACTCGAACGCCAAATCGAAGAAGACGAAAAAGAACTAGAAGAATTGAAAGGAAAACGAGATGAATTAAAAGAAAAATCTGAAAATTTGAAGAATAAGAGATAATCACTTTATTCCAAAAAACTTCAAAAATCCGTACGCAATCAGAACCGTCCCGCAGATGATTTTCAGCGCGAGGCTTCGTTTCAGTGCGGTTGCCGCTTTTCTTTTCGTGCCGGCTTCGGGGTCGTTCAATCGTTCCGCGTCGTCGGCATCTTTCGCGCGCGCGTTCAAGTTCTGCAAGGAAATCGGCGCGTAGCACATTATTCCGAATCCGAGAACCCACAACAGAATCGCATGGTGGATTTTCGTGAGCGAAATCTGCTTGAAGTAAATCACGGAAAAAAACACGACACCGCAAAGGATTATCGCAGCTCCGACCCATTCGATTATTTTTGCGATTCTTTCTTTTTTCATTTCAAAACTCCTATCTCAACTAGCCACGGAAGAAGATTTTTCTCGTTCCAGGCGTAAGTTTTTATCGCGTATGATTTTGGATTCATCCCGAAACCGTGCCCGCCCTTCGGAAAATTCACGAAGACGTGGTTCACGCCGCATTCCGAAAGCGTTTTTTCAAGGCGCACGGAATTCTCGTAAAGCACGACGGGGTCGTCCTCGCACGCCAGAAGGAAAACAGGCGGCATATCAGACGGAACGTTTTTGGGATTTTCCATCGAAAACGCGCTTTTGATTTCCTCAGAATATTTGAAACCGCGGATATTGAAAAGCGAAAATTTCTTTGACGCAGTAGGAATCGAAAACTGATTCGAAATGAAATTTTTCTCGTCAAAAGAAACCGAATACTGATGCCCCAAAAGACTCTTTCTGCTCCATTTGTGCGCTATGTCGTCCTGCATTGAAACGACAGGATAAATCGGCATCACAAAATCTGGGCGCAGGTTCTCGTCCGTCTCGATTTCTTTTATTCCGAGAAGATTGAGCTGGTTGCGTTCCGCAAATTCCGCTGCCATCGTCACAAGATGCCCGCCTGCCGAAAAACCGATTGCGCCGATTCTGTTCTTGTCGATGCCGAATTTTTCATGATTCTTTCGAATGTAAAAAATCGCACGCTGAAAATCCGCGAGCTGGTCGGGGAAGTGGTGCTCGTTGTACGCGACACGGTACTGCAAGACGAAAGCCAGAAATCCCTTTGACGCGAACCACCGCGCAGTGTCGAAGCCCTCATGCTTCATCCCAAGATGGTGGTAGCTTCCGCCCGGGCAGATTATGACGGCCGGCACATTTTTTGTGTCGGATTCGTTTTTTTTGCTCGGCGGAAAAACATGAAGAACCGTGTCGCGCTTCTGCGTTTCCATTTTCGGAATTCCGTCCCAAAGATAGATTTTTTCGCTCCTGCCTTTTGACGAAGCAAACGAGGGCTGAACGAAAGCCGAAAAAAACGCGATTGTGCTGCATATAAAAAGAAGACAAGCTGAATTTTTTTTCATGCGGTCATTCTAACAAAATATTAAAACGTGGTATTCTCCTAAAATGAAAAAATCAATTTTGCTTATGGTCTTCGCGATTTTTGCATTCCTCTCATTCGGCGAAGATTTTGAAGAAACAAACCAGCCACAATCACAGAACACGCAGGACGAAATCAACATTGAACAGAACAAAATCGAAAAGAACGAAATCAATGCTGAACAGGGCGAACAGAATGACGCTTCAAGCAGAACCGTGTCGAAAATCAATTTCAACGGGCTGAAAAAAACGAAAGATTCATATTTGCAGCCGAAATACAAAAAATACATCGGAAAGACAAAAGCCGAAATCGACCTGCACGTCCTTGAGACAGAATTGCAGGGCGAGGGAATCTTCGAGACGATTTCGATTCAGTTTTCGGATTCAAATTCAGCAAACGAAACTGCGCTTGAAATCGACGTTTCTGAAAAGATAACTTTCATTCCGCTTCCGTTCATGATGTACTCGTCGTCGGGAATAATCGCGGGCGCAATGGTGATGGACACGAACGCGTTCGGAGTGAAGGACACGCTCATGCTCGGCGGCTTCTACGCATCGACTTCGATAACCGGAATGGGAATGTTCGCGATTCCTGCAATCGAGCGTGTGCACCCGGGAATGCAGATTTTCACTTCGGTATCAAAAAACTATCCGAAAGTGAAGGACATACATGACGAAAACGTGCTTGAATTCGACAACTTCGCGCTCGACAGCACGATGAGCGTTTTCAACAAGCTCGGAAGATTCAACACGCTCGGACTTGCATTCGCATTCAAATATCTCAAAAACGACTCGGAAGATTCTTTCGACTCAATCGGCTCCGCGACAATCGCTTCGGCAGGGCTCACGTATTCGATTTCGATGAGCGACTGGAACGGATTTTTCATGTCAACGCACTCGATGAACATAACGTCGATATTCTCAAAATATTTCGGAACGGAAGACGAATCTGAACTGACTTCAGTTTCCCAAACACATTCGCTTTCGTGTTCCGTGCAGCAGCCTGTGTTTTCGCCAAAAGTCCGTTTTTGCGCGGGTCTTTCGGGCGCATTCACAAAAACTCTCGACGGAAAATCAGCGCACATCGCGGAGGCGAAAAAACGCGCTTCCGCAGGAGTCACGATTCTCTCGGGCGACTTCAAGACAGACGCGATTTTCGGAGGCACTCTCGGCTTTGAAGCGGCATTGCTGACTTTCAAATTCGGTCTAATTTCCGCGTTCGCAAATTACGAATTCGTCTGGGCAGATGATTTTTCTGAAAAGATTTCGTTCTCGAATTTCCGCGACTTGCATTTCTGCCAGGGGCCAAGCGCGGGAATGCGGCTCTACCTTTCGAAAATCGCGCTGCCTGCATTGTCGATGGCGATTTCGTACAACGCAAGCGAACGCTACTGGCAGTACGCATTCTCCGTCGGAATGTCGATTTGACGAAAAAGAAAGTGCCGTTCCTGCAATGTGCCGGCACGTTTCTTTTATTTCACAGTTTTCCAGTCGGGACCGTTTTTGCTTTCGAAAACGCGGACTCGGCATTTTTCCTTGCCGGCGGCTTTCGCGAAAAACGCAAGGTCGGTCGCGTATTCGCTCATCACGTCGTCCGGGTGGTAGTTCGTCGTGAAAGTTGATTCGCTTCCGTCAAATGTGCATCTTCCCAACGCTCCGTGCATCAAAATCAAATCTTCCGCAATCGGAATCAGTTTTTCAAGATGCGCTTTTTTGTATTTGCTTCTGACGAACGATTTTTGCATCTCGGTGATTTCTTCCGAAGTAAAAACGATTGAAGAATCGAGCCGTTCAGAAGTTTCCAACGTCTTTGCAAAATCCCACAAAAACACGCTTGCCTTTTCTTTGAGCGGATAGAGAACTGAATTGAACCACGGAACAGCTCGTCCCTGCGTGTAGAAAATGTTCGTTGCCCGTGCAAGTTTTTCGGCTTTAAAAAGGTCTTCTTCGGAAAACTCTGGCGTTCTGATAACGTGATACGGCGGTTTTTCGTCCCAAACCATTCCGTAGCCGGCCGCGTCGTCATGAAGGTTCGTTCCAGGAAGGACTGAAAGGCAGAAAAGCTCAAGATTGTTCGGATAAAGAGAGAGCGCGAAATCGATTGAATCTTTGAATCCTTGAAGGTTGTCGCTCGGAAGTCCGTAAATCAAGTCGAAACCGAATGTGACTCCCTCGTCGTTCAGAAAACCGATGTTCCGTGCAAAAAGTTTTTTGTCCAGCGTGCGGTGGACTTTTTTCAGAACGTCAGGATTCGCGCTCTGCAAGCCGAACTGAATGCAGCACGGAATTCGCGAGAATGCTTTTGCAAGCTCCCTGTCGATGAATTCAGCCCGCGCCTCAAAATAAAAGAACATTCCGGGAGCTTTCTTTTCTATTGTTTTGAGCATCTTCAGCGCGCGTTCTTTCGATGCGTTGTAAGTCGGGTCGAGCACGAACACCTGAGCGATTTTTTTCTTCGCGAAAAGTTCGATTTCCTTTTCGAGCCGCTCCATCGGAAAATAGGCGATTTTCTTTTCGCCCTTGCTTTCGTAGCAGTACGAGCATTTGAACGGACAGCCGCGTGCAAGCTCCCAAAGCGCACCCCCGTATTTCGCTGGGTCGAGAGTTCCGTCAAGATACGGAGAGGGAGTAAGCTCCGGCGAGCACGGAACAGCGCGTTTCACGACGTTTTCATTATTTTCCGATTCAGTTTCTGATTTTTTTTCTGAGCTATTTTTTATCGAACAATAAATTCCCGGAATCTGGACATTGCTTTTTTCGTCGGAATCAATAAGAGCTTCGAGCAGTGCCGGAACTGCGATTTCGCCTTGCCCTGCTATCGTGTAGTCAAAATTGACGAAGTTTTTCGGATTCGCAGTCACCTCTGGCCCGCCCGCAATGCAGACAACGTTCGGAAGAATCTTTTTCAGCTCGTCCGCAGTTTCGTCGAGTATCGTGTGGTTCCAGACGTAAACTGAAAAACACACTGCGAAAGGCTTTTCCTCCGCTATTTTTCGCGCAATCATCTTCGCGGCTTCTTTTTCGCCAAGCGAAAACGCCTTCACATATTCCTTGTCTTCCCTCGAAAAATCGATGAGCTTTACAGATGAATCCTTGAATTTTTCATTGGCTTTTATTGCGGACGCGATGCAAGCAGCCCCAAGCGGCATTGCCTGCGGAGAAGTCTCAACTAGAACGGTCGTACAGATTATTGTCATTTTCTATCTAGCCGACTCTGAATCCGCATTCCCGAATTTTGCAAGAGCCTCCTCCAGAGAATGTCCTTCCTGCAAATAGCTCAAGACACTTTTCATGCCTTCTTTGATTCCCTCTTTAATTCCTTCTTTGATTCCGAGTTCGAATCCTTCGTTTTTTGCGCCTTCCAAATTTGAAATTCGGTCGCGCTCACGGACTTCCGCATGGTACTGCTGAAGCCACAAAGCTCTGTCAGAACTAATAGAAGATAAAACAGTTTGTGCATCCATAATTCCTTCCTCCGTCTTTGTAAGTTTTTTGACAATTTCAGAATCGTTATTGTTATCTGCATTTTTCAGAAACAATGCCCATTTCTCAGCTGCAGAAAGTTTTTCCAGCATATCATCGGAATAGTCTTTTTCAAGCCGTGTCAGTTCTATGAAAACAATGTTGAGCGTACTTGAAAGCCGTTCTCCATCTTGATTTTTCATTGTGTAATAATTAACGACCGATTTTTTTGAATTTCGCTTCTCTACGATTCGATTCCCGACTTCATCAAACAGCTGCTTCGTATAATAATTATAATCCAAAATCGAGATTTGGTAGACTTTCTGAACTTTATCCCAAGAATCGCCGTCATTCAGATATGTGCTCAGAAGCCTTGCTGCCTGATATTCAGCACGCTTGCCATAATCATAATTCTGTCGCCAAGCCTGCATTTCTATTTCGGCAGACTCTCCCGTTGAAAAACGGACATTTATGTCGTAATCAACATCACGTTGAGATGCAAATTGCTGAACAGCATCGTTCGGCTCAAATTTCACAGCGTCGATTTTTCTCACCAGAACCGCTTCCAAGAATGAATGCAGTGCTTTTCTGGATTCCGCAGTCGGCTGCGTAAACATCGCCTTGAAAGTTCCGTCCATTCTGGGATTTAGAATTTTGCCTTTTTTTGACTCAAGGTAACGGATTTCATCGGCGGTAAGATTTTCAGTATTTTCAAGCATGAGATGAATATATCACAAATGAAAGAAGCACGCCTGCCGAAAAACATCAGCAAGGCGTGCTTCTTTTCTTTTCAAACTCCCAATCTTATCCGAAGTACCTCACGCCGGCGGCGAAGAGGTTCTGGCAAGAGTTTCCGCTCTTTTCGGAAAGCGGGTCGCCTGCGATGTTCTTTATGAGGTCAGCAGACGAGCCGAGTTTTCCGTTTCCGACAGTGCGCTCAGAGTGGCCCATCTTTCCGAGGACGAGACCGTTCGGGGAAGTGAGACCTTCGATTGCGTAGGCTGAACCGTTCGGGTTGTCCGGCTCCGTCATTGTCGGGATTCCGTTCTCGTCGCAGTACTGGCTGTAAACCTGACCGTTTTCGAAAAGCTGCTTTGCAAGCGCGTCAGAAATTACGATGCGTCCTTCGCCGTGGCTTACCGGAATGTAATGCGGGCGGGCGTCCAGAACCGACGAATCCAATGCCCACGGAGAAGCCGCGCTCACCATGCGTGTCCTCACCACGCGCGAGATGTGGCGGTGGATGTTGTTGTAGGTCAGTGTCGGCATGTCCTCGCTTGGCTCCATGATTTTTCCGAACGGAACGAGGCCTGTCTTGATGAGGGCCTGGAAGCCGTTGCAGATTCCGACGATGAGATTCTTCTTCTCAAGATGAGCTGTCACTGCGTCTGCAATTCGCTTCTCGCGGATTACGTTCGCGATGAATTTTCCTGAGCCGTCCGGTTCGTCACCTGCGCTGAATCCGCCTGCGAACGCAAGAATCTGCGCATCGGAGATTTCTTTCTGCAAGCCGATGAGCGACTCTTCCAAATCTTTCGGAGTCCTGTTTCTGAAAACGAAAATCTTCGAGTCCGCGCCAACGAGATTGAATGCGCGTGCCATGTCGAATTCGCAGTTCGTGCCGGGGAAGACCGGAATGATTACGCGAGGCTTTGCTTTTGACGGAGACGCGATGTTGAATGTTTTTCTCGCCTCTGCAAGTGAGCTGTGCTCTGCCTTCGCAAAATCAGGAAGTTCTTTTTCGACTTTGACATCGGAAACTGGAGGGAAGACTTTTGCAAGTTTTGATTCCCATGCATTTTCCAAATCGGAAAGCTGAATATCGACGAACGGAAGCGGGTTCAAGCCGGTCATTGCGAACGAGATAATCGGGTCTTTCTGTGTGTTTCCGATTTTCACGACGGTCGTGTTGACGAATTTGTCGTTGATGTCGAATTTGTCATCTTCAGTTTCAACGATGATTGCGCCGTAGAGCGGGGTGAACAAATCAGCGATGCAGTCCACGACGTTCTGATGGAAGCCCTGCGCCGTGCAGCTAGAAGGAATTGCGGTGAGCTGGCAGCCGACTCTGTTTCCGAATGCCATCTTCGTGACAGCCTCCGCAATTCCGCCCGCGCCCACAGGGTACATCGCCTTGATTTTTCCTGCCTTGTTCAGTTCGTAAAGCTCGTCCGTGTTCTGCTTGAAAACGTCCCAGTTCGGCGACAAATCTTCGTTGTAAGGAACTTTCACGAGGAAGATGTGGTCTCCGCCTTTTTTGAAAGAGCCTGAGCAGACATTCTGAACTTCGTCATGCGCGACTGCGAACGATACGAGAGTGTGCGGAACGTTCAAATTCTCGAATGTTCCCGACATCGAATCCTTTCCGCCGATTGAAGCGCAGCCCATCTCGCGCTGTGCATCGACAGAGCCGAGCAATGCCGCTGTCGGATATCCCCAAGTCTTTTCGCTGACTGCGCGTCCGAAGAATTCCTGATAGCTCATGCGCGAAGTCGTTGCTTTTCCGCCGATGCAGGTGATTTTCGCGAGCGACGACATGATTGCAGTCTGCGCGCCGTGCCATGCAGACCAGTTCGCGACTCTCGGATCGAATCCGTAAGACATCAGGCTGACAGTTGAAGTTTCGCGTGGTGAAAGAACAGGAATCTTTGCGACCATTCCGGCTTCCGGTGTTCCCTGATATTTTCCGCCGTAAGGGAAAAGCACTGTCGAAGCTCCGATTGAGCCGTCGAATCTTTCTCCCAATCCTCTCTGGGAGCAGCATGCCAAGTCGCCGATGTTCGCGATGAATGCGTCTTTTATCTGCTCTGCCGTCGGGCGTTCCGAAGCTGATTCACCTGTTGCGGAAGCGCATTTTCCGAGAACTTTCGCGACTGAATCGAGCGGTTTCACGAGCGGAGACTCTCTCTGCTCTTTCGGAGACTCGATTACGGCTTTTGCCGTGTGCTCCGCGCCTGCCGAGTCAAGGAATGTCCTGTCCAAATCGACGATTGTCTTTCCGCGCCACTTCATGACGAGGCGGTTTGTGTTTGTGACAGTCGCAACGACAACAGCGTTCAAGTTCTCCGCGTTCGCCGCAGCAATGAATTTGTCAACGTCGCCCTTACGAACGACGACTGCCATTCTTTCCTGTGACTCAGAAATTGCAAGTTCCGTTCCGTTCAGTCCGTCGTACTTTTTCGGAACGTTGTCCAAATTGATGTCGAGACCAGGAGCGAGTTCTCCGACGGCAACGGAAACACCGCCCGCTCCGAAGTCGTTGCACCTTCTGATGATTTTGGAGACCGCAGGGTTCCTGAAAAGACGCTGGATTTTTCTTTCCTCAACGGCGTTTCCCTTCTGGACTTCGGCTGCAGCCGTGGTGACTGATTTTTCCGTGTGGACTTTCGAAGAGCCTGTCGCTCCTCCGATTCCGTCGCGTCCAGTTCCGCCGCCGACAAGAACGATGATGTCGCCGTTCTCCGGTTCCTCGCGCATGACTGTATCGACCGGAGCCGCTGCGATTACCGCGCCAAGTTCCATGCGCTTTGCGACATAGCCCGGGTCGTACACTTCAACGACCTGACCTGTCGTAAGTCCAATCTGGTTTCCGTACGAGCTGAATCCCTGTGCGGACTCGCGGACGATTTTCATCTGCGGAAGTTTTCCGTGAAGCGTTTCCGAAAGCGGAACAGTCGGGTCGCCTGCACCAGTGATTCTCATCGACTGATAGACCCAGCTTCTTCCTGAAAGCGGGTCGCGGATTGCGCCGCCGATACAAGTAGCCGCGCCTCCGAACGGCTCGATTTCTGTCGGGTGGTTGTGAGTTTCATTCTTGAACATCAAAAGCCATCTTTCCGTCGGCTCGCCTGTCGTATAGTGAACGTCGATGTAGACAGAGCAGGCGTTGTTCTCGGCAGAAACTTCCATGTCCTCAAGAAGGCCGTGCTTTTTGAGATATTTTCCGCCGATTGTCGCCATGTCCATGAGAGTGAGCGGCTTGTCCTTGCGCTTCTGGTAAACATCCTTGTGCATCTCCTCGTAATTTTTGAGCGACTGCTCGAAGAGTTTTTTGTAAGGGCCTTTTTCGATTTTGATGTCTTTCAGGACTGTGTTGAAAGTTGTGTGACGGCAATGGTCAGACCAGTAAGTGTCGAGAACGCGGACTTCTGTTTCGCTCGGGTCGCGGTTCTCAGATTTGAAATATTTTTGCAGATACTCGATGTCCGCCAAGTCCATGGCAAGCCCCATCTTCGTCCTGTATTCCTCAAGCTCTTTTTTGTTGAATTTTATGAAGCCTTCGACATACGGAATGTCAGCAGGAACGTCGCTTTTCATTTCCAGTGTCTCAGGGATTTTTTCGTCGGTCAGCCTTGAATCGACAGGGTTAATCAGGTACTTCTGGATTTTCTCAACGTCGCTTGCCGCAACCGAACCAGAAAGGATGACGATTTTCGCACATCTTACGCGCGGTGGCTTCGTTCCGACCTTCACTGAATTTTTCAGTGCCTCGCGGAGAAGTGTCAGGCACTGCTCAGCCGAGTCGGCTCTCTGGTCGTACTGTCCCGGAAGATATTCCCAGACAATCACTGAATCGCCCGAAGGAATGTCGAGTTTTTCAGTGACGACGTCGCTCTGCGGCTCGGAGAAAATTCTCTTTGCAGCCATCGCCGAAACGTCGTCCGAAGTGTTTTCAATATCGTAACGGTTCAAATAACGAACTTTTGTTACGCCACTAATTCCGAGAAATCCTGAGATTTCCGAGTAAATACGAGTCGCCTCGGCATCAAAGCCAGGCTTTCTTTCAACATAAATTCGATACATGCTCCCATTTTAGCAAATGAGAAAGTTCTTTTACAGATTCGCAAGGCGTTCGTTCTAAAAAACACGTTCTTTCACTATTTTGTTGGTGCAGTCGATTTCTTTGAAGACGTCCTCCAGCGCGTCGCTCGCGAGTTTTGACGAAGCGACGATTTCCTCGATTGTCGATGTGATTTTTGACAGCTGAATGCCGATGCGTCTTGATTGTTCGCCGGAGTCTTCTGCCAGCCGCCTGATTTCGTTCGCGACGACGGAGAATCCCTTTCCCGCCTCGCCAGCGTGTGCCGCCTCGATTTCCGCATTCATCGCCAAAAGGTTCGTCATCTCCGCGATTCCCGAAATCACCGAATTCGCTTCCTCTAGCGCAATCGACTCCCGCTCAATCTCGTAAATCTGCTCGTTCACCGCAACTTGCTTCTCAACGCCCGCCTGCGCTTTTTCCGTGAGCACCTCGAACGACTTTTCAGTTCTTCCAATCATCTCGACCTGCTGCTTTATCTGCTCCGCCGCCACTTCGTATTTCTCGTTGGCACAAGCGATCTGCACTGCCGCATTTTCTTTTTCGCCTTCCGCAATTTCTATTTTCGCAAGCAGCTCGCTGTTCGTGGCGCGAAGTTTTTCGTTCTCCGCGGCGAGATTTTCACCCTGTGCCGCGCGTTTTTCGTTTTCGCTTCGGAGTTTTTCGCATTCGGATTCGAGATTTTTCACTTTTGCCTCAAGCTCTTTTTTCTCCGCAATCTGATTTTCGAGAGATTTTATGACGGAATCGCTTTCGTTTTCGATTTTTGCTTGGGGGGCGAAAGGTATGCTGATACGGTTGCTGAGCGTAGTCGAAGCCCGTTCATTCAAGGATTGGTCATTTCGACTTCGCTCAATGACCGTTTCTGCTTCAGCTTTGTGAATTTTACTTTCGCGGAATTGATTTTCGATTTCGTTTTCGCTGAATTCAGTCTTGCTGAGTTTGTTTTCGTTTTCGCTGATTTTTCGGATTCTTCCGAGTTTTTCCTCAAGCTCGCAGTTCCGTTTGCGAAGTTTTGAATTCGCAATAATGAGAAGAATCACTACCAGAATAAAAAGAACCGATTTTACAAAGTCCAGGATGAAAAAAAGCTCGGTTTCTTTTCCGAAAAGCGAAACTTTTTTGTGCAGAAAATAGAGTAGTGGGGAATCAAATTCGCTTCCGCCGTTTTCGTCTGTCGTTGCAGATGTTGCGGATTCCGATTGCGCATTTGAATTTTGTGTGTCCGAAGTTGAAGAAATGTTTGAATTTTGTGCATCCGAACTCGATTGAATGTATTTTTTCACCGTCGAATTACGCACCACGCCGCAGAAAAATCCGACAGTGCTTCCGAATGCTTTCGCGCTTTGGCAGACGTAGATGACGTTCTCCATCGCGTCGTCGGAATAAGTGCTTTCGCTCACGAAATTGTCTTTGTTCTCAAGGAAAATCGCCTTCCAGAAATCCTGGTCGGAAACGTTCTTGCTCGTGCTGACATCCGAAAAAAAGTTGCCGTCGGAATCGCACCATGCAACATACGCAAAGCAATCCTCACGCGCAGAAGCATGGCTTTTCAGCCAGTCCCAAATCTGCGTCGAGTCCCTTGAGCGCACAACGTCCGCCTTCGTGTAAAAATCGAGATGCGCAAGATAAACATCGAAATTCTGCGGAAAAACAATGCTCCCGAGAATAAAAAAAATCAAAAACAATCCGTGTTTTCTCATTTCCCCTTCCTCCATGAAGAAAAAACAAATGGCAAATTTTACTTCAAATTTCTATGCCTTTTTGAATCTCGTCGAGTTTCCGCAGTTTGGATTCGTCGAGCTTGATGAAAAGGTTCTTTTCGTTTGTCGGAAGGACCAATCCTTTCGGGCCGTTCTTGGCGCGGCGGAGATGCTTGACTTGGGTGTAGTACAAATCCGCGCTTCCGTTCTTCCTTGCTTTTGAATAGTATACAGCAAGATTGCCAGCATAAAGTAAAATTTCAAGCGGAACTGTTTTGCCCGGTCTGTTTTTGATGAAGACGTATCCGCCGGAGTAATCGCGGACGTGCAGCCACATATCCGAGCCTTTCACGTTGTGGCGCAGAAGCTCGTCGTTCTCATCCGCGTCGCGACCGACAATAATCTGCCAGCCGTCAATCTCGTAGTCGAGCCCGGGATGCGTTTTTTTCTCCTGCTGCTTCGGAGTCTGCTTTTTTCGGAGAATCTGTTCGAGCTTTATCGGATTCTTCTCGGAAAGCATCTGCTCATACTGCCTGTCCAAATCTTCAATCGACTTTTTCGCGATGCTGATGTCGTATTCGAGTTTTTCAAGTCCGCTAGTTGATTTTTTGTACTTCTCGTAATAATCGGACGCGTTTTCCTGAGCCGTTTTTTTCGGGTCGATTCGGATTTTCATTTTTTCGTTGCCGTTCTCCCAATCCTCGACCTCGATGAAATTCGCGCCGCTGGAAGAATCAATCATGTACGAAAATGCAAGAATCAAATCTCCTGAATGTTTGAGATTCGACGCGTTCAGGAATTCTTCTTTTTTCTCGCAGAGTTTTTCGAGTGCGGCAGTCTGGCGGCTTTTGTGCGTGTTGTACCACTTTTCCGCAGTCTCAAGTAGCGACTCAAGCGAAGTCCTGTTCGCCGATTCCGAATAATACGTCTCGACTTTCTCGTTGAAAGTGATTTCCCTTGAATATCCTTTTTCCGCCTGCTCTTTTAAAAGTTTCTCTTCCGTTTCGGCAAAGTCTCGGATTTCGAAAGTCTTTCCGCTGCTGCTTTTCGCTTCCGGCAGGATGAATTTTTCCCCGCTCATCTCGCCTTTTGCCGGCCGCCTGAAAAACGAGTCGATTATCGTGTCGTTTTCGTCACAAAGAAAAATGTTCGCCGCGTTCGACCAGAGCCGGATGTACAAAGTGTAACGCTCGATGCTGTCGCCGTTGTCATCGTTTGTCGTGTCGGACGCGGAATTGATTCTCGCCTTTGCGTCCTGAATTTTCTGGAGTTTTCCCTGAGCTTTCGGCATGACGATTATCGCGCCGATTCTTTCGAGCGTAATCTTCACGATTCTCTCGCTTCCGATTTGCACGCACGAGATTATCCTAGCTCCTTTTATCTTCGACTTTAAAAGCTCGTTGAACCGGAGAGGCTTTTCGTTCTTCGTTATCTTTTTCCGCGTCTCGTTGATTCTGCACGCGCCGCCCGCAAGGCAGACGAACACGGTCTTCGGAAAACCCGGTTTGAACGTGTAAAGCGCAATCGAGTCGAAATTCGGCTGAACGATGTCCTGAACGAAAGTTCCTTCAAGCTTAAGTTCCGAGAGAATCAAATCAATTTCTTTGTGGTTAAGCGACATATTTTTCCTTCCCCAAAATTCACAAACGATTCACAAAAAATTCACGGAGGCTTACGAAGAAGAGAGCTGACCTGCGTTGAGCTTTCTCGAAAGCTGAATCGTCTTCTGCGTCTGAACCTGCAGTCTCTGCGCCAGCATTTTCGAAAGGAAGATGCCGTAATGCGGATTCCTTCGGATGAGCGAAAGGAACGCGCCTTTCGGAATCCTGATTAATGTGCAGTCGCCGACGGCAAGGACGGTTGCGGACCTCCTGTCGTTCAGCAGAAACGCCATTTCGCCGATGAACATGTCGTTCGGCGTGAGAATCGACACGAGTTTGCGCCCTGAATACACCGCAAAACGCCCCGAAACGATGAAGAACAAATCGTTCGATTCCTCATGCTCAAGGCAGACGACCTGCTTGTCCGTGTATTTCACAGTCTCGAACGGCTTCATGATTCCCGGTACGCTGTTCGTTTTGTTCACGATGTTCTTTATTTCGAACGAGACTTCGTTTCCCTTTTCGTTGTAGCTAAGATTCAGCACGAGGCTTTTCGAAAGCCCGATTCCGCGCCCGTGCAGCTCTTCGTCGTCCGCCTTGGCTTCCATCGCTTTCCGCCAGTCGAATCCTTCTCCGCAGTCACGGATTGTGAATTTGCTCATCGTCTTTCCGATTTGGTATTCGATGTAGATTTTCCTGTCCATGAATTCGCTCATGCTCGCCCTTTTCTGCATAAGCTCCATCATGTCGCCGCCGCTCATCATCCATTCTGTTTTTTCGGCATACGAAATCTCAAGGTTTCCGTGCTCAAGCGCGTTCGTCAGAAGCTCCATAAGGCTCATCTGCAAGTTGAACCGCTCTTCCTCGCCGATTCTGTTCGTGTTGTAAAGGTAGCTTACGAGGAAGTTCGAGTAGAAGCGGATGTCCATCATGTCGTTGTCGCTCACGAAACTTCCTGATTCCTGTCCGCCTACGATGTCCTGCATTCCGCGGCTGAAAAGGAAATGCTGGTTCTGCCACAAGATGCGCAGTATCCGCGAAAACTGGTGCATGAAATTCTTCACCGTGCAGACAATCAGTATGTTCGAGTCTTTTCTTTCCTCAATCGCCTGGACTTGTGCGCCGTCCTTGCACACTGCGATTATTCCGCCGTAGTGGAGCCACGGGTCAGCGTTTATCGCCGCTATGATTCTGTATCCGTCAATCTCCGGGGAGGAAAAATCGATGACCTTTATCTCCGGCATTTCAAAATCGATGTAGTTGATTACTTGCTCGGTGTCGGAATAGATGTCGCATTCAAAATATGACGAATATGTTTTGCAGGCGTTTTTTATAGTTTCCGCGACATCTTTGTTTGCGGTTGCAGTAAGAATTTTCTTCACTTTCTAAAATCCTTAACGGCCTGCCCGCAAAAAAACAGGCAAGCCGTTTCGTTGTTTTTATCGGCTTTTAGTTCTTCGGGAATTTTGTCTTGAATTCTTCAAGGACTTTTTCCGGTGCCGGCTTTGCGTCAACGTCAACGAGATTTCCCTTGTTCTTGTAGAAATCGATGAGCGGAGCCGTAGACTGCCTGTAAACTTCGAGTCTGTGCTTGATTGATTCCGGCTTGTCGTCGTCGCGTGTGTAAAGCTCGCCCGAGCATTTGTCGCATTTTCCCTCGACTTTCGGTGGATTGTTCTTCACATGGTACATCTGGCCGCATTCCTTGCAGCAGATTCTTCCGCCAAGTCTGTCAACGACCGCATTGTCCTCGATGTCGAAGTTCACTGCAGCGTCGATTTTTGCGAATGTCTCAAGTGCCTCAGCCTGCGGAATCGTGCGAGGGAATCCGTCAAGAATGTAGCCCGATTTTACGTCGTCCTTAGAAAGTCTGTCTTTTACGAGACCGATTGTGATTTCGTCAGAGACGAGTCCGCCAGCGTCGATGATTGCCTTTGCCTTCTTTCCGAGCTCAGTCTGGTTCTTGATGTTCTCGCGGAAGATGTCTCCTGTGGAAATGTGAGGGATTCCGTAAGCAGCTGCAACTTCCTTTGCCAAAGTTCCTTTTCCGGCTCCTGGTGGTCCTAAGAAAATAAAATTCATTTTATAACTCCTATAACGGCGTTCTGATTTGTTTCAACGCCCGATTCGCATGAATCTTATCATATTCTTGAATCATTCGCATGACCTAACCGCCATAGAGATGCCGAAACACGTTCTGCATGGCAACATCATCTGCGTTTTTCGAGGACGAAGAATTCGATTTCGTTTTTCCATGTGAAAAGCTGCCGTGAGGAAATCTGAACGAGTGCGTCCTTCACTTCGTCTGCTTTTTCCGAAAGAGAGATTCTGATTTCTTTTCCGTAAGACTGATTCTCTCCGTCGAACCACTTTTCGATTTCCTCTTTCGAGACTCGCCTTTTCTCCTCGACGATTTCCGCTTTGTGCGTCACGGAGAAGCCTTTTTCTTCGAGCATTTCCGCAATCAGATTTCCGTCCCACGAAAAGAGCTCTTTTTCAGGCGAATAGATTCTCGATTCCGCTTCCTTCATTTTTTTCACGACCGAAGAATCTGCGATTTTCTCCACGAACGAGCTGATTCTTTGTCCGTTCTTCGGAATCCGCTGAGAGATGACGATTCTTGCGTTTTCTGAAAGCACGGATTTGAATTTTTCGCTGATTTTTTCAATGTCGCTTCTGCTTCGTATCGGGTCGCGCATGAAAACGACATCGACTTCGCATTCTTCCTTGAAGTTTCCGATTGTTTCGATTGTCTCGATGTTTCCCACAAAGAGAATCGGCTTGTCGAGTTCGTCCAGCGTCCTTCCGTACTGTTCGAGAATGTTTTTTCCCTGCTCGCTCCTGCAAAGCCCGTAAGTCACGCCTTCCGGTGTTTTCCTGAGCACCTGCCATATTAAAAGCCCGTCGTCCGCATCGAGAATCAGAGAGCGCGTGTGGCGTTCAAGCTTTGCGATTTCCATCATCGCGCTTCGGATTTTCGTGAGGACTTCCGCCCTGTTTGTGTCCAGTCTGCTCCGCCAAGATTTTTCGGCAGCGTCGAGCGAATTTTCTTTCTGCGCGTCCTTCGGCGAAAAAGTCGCGCGTCCTGTGTGGGCAATCTGCGTTTCGTTCCAGAGGTTCGCTTTCGATTCGAGCGGCGGCTGGTTGATGTTTTCGAGAATCGCGGAAATCTGAATCTCGCGCCTTTCAAGAACCTCGTCCTTGATTTTCGCCTCGTACCCTTGCTCCGTCGGCGTGTAAAAGACCCTTCCCACGAGCGCGTCGGGGAGGTACTGCTGCGCGACCCAGTGGTCCCTGTACGCGTGCGGATACATGTACCCGTCTCCGTGCCCGAATCCTTCCGCGTCCCTGCTTCCGTCTTTCAAGTGGTTCGGAACATCCGCGTCTTCCTTTTCGACCGAGCTAAGCGCATCAAAAAATGCCATGCTCGAATTCGATTTCGGGGCGGTGGCAAGATAAAGGGCTGCGTGCGCAAGAAAATACCGCCCTTCCGGGAGTCCAACTCGCTCGAATGCGGACGCGCAGCTTTCCACGACGGAAATCGCGTGCGGGTCTGCAAGTCCCGTGTCCTCGCACGCGGAAATGAGCATTCGTCGGAAGATGAATTCGGGGTATTCGCCAGCACGCACCATTCGCGCGAGCCAGTACATCGCCGCATCGGGGTCGCGGCCGCGCAATGATTTTATGAACGCTGAGATTATGTCGTAGTGGTAGTCTCCGTCTTTGTCGTACAGGACGACTTTTTTCTGAATCGATTCCTCGCACGCTTCTTTTGAGACGTAGATTTCTGAATTCTCTGGCGGTGCCCATTTTTCAGGCGTAGTTTCCACAGCAAGCTCCAGCGCGTTCAGAAGGCTTCGTGCGTCTCCGTTCGCCGTTTCCACAAGATGCTCAAGCGCACCGTCCTCGAATGTGACTTTCCATTTGCCGTATCCGCGTTCGACATCGCCAAGCGCGTTTTTTGCCGCCTTCATCAAATCCGAGTCCGTGAGCGGCTCAAGGCAGAACACGCGGCTTCTTGAGACGAGAGCCTTGTTCACCTCGAAAAACGGATTTTCCGTTGTCGCACCGATAAGGATGAACGTTCCGTTCTCGACCCACGGAAGAAGCGCGTCCTGCTGAGATTTGTTCCATCTGTGCACTTCATCGACGAAAAGAATCGTGCGCCTTCCGTAGAGTTTTTTCCAGTCGTCCGCATTTTTTATCGCCTCGCGGATGTCTGCCACACCCGAAAGCACCGCATTCAGCGTTATGAAATTCGATTTCGTGTGGTTTGCGATTACCCGCGCGAGTGTCGTCTTGCCTGTTCCCGGTGGCCCGTAGAAAATCACGCTCGAAAGCCTGTCCGCCTGAATCGCACGCCGGAGGAGCCGCCCTTTCCCTACGATATGCTCCTGCCCGACGTATTCGTCAAGGTTTCTCGGTCTCATTCGCGCTGCAAGAGGTTCGTTCCTGCCGCCTTTCTCCTCGTCAAACAAATCCATGAAAATCCCCCTCAAATCAAAAGCAAAATCAGAAAGCAAAAAAAAATGGTCACCATTATGAACTAACAGTGACCGAAAAATTCAAATTTTAGAATAGAATTTTCATTCAGATTTTCTATTCCCTGTTCCACTTTCCGCGGCTAGGAACGTATGCCCAAAGTCCGCAGTTGTCCTGCGTTGCGGAAGTGCTTGATGAAGAGCCTGAGAAAACGGCAGTTCCGTAGATTACGTTTTCGCTTTCTTTTTCAGAGTTGAGCATTGCAAGCACGCATTTGACTATGTAATAAGAAGAGAGCGTAGAGTCCGCGTTTGTAGAGAAATCCGCTGTGCCTGCATACGGAACTGCGGAATAAACTGTGTCGCCGCCGTCAGCCGTGCTCGTCAGGAACGGAACGTGCTCGATTCCGTCATCTGTTCCGAGATAGAGATAATCCTTCGTGACCGACATTGAGTTGATTGTCGAGCATCCGACATCGACATGGTTCGAAGAAAGTTCCGTTCCGTAAGTCGTGTTGATTGCCGCATAATCCTCGAATGTTCCGTCAGCCGTGAAATAGATGTTGTCGTCGCTTGTGGCGTAATAGAGCATTGTTGCGTCCTTGTCTTCGCCGACCGTCTTCGTGACTTCCGTTCCGTCCGTGTCGGTTTCAGTTTCCTCGTATGAGATTGACTCGTTCGTCGTCATTGCTTTTGACGCTGAAAAATAAACCTCGCCGTTGAAATATGCGCATGAAACAGTGTTGTATGCAGGCGTCGTCGAGCAATAATCTGTCGATGAGTCGTAATCGCTGCTTGCGGTTGTCGTAAGCGCGGCAATCGTTCCGCCGTTCAGTTCGTAAACTGTGTATGAGCTGTCCGTTGAATCGTAGAATCTTGCATACGCCTTTCTGTTCGCAGCTTTCGGGGAATTTGTGCAGAAAAGGACTACAGTTCCAGATGTTGCTGTCGTGACTTCGGTTCCTTCCGAATTCGTGAATGCGATTGGACCTTCCCATGTAGAACCGTCAGAGGAATACCAAATCTGGCAGCCTTGCGGTTCGATTTCGCCGTCGTCCATCGTGTCCTCGTCCAAGAGCGTGACCTGCGCGTAAAGATAAGTCGAATCGGCCGCAAGTTTGTTCACATACTGATAGTCCGCGCTCGGTGCCGGCTTTGATGTCTGCGACCAGCTGTGCGCGGATTCTGATGTCGCGCTTTTCTTCCAGATGTTTCCGTTCTGCAGATAGATATAGTCGCCGAAACGGACGATTGAGTTTATTTCGCCTGAGATTTGCGCGCTCTCAAGCTTCACTTCCTTTCTTATTTCGTCGAAGATTACCTGCTGGCAAGAAAAAAACGAGAGAAGAAGCGGCATCGCGGCAAGGCAAAGTATTTTTTTCATATCGATTGTTCTCCAATATTGACAATAGGCTTGTAATTAGAAGTGATATCGCGCGGCAAGCTCGACCGATGCGAAAAGTCCGTAATCGTTTTTGCTTGAGTCGCTGTACCATTCAGGAAGGTACATGAACTGACCGTCGATTCCGAATGACCATGAAGGTGTCGCCCTGAAATACACGCCGATGTCGCCTTTCGCGGCAAGCCCCGGAAAATACGTCTTGTTCAGGTAATTCTCCATTGCAAGACCGATGCCAGCCGTAATCGGAATCTCGAATCTCTTTATCGTCGGCTGATATGTGAGCGAGAACACGAGAGGAACGTATGTGAAGATGTTGCTTCCGATTGTCGGGTCGTATCCGAACGCGATGTCGATTCCCCAAAGGAAATTCTGCGTGAGGAATCTGTGGTATCCAAGCTCGCCCGCGCCTCCGATGAGAAGCGTTCCGTCAAAGTTGAGAGGCTTCGTGACCATGAGACCGATTTTGATGAACTGGTCGCCGACTTCGTTCATGTTGTTCGGGTTAGTTTTTTTGATGTCCTCGCTTCCGTCATCGTAGTCGTCGCCGGTTTCGGCAAAGGCGACGGAGCAGGAAAGGAAAGCCGCAAAGAAAAGACAGAACATCTTTTTTGCAATGCTCTTCGTATTCATTTTTTCATGATTTGACATTTTGAGATTCCCCATATTCGATTGGATTTTGAATAGTATTTTTGCGAAAAATCAGATAGATTGAAAAACAAAATATAGCTTTTTGGACTGATACTTTCAACACAAAAAGGAAATCAGAAAAATCCGAAAGGTTACAATCCAACAATTCTACAATTCAATTAGAAAAAACGAGGTTTCAGAAAAATGAGCGCAACAATCATCGACGGAAAGGCAATCGCACAGGAAGTCAGAAGCGGAGTGGCAGAAAAAGTCAGGGCATTGAAGGAAAAAGGCGTGAATCCGTGCCTTGCTGTGATTCTCGTCGGTCAGAATCCGGCTTCCGTCTCATACGTCACCGGAAAGCGGAAGGCACTTGCCGAGGCCGGCATGGTTGACAAAAGCTGCGACCTTCCGGAGAACACGACGGAAGAAGAGCTCCTCGCGCTCATCGACAAGCTGAACAAGGACGATTCAGTCCACGGAATCCTCGTCCAGCTTCCTCTTCCGAAGCACATCAACGAAGACAAAGTGATTATGAAAATCGACCCGTCAAAAGACGTTGACGGCTTCCATCCTGTTTCAGTCGGCAACATGGTAATCGGCCGCCCGGGATTCCTTCCATGCACCCCGCACGGAATCATCGTCCTCCTCGAAAAAATGGGCATCGAGACTTCTGGAAAGCACGCCGTCGTAATCGGCAGAAGCAACATCGTCGGAAAGCCGGTCTCGCTTCTGCTTGCAAGGAAAGAGACGAACTGCACTGTGACAATCTGCCACACCGGAACGAAGGACATCGGAGCTTTCACGAAAGATGCTGACATCGTCGTTGTCGCTTCCGGCCATCCGCACACGCTCACAAAAGACATGGTGAAGGACGGGGCTGTCGTAATCGACGTTGGCGTGAACAGAATCCCTGACGCGACGAAGAAGTCGGGCTTCCGTCTCATCGGTGACTGCGACTTTGACGACATCAAGGAGAAGGCGAGCTTCATCACGCCAGTTCCGGGCGGAGTCGGACCTATGACAATCGCAATGCTCATCTACAATACGCTCGAATCGGCAGAGAGAAGTGCCGGAATCATCGCGTAAGGGCGGCAGGGCGCAGAATGATTGACATTCAGAACACACCGGACACAAGGGAAGTTCCTCTCAAGAAAGTCGGAATAAAGGACCTTGAATATCCTGTAACGGTCTTGGACAAAGAGCGCGGAACACAGACGACGACGGCAAAAATCGATTTGTTCGTCAACCTTCCGCACGATTACAAGGGCACTCACATGAGCAGGTTCATCGAGATTTTCCACAAGCACCACGAGAACCTCGGAATGAGCAAATTCCTTGAGATGCTTGAGGAAATGCGCGTGAACCTCGATGCCGAGAAAGCGTTCGGGACGATGACATTTCCGTTTTTCATTCAGAAAAATGCACCAGTGACGAATTCTCCCGGAATCATGAAATACGAATGCACTTACGAAGGCTCTGTCGAATCTGACAAAAAAGAATTCTTCGTGTCGATTTCGATTCCGGTTACGACAGTCTGCCCATGCTCGAAGGCGATTTCCGACAGGGGAGCGCACAACCAGCGCGGAATCGTGAAAGTGCGATTGCAGAATTCGGAGATGTTCTGGATGGAGGACGTGATAAAAGCTGTGGAAGATTCAGCTTCGTGCGGTCTTTACAGCGCGCTCAAGCGTCCCGACGAAAAATGGGTGACGGAACACGCATACGACAATCCGCGTTTTGTGGAGGATGTCGTGCGCGAGGTCTATCTTGCGCTCAAAAATTTCAAGTGCGCGAAACCGTTCAGCTATTTTTCCGTAGAATGCACGAATTTCGAGTCAATCCACAATCACAACGCATACGCATTCACGGAATCATTGTGAGTTCGATGAAAAAAAGACGCATTCGCATTTTTGCACGGTTTTCGATTCTGATTTTTCTCCTCGCTTTTTTCTGTCTTCCCGCATTTCCGCTGGAACTTCGGCAGCGTGAGCACAATCTGCCCCCATCGGAACTCGTGATGTTCAGAAACTGCTATCCCGATTTGAAATTCACGACGGAATATGTGGCGGAGAAAGACGACTGGAAACTTGAGGTCGAAAAAAGCGAACGCCCCGGAAGCGCGAAGAAAAAGAAGATGACGTTTTTCTGGGCGGACGCGCGTATGATTCCCGAAGCGAACCTTTCCGAAAAGGAAAATTATCTTCCGATTCTGTACGCATACGACAAGAAACTGAAAAAGCCCGACGAACTTACGAAAGAAGAAATCGAATTTCTCAAGGAATACGGAACGAAAGAGAACCAGAAAAAATCAATCGGAAGCTCCATGTTCTTCTTCGATTTTCTCTACGATGCGTATTCGGAAAAAATAATCGAGCGCCACATCGTAAAAATGAAGTTTTTGGGATGCAGCACGAAGATTCACGAGCGGATTGTACAGCCGATAAAGAACGTCGAAAAAAAGATTTATGCGGAGAAGGGGAACAAAGAAGTGAAGTCTTTCCTCGATTCTCTTACTTCGACCGACGCATATTTCTGGCGCGTCATCGCGAACACTAACAGAAAGTCGTTCCACAGCTACGGAATCGCCGTTGACTGCCTTCCGAAAAGGCTTTACGGAAAGCAGACGTACTGGAGCTGGGCGAAAAACATCTACGGCGACAACTGGATGCTAATCCCTTTCAGCGAGCGATGGATGCCGCCGAAGCGCGTCGTACAAATCTTCGAGTCCGAAGGCTTCATCTGGGGCGGCAAATGGGGCATCTGGGACACCATGCATTTTGAATACCACCCCGAGCTGATAAAATACAACGACATCGGCAAATAAGCCGAAGTTCGTCAGCTGAGCGAAGTCGAAGCTAAGCCTTTATCATCGTGGAAATCAAATCGACCGCGCCTTTCATGAAGTCGGCATCGACGCTTTCCACGTTGCCTTCGTCAACAGCAGTGGAGATGCGCTCGTCAATCGGAATGCGCGCAAGGACAGGAAGGCCGTATTCCTGCGAAATCTCATCGACATGGCTTTTTCCGAAAATGTGCATCTCTTTTCCGCAGTCAGGGCATTTGACGTAGCTCATGCTCTCGACCAAGCCGATAATCGGAACGTTCATCAGGTTCGCAAGGTTTATCGCCTTTTCGACAATCATCTTCACAAGGCTCTGCGGAGTCGCGACGATGATTATTCCGTCAACAGGAATCGACTGGAAAAGCGTGAGTGAAACGTCGCCCGTTCCCGGAGGCGTGTCGATGAACATATAGTCAACGTCATGCCAGCGAACGTCCTTCCAGAACTGCAGGAGCTGACCTGCAATCTTCGCGCCGCGCCATGCAAGCGGGTCCGTCTCGTGCTGCAGAAGCAGGTTCGTTCCGATGAACTGGATTCCGCTTTTCGTCACAGCTGGCTCAAGCATCTCGTCCTGAACGAAAATGTCGGCTGTTCCCATTCCGAATCCGGTCGGAATCGAAGAGCCTGTTATGTCGCCGTCGAGGATTGCCGTTTTGTAGCCCTTTTTGTTCATCTCTGTCGCAAGGAGCGTCGTGACGAGCGATTTTCCGACACCGCCTTTTCCGCTCACGACCGCGATGACTTTCTTGACGGAACTTCCTTTTCCGAGCGGAATCTTCGCCATTTTCTTCGAGCACGAGGAACTGCAGCTTGAGCAGTCGTGCGTGCAGTTTTCAGCATTGTTGTCTGTCTTGTTTTCTGATTCAGCCATTTTTTACCTCATATAAATTTCAGAATCTATTCTATTAGATAACAAAACTTTTTTGTAATACCGATAATCTTTCTTATGGACATACTCAGCATATTTTCAAAAAAGAAATATACAGCGGCTCTCGTAGGGCTCGGGCGAATTGGTTTTTCGCTCGGGCTGGACGAGAAGAGGGAGCAGCCTGCGAGCCACACGATGTCGTTCCTTGACAACAAGAGAATCGAGCTTTCGTTCGGAATCGACACTGACGTTCAGAAGGCGGACGAATGGAAGAAATTCATGTGCGCTCACAAGCAGGAGCCAAGCGTTTTCTATTCGAGCAAAGAATTCTACGAATCGGGCGCACAACCCGACATAATCACCGTTGCAGTGAACGAAAAATCCCATTTGGAAGAATGCCTTCTTGCGATAAAAGCAAAGCCGAAGCTCGTCATTTTGGAGAAGCCTGTCGCGCTGAACACTATCGAGGCAGAGAAAATCAGGGCGGCTGCAGAAGAGAACGGAGTGCCCGTGATGGTGAACCACGAGAGGCGTTTTGCGGCGGATTATCAGGCGGCAAAGTCGTTCATAAAAAACATCGGCGAAATCCAGTCCGTGCGGGCGGAGTTTTGTTCGGGGCTTCGTGTTTACGCAAAGCAGTTCGAGGAGGACGGCTCGTATTCGCTTATCCACGACGGAACGCACCTTGTGGACATCGTGAGCTTTCTTCTGGACGAGGAGCTTTCATCTCCGGTCGTCACAGGCGTTTTCCGTGACGCGGACGGAATCGTCAGGAATCTGTCCGCGCATTTCTCGACCGCGAAAGTGAGCGAAATCAGCGTGAACATCAGCGGACGGAGCAAATTCTTCGCGTTCGGGGTGGACATTCTCGGAACGGAGGGCAGAATCGTAATCGGAAACGGCTATGCGAAATTCTACGAGACAGCAGATTCGACTCTCTACACGGGATTCAGCTCTCTTTCGAGCAAAAAAGTGCGATTTCCGAAGAAAACAGGTTATTTTTCGAATATGATTCAAAATGCGGTTGATTTCCTTGACGGAAAAGCCGTATTGTACTCACCACTAGACAGCGCAATATCAGATTTGAGGACGCTTGAGGAAATAAAAGAGAAATTATAATGAGCATTGATACAGGAGTTTTAGCGATGGAATGCGAAGCAATTGAGACGAGAGAACATATTGTGGAGGAAGGGACTTACATTCCGGACATGGGAATCGAATATTCGGACACGCCGGACAAGCCTCTCATCAACCCTCCGAAAATAAGGAAAATCGACGTTGAGCACGACTACAGATTTTTGGACAGGACATTCAGCGGAAGAATGCAGAATTTCCTGATTTACCTCGGAATTTTCACTTTGGTATATTCTCTCAACAGAATCAAGTTCGGTCTGAAAATCGAAGGAAGAAAGAATCTTCG
Source organism: Treponema sp. (assembly GCA_017525605.1). GTDB lineage: Bacteria > Spirochaetota > Spirochaetia > Treponematales > Treponemataceae > Treponema_D. The sequence goes on along the minus strand of JAFXSM010000042.1, from coordinate 178,409 downwards.
GAAAAACAAAGCACTCCTGAAAAACGGAGCGATGACGATTGCGAACCACGTTCTCCGCTGGGATTTTCCGACAGTTCTGCAGGCAGTCGGCCACAAGAGAATCTGGTTCCCGGCGCGAACGTCGAATTTCGAGACGAAGGACGCATACATGATAAAAGGCGCGGGCGGAATCCCGATTCCGAGAACGATTTCCGCGACAAGGCATTTCAACGAGGCGTTCGACACTCTGGTGAAAGAAAAGCACTGGCTGCACGTTTTCCCGGAAGGCTGCCGCTGGGACTGGTACGAGCCGATTCGCCCGTTCAAAATCGGCGCGTTCAAAATGGCATACCGCTACAAACTGCCGATTGTCCCGATGGCGTTCTCATTCCGAAAGCCGACCGGAATCTGGAAGCTCTTGGGAGTGAAGCATCCTCTCGTCACAATCAGAATCGGCGAGCCAATTCCGATTGAAAAACCTGAAGGCGTTTCCCGAAACGAATATTGCGCCATGCTCCGCGACAAAACGCACGAGGCGGTGTGCAAATTGGCGGGAATCAAGCAGAATATGTGGCAATCCGCAGGGGACTAAAAAATCAACTAAAAACGAAAAGGCGAATGTCGAGTTAATGCATATCGCAGTTGCATTTTAAAACTCGGCATTCGCCTACGCAGAAAATTAGTTCGCTTATATTTTCTTGTCTATTTCCAAGTTAATATATTTTCGATAATTGTGTCTGCTATTACTTTAGACCCCGATTCATTAGGATGAAAATAATCAATTTTATATTTTGCGTTGCCGAATTTACCTTGCCAAATTCCATCTATCAATTTAATTTTTTTCTCAGCGGAAATTTTTTTATACATATCAGCATAATCAGCTAATAATTGCACTTGCTTTTCCGTTGTGCAAAAATTATACATTGATTCATCTACAAAATTAATTATGGCAACATTAGACTTCCTTTTTTGGCAGAATTCTATTATGGCATCAAGATCTTTTTGCGTTTCAGTAGCTGAGCGTCCTAATAAAAAATCATTTGCTCCAAGTTCAATAATCACATATATAGCACGTTCATTTATTAAATTGTTAATATTGCTTTTACAAGCATTTGCTGTCATTCCTATGTTACATCGGCTAACTGTCTTGTATGGTATTGACATCTCTATCAAGTTAATTGCGGATTTTTCTTTTTCGATTTTGTACCCAATTAAAAGACTATCACCCAGAAATATAATTTTCTGGGTAAAATGGGGCTTATAAATAAGCAATGTCGCAATTATCAAAAGTCCGCTCAAAAAAATTACTTTGATGCGATTTTTCATAAATTTAATCTATTGCTTCGAATTTTGCTCCAGAGTCTACGGCAGAGCGAATCTTTCCACAGAATTTCATACTGTATGCTCTGTGGTTAAAACTGAACTTTGAAAAATATGCATCGGTGTTTGAAAGAGAGTCACCGTTTGATTTTTCAATATTTTGCCACGGATCGATAAAAACAAAACTACTGATATCATCAGAATCCAAGAGACTTCTTGAAGTTGATGTATTAAGACAATACTTCCATGAATAAATGATATTCGACGTATTTATTGTTCCGTCGTAATAAAATACAGCTTCCGCATTTTTTGCATCAAAGCCAAGTTTATTGCAATATTCAATGCATTTTGATGAACTCGCAAGCTTTAAGACATCAGCTTCCTCTCCTATGAGTAGCGAGCCTAGCAACAGTTTTCCACTTATCGCATCTACAGTTTGTGTCACAAGAACCTGACCATTCGGCAAAATTCCTGTTAGCAAATAGTAATAGGTTTCTTCGTTGTACAACTTTCCATCAGGTATGACTCTAACAAGAACTGGCTCACCCCATGAGATTTTATAAACCCTATCATCGAATTTATCTGATGTGACAACATAATATTTCTGATAATAATCAGATTCTGAAAATTCCTTAGCAACAATCTCTTTTGCATCATCTGCGCTAATCAAACTCGTATTTACATTTTTAATTTGATTGGAGCATGAAACGAATTGCAAGACTGCAATGCATAAAATAGTTATCAATGTGTTTTTCATATACGTCTCCTTTGTTTCATTCATAATCATCAAAATACAAAGTTAAGTAACAATTATCTTTCAACCTTGTCATCTGCTCCCATGATTCACTCGAACAAGTTAGAAAACCTCCATACCACGGATCCTGATAATAAATATTTTTCACTTTCTGCTTCGTCAGATCCTCTTGGTATCCATACACAACGATAGCGTGTGTTTTGTCTTCACCATCATAATTTCGTATTGCAATAAGTGGTCTTTTATACGTTTTTATGTGTTCTACAATCAAAGGAATGGAACCTGCATAATCATTGCATGAATAGCTCGTGTCTAATTTTGCCATCTCTTGATTTTCAATATTTAGGCTTAAAAAAAGAAATTGAGAAATAGATTTAGGTGCACCTTCGTTTGAATTAGGAATAAATACAGTTCCGTCAAGGTCGTTCAAGGCGTCGTAAATATATTCCTGTTTATGATACTCATCTAATTCGTTGAGATACTCATCAAACCATCCAACATCTTGTGCGAAATAATTCGAACACATTAAAACAGAAGCTGGCAAACACCAAAATTGATTTTGCTGTTTTCGATATGCAACATCGATTTCATAAGTTTTAGTTGTTGGAGCATAGGGCGTAGTACAACTCACAAATAAATTACGGAAATTAAAAAAATAAAACTTTTCTTCATGTAGGATAGTTTCTTGGTAATGAGGGAAAAAATCAATTTTTTTAGCTGTGTTACGCTTTAAGAATATTTGAATAATATATTATTTTTATTAACAATCTCCAAAAACTCCACGTATTTCCAATTTTCTTCGAAGACGATATGAATGTTCCTTAACGATGAAATAAAAAGTGCTGAATTTTCCATGAAGACGACAAAAATGGCTTCGGTTCTGCTGGAATGCACATACCGAAGCCGAAAAATATACCTATGAAATCAATCGAATGATCGGCGAAAACTTACTGTCTAACAAGCTCCTGGAACATTGCCTGTCTCTTTTCGTCCTGGAGGAGGAGGTTCATTTTGAACTGTCCTTCGCGTCCAAGGCCTGCCGCGATGCTCTTTGACTTGAATGCGTCGAAAGAGTTCTTCACGAGTGCGTGTCCGACTGGCTCTTTCAGGCGGAACGAGTCGCGTTTTGCAGTGTATTCGATGTTGAGCTTCTTGATGTTCGCATCGACTGCCTTTGTGAATTCATCGACCTTTGACTGCTCCAAATCCGTGTTTTCGAATTCGAAATAGAAATTGTAGAGCGAGTTGTGGATATCAGCGAAGCCGACGAAGAACTGAGTTTTGATTCCGGTGTCCTTCTCTGCCTGATGGCAAGCCTCGATGAACTGCCGCTCGTGGACTTTTTCGCCTGTAATCGAAATGATTCCGTTGATTTTCTGCATGAGCTGGACTTTCGGAATCGTTCCGAAGAATCCGTTGACTTTCAGAAGGTCGTTCATCGGATATCTGTACAAGCCAGACCAAGTTGTGACGTAAACCGAATACTGCTTTCCGTCCTCAAGTTCGTGGAGCTGGAGGAATTTCGGGTTCGGATTGTCCAGGTCGTTCTCGGCGACGAATTCGAAATAGTGGTAGTGCGGGAAGAGAACTGTAGCGTCGCTGTCGTCGAGGACGAGACCTGCGCGGCACTCGGAAGCGAAATATGAGAATTCCATGTGAATCATGTCTGCCGGGAACGAATCCTTGAACTTGTCGAGGTAGACGTATGTGTTTCCGCATTTCCAAGTGTTCAGAATCTGCATGTTCGGCCAAAAGTGCTTCGGAAGGATGTTGTTTCCGTATTTCTCTTTGAGTGCGCGGAGTTCTGCTGCGCGTTTTGGGTTCGGTGCGAAATCGACTGTGATTCTGTCGCGGATGTCCTGCGGAATGTTGATTTTAGAGCTGAGCGTTCCCTTTTCGATGTCGTCGATGTAGTCGTCGAAGAACTGGTTGACGTTGTTCTGCATCTCGACGATTGTGGAAGGATTCGCCGTGACGATAATCGAAACGTCCTGCTCGATGCCGATTCGCATGATTGCGTAGTAGCGTGCTGTGTAGTCCTCGATTTCGAATACGGCAGCAGGAGCGGAGTTGATTGGGCGGATGAATTCAGGAATGTCGCGCTGAGTAACGCCTGAAACCGAACCGTAAACGGTGCCGTCAGGAGCCGCGCCCTCAATCGCCTTTCCGACGATGGAAACTGTCTTTCCCTCGAAGCAGTGCGGCTTTTTGAGCATGAAATTGTACAGCCAGACTTTCGACATTTTGTTGTAGATGTTCTGGTAGTATTCGTTCGTAATCGGAATCCATTTCGGCTGACCAGTCGTTCCCGAAGTCGTAGCGTACATCATCGGCTTTCCCGGAAAAAGGATGTTCTCCTCGCCGTTCTTGTGGCGTTCGATGAGCGGGCGGATTACCTCGTAGTCCGTGACAGGTACGTTCTTCTGGTAGCGAGCGACAAGCTCCTCGTCAGTCGGCGCGGCAAGAATCTCTGCAAAGTTGTGCTGCTTTCCCCATTCTGTGTCCTTCGCGTAGTTCAAAATTCCGCGCAATGTCGTCATCGAAGCTTTCTTGCAGTTTTTCGAAGCTTTTATGACTTTCTTGTACTGAATCTTTCCGGCAAATCCAAGAGCAAAGTTGATGAGCCAGACCTTCTTCGTGCGTGTTTCCATTTTCTTAACCCCTTCTAATGGATGTCTTATGAATTTTGTAAAAATTGTGATAATCTCTAGTCCATGAAAAAGATTATCAAATTTGCTTTGAGCCTTGCATTTCTAGCGTTGAACACGATTACAGTTTCTTTCGCAGAAATCACTATCGACAATGTATTCTCCTCTCTCACCGAAAACAAAGTGACAACAGGAGATTTCGTTCAGGAAAAATCGTCAGCTAAAATCAAACGCCCCCTCAAATCTAGCGGAAAATTCGTTTTTTCCGAAGAGGGAATCGTCTGGCAGACAACAAAGCCGTTCCCATCGACGATGGTTGTTACGAAAGATTCTATCATACAAACGGGGGCTGACGGTAGACGCAACGTAATTGACGGAAGCTCGAACGAGACTTTCAAGTCTGTAGCGTCAACAATCTCTTCTCTTTTCAGCGGCAACAGGTCGAATCTCGAAAAGTATTTCACGATACAGAAATTCGATTCGGACAATTCTTCTTGGAAAATGTTCCTTGCGCCGAAAGATGCCACAATCGCAACCTCGCTCAAGGAAATCGTACTTTCCGGTTCCGCAAAGTCATCGAAAGCGTCGCTCGACGGAATGACGATAAAGCAGAACGAAACCGACTCGACGAAATACACACTCTCAAACCAGGTATACAAGCAGGAACTTTCTGCAGATGAAAAGGCATTCTTCAAGAAATAAAATATTTCTGTCTGCCTGGATAATTTTTCACATTGCGCTCGTCGTCGTTTTTTTCGCGTCGCTGAAATTTCACGGGAAGCTGAAGGTCGATGCGGATTTCACGACGATGATTCCGTCTACGGCTACAAGCGTGGCGGAGCGCATTGCCGAAAAGTCAATCGGCGAAAACAGCGGCGACAGCGTTTTCATTCTTGCAGGCAACGCCGATTTTGAAAAAGCGAAATCCGCCGCGGAAAAAGTCTACTCCATATTAAAATCAAACGACGAGAACGCGGATGAGCAAAAGCGCAAATTCAAGCAGATTTCGCTTTACACCGATTCTTCTTCGTACACTGAGATAATTGAATTCTTGCGTGAATACAGATTCGTTCTGCTCGATTCCATAGTTCAAAATGAAATCGATTCAGATTCTCTGAAATTTGCAGATAACGCACTTTCGAAATTCTACGGATTTTCTCTTTCCGAACTCGACCCTGTAAACGACCCGTTCGCATTCGACGACGTGAACATGAAAAACGTCCTCGATTCGATTGCAGCTTCTTCCGTCGCGATGAGCCCGAAAGACCGCGTCCTTGCAAGGAATCTCGACGGAACTTGGTTCGTGATGATTCGTGCGGAACTTACGAAGTACGGCGCAAAGCTCGCATCGGAGACGAACGCCGTAAGCGACATTTACAACGCGTGCCTTCCGCTTGAAACTGACGGGACGCGCTTTGCGTTTTTCGGAACGCCGTTCCACAGCCACAAAAGCTCCACAAACGCACAAAAAGAAATCACAGTCATCTCGGCTGTTTCGATGATTGCGGTGATTGCGATTCTCATTTTCGTTTTCAGAAGCCCGATTCCGATTTTCGCGTCGGTGTTCGCGATTTTCATCTCGGTCGCGTCGGCATTTTTGGCGACCCACGCAATTTTCGGAAACGTCCACGCAATCGCGCTCGTGTTCGGAACAACGCTGATTGGCTCGTGCATCGATTACAGTTTGCATTTTTTCATCAACTGGAAAGGAGAAGCAAGCATAAAAACGGGCGGAGAAATCCGCACGCAGCTTTCAAAAGGCATTCTTCTTTCGCTTGTTTCAACTGAAATCTGCTATTTATTATTGATGATTTCCCCGTTCGCTCTTTTGAAGCAGATTTCCGCATTCTCGTTTTTCGGAATAATGAGCACGTTTCTGACGGTGTTCGGAATCTTCCCGCTGATAAAGCTTCCGAAAGAAAAAGACAGGCGGATTTTCATCCCGAATTTGAAGTTTTCATTCGCCAAAAAATTCCGCGGAAAAAAACGCAATCTGTTCGGAAAAGTCGTGATATTCGTTATCGGCACATTTATTGTTGTTTCTGGAATCTTGGACGGAAAACTGAAAATCGAAAACAACGTGTCGAACTTGTATAAAATGGAAGGCAGATTAAAAGAAGACACCGAAACTGCATACAGAGTCCTGCAGTACAATCCGACAAGCTATCTGATTGTGAGCGCGGATTCTGCTGAGGAAGTTCTGCTGGCAGAAGAGGAAATCGCAAAGAAGATTCCCGACCCGTACATCTGCACTTCAAGATTCATTCCGTCTGTCAAAATGCAGAAAAAATCATTGCAGGCGGCGAAGAAACTTCTGCCGCTTTCAAAAAATCAGATGAAAAACGTGCTTTTCGGTTCTGAAAATGAACTTTCCGCAAACGAAGAAAAAGAACTGGCAGAACTAGCAGAAAATTACGAATCGTTTTTCCATTCCGCGTCAAAAAAATTCGTCACTCCTGAAAGCGAAGAAATCCCGGAAACGCTCAAGTCAATCCTCAAAATGATTTGGATTGGCGAAGTGAACGGAAGATTCTACTCGGTGATTCTTCCTTCGAATGTGTCCGACGAAAGCGCGTACAAAAAAATCGCTGGCGATGACGAGAGGATCCACTACGCGAACAAGGCGAAGGATGTGGGCAGAGGTTTGGACGAGCTGACAAAGACGATTCTCAAAATGTTCGTAGTCGCATTCGCCATAATTTCGCTCGTCATGAAATTTTTCCACGGCTGGAAGGACACTCTCAAAATAATTTCGATTCCGGTTTTCAGCATTATGGTGATTCTTTCAACTTTCAAAATCGCTGATTTACCTATAGAATTCTTCTGTGTGACCGGAATAATGCTCGTGTTCGGGCTTGGGCTTGATTATGTGATTTACAGCTTGCAGAACAAAGGCAACCGCCTTGAAAGATTCGCAATCGCATTGTCGTTCGTTACGACCGCAATTTCGTTCGGCGCAATCGCATTGAGCTCGTTCGTTCCCGTGCACACGCTCGGCCTTTCGATTTTTTCGGGACTCATGGCAGCTTTCATCGCCACGATGCTCTGAAATTCAAAAGATGCTGAAATAAATTCAGCATGACAATTTAATTTTTTGGGGGAATTATGAAAAAAAACACGCTTTTTATTCTGCCTGTCATCGCAGGAACTTTGCTCGCGCTCGCTTCGTGCGCATCGACAAAAACGGAAACGAAGCTGAACAAAGTCTACGTCACGAACACGACGAAAGTTGACCTTTTGCCTGTGAGCGCAATCACGGACGAAATCGACAAATATCAGCTTTTTCAGGGAACATTCGGCGACAAGCAGATGAACGCCCAGGCCTACGTCAAGGCGAACCAGGACGGAATCGAAGTCGTTCTGATGAATGATTTCGGAGGCGAAGTCGGCACGATTTCATACGACGGAGTAAACGCCACGATGGAATCTTCTATAATACCGGAGAAAATGAAGCCCGAATACATCATCCTCGATTTGCAGAACGCATACGCAAGCACCGAAAAACTCAAGGAGCATTATTCGAAATACGATTTGGAATTCGCGGAAATAAAGACGAACATCACGACGAACAACGGCGGAATCCGAATTGCAGAGCGCGCAATCGCAAAGGACGGAAAAGTTATCGAGACGATAACAATCGGAAACGGCGTGATTACGATAACGAATCTCCTTCGCGGCTATGAATACAGACTGACGACGGCGGAATAATGAATCTCAACAAGCTTTTAAAGCCCGATTTGATAAACGGCGACATTCTGCCGTCGCTTGCAAGCTTTACTCTTCCGCTCCTTGTCTCGCTCGTCTTTCAGCAGCTTTACAACGCAGTCGATGCTGTCATCGTCGGGCATTTCCTCAAAGAGTCGTCGCTTGCCGCAGTCGGTGCAAGCGCAGTGTTGTTCGAGCTTCTTGTGGGATTCGGAAACGGATTCTGCAACGGGCTTTCGATTGTCGCTTCCCGCGCGTTCGGTTCCGGAGACGAGAAAAAACTCAAGAAAGTCGTCGCGACTTCGATCGTTCTTACGCTGATTGTGACCGCGTTCGTCACGATTCTTTCGCGTTTCTGCCTTTCGTCCGCGCTCTCATGGCTTGGAACCCCGGAAGAAATCAAGGACGAGGCGTTCTCGTACATCAACACCGTGACGCTTTTCGTTTTCGTCCTCTTCGCGTTCAATCTTTTTTCTGGGCTTCTCCGCGCAATCGGAAATTCGTTCATGCCGCTCGTCTTTCTGATAATCTCGTCGGTGCTGAACATTTTCCTCGATTTGCTCTTCATCACGAAGCTGAACCTCGGAATACGCGGAGCTGCAATTGCGACTGTAATCGCGCAGGGAATTTCCGCAGTTCTCTGCCTGTTCTACATTTTCTCGAAAGCACAGATTCTTATTCCGTCGAAAATTCATTTTTCATTCGAAAAGAAACTGTGCAAGGATTTGTTCGCGCAGGGAAGTTCGATGGCGTTGATGGGCTCTCTTGTGTCGTCCGGCAGCGTCATTTTGCAGTCGGCGATAAACGGATTCGGCTCATTCGTAATCGCAGGACATCTCGCCGCCCGAAAGATTTTCTCGATTCTGAACATTCCGCTCCTGTCGCTCGGCACGGCTTCGTCCACATTCGTCTCGCAGAATCTCGGCGCGGGCAAAATCGAGCGAATCAAAAAGGGCGTGAAAATCGCAATTTTGATGACGATAATATGGGCACTCGTTTCGATTGTGCTTTTGCGTTTTACAATCCGCCCTCTTCTCGTCTTCATCTCCGGCTCGTCGAACGAAATCCTTTTGGACTACGGAACGCGATACATGAATTTCTGCATTCCGTTCTTCCTTTCTCTCGGCTCGCTTTTCGTTTTGCGAAATGCGCTTCAGGGACTCGGAAGCAAAATCCTTCCTCTTATTTCGAGCATAATCGAACTCATCGGCAAAATCGTCTTCACCGCGCTCATCGTCCCGAAAATCGGCGTGATGGGAATCATCATGTGCGAGCCGATTATCTGGGTAATCATGACCGTGCAGCTGATGATAGCGTTTTTCAGACACCCGGTGTTCAGGGAAAAGCGGAGAGGGGAGAGGTGAAAAGTGGAAAATGGAAAGTGGAAAATTTTCATGTTTTCACTTTTCTGTTTTCCTAGAAATCCATGAGCAAAAAATCTTTGATGTTTTTGTGGATTATTCCGTTTTGCGAAAAATCGAAATCGTCCATTGAGACAACATATTTCGGGTAATTGTCTTTTATCGAATCGTAGACGGAAAATTCGCGCTTTATGGTTTCTTCGCTTGCCAAAAAATATGCGACCTGAACATAGATTTTTTTGCCCTGTTTTTCCGCAATGAAATCTATTTCCGTCTCGCCGTTTTTCCCGACATACACTTTGAAATTCCTTCGCAGGAGTTCGAGGCACACGATATTTTCAAGAATTTGGTCTATGTTCTGAAGATTTTTCCCGAAAACAGCCTCGCGAAAACCGTGGTCGGCGCAATAATATTTTTCGTTCACAGTGACAATCTTTTTACCCTCCAAGTCGTACCTGTTGATTTTATAGAAAAGAAATGCGTCCGAGCAGAATTTCAGATAATTCAGAATTGTATCGTGCGAGATTTTGCGGTTTTCGCTTTTGAAATATTTGGAAAGCGAAGTCGCGCTGAAAATATGCCCGATGTTCGAAAAAGCATAGGCAACGATTCTTTCCAAAGAATCCACGTCGCGGATATTGTTTCTTTTCACGACATCTTTCAGGACAACGGAATTGTAAACATCCATCAAATACTGATTTTTTGCAGAATCGTCACCGGAAAAATTCGAAAGGAAAGGCATTCCTCCCGTTTTTATAAACTGCATGAAGCATGAAGATTTTTCCGCATTCGGATTTTTGAGCCTGCACATCTCAAAAAATTCCGCAAACGAAAACGGATAGATGACGAATTCCACATAACGCCCTGCAAGGTATGTCGCAAGCTCCCCTGACAAAAGTTTTGCGTTCGAGCCGGTTATGTAAATGTCGCAGTCAAAGTCGATTCTGCATGAATTGATGCACTTCTCCCAATTTTCGACTTCCTGAATTTCATCAAAGAAAAGATAGATTTTCCCCTCGGTGCTTTTTCTGAATTCAACGATTTTTTCATACAGATTTTTCGAATCCAAAAGCTGTGAATTTGAAAACTGCTCAAAATTTATGCAGAGAAAGTTTTTTTCGCTGATTCCGGAACTTTTAAGTTCTTCTTTCACAAGCTCAAGCATTATGGATTTCCCCGTGCGCCTGATTCCAGTAAAGACTTTTACCAGCTCCGTGTTCATAAACGGTCTGATTCTCTGCATATATATTTCACGCTTAATCATAACTCAATTTTATCAGTTATAACCGCCAAAATAAAGAATTTTTAGAATTTTGTCGGTTATAGTCGCTAAAAATGTGAAAGCGTCGCTATCCACGAACAAATCCGTTTGCCATAAAAAAAAGACTTGCCCGAATGAGCAAGTCCTTTCCAAAAATCTATGGTTTTTCTCGGCAATATCCGATATAATTCCAAAAAGAAGCGCAACCAAAGTCACGGTTGGTCTTCGTCCAAGGTTTTATACCCTTCGGGTACAACCGCCTCAGTGTGCAAGACTAGGCGGTTTTTATTTTTGCTCTCCTACTTCTTTAAGTGAAGAGAGGTGCTTTTACCAGACAGGATAACCGAGTACAAGAAGCACTGCGATTATCACAATAATCATTGCGATTTTGCCGTTCATAGCACGCCCTCCCAGCTTGTTAATATGGCTGATTCCATACGGAACGCCACTAGAGCCAGAGAGACCAACCGCCAACCTTGTCGGAGCCGATTAAAACTCCTATGATTGCGCTATTTTCTGATTATCGGTTATTTCCGTTAGCGACGTTAGACGCGACTTGCGCCACGAAAAACACAATCGCAGGTGACCTTCCGCTTTCTGACTTCAACGAGATTGCTTCAATCATCAAAGGCCATCAGACGAAAGGCAAGCAAAGCGAGATGAACAGATAAAAACTTTTGCGCACAAAACAAACAGCCCCTGCTCAGTTTTGAACAGGGGCTGTCGTTTTGCTAGTTTGAAATTAGCATTTTGCAGATTTCAAAATCACATCTTCACACGGAAGAGAACTGGAATTGACCAGTACCAGTCGATGTTTTCGCCGTATGGTTTAACACCAGCGTCGCTTTCTCCCTGTCCGATTCCCTGCATTGCGCAAGTTACGCCAGCGAGGATTGAAGCACCTTTTGTAGCTGTGAGTTCAACTGCTGGAGTGAATCTGAGTGTAGAACCAAGGTCTGTGTCATCCTTTTTATCTTTAGCCGACTCGTTGCGAGCGAGCATCCTCTGGTGCTCGATTGAGCCACGGATTGTAACTGTGCTGTTGACTTTATAAGCAATACCGAGCATGTTCCACAAACCTGTGTTTCCTTTCTCTGCAGAACCTTTGTCAGAATTAGATGAGCCGAAGTAGCTGCGTCCGAATGTTGCCTGCCCGTAGTCTTCGCTTGCAGATGTCCCATTAAGCTTCTTTACAACAGAGATGTTGTTGTATGTTGTCAATGAAAGGCTGTCGTTAACTTTGTAGTTAGCGCGGAGGTCAACTGCGATATCAGAAAGACCGTCAATCATACCCAAAGAGCCACCGACTGCGAGTTTCAAGTTCTGAACCATAAGTGGCATTGCATAAAGAGCGAATGCAGTTGCACCTGCGTACTCTCCGTCATCATTCGTAAGGCCGTTCCACTTTGGACAACCTTTTGCGAGAGCTTCGATTTCAACCAAGCCAGGAAGCTTAGCGTTTACGTTGACACCCCAAGCCCAAGCACCAGCGTTTACGCTGTCGTTTGGTCCCTTCTTTGTTCCGTAGTCAGTTATGATGCTTCCGAGAAACTTGATTGTCGCAGCGTCTGTAGGAAGTGTGTAGTCTGCCATTGCAGTTACGCAAGCCTTATCAAGACCGAAATCAGCCATGTTGATTACGAATGTGTTCGGACGTTCCTTGAAGATTGAACCAGGTTTGTTACCTTCCCAGTCAAGTCCTTCAAAGTTAGAGGCATCAGTTGTGATACGGATGTTTCCGTTTGCAACACCGTCGCACCACCAGCCTGCCTGCCCGTGGAGCGTTCCGTCTCCAACGCCATACTTAGCACCGACAGCCAAAGCGTTTGCTGCAAGAGCATCAGAAGATACTGTAGGCTGAACCTGAAGCAGGAAGTCAAAGATATCTCCAGTTGCAGTGAGTTTTACAGTATCTTTTCCGCTATTGTATCCGAGCTGGTTAAGAAAATTTTTTGTTGTTGTTCCATCCTGATTAAATGTTCCAGAATAGATATTCATACCGTTTCGGTAGTTGATGCCAATTTTAAGATCGGCAGAGGCTGCACCAAGAACAAGTGCACCGAGTGCCATTGCGCTTACTATTTTTTTCATTTCAATTCCCCCAAAGGATTAAATCGTTTTTAGAAGTTGTAGCTGAATATTACAGGAACAGTGATTGCCAACTTCTCGTTTCCTTCATGTCCAACATTTGACCAGTTGAATCTTGAAGCGACTGTAACAGTAGCTTTTTCTGTAGCTGCGATTTCAAGTGAAGGAGTGAAGTAGATATTGTCGATGAAACATCCGTTCGTTACTTTGTCAGCAAAGTAGTTGGCATCGTGATATTTGAATGCCTGGTTCATGTGCTGCTGATAAGAGAATTTTGCAGTGAGTTTTTCAGCCATTTTGTAAGCAAAACCAATCTGATTCCACATTCCAAGGCATGTATCCTCCTGAGTCTTATCCTCAGTTGTTGCTGCTGTGTCGTATACAGAATAGATTGTGAAGTTGTGTGCTGTTGTTACAGACAAAGCATCTGAGATTGCAAAGCGAGCGCGAAGGTCGATTGCGAAGTCAAAGATTCTGTCGTAAAGACCAAGTGCATCCTTTTTCGCAGTAAACTGTGACTGAGCTGGCATCTCTGTTGCCAATGTGAGTCCGAGAGTTGCCTCAAGGTTTTCAACCATGAGTGGGCTTACGAAAATTCCGAAAGAAGCCTGCTCTTTTGCAAGATTCTTGATTGCAAGGTCGATATTGATGACTTTCTCCTGTCTGTAAGCGACTTCGCCAACAAATCCTGAAAGCCATGCTGCATCGTGATTAGAGCGTGATTTCCAAGTGTCATACTCGCTTACAGAAACGATTCCGCCCTTTACAAGGAGCGCACCTGGAAGTCCGTCTGCAAGAGTCCAAGCCGCAACTGTAGAAAGTGGATTAGAATCTGTATTTGGATTGTATGTCAGGTTGTCTGATTTTTTTCCTACAGAGCCATTAGGATTTTCGATACCCATATTCCATTTAATCCAGTCTTCACCGTCGAGGTCGCCTGCATCTGTTGTTACTGAATCAGAGTAGCTTGCGCTCCATTTTCCTGCAGTAATCTGCAAGTTTCCAACTGGAAGACCAAAAGTCATCCAGCCGTAGTATGCATCCTGAACAAGTGCACCTGTATCATAATCGAAATCTACAACTACACCGGCATTTTCTGTTGAAAGACCAACTGAAAGACAATCTGCTCTAGCAGTTGCATCGTAACCGAATAGGTTTGATCCTTCTGCGAAGTAATTCTTGCCTGTGTATGAGAAACTCAAATCTGCGGCAAATGCAGAACCAGCAAGCATTGAAGTTGCAAGCACTGCACCAATGATTTTTTTCATAAAAAAATCCTCCATTTTTTATTTGAAGGTGGGTGTTTTAAACCAACGGTTTTTTTGTACACCATTTCGCATAGGGGCACGCACGGCGAGTTTTCGGTAAGATTTATGGAAAAACTGAAAAAAGAGGTATCGAAAATGGTATACGGCTACATACGAGTTTCAACGGAGCATCAGAACACGGAGAATCAGAGGATGGAGATTTCGAGGTTTTGCGAGCAGAACAATCTGAAAATAGATTCTTGGATTGAGGAAAAAATCAGCGGGACGAAGAATCCGAACAAGCGGAAACTCGGAAAAGTCCTGATGAGCAATTGCAAAAAGGACGACCTTGTAATCTGCACCGAAATATCAAGGCTTGGGCGGTCGCTCATAATGATAATGAACATTTTGCAGTTCTTTCTGGAAAAAGGCATAAAAGTCTGGACGATAAAAGACGGCTACCGGCTCGGCGACGACATTCAGTCAAAAGTGCTTGCGTTCGCGTTCGGCTTGTCGGCGGAAATTGAGCGCAAACTCATCTCCGAGCGCACCAGAGTCGGTTTGCAGCGAGCCAGAAGCGAAGGCAAGAAAATCGGTCGGAAAGTCGGGCAAAAGTCGAAAAAATACAAACTTTCGCCTTACGATGAATACATCAAATTCCAGCTGATATTCGGCCGCTCAAAATCATCTTTGGCACATGAACTCGGAGTGACCAGAGGCACATTGGAATCCCACCTTAAAAGAATCATGTTCCAGCAGTAAGAACCTACACAATTTCGCATTTTGTTGTTGATATACTATTGTAAAAATCGATAGACACGAACTCGAAATTGGAAAACTGGGCATTGTTCCTGAAAGATGCGGACAACCCAAAGAAGAACGACTTAATCAACAAACTCAAAGTCAAGGAGGCTGGACTTATGAACGCAAGCAAATCACTTTCAAACATCAGTGCGGACAGAGACATGTGGATTGCGCAGTACAGACGCGAGCTGCTGTAACTGTCGCTGCGTATTTTTCTTGCGGCGAGAGTCTGTATATTGCAAAAAGTAAAATAAAATGTCGGAAAAATCAAAAATTTGACAGACGATATCTATATATTTTTTTCTAAGAACCGATAAATTTAATGTTCAATATAGAATTTTTTGTTATCTTGTAACTCGAAGGTAACGATAGTTATTTATAGAAACCCTTTTTTTGAGAAATTAGAGTTTTGTATAATACAGTCGTTGACCATAAATATGGGATAACATAAAATTGCAAAAAAGGTGGTTGCATAGTTAAACCGTTGGTTTAAATCTCTGCCTTCAAATAAAAAAATGGAGGATTTTTTTTATGAAAAAAATCATGGCTGCAGCAGCCGTAGCTTCTTTGCTCGCGGGTTCTGCATTTGCTGAACTTTCCTTCTCTTACACGGGCGAGGGAATCTTTGGTACTACAACAAAAGCTGTTAACTCAGTTGCTAGAAACGATTGTTTCTGCCTTGAGCTCGCAAACGAAGTTGCTGGTGTTCACGTTGACTGGGATATCGCAAATAACGCTCCTTACTTGGATTCATTCTATGGCTGGATGACATTCGGTCTTCCTGTCGGAAAACTTCAGATTACTTCTGGAAAATGGAACGCACGCTACAGTGACCGCGTAAATACTGACGGCGGCGACCTCGGTAATGATAGGTTCAAGCTCGGAAATATCGTTGATGGCGCAGCTTCAATAGATGCTGACAACCTTACAGTAGGTAAGATGTCTTCTGTTTTGGCATACACATTGGACGATGCTCTTCCTGGAGCACTCCTTGCTAAGTTCGGTCTTGTTAGCAACAATGACTTCTTGAAAGGAACTGGCGTTGAGAATACAGCTGAGACATCTATTCACTGTGGATTCGTCGGTGAGCTCGCTTATCGCCAGGAGAAGGCGTTCAACTTCGACCTCGCAATCAAGCACCACGACGCAAACGTAACAACAGTCGGCGCTTACTTCAGCCCGCTCATGGCAGAGGCTCTTGAGGCTACTGCTGGTTTCACATACGGATACAACACATCTACAAACACAGAAATCGCATTCGACCTCCGCGCTCGCTATGCAATCACAGAGAAAGTCGCTTTGACAGGTATGTTCAACTTCTCTCAGGTAAAGGTTGAGGATGTTGATGACCCAACAAAAGCAATGTGGGCAGGTCTCACTCTTAACTATGTTGCAGGTGAGAACATCCGCTTCTTCGTTCAGTTGAACAACACAGTTACAAACTTCGACGCTGTATACGGTGCTTGTGATACACACTTCACACCAGCTTGTGAAATCTCTGTTTCTGACAAAGCAGTTGTTACAACAGCAGTTGACTTCGACTGGGACAACTCTAGTGCTACAGGTTTGAAACCATTCGGTGGTACAGCACAGATTTCAATTCCATTGTACGTGACTCTCTCATACTAATTTTGGATGAAAAAAAGTCAGTAATTAATTTGGAGGAATTTAATAATGAAAAAGATAGTTACAGCACTTACAATGGGTGCTTTGGTCGCAGGCTCGGCTTTTGCTGATTTTACAGTCAATGCGAACTACAGACAGAGAGCAACTCTCTACGCAAACTACGAGGGAAACGTTGGCGGAAAAGGCTTCGGTTACCTTGACGCATATCAGGGAAGTGGTACTGATAACCTCACAATGAAAATGAAGGGCGACATCGTCACTTTCGATTTCATGGCAGTTACAGATGAGGCAACAACAACGAAAATCCGTCTTAAGAACGTTGATGCAGAGGTTAAACTCGGACCTGTCACTCTCTTTGGAGGTATCGTTGCTGATGGTAAATCAAACGGTGCTTACCGCGTAAAGAACGATTGTGATGCAGGTGCTTTCGAGGGAACTGACTTCGAGTACAAGAAACTCGGTTCAATCTACGCTAAATCTCCATCACTCTTCGTTGACAACCCATTGCAGAACGTTGCAGGAGCTGGCGAGAACTTGGCAGCTTCTTTGAAGTACTCTCTCGATGCAGATTTCGGAAAGCTCGATCTTTCTGGATGGTACATCTCTAACGAGTCTTCTACTTCATCATTGAAAGCAAACACGACACCAACAACTTGGTCAAATCACTCTCTTTCTTTCCTTGCTGACGCTTCGCTCGGCTTCGGAAAGGTTGAGGCAATCGTAAAAGTCGGTGACTACAACACAAAAAAGGAATGGGAATCAGATGCTGATGCTAAAACAGAAGAAGCAACTGCAGTTGCATTCGGTGCTTACGTTCAGCCACAGCTCCCAGTTCCAGGACTTACTTTGACAGTCGGTGGAAACGGCTCTTTGATTGCTGGTGCATTCACAGACTGGGGTGTTGACCTCCGTGCTCGCTATGCTACTGGAGCATTGAGCATTTCTTCATTCCACGCTTTCAGCGGTTTGACAGACGACGGTGTTGTTAGACTTGGTGGTACTGCTGCAACAAAGGGTATCGCACTTTCTACTGGAAATGATAAAGGAAAGGATGCAGGAACTGCTTTCTCATGTACAAAAGTTATGTCTAACAACCTTTTGGTTCGCTACGCAATCAACGAGAGATTCGCTGTTACAGGTATCTTCGCTGACATGATTTGGTTGGGCGATGTTCCAGGAACGAAAACTGAGAATGGTGAGAAAGTTGCTAACAACACTGACGTTGACACACAGATCGACCTCCGCTTCTCTGCATGGTTGCAGATTTATGCAGCTAAGAAAGCATACGTAAACATCGGTCTTGTTGAGTCTATCTCTAACGTCAACAAAGCAAACGATGCTGACAACGCATACCACGTATTCGCTGTACCAGTTATCTTCCGCGTCCAGATGTAAGTTTGAAAAACGATTACGCCTGACGTAACGATAACGTGTGCCTAGAAAGGCGCTAAAGTCCCCCGCTTGTGCATTTGCATGGGCGGGGGATTTTGTTTTGTGGAAATGGACTTTGACAATCAAGTAGAAATCAGGTATATTAAGTTGAGGCTTGCTGCTTGGCTATTCTAAATAGGCAGATTGATAGAAATACGCAGTCATTTGCGAAATAAAATGAATCGAAGAAATACGCCTGCTATGTAGCGTTCCTAAATAGCATAGATCGAGTAAAAGGGGCATCGTAAGAAGCCCCTTTTTTATTTGGAGAAATATGACAGAGCATTGTCTTTTCGTCTTAAAACCGTCATTTTTGGATTTGCTGAAGAAACTCAATTGTGCATTCGATTTTGAAAAAGGCTCAAAGCGACCTGTTTTCTGCTGCTTAAAAGATGAAAAAATCGAAAATTTGTATTGGGCGATTCCAACGTCTGATTTAGCCCACCGCACAGAAGAGCAAATCAAAAAGTACAACGAATTTATTTCAAAAGACAAATCGGATTTACGCAGTTGCTATTACCACATTGGCAAAACTACCAAACTTGCTCTTTTTAAAATTAGTTCGTGTTTTCCGATTACAGACGAATATGTCGATCATGAATACACGTCATGCCAAAAAGTCGTAGTTTTGCGAAATAAAACTTTGCTCTCTGAACTTGAAAGAAAGCTCCGCAGAATACTTGCGTTTGAATCAACCTGTCCAAATTATTTTCCACAGCACATAACCGACATAAAAAATGCACTAACGGATAGTAATCAAGATTTGTCGAATGGTATTACACGCGAAGCTATCGAACTTGCAGAAGTAAGGAAAGGAATTGCACGGAGCATTTTCAACCATTGACGAATTGAGGACTTCGCTAGATGCTTGAAATGCGTTGTAAGGCATGCGCAGTTTTTGAACTTGGTTGGGAGCAATATGTAATTTCCCATAAAAAAACCGTGCAGACTTTGAATCTGCACGGAAAAAATGTATTCACACGGCGTTAGTCGTTCACGAAATCCTGGCGGTACGGGTTGAAGATGTCAAGGAGGGTTCCATCTTCAAGGCACGTACATCCGTGAACAACGCCGTCTTTTTTCAGCATCGTGTCGCCGGCGGAGACGATTTTTTTCACGCCGTCGATTTCGAATTCGAACTTTCCGGAAACAACGTAGGTGATTTGCGTGTGCGGGTGGCTGTGCAGCGCACCGACCGAGCCTTTCTTGAACGTGTTCTCGACGCACATCAAATCGTCGCTGTATGCAAGCACGCGCCTCTCAACGCCTTCGCCTGCATTTTGCGCTGTAGAATCCGAATGAAAAACCCAGCGTTCATTTTTCATATCATTTCCTCTATTTTACCTGCCCGAAAAATCAGACATTGTAGCCGAGAAGCCTCGGAAGTCCGAGCGAAATCTGCGGCACGAAAGTGACAAGAAGAAGACCGATGATCATCACAAGATACATCGGGAGCATCGACTTGACGGCTCTTTCCATCGGGATTTTTCCGATTCCGCAACCTACGAACAACGCAGAGCCGACCGGAGGAGTGCAAAGTCCTACCGCAAGGTTGAAAATCAGCACGACTCCGAACTGAACAGGGCTCATTCCGAACTGCTGAACGACAGGGACGAGAATCGGTGTCGTAATCAGGATGAGCGGTGCCATGTCCATGATACAGCCGAGGAGAAGAAGCATCAGGTTGATGAGGAGGAGGATTACGATTCTGTTTTCCGTGATTGAAAGCAGACCTGTCGTAATCATCGTAGGAATCTTCAGGAATGCAAGGAGATAGCCGAAGGCACCGGCAGCGGCAATCAGAGAGAATACCATTGCGAGCGTCTTGACTGTATTCATGAGGATTTTCGGCATCATGCTGAGCTTCAGCTCTTTGTAGATGAACATCGAAACGATGAATGCGTAAATCGAAGCGATTGCGGCAGCTTCAGTTGCGGTGAAGAATCCGAACGTTACGCCGCAGAGGATTATCACGGCAGTGAAAAGCGCGAGGAGCGCGTTCCAGATTGTCTTGATTGCCTGCCCGAAAGAAACTTTCTCGCCTTTCGGGTACTTTTTCACAATCGACATGATGATGCAGACTGCGAGAAGGAGGAATCCGAGTGCAACGCCCGGCAGAAGACCTGCCATGAAGAGCGCGCCGACAGAAACTCCGCCCGCCGCAAGCGAATAGATAATCATGTTGTGGCTTGGTGGAATCAGAACGCCCTGACAAGCGGAAGCGACAGTCACGGCGACTGAGAATTCCGTGTCGTAGCCGGCTTTTTCCATCATCGGGATTTCAACAGAGCCGAGCGAAGAAACATCAGCGACAGCAGAGCCAGACAAATGACCGAACATCATCGAGCCGAGGACGTTCACATACGCAAGGCCGCCGCGGAATCTTCCGACGATTACGTTCGCGCAGTCGAGAAGCCTGTTCGAGATTCCGCCCGCGCCCATTATTTCGCCTGCAAGGATGAAGAACGGAATCGCCATGAGCGAGAAGCTGTTCACAGATTTTGCCATCTGCTGGATGAAAGCCATGAGCGGCAAATGCATATAGAACATCGTGAGGCAAGACGAAACCGCAAGCGCAAACACGACCGGAATTCTTATGATGATGAAAAAAACGAATGAGCCTAAGAGAATCCAAGTTGCGATAGATGGATCAAACATTACTCAGCCTCCTTTTTTTCCTGATTTTCGTTCACTTTCTCACCCTCGATGTCGTAATGGCGATATTTATTCAGATTGAAAAGATTCAGGAATGAAAAATACATTATGAAAACGCCGCCGACCGGCATCATCAGGTATTCAAGACCCGCTGGCCACTGTGTAGCTGGCAGCGTGGAGCTCATCGTGATTGCGACGAGCTTCTTGCCGTAAATGCAGAGAACAAGACCGAACGCGAAAGTCGCGATGTCGCTGAATTTCTCAAGCACAATCTGAACCGGCTTCGGGAATTTCTTGACGAACATCTCGATTGCGATGTGGAGCTTTTTCTCAACGCCGATTGCCATCGATATGAACGCCATCCAAATCATCAGGAACAGCGCGACTTCCTCCGACCAGCGGATGCTCGTTCCGATGAACTTCCTTGAAATGACTTGTGCGCTGACGACAACGACGATTACAAGAAGGACGATTTTCGAATACTCAAGGAGAACGCGGTAGATGCTGTCGAAAACGAACGTGAAGCAGCTAATCGCTTTCTCAAGAGGATTCATTCCCTCTTTGAAAATTTTATTGGACATATAGTTTCCTCAAAAACGAATCAACTAGATTACTTTGCGTAGATAAAAACGGGCTGTCGGAAAATCTGCTCTACGGCATATCTTTGGCAGCCCGTTCAAATTCAGTTGGATTTGATTATGAATTACTTCGTAGCCTGAATGCGTGCGATTGTGTCCTCAAATCCTGCGCCGTACTTCTGATAGAGCGGAGCCATTGCATCCTGGAACTTCTGCTTTTCTTCTGGTGTGAGAGTTGTGATTACAGCACCGCCTGCAGTGACTTTTGCCTCTGAATCCTTTTCTCTCTGTGCCCAGTACTCGCGCTCGTTCTTTGCAGAAGCGATTGCTGCGTCTTTGATGATCTGCTTGTCTGCGTCAGAGAGTTTTGCCCAAGTCTGACCAGAAATGAGCTGCATCTCAGGAACGCGTGTGTGCTCGTCGAGTACATAGTACTTTGAAACTTCGTAGTGTGAAGTTGACTCGTAAGAAGGCCAGTTGTTCTCAGCACCGTCGATTACGCCAGTCTGGAGTGAAGAGTAAACTTCGCCGTATGCCATCGGGGTAGGGTTTGCGCCGAGAGCCTGAACCATGTCCATCATCTGCTGAGATTCCTGAACGCGGATTTTCATTCCTGCGAGGTCTTCGAGAGTGTTGACCGGTTTCTTTGAGTTGTAGAAGTTTCTTGCGCCAGCATCGAACCAAGAAAGACCGATGAGACCTGAATCTTTTACGGAAGCGAGGAACTGCTCACCGATTTCGCCGTCGAGGACTTTCCACATCTGGTCAGCGTCCTTGTAAAGATATGGGAGCTGGAGGACGTTCAGTGACTTGCTGAATTCTGCCAACGGAGAAAGTGAAACGCGCGTGAAGTCGATTGCGCCGAACTGGAGCTGCTCGATTACAGATTTCTCGTCGCCGAGCTGTCCGCCGTAGTAAACTTCAATCTTGATTCTTCCCTCAGTTTTCTCCTCGACCATCTTTGCAAAGTCGTAAGCTGCCTTTGTCGTAGGGTAATCCTGCGGCTGGTTCTCTGCGTAGCGGAAAACCATTGCCTTTGCTGGTGCTTCTTTTTTAGCTTCTGGTGCGGCACCGTCTTTTGCTTTTTCTTTGCAACCTGTTACGAACATTCCGGCAGCCAAAACTGCCAAAGCTCCTGCAAGAACTTTTTTCATAAAATCACTCCTTTGACCTTTTCTGGTCCTTATTTTTGATAAATGAAAGATTTAAAACAGAGCGGGGTACTCTTCCCCCGTTGATTTTATTTTCAACCTGGAGAGTGATTTTTTCTAGCCGTAAAAATTCAAAAACAGAGTGTATTTTTTTAGAATTTTACGCCGTCCGACGAAGAAAATTCGGCAGGTCGTTTTCCGGTCGCTTTTTTGAACACTTTTGAAAAATAATCCGTGTCGGAAAATCCGCATTTTCTTGCTGTCTCCTTCACAAGCTCGCCCTCGGAAAGCATTTTTTTTGCCGACTCGATTCTTACTTTCGTAAGATATTCTACGAACGTGCTTCCGGTGTAGTCGTGGAAAAGCCTCGTGAAATATGCCGGATGCAGGCCGAATTCCTTCGCGACATCATCGACATTCAGGTGGTTCGAGAAGTTTTCGTCGATGTATTTTTTGACGAGGGAGAAAATGCGCGAATATTTGTCGCGCCTGTCTTCGATTTGTGCGTCCAATGCATTTTTGACGAACGATGAAAAGAGATTCTGTAAATCATTTTTGGAATCGATTTCCGGGATTTCAAGGAACGGAATTTTTTTGGAGACTTCGTAAGTGAGAATCGAGAACGCGTCCTTTATTTCCTTGTCGGAAAAGTTTTTTTCGAAAAATGCCGAGAGATTTTCGCTGCATGATTTTTCGTCGATGTCGAAAACGGAATTTTCAATCGCGTGAATCAATCTTTCGGATTCCGAGCTTATGCTGATTTTTTCGGATTTTGACTCGATTTCGCCAATGCATTTTTGAATCAGGTTTTTCAGCGACTCGCCGTCAATCGGCTTTACGAGATAGTCGAATGCGCCGAGACGAATCGCCTTCTGCGCGAATTCAAAGCTGTTCCATGCGGTTAAAAAAACGATGAGAGAATCCGGCAAAGATTCCCTGATTTTTTCCGCCGCCTCAATTCCCGAAAGCCCTGGCATCTGTATGTCCAGGATAATTATGTCGGGCGAAAACGACGAAGCCTTTTCGACTGCGCATCTTCCGTTCTCGGCTTTCTCGCATTCGATTTCCGGGAAAAAACGCCTGAGCTGAAATTCAAGCGCGTTGAGTTCAAGTTCCTCGTCATCAGCAATCAGAATTTTGTATTTCGCCATTTCTCTCTCCTTTTTTAGTTTCCCCGATTTTTATTTCGACAATCGTTCCGCCATTTTCGCTGATTCTGCTCATGTTGAAAGAAAAATTGCCCCCGAAAAAAATCTGAAGCCTGTTCACGACATTGATGATTCCGATGTGCGCCATTTCTTCCGTGTCCAAAAACGAAAGCGAAAAGTCGTAAGGAAGTCCCTTTCCGTCGTCCTCGATTGTGACAGAGAATCCGCCGCCGCAAGTTTTGAATGCGCGGACTGTGATATTTCCGCCTTTTTCAAGCGGCTCGATTCCGTGCTTCACCGCATTTTCGACGAACGGCTGAATCGTGAGCGGAGGAATTTCCATGCCGCGCACATTTTCGTCAAGCTCGATTTTGTACGAAAGCCGCGAAGAAAAACGCGCTTTTTGAATTTCCAGATACTGCTCCAGAAATCTGAATTCCTCCCAAAGCGGGACCGAATTTTTGAATTCGAGCCTGTAGCGGAAAATTCCTGCCAAATCGTGAGTGAGCTTCATCGTTTTATCGGCATTTTCGAAGAGGGCAGTGTTAGAAATCGCATTCAGCGTGTTGAAAAGGAAATGCGGGTTTATCTGCGCCTGAAGCGAGAGGAATTTCGCCCTCTCAAGTTCTTTCGTCATCTTCTCGTGCTCAAGTTCGCGCTCGTGCAGCCGCTGTTCGATTGCGCTCCGCTCAATCAGATTCGCCTTCATCCTGTTCAGACTGTTTTTGAGAAGCTGGAATTCTCTCGGACCGGAAAGCTGCATGTCTTTTGATGTGTAGTCGCCTTCGCTGATTTTTTCCGCATACGAGACCATGTCCTTTACGTTCGAGGAAAGGCCGTTCGTTATCGAAATCGAGCCGATTACGGAAAAAATCACGATTACGAAAATGAGAATGACTGACGCGAATTTGATTTTCCTGAATTTTTCGATGTTCGAGTCGAGCGCGCCAACGTCATATTCAACCGATGCGCCAAGATAAAGATAATTCGTGTACTTTAAGAGATAGTCGAAAACGTGGAGATAGCGGTAGTACAGCTTGTACCGTTCCTCCTCGCTCATGTCGAACGCGAATTCCTCGAACGGCTGCGTGTTCTCGTTCAGGTAGACAAGAGCGTTGATTATCGAGCGGTTCAGAAAATACATCGAAGGGCTTTCGCTGTAAGACGATTTGAGATTCCGTGTGAGCAGAATCGATTTGTGGCGCGATACGAGCGACTCTTTCGCAAATTTTTTTGCGTCCTCGTATTCGTATTCCTGCACCGCCTCGAAGAATTTCTGAAAGTTGCTCCGTGATTTTTGTATCTCAAGCGAAACTTTGTTCAGCGTGATGTACTGATTTATCCTTTCCGCCATGTCGTCATCAACCGAATAAAGCTGAAAAAGCAGAACTGAAAACACAATCAGTGCCAAAGCCACAAGCGAAAGCGAAAACGACAGAATCATCGTCCGAAACCCGGAAACATGAGGAAAAACAGTTCGTTGCATTGTTTACTAGCATGAATATCGAATTTCAATCGTCAATGCTAAGAAAATATGCTCCCATCGGGAACCCGTATTTTGAAAACGGCTTCCGCGCTTCGCTTGTGCAGATGTTTTCAAAATACGGAACCCCGATTCCGCATATTTCCTTAGACTTGGTTGTAAAAAGTTGATATTCATTCTCGATTTTTAGTAAAAGTCGAGTCTTTACAACTGGTGCAAGTGTACAAGCGTAGGCGGGGTTCCTGTCTGAAAAACACTAAACATCGCAAACGATGTTAACGCCACCGCGTAGCGGTACTGCCGTTTTTCAGATAGGGTTCTCGCCGGCAGCTTGTACACTTGTCCTCCAATTAGCAAGGTCCCGACATTTTGCGTTCTACGCGTTTACCGCCGCTTTGAGTGCGTCAACTTTGTCTGTCTTTTCCCATGTGAAGCCGTCGCGTCCGAAGTGGCCGTAGCTTGCGGTCTTGCGGTAGGTCTGGTTTCGAAGGTCGAGTGTCTTTTCGATTCCTGCCGGTGTGCAGTCGAAGACTTTTTTGATTGCGCTGATGATTTTTGCTTTCTCGACAGTCTCAGTTCCGAATGTCTCGACGTTGATTGAAACTGGGTACGGATAGCCGATTGCGTATGAAAGCTGGATTTCAGCGGCATCTGCAAAACCTGCGGCAACAACGTTCTTTGCGATGTAGCGTGCCATGTATGCTGCAGAGCGGTCAACTTTCGACGGGTCTTTCCCTGAGAATGCGCCGCCGCCATGTCGTCCCATTCCGCCGTATGTGTCAACGATGATTTTGCGGCCTGTGAGACCTGCATCTCCTTCTGGCCCGCCAGTGACGAATTTTCCTGTCGGGTTGATGAGATACTTCGTCTCGCTCGTCAAAAGTCCTGTCGGCTCAAGAACAGGCTTGATGATTTCGTTGATAATCGTGTTTTTGATTTCGTCATACGAAATTCCGTCGTCGTGCTGGTGCGAGATTACGACAGTGTCGATTTTAACAGGCTTGTGACCGTCGTACTCGACTGTGACCTGCGATTTCGCGTCTGGGCGGAGCCACTTGATTTTGCCCGATTTCCTGAGCTCGGTCGCTTTCAGAAGAAGTTGGTGTGAGTAGATGATTGGGCAAGGCATGAGCTCCGGCGTTTCGTTGCAGGCAAAGCCGAACATGAGCCCCTGGTCGCCGGCACCCTGCTGTCCCTTGTACTCGTCAAGGCCGGTTCCGACAACGCCCTGGTTGATGTCTGCCGACTGAGCGTGAATCTTGTTCACGAATTCGAACGTGTCCGCATTCAGACCGAAAGCTTCGTCCGTGTAGCCGATTTCGCGTGCAACTGTCCTTGCGATTTTCTCCGCGTTCTCCGCGATTTTCTTTGCGTTTTCAGCTGCGTCCGCACCGTAAAAACCGATTTCACCGCCGACGAGGACGAAATTTGTAGTTGCAAATGTCTCGCAGGCAACGTGTGCGTTCTTGTCGAGCGAGAGTGCGTAGTCGAGGATTGCGTCAGAAATCTGGTCGCAAAGCTTGTCCGGGTGTCCTTCCCCGACTGATTCTGATGTAAAAAGTGTGTGATTGTTAGATAAGACTGATACCATACTGGAACTCCTATTTAGCAAGATTTTGACAGCATTCATACGAATCTGCTTCCGTTCGCAATTTGGAAAAATAAATCAACGGAAATATAAAAATGTGATAGAAACCGATAAATGAATATAGTCAATTATCGGCTTTTCTTCAATCAATATATATCGTAAAAGTTACATACCTTTTTAAGTCTTACTATTATATTTCACTTGTTTTAAGAAAAAAAAAGGATATAATATTAAGCACAAAATGAAAAATCAAAAAAACATATAGTTTTTTAATAAAAGCTGTAATAAAAAAAGGAGTAAACTATGGCTTTGAAAAAATCTTTCACAAAAGATGGTAAGTGCAACGTTACGTTCACAGTTTCACCAGAAGCTGCACAGGGAGCAAAAACAATTACGATAGCAGGCGATTTCAACAGCTGGTCATCAACTGAGGATCCTCTCAAGAAGGGCAAGGACGGCTCTTTCTCTATCAAAAAGACGCTCGAAGTCGGAAAAGAATATCAGTTCAGATACCTTTTTGACGGAGTCCGCTGGGAGAATGACTGGGCTGCAGACAAATACATTCCTGCACCGTTCAGCTCCGCAGAAAACTCAGTTGTTATCTGCAGCAAATAATTCAAATTTTTAGAAAAAAACTTTACAATCCCGTCAATTTTGGCGGGATTTTTTTATACATGGACAACTCTTCAACACAGCTTTTCGACAAAAAATATCTTGTAAAGCTGATTCTGCCGCTTATCGCAGAGCAGTTTCTTGCAATCACAATCGGAGCGTGCGATACGCTGATGATTTCCTCGATAGGTGAGGCGGGCGTGTCGGGCGTGTCGCTCATCGACCAGTTCAGCCAGCTGATGATTCAGCTTTTTGCGGCGTTCGCTACAGGCGGCGCAGTCGTAAGCTCGCAGTATCTCGGCAACCGCTCGCCCGAGAATGCGAGAAAAGCCGCAAAGCAGCTTCTGTATGTGGCAGTGGCACTCGGACTTTTCATAATCGTAATCGCGATGCCGCTTCGGAAGCAGATTCTGAACATGCTCTACGGAAAGACCGAAGCCGACGTTATGAATAACGCACTGCAATATTTCGTGTGGATTCTCCTTTCGTTTCCGTTCCTTGCAGTTTACAGCTCGTCGGCGGCACTTTTCCGCTCGATGGGAAATTCAAAGCTCTCTCTGAAAGTCAGCATCGTGATGAACGCAATCAACATAATCGGAAACGCGGTTTTCATTTACGGAGTTAAAATCGGCGTGAACGGTGCGGGGCTTTCGACTCTCATAAGCAGAATCGTTGCCGCGTTCGTCATGCTCGTCCTTTTGTGCAGCAGGAAAAATCTGATTTACATCGAAAAAATCTGGAAAATCGAAATCAACTTTGCGATGATAAGGCGGATTCTTCGCGTGGGGGTGCCGAGCGGAATTGAGAATTCCGTTTTCCACATCGGAAAGATTTTCGTGCAGTCGTTCATGTCCGGATTCGGAACGGTGGCAATCGCCGCAAACGCAATTTCGAACACGATTGCAAGCTTCTCGAACATTCCCGGAAACGCAATCGGCTTGGGAGCGATAACGATTGTCGGTCAGTGCATTGGGGCAGGGGAGCCGAAACAGGCAAAGCATTACGGAAAACTCCTGATGAAAGCGACTTACATCGCAATGTTCTGCGTGAGCTTCCTGATTTTCATTTTCGCGCCTTTGATTGTGAGCGCGTTCAATCTTTCTGCGGAATCTGCGTCTCTCACCGTTGGCGTTACGCGCACTTGCATGGCTGTGAACGTGATTTTCTGGCCGATGTCGTTCACGATGCCGAACGTGCTCCGTGCTGCCGGCGACGCGAAATACACGATGATTGTGTCGAACATCTCGATGTGGCTTTTCCGCGTCGTGTTCAGCCTTTTGATTTCAAACATAATCCTCAGGAAATTCCCTTCGAACACGAGCCTTGCGCTTTACGGTGTCTGGTTCGGAATGTATCTTGACTGGGTTTTCCGCGGCGCGTTCTTCCTGAAAAGATTCTCTGGCGAGAAATGGCTCAGCAAGAAAGTGATTTGAAAATTCAGTTTGAAAAATTCAATTTGCGAAATTCAATTTGATGCAAACTTCTACAAATTCGTACCGAGATTCATGTGCAGCCGAAGACCGAGCGCGAATCCGTAGAAATTTCCAAAATGCTGATAAAAATCGTCGCTTTCATAATCGAACGCTAGGACTTTCCATGCGGCAAAAATCTCATAGTTCTTCATCATGATTCCTGCCTGCAAGTTCGACTCGAAAATCTTGAAGTCGCTCGAATAAAACTGCCAGCCGAATTTCCACTCGAACGTGAGCGGTTTTATCGGGTATGAGCGGAATATTGCGCCGACATTGATTCCGTTGCTGAAATTCTCGAACGATTTGCTCGACCAGTTCGTGTACGAAAGAATGAAGCTCGCCGAAAGCAGATTCGACTGCAAAAGCGAAATCTGACCTCCGAGCTTTATGTTGTCGCGGAATCCCTTGCCGTTGAAGTGGAATTCGCCTTTCTGAACGTTGTAAATCGCGAGGTTTTCGATGTATGGGCCGATGTACGGAAAGAAAAGACCTTCAAAGCGGCTTTCGGCACCAAGCCCGATTTTATTCATCCACACGAACGACGTGTCGATTGAGAAGCGGTTCGTGCAATATCCGGGGTCGCTGTGCGTGAAAATGTCCTCGAACTCACCGCGCATGACGTAGTTTCCTTCGCCCGGCAATTTCTTGTCGCCGGGATAATATTCGCCTGTATCCTGATACGGGTAGTCCAGAAACTGAACCGAATTCAGCCAATAATATGAAATTCCGATTCCGACACATGCCAAAATACCTAGAAACACGACTCCTTTTGCAAGTGCGTCTTCAGCATCCTCGCTGCTCGTGTCGCTTGTCTCATTCGCGTGGCTTACGGCTGCAACTGGATTCAAAGAATTTGCAAGGCACACATTCGCCGTGAACGCAACGAGAACAAAAGACAAAAAGATTTTCTTGAAAAAAATGGATTTTTGCTCTAAATGTAAAATATTCAGCATAGCGTTGAATTTCACCATATTTTCATAACAATCGCAACCGAGGTCGATCCATGAAAAAACTTTTCTGTTTGCTTTTGCTTTTTTGTGTTGGATTTCAAAGCTTTTCTCAAGAATTCGAAGAGAAAAGAGACGCGCTCGAAAAAAACATTGCGGCCGCAAAAGAAAAATACGGCGAGGACAGCGGTCAGCACGAGCTTCAGCTTGCGAATATGGCGGTTCTTCTCATTCAGAATCAGAAATTCAAGGAAGCGGAGGAATGCCTTTCAAAAATCGACGCTATTCTTTCCCGGCTGAATCTTGGCGAATCCATGGACGCGATTTGGGTGAACTTCCATTTGGGCGTGGTGTCATACGCGCTTGTGAAATTCGAAAATGCGGTTTTCTATCTGGAAAAATCATTTTCACTTTCGGAGAAGACGCATCAGGAAAAAAGCGAGCTTACGCAAAGCTGCATCGCCTATCTTGTCAGTTCGTACACCGCGCTTGCGAATTCCCAAGTTTTCGGCGGAAAACCTTACGACGCGATTGAATCTTACAAAAACGCACTCGTCTATCTTGAAAAAAGCGGCATCGCTGATTACAAAACGGAAGCAATCATCTACGAAGGAACGGGAATGGCGTATGCGAACACGGGCGATTACAACTCGGCAAAAGATTTTTTACTGAAAGCAATCGCAACCGGAAAAAAGGCTGATGAAAACGAAAGCAACGTTGCCGTGTTCTACAACGACATCTCGACGATTTACGACATGCTCGGCGAAAGGGACGAGTCCGTGAATGCGCTTGAAACTGCGCACGAAATCTACGAGAAACTCGAAAAGAAAAACGGATACCCGGATGTGAATTTCGCTTCCGTGTGCGCATTCGAGGCATTCAAAAGCTGCCTGAAGAAAAATCTGATTCGTGCGGATGCTTACATAACACGCGCGCTCGACATTCTTGAAAAGACAAGAACAAACGATGAATTTTACAAGGCGAAAACTTACATGATTATTTCGCGTGTCTATTTCATCGAGGGGAAGATTAGCGAGGCGTACAAATTCCAGAAAAAAGCGATTGACATTCAGCTTTTGACGTTCGGTTCCGAAAGCGACACTGTTGCGGCTTCGTACATAAACATCGCGAACACCTGCGCCGCCCTTTCAAAAAACGAGGAAGCAATCGGATATTACGAAAAGGCACTTTCAATTTTCAGGAAAATCCACGGAGAAAAAAGCACATTCGAAGCACAATTGCTCACCCAGATGTCAAAAGTTCTGGAAAATCTCGGGAAAATTGACGAGGCGGAAAATTCGCTGAAAGTCGCCCTTGAAATATTCGAAGGCGAATCGAAAGAATTGGGCTGGCACAAAGCACTCATTTTGTGGGAGCTTTCGCAGATTTATCTGAAAAAAGGCTCGGTTCAGGATGTCTTTGAGGGATATTCACTTCTCGAAAAAGCAATCGAATGTTTTGAGAATTCCGACGAGCACAATTACGTCATCGACAGGATGACAGAGATCGTCGTTTTCACGAAGAGCGGTTTCGACGCGATAAATTTCGAATTCAAAAACGAAGAGAACAAAGAATATGTGATGTCCATAATGAAAAAAGCGTGCGAGCTTGGGATTGCGCAGGCGGAAAAAGCTCGCCTCGCCTCGTACCCGGACGACAGGACGGAACTTACGGCCCAGGTCTATCCGCTTTACTACAGCGCAATCGACCTTGCACTGAAAAATCACGACACGGCTTCCGCGCTTTTTTATTCGGAATCATTCAGGAACCGCGGATTTTTGGAGCAGCTTGGGACTCGTACCGCGCTCTCTCTTCCCGGAATAAGTTCCGCCGACAAAATTCAATATGAGAAACTTACGAAAACGATAAGCGAACTAAGGACTGAAATTTTGTCGCAGACAGAAAAAGAAAAGGAACAGAAGCAGCAGAACCTGATAGAAACTGAGCGCGAGCTTCAGAAACTTCAGGATTCGCTCGTGAAGAAAAATCCGAAATGTGCAGAACTTCTTTTCCCGTCGCCAATCGATGCGAAAGAAATCATGGAAAAATGCCCTTCCGACACAATGATTCTCGAATATGTGATTTGGAATCCTGAATTTTCTACATTGAACAGAAACATCGCGTCCAAACTGAAAAAATCTTCCGCCGTCCTCGAAAACAGCTCGTGGTGCATAATCGTCTCCAGCGAAAAAATCTCTGCTGTTCCGATAAAAGATTCCGACGCGATAAAAAAAGAAACCGAGATTTTCAGGAATCTGCTTGTGGACGAAAAAGCTTCGTTTTCCGACGTGCGCCTGGAAGCGAGCGCGAAAAAACTTTACGATTCGCTTTTGAAAGACGCGGAAAAAGAATTCAATTCTGATGTGAAAAACGTAATCATCGTCCCCGACGGCACTCTTCACTCCGTTCCTTTCGATTTGCTCGGGGAAAAAATCGGCGAATTCGGCTCGAAATACGCCGTTAGCTTTTCGCCGTCTGTTTCAGTTAGCGCGTTGACGAAGAACGTGAAAAGCGGCGGAAACGAAAAATGCTTTGCAATCGGAAACCCCGCATACGAAAATGGCGGAGAAAACGGAAGCAGGGGAATCCAGAAGAAAAAACTTCTGGTTGCAGGAAAAACATCCGCAACCGAGAAACTGAAGGCGAAAGTCGAGCAAATCAGCTGGCAGAACATTCCCGGAACCGGAGCTGAAATTGAAGGAATTCGGAAACACGTTTTCGGAAGCGGGATGAAAACTTTGCTTGGCGAAAACGCAAATGAAAAGACCGTAAAAGAACTTTCAAAAAGCGGCGAGCTTGCATCTTTTCCAATCCTGCATTTTGCGTGCCACGGATATTTCGACGAGTCGGAGCCTTCGCTTTCGGGGCTTGTCTTTTCCGAGGCAGGCTCAATCGTGAAAAGCGAAAACGAGGACGGCTACTTGCGGATTTCCGAAGCCGCGACCCTGAACATAAAAGCCGATTTCGTGAACCTTTCCGCGTGCCAGACCGGACTTTCGGGGCTTCGCTCCGGCGAGGGATTCGAGGGATTGAGCCGCGCGTTCTTGCAGGCAGGCGCGAGTCAGGTGGGCGTGACTCTCTGGAGCGTCGATGACGAGGCGACGAGCGCGTTTATGGTTTCGCTGTACAAAAAAACACATTCGGGACTTTCGTACAAAGATGCCTACAAAAAGACAAAAGACGAATTCAAAAAAAGCGAAAAATGGAGCGCACCATATTACTGGGCAGCGTTCGTGATTTACGAGTGAAAAAGCGAAAATCAGCATGGCGCAAAAAAAAACTCCACCCGAAACCGAATGGAGTTTGCAAATTATCTCGACAACTTGAAAAGTTGTCGTTGAGGTTAATTGCGAAGCAAATCTCGACAACTCGCAAGAGTTGTCGTTGAGGTAAATCGCTTGCGATTTACCTCTGGATTCTACCAGATCCGTCGCCGCCTGCGAGCTTGTTGACCTCGTCCTCAGAAACCATGTTGTAGTCTCCGATGATTGAGTGCTTCAAGCAAGAAGCTGCAACTGCCCAGTTGATAGAATCCTGAGTGTTCATACCCTTGAGCTGTGAGTGGATGAGACCGCCGCCGAATGAGTCGCCGCCGCCAACGCGGTCAACGATGTTCATGTCGTACTGCTTAGAGAATGCGTAGTCTTTGTCATCAACATAGAGGAGTGCCTGCCAGAGGTTGCGGTTTGCGTTGATAGAAGTGCGGAGTGTGATTGCAACTTTCTTGAAACCGAATTTCTCTTTGAGCTGGCGAGCAACTGAGAGGTAGCCGTCGTTGTTGAGCTCACCCTTAGTTGTGTCTGTTCCCTCAGACTTGATTCCGAATACGTCGTTAGCATCGTCCTCGTTAGAGATACAAACGTCAACGTACTTACAGATTTCTGTCATTGCAGCGCGAGCTTCGTCCTTTGTCCAGAGCTTTCCGCGGTAGTTGAGGTCACAAGAAGTTGTGATTCCCTTTTCGCGAGCTACTTTGCAGCCTTCGATACAAGCCTTGACCATGTTTGGTCCGAGAGCCGGTGTGATACCTGTGATGTGGAACCAAGAAGCTCCGTCGAGGATTTTGTTCCAGTCGAATTCTTCCGGCTTAGCAAGCTGGATTGAAGAGCCTGCGCGGTCGTAAACGCACTTTGAACCACGCTGAGATGCGCCCTTTTCGTTGTAGTAGATACCGACGCGTGGACCGCCACGGACGATGAATTCTGTGTGAACGCCGTATTTGCGGAGTGAGTTAACAGTAGCCTGTCCGGTTTCGTGTGTAGGGAGCTTTGTTACGAAGTAAGCGTCATCGCCGTAGTTTGCCAAAGAAACTGCAACGTTAGCCTCACCGCCACCGAAAGTTGTTGTCATTGTGTCAACCTGAACGAAACGATAGTAATCAGCAGGCTGGATGCGAAGCATCAATTCGCCAAAAGTAACTACTTTTGCCATGTTTTTAATCTCCTAAAAAATATTTTATCGGCACAAGGCCGTTGATTTACGATAAAAATGTTAGCAAAAAGAACGTCTGCTTTCAATCTGAAAATCCGAGCGGATTTTTCACAAAAACGATAATGTCCGGGCGAAAACCGCTGAAAACCGAATTTTCACTGACATTCCTAGTCGATTGAGCCGGAGTTGTAAAGAGCATCGCAATATTCGCATTTATACTGCCCTTTTTCGCGGTTCGTAAGCTTGAAGACGCTCGGAACGTATTTCTCCGTAATCGTGATGCATCTCGGGTTCTTGCATTGGATTACGTTCTCGATGCGCTCGGGAAGCTCCATCTTGATTTTCTTCACAATCTTCTCGTCCTGAATGACGTTGATTGAGATGTGCGGGTCGATGAAGCCGAGGACTGAATAATCGATGCTGATTATGTTGTCGATTTTTATCATGTCCTTCTTGCCCGATTTTTTTGACGGGACATTCATTATGAGCGCGCAGCTGAAATTCGCCCTGTCCAGCCCGAGCTGGTGGAAAATCTGCGTTCCGTAGCCGGCTTTTATGTGGTCGATGACCAATCCGTTTTTTATCGTGTCAATGTTCAGCATCACAAAACTCCTGTCAACTTTGCAATAAGAGCCATTCGGACATACATTCCGTACTTCACCTGCTTGAAATATGCTGCGCGAGGGTCGTCATCAACTTCAGGCGCAATCTCGTTCACGCGCGGAAGAGGATGCAGGACAATCATGTTCTTCCTTGCGAGAGTCATCTTCTGCTTGTCGAGGATGTAACTGTCCTTGAGACGAATGTAATCCTGCTCGTTGAAGAAACGTTCTTTCTGGACGCGCGTCATGTAGAGAATGTCCAAATCTCCGATTACGCTTTCAAGACGTTCCGCAGTCGTGTATTCGATTCCGGCTTCGTTCAGATACTGCGTGATGTATTCCGGCACCGCAAGCTCGTTCGGAGAGATGAAGACGAATTTGTTGTTCTTGTAGCGGCTCATCGCCTCCGAAAGCGAATGCACAGTGCGCCCGAATTTGAGGTCGCCGCAGAAGCCGATTGTGTGACCTTCGAACCCGCCCTGCAACGCGCGGATTGTGAGCATGTCGGTCAGCGTCTGCGTCGGATGGAAATGTCCGCCGTCGCCTGCGTTTATAATCGGGCATGAGGAATAGCGGCTTGCGAGAAGCGCGGCTCCCTCTTTCGGATTTCTCATCGCAATCACGTCAACATACGAAGATACCGTGCGGATTGTGTCGGCAAGGCTTTCTCCTTTCGCAGTCGAGCTGTTCGCCGCATCGGAAAAGCCCTCCACGGCTCCTCCAAGATGAAGCATCGCAGCCTCAAATGAAAGCCTCGTTCTGGTGCTTGGCTCAAAAAAAAGTGTCGCAAGAATTTTCCCGCGACACACTTCATTAAAAGAATTAGGATCAACAATAATTTGCTCCGCCAACGAGCATATCTCGTCAATTTCAGCGACAGTCAAATCATTCGGTTTAATAAGATTTCTACCTTTCAGCATGAGTTGATTCTAACACGAAACAGGGGATTTGTACGAGAAGGAAATTTCCAGAAGCAAAAATTCGAGCAGACATTCTTCAACGAGTACATGGCATGGAACCTCCTCTATGGCAGTAGCCCGCACGAAAAAAACAGCCGCCCAAGGCTACCTCCCCAAGCGGCTCATAAAATCAGTAATCATTCGCGCCCAAATCGGTTAGGAAGCTGGTGTAGTTTTCGATGCCGGTGAAAGCAGCGAGCTTTTGCGCGAGGATGCGTGGGTTGTCGCCGACCTGGATGCTTGAGACACCGCAGATTATCATCTCGAAAAGCGCGTTGTCGCCATCGGAAAGATTCGAAGAAGCGGCGAGAGTCTTTCCAATCTGCTGAACAGTGCTCAAATCAATGCCGTCGACTACATTCTTCAGAAGGATTTGCGCGAACTCTCCGTATTTTCCGCCGATGCTAGACAAAACAATGCCTTCACCCAAAACCCAATCAAGGGCGAGAAGCCCTTCGCGGCGGGCTTTTTCGCTCAACGAGAAAAACTCCTTGCAAATCGCACGCGCGATTTCCATCTCTTCTTCTGTGAATTTCATTTTTTCCTCCATAAAAAAAACATTTTTGAAAAGCAGAGTGGTAACTTTTAGATAAAATCTTCGTACTCGCCAGGACGGGCTATGACAATATCTCCGGACTCTTCAAGCCGGCGTATCACGGAGACTATTTTCTCTCTCTCCTCATAGACATCTTTTATGGAGAGAGGCCCAAGAAACTCCATTTCCTCTTTGAGCATGGTGGCGGCGCGCTTCGACATGTTCCTGTAGATTTTGTCGCACACCTCGCTGTCGGCACCTTTCAACGCTTTTGCAAGCTCAACCTGATCCACCTCGCGGAGCACTATCTGAATAGAGCGGTCGTCGAGCAGCACGATATCCTCGAACATGAAAATGCGCTTGTTCAGCTCGGTGAATGTCTCCGAAGAGAGTTTTTCGATAAAAGGAAGGACTCTCGAGCACGAGTTATAGTTCATCGCCGAAAAAATACGCGCGGAAGATTCGATGTCGAACGTGGATGCGCTTTCCTTGTTCTGCTCGTCAACGACTTCGCTCAGGACGCTCTTCTCAATCGCCTCCATGACGCTTTTTGAAAAGCCGCCGCCCATCGACATAATCGAAAAGATGTTCGCCTGCCGCTCCACGGGGAATGATTCCATGAGTTTCGCGGCCATCCCGGAATCGAGCGAAGAAAGGACGGACGCGCAAACGCTGTCGCCCGACGATTGAAGGACGCGGGAAAGAACCGCGGGGTCGGTCTTCCGGAAACTTTCACCCAAAAAAGACTTTCTTTTTACGGAAACCTCAAACGGAATGCGCTGCTCAAAAGCGACCTTCCTGACGAACAGCGAGCAAAGCGCCTCCACAGGAATCCCCGTTGATGAAGCAAATTCGCCGAGTTTTCCGGCAATTTCGTCGTCGATTTCAAATTCTATCTTAGCCATGCAACCTCCTTGTAGATTCAGCTCTAATTCACAGAAAAAGAACTTTACCGAATATTTATGTTATGACAGAAAAATGTGCGCGTCAAAAAAAATCTGGATGACGTTTTCAAAAAGTGTTTGTTGGTTTTTGGAATCGCTCATAATATAATATTCGCGGATAAAAAAGGGGGAAAACATGGGAACGCTTTACTTTACGCGGCATGGGGAAACTGCGTGGAACATCGAGCACAAGATTTGCGGGCTTACGGACATCGTTCTGAACGAAAACGGAAAAGCGGATGCTGCACGGCTTGCGGAAAAAATCATCAGCGAAAAAATCCGCATAGATGAAATCCTCTATTCTCCGCTTGCGCGCGCGAAGGAGACCGCTTTCATAATCTCGCGGACGGCGAAGATTCCCGCGAACGAGGAAATTATGCTTGTTGAAAGAAACTGCGGAAAATTCGAGGGAAAACTGAACACTTCCGACGAATTTCTTGCGGCGCAGAAGCAGATTTGCACGAATTACGGGAACGGCGAGTCGATGCTCAGAATCGCGCAGAGAATTTACAACCTCCTCGATAGGCTCGTCCAGGAAAAAGAAAAAATCTATCTTCTCGTCGGGCACAACGGAATTGCGCGCGCGGTCGAGTCGTACTTCAACGATTCGCTCACGACCGAAGAATTCATCTCGTTCAGGATGAAAAATTGCGAACTGCGGAAATACACTTTCTGAAACTCCGAACAATCGCAGAAAACGTGCAAAAACACTAAAATGAACAATCAGCGTATTATAAAAAACGATATATAAAAGGAGAAAAATTTATGGAATCTGAGAATTTTTTCAAGGCGGAAACGCCGAACGCGATTGCACCGGAAAGCACGGAGCAGCCAAAGACGCAGTTCACGGAAGATTATACGGTGAACAAGTCTGTTCGCGATGACGACGTGTCAAAGAAAAGCCGACTTGCAGCTCTTCTTCTTGGAATTTTCCTGAGCGCATACGGTGTGCACAATTTCTATCTCGGCAGATACAAGAGGGCGGGCGTGCAGCTCGCGCTCTCGCTGATTGGATTCGTCGTCGTTATGAAATCCTTTTTCTTCAATGTCATCGACATGGTCACAAATGTTGACGCAATGACGGACGAGGAATCTGCTGCGGTTGCCCTGAAAATGCTCGGCGGCATGATGTTTGCATACATTCCTCTCATTGTGAATTCGATTTGGGGATTCATCGAGTGGGTTATGATTGCGGCAGGCGTGGCAAAAGACGGAAACGGCAAGAAAGTTACGAACTGGTAATTGAATGACGCAGCTCGAAAAATACTACAACAAATTCAAAGAGGAACACCGCCTGACAACGCGGCACGGAAAAGTCGAATTCGCAGTTTCGATGAAGCACATCCACGACTGTGCGGAAATTGTTCGGAAGTCGTGCGTCGAAAATCAGGCGGAAACAAAAGAAAACCGAACCGAAAATAAACAGATAAAAATCCTTGACATCGGGGCGGGAACCGGACGATATTCGGTCGCGCTTTCCGAAGAGGGATTTGACGTTACGGCGGTGGAACTCGTCAAGCACAATCTGGACATTCTGATGAGCAAGCACGCGAAAGTTAAATGCTGGCCGGGCGACGCTCGGAATCTTTCGTTCCTTCCAGATGAGACGTTCGACGTGACGCTTCTTTTCGGCCCGATGTACCATCTTCATTCCGACGAGGACAGGCTTGCGGCTTTGAGCGAAGCCAAGCGCGTGACGAAAAAGGGCGGGTTCATACTCGTTGCGTATGTGATGAACGAATATGCGATTCTTTCGTATTGTTTTAAAGAAGGAAAAATCCTCGAATGCGTGAAGAACGGGACAATCACAAAAGATTTCCACACGATAACGGAACTCGAAAAAGATTTGTATTCGTACACGCGGCTTGAGGACATGACTCGATTGAACGAAAAAGCAGGGCTTACGCGCATCAAGACATTTGCGCCTGACGGGGCTGCCGACTATATGAGGCGCGAAATCAACGCATTGGACGAAGAATCATTCGAATGGTTCATAAAATATCAGATGTCAGTTTCGGAGCGGAAGGAACTTCTCGGAGCAAGTTCCCACACTGTCGATATTCTTCAAAAGCTGTAAAAGAAAAATTGCCGATAGGTATAAGTATGAATTCACAGAGAAAAAATGACTATTCAGTTTTCGTAATTGCTTTCCTCGCTTTCCTGCTTATGATGCCGAAACTCTGCGCACAGTCAGCTTCCACTGTTGAAGTTTCGAAGGCCGACGCTTCGTTCATGGCGGAAAAAGTTGTGACCTACAGCAAAACCTTTCTCGGAAAACCGTACAGAAGCGGCGGGGTGGGGCCAGACTCGTTCGACTGCTCAGGATATGTGTTCACGATGTTCAGGGAGTCGGTCGGAATCCAGCTTCCGCGTCAGGCAAGCGCGATGTACCAGAAATCGAAGAAAATCGAAGACAGCGAAATGCGGCAGGGCGACTTGTTGTTTTTCAAGACGACATCGAGCGGAAACATATCGCACGTCGGAATCTACATCGATGGCGGAAAATTCATCCACAGCGCGAGCGACGGCCCGGAGACTGGTGTAATCATCTCCACGATAAAATCAGGATACTGGAAGACGCACTACACTTGCGCAGGCCGAATAATAAATTCCACTGACGACAGCAAGAACAAAAAGAACACGGCAAGCGCGGACGAACCGAAAAATTCTGCAAATTCTGCAAATTCAACAAAAAAAGAGGAACTGACGAAAGTCAATTCTGAAGGGGAAGAAATCTGCACGGAAGAGGAATACAATCCTGACTCGAAAGTCGCCGTTGCAAAAAAAAAAGAGAACACTTTCCTCGGAAGTTTAGTGTTTGACGGCTCGCTCGCTGTCAACTGGAATCTTTTCGATGCGGATTCGTTCAGGCTTTGCTTCCGCGGCTTCGACACGATGGTTCACGCAATGTACGACGGCGACATGAAGCCGGGCTTGGGAATGTACATCCGGTACGACAACGGAATCGGCGCATTGCAAATTCCGATTGTCCTCTCGTACACATTGAACGAATACGTCAGGCTTTTCATCGGCCCTGTAATCACAATCGGAAAACCCACATTGCCGGGCGACAGCGACTACAAACTCAAGGCATCCGCATTCCCAGGCATACTCGGAATCGCATTCAGCACGCCTTCAATCGAAGCCGGAAAATTCAAATTCTCATTCGTACAGGACATACACTACACGGTCTTCAACGATTCGGATAAATCCGCGCTCACACCCTATAAAAGCTTCATAAGCGGGTTAGTATTATCCACAGGCATCCGAGTGACACTTCCGATGTCGAATCTGATTAAGTAGAAACTTTTAGAGGTACTTTTATGAAAAAATTTTTTCTCCCGTTGTTATCCGCAATCGTGGTTGTATTTTCTTCGTGCACGCCGGAGCTGAAAATCAAAGCGAAAAGCGACAATTCAGTTGAAGTCACATTCAAGACAGGATTCTCGGAGCAGGCATCAAAATCGATAAAAAAACTCGTCGGAATAAAAGATGGCGACCCGCTTTTTTCGCCGGCCGACATGATTCAGCTTATGACGGAAGCAGGAGCAGTGAACGTTTCAGCAAAAATGCAGAGCGAAAACGACGTTCAAGCGAGCGGCACACTGCAGAACGTTAGGAACACCGCATTTTACGCCACGGGAATAATCAGGCAGGAAGAGAAAAACGGAAAATCCGCAACGACAATTTCGATTGGACCTGCTGAAATTCAGAAATTCTACGCGCTTCTCGACGAAAACACTCAGGCTTATGTGGACACGATGATGATTCCGTGCCTAATCGGCGAGACGATGAGCGAGAACGACTACAAGCTTCTGCTTTCGACAATGTACGGCCCGACATTCGCAAACGAGCTTGTCGAAGGAACAATCACGATAACTTTGGAAGATTCGACAGGAAAAAAGAAGAAATTCACCGAAAAGCTCGGCACGCTTTTGACGATGACGACTAAAAAGGAGTGGTCAATATAATTGTATACAATTATATTGATTTAAATTTTGATATATATAATGATTGCTTTATCAAATCTATGGATAAATAATTGGAAGAGAGTATCCAAGGAGTCAGCAATCATGAAAAGTGAGAATCAGAAGAAGTCTAGGCTTGCCGTTCAGATTGGTTGGAAAATCATCGTCAGCATTACGGTGATTTTGTCGGTCTCGTCATTTTTGAGCGTGAAAATGACATCAAAAGACATCGACAATATGGTAGTTCGAAACACGAACGAGCTAGTCAACATTTCTTGTGAGGCACTGAGCAACAGAAACCAGCTTCACATGCAGCAGCTTCGCAGCTACACGATGTTCACCGAAGTCGGAATGGAATCATACGAGACGGACGAGATTCAGGAAATGCTCGTCCAGTATGCAGTCATGCGAAGCAAAAACTTTGTAAGAATCGCGTATGCCGATTACGAGACCGAAAAACTTTACAACGATGACGGAACAATAGAAGACTGCTCGAAGCAGCTCTGGTTCAGGACGATGAAGGACAACCAGCTCGACCAGCTTTACGGCGAACCGTTCGGAGACAGCTACGAGACAGGATTGATTCCGTACTGTAAAACAGGAAACATTCACGGGCACGGATTTTTTGTCGGTTTTGCAAAGCTTTCCGCACTCAAAAGCGTAATCCAGAAAATCAAGGGATTTGACGTGGCAAGCCCGGACGGATTCGCAGTCGTTGTCGATTCGCATGGATATTTCATCGGAGGACCTGTTACAGAATCAATTCTCCAAAAGCCTTGCTGGGAATTCGAAGGAGTTGAATTCGGAAAAGACGCAATCGAAATGATAAAAAAAGGAGACAGCAAAAACAGGAAGCTCCTTCATTCGACTCTCCATGTGAACGGCGTGAAAAACGACATTTTCCTTCTTGCAGTTCCGAGCAGCACATGGACGGTCGTCATCGTCGTTCCGACAAAGACAATCAAGAAGACGACGAACAGCCTTAGCGCGACGATGACCGGAACAATCATCATCACGGCTGTAATCATCGCAATCCTCACAGGGCTTCTTTTGATTCACGCGCTCAAACCGCTCAAGCTCATCAACAAGAACCTTGCGCAGATTTCAACTGGCGACGCAGACCTCACGAAGCGTCTTCCAGATTCCGGAACGAACGAAATCGGGCAGATAACGAGAAGTTTCAATTCGTTTATGAAAAAGCAGCAGGAGCTTTTTGCCGACATCTTCAAAACAAGGGACAACATGTCGAACGCGAACGAGAAATTCCTCAAAAGCCTTGACGACACGCATGAGCAGGTCAAACTCCTCGACAATTCGATTGCGGACACGGAATCGAACATGCAGGAGCAGATTTCCTCTGTCAGAAGCTCGAAGCAGCTCGTGTCGGACATTTCCGAGAAAGTTGAAAACCTCGACAATCTCATCATCAGCCAGAGCAACGCGGTCGAGGAAGCAAGTTCCGCAGTCGAGGAGATGATTGGGAACATCAAGAGCGTCACAAAGTCGAGCGAGAACATGGAGAACACGTTCGAGGAGCTGCGGAAACTTTCAGAGAAAGGTCTCGTGGCGCAGAACGAAATCAGGTCAATCGTTGACGAGATGTCCGAGAAGTCGAAGGATTTGGACGTGGCGAACAAGACAATCGCGAACATTGCGAGCGAGACGAACCTTCTTGCAATGAACGCCGCAATCGAAGCTGCGCACGCTGGGGACGCGGGTAGGGGATTTGCGGTCGTTGCGGACGAAATCAGGACTCTCGCGGAATCTTCTTCCGTTCAGTCAAAGGAAATCAAAGAGAAAATCTCCGACATCAAAAATCTCATCGACAGAATCGTGGGCGCGGCGGCACAGTCTGACGCAATCTACAAATCCACGAGCAGCGAAATGGACAACACTTCGCAGATGGTGATGACAATCAGAAACGCGATGAACGAGCAGGATGTCGGCTCTCAGCAGATAATCGACGTTCTCAAGCAGATGCGTGAGGTCACTTTCGGCGTAAAAGATGCGGGAAGCAAGATGAAAGTCAGCAAGGATGAACTGAACAAAATCGCAGAAATCCTCACCGACACGACG
Source organism: Treponema sp. (assembly GCA_017525605.1). Taxonomy (GTDB): domain Bacteria; phylum Spirochaetota; class Spirochaetia; order Treponematales; family Treponemataceae; genus Treponema_D. The sequence goes on along the minus strand of JAFXSM010000042.1, from coordinate 135,036 downwards.
CGGAAAATGGAAGCAGCAATCGGACAGACTAGCGACTCGGCGCGCAACGTTTCGAACATCGAGTCAGAGCTTACGGATGCCGCAACAGAAGTCAATTCCGCAATCGGCTCGATATCCGACAAGATAAACGGATTCAAAATCGAATAGCAATCTGAATCTTGCATTTCTGCACTTGTTTATCGTTTGTTAAATCGGGATTTTGTTTGTATAATTTGTTTCTATACATAAGAACAAAAATTATTGGAGAAACAAATGTCTAACGAAATCCCTTACAAAATCTATCTTTCTGAAAACGAGCTGCCGGATTCATGGTACAACGTCAGAGCTGATATGAAAAACAAGCCGGCCCCGCTTCTGAATCCTGCAACGAAAAAGCCGATGACAGCCGCGGAAATGAGCGCGGTTTTCTGCGACGAGCTTATTGCGCAGGAACTGGACGACACGAACGCGTTCATAAAAATCCCTGACGAAATCCGCGAATTCTACAAAATGTACCGCCCGGCACCGCTCGTCCGCGCATATTGCCTTGAGAAAAAACTCGGAACGCCGGCGCACATCTATTACAAATTCGAAGGAAACAACACGAGCGGAAGCCACAAATTGAATTCCGCAATCGCTCAGGCGTACTACGCAAAGAAGCAGGGGCTCAAGGGCGTTACGACTGAGACCGGAGCTGGTCAGTGGGGAACTGCGCTTTCGATGGCGTGCTCATATTTCGGACTAGACTGCCAGGTCTACATGGTAAAAGTTTCATACGAGCAGAAGCCTTTCAGGCGCGAGGTTATCAGAACTTACGGCGCAAAAATCACACCGTCGCCGAGCGACACAACGGAAGTCGGAAGAAAGATTCTCGCTGAATTCCCTGGAACTGGCGGAAGTTTGGGCTGTGCGATTTCTGAAGCAGTGGAAGCCGCAACAAAGCAGGAAGGCTACCGCTACGTTCTCGGAAGCGTTCTGAACCAGGTTCTCCTTCACCAGACAGTAATCGGACTTGAGACGATGACGGCGATGGACAAATACGGAATCAAACCGGACGTGATAATCGGTTGTGCCGGTGGCGGCTCGAATTTGGGCGGACTCATTTCTCCGTTCATGGGAAGGAAACTCCGCGGAGAAGCCGATTACGAATTCATCGCGGTCGAGCCTGCAAGCTGCCCAAGCCTCACACGCGGCTCGTTCGTGTACGACTTCTGCGACACTGGACACGTCTGCCCGCTCGCAAAAATGTACACGCTCGGAAGCGAATTCATGCCGTCCCCGAACCACGCAGGCGGACTTCGCTATCACGGAATGAGCCCTGTTCTTTCCCAGCTCTACGACGACAAACTCATGACGGCACGCGCTGTCGAGCAGACTGAAGTTTTCCGCGCCGCACAGGAATTTGCAAGAGTGGAAGGAATCCTTCCTGCACCGGAATCAAGCCACGCAATCAAAGTCGCAATCGACGAGGCTCTCAAGTGCAAGGAAACGGGCGAGGAGAAGACGATTCTCTTCGGACTCACGGGTACGGGCTACTTCGATATGTATGCTTACAAGGCATTCAACGACGGAACGATGAGCGACTACATTCCGACTGACGCTGAAATCGCGGCATCCCTTGCAAAAACACCGAGGATTTAACGCATGGTGAGATCAAGGCAGCACGGCGACCCGCGTCTCGGTGCGGCGATTTTTCTGATTCTCGGCGTATTTTCGCTCGTCATCGGAGTCGTGTTTTTCATCACGACAAGGCGGAAGCGGAATCGGTGCAGCAATGTCGTCAGCGCAACTGTCGTTGACAACGTGTTCGAACACTCGTCAATCGGAAGCGGACGGACGAAAAGCTCTGTTGCCACCTATTATCCGGTCTTCGAATTTGACTTCAAAAGAAAGAAGGTTCGGGCAAAGGGTGAGGTTGGCTCAAATCCGCCCGAACACAATGTCGGCGATGTCGTCGAAATCCGTGTGAATCCTGAAAATCCGCAGGAAATCGTTGCGGGAAGCGGAAAGCTCGAAATCATCATCTCGGCATTCCTGTTTTTCATCGGCGTGCTGTTTTCGACAATCGGCGGATTCCTTGCGGCATCGGTCTTCTGACGCTTTTCCCGTCAGTTTCGGCACGACTTCTTGATGATTTCGTCAAGAAGTTTGTCAGCAACTTTTTCTTTGGACAGCATCGGAAGCTCTTCGGTGCTGTCCTTTGTTATTATCGTGACCACGTTCGTGTCAGTTCCGAATCCCGCACCCGACACTTTCAGATTGTTCGCGACAATCATGTCCAGGTTCTTCTTCGAAAGTTTCTTTTTCGAATTTTCTATCATGTCCTGTGTTTCCATTGAGAATCCGCACAAAAATTGATTTTTCTTGTGCTCGCCAAGATACTGCAGGATGTCGTCCGTGCGCTCAAGCTCAATCGAAGCGTCGCCTTCTCCCATCTTCTTTATTTTTTCGGTGGCGTAATTTTTCGGGCGGTAATCGGCAACTGCGGCGGCTTTTATCACAATGTCGCTTTCGTCAAAATGCTTTTTTACCTCTTCGAACATCTCTTTTGCGCTTTGAATGTCGATTCTCTTCACGAAAAGCGGAGTTTCAAGATTCACGGGGCCAGAAATCAGCGTGACGGAAGCTCCGCGGGCAGCAGCGACTTTCGCGATTGCGTATCCCATTTTTCCTGTCGAATGGTTCGTGATGAATCTCACAGGGTCAATCGCCTCGCGGGTGGGGCCTGCCGTGACGAGGATTTTCTTTCCGGTAAGGTTTTTCTCGTACAGAAGCTCGAAGCAGATATGGTTGAAAAGAGTCTCGATGTCAGGGAGCTTTCCGTCACCGTCGTCGCCGCAGGCAAGATGACCGTATGCAGAATCGATGATTTTCATTCCGAATCTTCTGCATTTTTCGATGTTGTCCTGCGTAATCGGGTTGTGGAGCATACGGGTGTTCATCGCAGGCGAAATCAGCTTGGGGCATTCGCACGCGAGAAATGTCGTGGAGAGCATGTCGTCGGCAAGCCCGTTCGCGACTTTCGCAATCGTGTTCGCAGTTGCCGGCGCAAGGACGAAAATGTCAGCCTTCTTTGCGATTGAGACATGCTCCACGTTGAACTCGAAATTCCTGTCGAACGTATCGACAAGGCATTTGTGGTTTGTGAGAGTCTCGAACGCAATCGGATTTATGATGTTCGTCGCATTTTTCGTCATGATTACATGAACGTCGGCATGGTTCTTCACGAGAAGGCTCGCGAGGTTTGCGATTTTGTAAGCGGCAATAGAACCGGTTACTCCAAGAATGACTGTCTTGTCTTTCAGCATAATTTCTACTCCAAATGTTTTAAATGTTCAGATTTTCCCAAATTGAATTTCTCAACTTCGCTGCAGTAATTTATCAGCCCGATATAATAGGCATCAAGTTGCGAAAAGTCGTTCGTTATCCTGTCCATGCGGACTCCGCCGTGAATGATGTCGCTTATCGTGTACATGATGTCGTTCCTGTGCATCAGTTTGCAATAATCGACGAACTGCTTTGAAAATCCGTTCCTCGAATCCGCGTAATACAAATCCCTTGCGCCAAAAATATGCAGGATTTCATGCGCGTACACCGAAGGCGAAGTCTCTTTTGCGTCCCTGTAGCGGTTTATGTAGACGATTTCGTACGGATAGGGCATTCCCTTGTAGAATGAGCGCGTCGCGGGCGCAATCGTGTTTGACATCGGGGTGTTCACATAGACCATGAAAAAGAAATTGTCGGTTCTGTATGTTTTTTTTATCCAGTCCAAATCGATTTTTTCACGAATGTATTTCCAGACGTAAAAGTCGTGCGTCTTCCAGTCGGTCAAGTCGCAGTCGAGTTTTGTCTTGTAGTAAAGCCCGCCGTTCTTGAAAAAATTGTAGATGAATTCCGGCTCGGCTCCGTACGGGCGGACTTTGCGGAGAATCCAGTCGGTCGCGATGTCCATGTAGCGGATTGTCTTTGTAGCATACGAGTTCACCCTGTCTTTTCCCCACGAAGTCTTGTCGTCGTCGGCAAAAATCGAAATCACCGCGATTCTTCCGTCCAAATCCTTTCCTGAACCGTCCTTGCATGAAACTGATGAAGAAGTCGCAGTCGAATTTGCAGTCGAATTTGCGAACGATTCTTCCGCGCTGATAAAAATCGATACAGCAAAAATGAATAAAAAAAATCTCCCTCGTTTCATGCTTTTCATTATAACGATATAATTCACCGCATGGAAAACATTATTAATGCTGGTGAAATCAACGACAGGTTCGTCGCGCTGGAAATGAAAATCTCATACATGGAAGATTTCATCGGCAAACTTCAGGAAGTTGCAGTGGAAAATCAGAAAACAATCGAGATTCTCAGGCAGGAAAACAAGATTCTTTCCGGAAGAATTCAGGATTTGTCCGAGAACATCGAGATTCCGAACAGAAAACCACCGCATTATTAATTTCAAGGGGAATTTTTATGAAAGTGAAGGAAAACTCACAGGAAAAACGTGAGCGCAAAGTTGACGGCAAAAAAGAACGAATCGAGATTCTTTACGAAGATGAATACATTTGCGTAATCAACAAACCGTCCGGAATGCTCAGCTGCAGATATCCGGGAAGCAGCGCAAAAACAGCGGAGGACGCACTCGAAAGCATTATGCGTAAGAAGGGCGAACTGAATTCTTCGCACAAGCCGTATGTCGTTCACAGGCTCGACAGGGACACGAGCGGAGTTATGATGTTCGCACTCTCGGAAGCCGCGCAGAAGACAATCATGGACACCTGGCACACAATGGTAACCGAACGCCTCTACCACGCGGTCGCAGAAAATCCGAAAGACGCGAAGAGAATCCTGCCCGACTCAGGACTGATTGACGACCCGATGGCGTTCAACGCGCACAACGTGGGCTACGTCCCGAAAGCGATGGACGGAAAAGCGAAACTCGTTCCCGCAAGGACGCATTTCCGTGTCGTCGAGCGCGGAAAGACACACACATTGTTCGAGCTTTCTCTGGACACCGGCAAGAAAAACCAGATTCGCGCGCACCTTTCGAGCAAAGGATATCCGCTTGCAGGAGATGAAAATTACAGGGCAATGACAGACCCGTTCGGCAGGCTCGCGCTCCACGCACGCACACTCGAATTCATCCATCCGTTCACGCAGAAAAAGATGATGTTCCAGGTGCCTGAAAGCGAAGAGTGGCTCGAATACGTCAAAAAAGGAGATTTCCACCCTGAAACGCCTGAGTGGGCAAAGGAATTTGTCGGCGCGAAGAAAAATGAGAGACGGAACTCAAAGAAAGAAAGCGGAAACATCATTTTGGGAGAGAGAAGGATTTCCGCGAAAGACAAAGCGCATTCAAATTTCATCGAGCTTGGAAAGAAGCGAAGATAAATAAGAAAGAGAAGACAGATAAGGAAATATTACAAATGAGGAAATTGCATCTTCCAAAACAATTTTTCACAGTTGCATGGTGCGTGTTCCATTTCGGAATACTCGCCGCATTCATGATAACGCTGCTTTTCTACAAGAAAGTCACATTCGACGGCAACCTGAATTCAATGTACCCGGAGAATTCGATGAACAAGGCCGCGAAGATTGCGGACGCGAACATCACGAACACGGGCGTAAAGAACAACTACATTCTTGTCGGCAGCAAGGATTTTTCGAAGGCAAAGGAAACAGCAAAACTCGTCACGGAAGAACTGAAAAAATATCCTGTCCAGTTCGAAAAGCTCGTCCTCGAAATCGACGAGAATTCGACGGAGGAGCTGGAGGATTTCGTCCACGAATGGAGATACAACATCTTGAGCGATGACACGGTTGCGGAAATTTCGTCTGACGCCAGCACATTCGCAACAAACGCGCTCTCGGAACTCTACTCAGGATTCTCGCTTTCGAGCCTGTCGCACATTGACGAGGACCCGTTCCTGCTCGACTCGAAAAACTTAAAGCACTGTATGCAGTCGCTCATGGACTCCGGCACGTCAATGCGCCCGAAGGACGGCGTTATGGCGACGAACTACGAAGGAATCTGGTACGTCATGATTCAGGCTGTGGTGACGGACGCTGGAGCTTCGATGTCGAAGACGAATGCGTCGCCGGTCATCTACAAAGTCTGCGCACCGTATGAGACCGACGAGGTGAAATTCGCATTCAACGGAGTGAATTTTCACAGCCAGGATTCGTCAAGCTCGGCTCTCAGGGAAACTTCCTGGATTGGATTGATGTCAACATTCGTCATCGTCATCCTGATTCTTTCGATTTTCAACAGCCTTAAGCCGCTCGTCTGCTCACTGTTTTCGATTTTCGTGTCGATGTTCATCGCATTCTGCATGACGCACGCGATTTTCGGCAACATGCACGTCATCACACTGCTTTTCGGAACTTCGCTCATCGGCTCTTCAATCGACTACAGCGTACACTATTTCGTCTGCTGGAAGCACAACAAGCATCTGAACTCTCCGCAGAAAATCAGGATGCACCTTTTCAAAGGTCTGATTCTCTCCCTGCTCTCGACAGAAATCTGCTATGCGTTCCTCTGCACGGCTCCGTTCGTCATGCTTAAGCAAATGGCTGTTTTCTCTCTCGTCGGAATTATGAGCTCGTTCCTTACCGCAACAGGAATTTTCACTCTCATCAAAATTCCTGTCGAGGAGAAGAGAAGAATCAAAATCCTCGACAAGCTCAAGTTCAGAGGGCATCACAAAAAGACACTTTCGCGCGTCGTAATCACTTCGATTTTCGTGTTCTGCGCTGTCGCACTCGGAATCAACCACGACAAAGTTCGAATCGAGAACAATTTGAATTCGCTCTACACGCCGAAAGGCCGTCTCAAGGGAGATTTGGAGCTGACTGTGAAAGTTCTGAATTTCAACAGGACGAGCTGGTTCATCATCAGCGGAAACACCGTGGAAGAAACGCTGCAGCTTGAGGAAAAAGTTGCAAAGCGCGTTCCTGGCACGTTCATCTGCACGAGCAAATTCATTCCGTCTATGGAAAGGCAGAAGAAGTCGCTTGAAGCCAGCAAAAAGCTCATTCCGCTTTCGGCTACGCAGGTTGCGCTGACTTTAGGATTGGATGACGAGGAAATTACCGATGACCTTACTGCCGACTTTGCGTCCTCAATCAGCAAAAAGGAAAACGAATTCCTCACTCCGGACTCGGAACTTCCAGACAGCATAAAATCAATTCTGAACACGATTTGGATTGGCAAGGTCGAGGATAAATACTATTCGCTCATCGTCCCGTCAAGAATCGAAGACGAAAGCGTGTTCCGCGAAATCGAAGCCGACTTCAAGGCGCAGGGCTACGGCGACGACGTTTATTTCGAAGTCCGGGCAAAGGATTTGAGCGCAGGTTTGGACAAGCTCACAAAGATGATTCTTGAGATGTTCGGCCTTGCGTACTGCATAATATTCATCATCCTCAAGTTCTTCTACAACTGGAGGGACACTCTCAAAATCGCGCTGATTCCGCTCATGAGCGTCCTTTCAATCTGCACGACGTTCATCCTTTCGGGGCAGAAAATCGAATTCTTCTGCGTTACGGGAATGATTCTCGTGTTCGGTCTCGGCTTGGACTACATCATCTACAAAATGGAAAACAAAGAGAGCAAGGCGGAGGCATTCGCAATCGCCGTGTCGTTCATGACGACTGCAATCTCGTTCGGCGCGCTCATCTTTAGCACGTTCGTTCCTGTCCACCGTCTCGGCCTGTCGATTTTCTCAGGACTCGTCACGGCATTCATCTGCACGATTTTGTAGGATTTTTCAAGTTTACTATGCTAAAACGCCCGAACGAAATTCGCTCGGGCGTTTCCTTTGAATTTGCTGAGATTGTGCGCGTCTTCAATGCAGTGTTTGCCTGTGGTATAATGTTCGCAAGGAGGAGGCGTGATATGATGACTGCAGTAAAAGCGTATTATAACGGCACAACATTTATTCCTTTGCAGCGATACAATTTCAAACCAAGCCAGAAAGTTTTGATTGTTGTTGAGGAAAACGATGACAGCGAAACTCCTGCGCAGAAATTTATGAAGCTTTCTTGGGAAGGAAATGAAAGTGCGGATGAAATTCTTGAAACTATAAATCGCTCAAGGATTAATTCAACTCGTTTTGAGGCGGAAAATGCACTTTTTGATGCGAGTCTTTTTTTGCGTTCAACGATGATGGATGATTAGTCCACTACAACTTTTCGTTTTCACTTTGCATCGAGTTCGTTGACGGATTTTTGGAGTTCATCGGAGATTGAGCGCGTCTTCAATGCAGTGTTTGCCTGTAATATAATGTCTGTATGGAGGTGTTTATGGCTTCAATAAATCGTTATCAATCAATAAATGACATTCCTGAAAGTAAAGGTAGAGATGTTCTTTTGAAGATTTTGACTTTCTCTGCACACACAAAAAAAAGACCCGCATTTTTTCATGCGAGTCTTTTTTTGCGTTCAACGATGATGGAGGATTAGTCCTCTACAACTTCGTCAGTTGCGTATGTTTTTGCATAGTGCCAAGAGCCTGTAAGAGTCTTTCCCGCATAAACGTTTGCATAAACTGCACCATTTTTCTGATTTGCGGTTGCACCACAAATCTTTTTTGTCGTATCAGTTGTTTCTGAGAGATAACCGACATCTTCTGCAGAAATTGTGTATGTGTCAACTGGAGTCGTATTTGTAGTTGTTCCTTTGATTGCCGCCATATCAACTTTTCCGTTGTAGATATCTACAATGTAAGTACCGTCATAAGAAGTGTAAGTCTTTTCACCTGTTGTTTCATTTACGGTGAATTCTCCACCTTCATAGACATCGACAGTTACAACGAAATCGCCAGTTGCTTCATCAATTACAGGTGTGAATGAGTTAGCAGCTTTAAGAGAAATATATTCTTTTTCTGTTGCAGTTTTTCCTGTCTCATCATAGGCACCTGTTTCTTTGTTTGTACCGCCCGTTGCACCCATGTTCTGAGCTTGAATGTCTGTTACGTTTTTATACAATGAGAGATAGTAAGCGGCTTTTTTAGAAGCAGTTTGGTCGTAGTTAAAGCCAAAGATGAAGAAGCGGCGTGGGTCTTTTTCTGCACGAGCAGAATTAGACTCCAAGTCCCAGATGTAGCCCATTGCACCAGCACCAGCACTTGACTTGTTCATTGTCATTTGACACAAAGAACCTGCGTGTTTGAATGTCGTTGTCGCATAACCGCGGCTTACGACATCTGTGTCGTTTTTGTAAGCGATTGAATAATCGTTGTTTTTTCCTGAAAGCATGTTGTTCTCATCATCATCTTCTTCACCACACGATGTAAAGAATGATGCCGTTACCAACAATGCTGCTGTGGACATAGCAGCGACAACTTTTTTAGAAAGCTTCATTATTGTCTCCTTTTTCGGTGTGTGATTTAAACCACCGATAAAAATGCGCACCGAAAAAGGAATTCGCCGATTTTTGCAAAAAATGAAAAAAAATCGGTAAGTAATAGATGGAGGTTTTATGGGAAAAATCAAGAAGATTTCATTTCGTCCGTCGCCGACGGCTTTGCTAGATCCAAAATGTGATGTCGCTTTTAAAGCGATGTTCACGCAAGAAACACCAGAATCGGAGGCGGCACTTAAGGATTTTATCTCAACTTTGCTTGGAAAGCAGGTGGATGAGCTGGAACTTGTACCGAATGAGCCACCTATCGATGAACATGGAGAACTGAATATGTCGTTTGATGTTAGCGTGAAATTTAACGACGGGGAGCGCGCTGATATAGAGATGCAGAGCAGGCAGGAGCGATACGACTACGCAACAAGGGCGGAATCGTAGGTGGCTCGTCTTCTGAATGTGAATACGAAAAAAGGAAGCGAATGGAACACGAAAAAGGGATATCAGATTTCCGTTTTGGATTTTGAATTTCTCGAAAAGGACAAGGATGCACTTTCGTGGTATACTATGAAAAGCGAAAACGGAGACCAACTTGCTAACAGGATGAACGTTATCTTTTTCGACTTGATAAAGATTCATAAGAAATTTGGACAGCCTGTTGAGAAACTTTCGAAGCTCGAAAAATGGGGACTTTTCCTCGCGTATGCAGATGACGAACGAAAAGCAGATTATATCAACGAAATATCACAATCTGAGGAGGGGCTTATGAATGCAAAGACTTCCCTTAACACAGTCAGCCAGGACGAAATCATTTGGGCGCAGCAAAATTCAATTTACAAAGCGCGTATGGACTACAACAGCAATATGGCGGCAAATCGCCGTGAAGGGATAGCAGAAGGGAAAGCTATCATGATCGAGGAGTTCAAAAAATTGCTCGCTTCTGGGGTATCAGCCGATAAAATCATCGAAAAACTTTCAGAGAATTCATAAAAAAATCCACATAAAATCATCAAAAAGGTACGCGCTCCCGCGCGTGCCGTGACCGCTTGCATCCATTATGCAAAGATTAGGACACATTCGCATCTGGCAAGCGACGTTTACTTCTTGATTTTCAAAAACTCTTCTGGGCTTATGATTTTTACTGGAGAATTTTTGAATCCACTTTTTTCATCTCGAGTAACAATGTAATCGAGTTCTTCTATTTCAGCACATTTCATTTGTAGTCCGTCTTCTAAATCATTCCAGTCAGGATTGTTACATACAGAAATATAAAAATCTTTGTCCTCAGGAACAATTTTGAAAAATTTGCATAGGTTCAAAATCAAAGCTTTTCTTTCGTCTACGGATTTGTCTTTTCGCAAAATGAAAAATAAATCTGAAAGGGAATGTGCCGAAATATAGCCAATATTTTCGCTCTTAACACAAGAATTTATGATTTTTGATGCATTATCCGAATGTGGTTTCCTGTTCTGTATAAGGTCTAATATTATGTTTGTATCAATTAGAATACGCATATTTTTCATCTAAAGCTGCAAGTAATTCTTCTTTTTCGTTAATCTCACGATTAACGCTGCCTTTTATGCTGTCAAAGAAAGTAAGTCCATTTTCAATTTCAGAATTATGAGTTTTCCTCTTTGAGAAAATCAAATTACTGATTTTTTCGAGGAGAATTTCTAAATCAGGCAAATCAAGAGTGTCCAATTGTTTATAATAAGAATAAGCTAAATCTGACATAAACAACTCCTATCTATTGTCATTCTTATTATTCTTATATATCGAAAAAATCTAAATATCAATAATTTTTTCTGCCACCTCCCCACCCGTGAAGGTACGCGCCCCTGCGCGTGCCGTGACCGCTTGCACCCCCAAAGCAAATGCCTAGAACATCATTCACATCCAGCGCACCGTCACCCGTCCACCCATGTAGGTACGCGCCCCTGCGCGTGCCGTGCCGCTTGCATCCACTGCGAAAATGATTAGGACACATTCGCATCTGGCAAGCGACCGCCACACGGATTCGAAATTACTAACGTAATTTCTCTTCTGCAAACATCACTTAACAACAACTAAAAATATTCCGAAAATCTAAACTAGCACAGTCATAGGAGAAATCTGAAAGAACTGGCGGTTGCTCTTCAAAGCTCACCGGCATTGAAAAGTGTCGGAATTTACTTCTGGAGGGCGTGCAATGACAGCAAGAATCATTATGATTTTGGCTATCGTCTGCTTTTTCCTAGCAGGCTACATAGCTTGGTAAATTGCACACTCTTTTGCACATTGTAAAAGGGTAAAACAAAAGCCGCTAAAGTTCAAAACTTGGCGGCTTTTTCGCATTAAACCGAAGACCAGCCGCAGTTCTAGGAAATGTTTGAGCTCATTTCCGTGGCTGTGCTTCTTTTTTAATATATCGGATATCGCTTAAAAATTCCATACTGCATTTTGAAAATATGCCGTACCATTCAAAAAGTTATGGCGCAAGCCGTGCAGTAACCGCCTGCATATAAGCAAATGCTTGGAACATCATCCACATCCAGCGCACCGTCACCCGTCCACCTGTGTAGGTACGCGCTTCATGCGAATGCAGCTTTGCTGCATTGCGACGCTGTATCCAACCAGCAATGTTTATGCCCAAAAAGACAACGGCAGCGTTCGGTTGCCTCCACTGCACAAATGCTTCGGACACATCTGCATCCCGGCAACCGCCGCATCCCCAAAGCAAATGCCTAGAACGTCATCCACATCCAGCGCACCGTCACCCGTCCACCCGGAGAGGTACGCGCTCCCGCGCGTGCCGTGAGCGGTTGCATACACAAAGCAATTGCTTAGAACGTCTTTCACATCCTGCAACCGCTAAAAACTTTAGCTTTTTTTTAAATTCTACATGGAATTTTTTTAAAACCTAAGTTAAAATTGAATTTGTTCGACGGTATGTCGGATAAAAAAAATTATTTTATCGGTGGTTTAAATAAACCATCGCAAAAAAAGGAGTTCGCTAATGAAACTTTCAAAGAAAGTATTGGCTGCAATGTCTGCGGCAACACTCATTATGACTGCTGGAATCTTCACATCTTGTGGTGAAGATGATGATGAGGAGGGAGCAATTACTGGCTCAAACAATAATTACACCTTGTCATATACAAACGAAAGTACAACCGATACCTACAGATGCTACAATTCAACGACAACTAAGCACAGAGGTGCAATGGCTGTAATTACATTGAACAAAGATGGTACTTCTGGAAGCGGTGCCGCAATGGGATTCATTTGGGATTTGCATGAAACTGGTACGACGACAACTGCTGCTTCTGCGGATATCACTCGTGCAGTTTCTTCAAAACCGAGAACTCTCTGTGTTGTCGCATTTGCAAATAACAATGGAACAATTCGTCCTTATGTTTCACGCTTCACAAATGTTTACGACCTTCAGGCAAAAAACTTCGGAACAGACGGAGTTACTGTAAATGGTGAAACACAGAAAGCTGTTGAAACAGAATATGTAGGTTGGACTAGTACTTCAATAGACAAAGACACTACACGCAAGTTGACAGCAGATGAAAACGGCAACTATGTTATGACTGTAAATGTCTATGCCGAGCAGAATGACGACGAAACATACACAGGCGGATATGTTGTAGACGTTTACAATGGTGCATACACAAAAGAGCAGATTAATGCTGAAACAGATGCTCCAGATACGCTTTGCTCAACAAAAATTTCTGCAGATGATCTTGGTTACACAGCAGGTTCTAAGCCAACTCAGCAGTACAATGCTGTCTATGCAAATGTCTACTCATCAAGCTCAGCATCTGGTACTTGGCAGTATCTCGACACTTACTCAGCCGACGAAGTTGTAGAAGACTAAGCAAAAACTTGTCGGTGGGTGTTTGACAAGTTCAACGACCATCCGGCAATGAAACAAAAAGCGGGGTACGAATTGAAGTGCTCCGCTTTTTTTGTTGCGCGTTGAACCTTGAAAATCTGATTCTGTTTTTACTAAAATGAATTTATGGGTGATATTGATGATTTCTTGCAAGCTCAAATCGATTCTGTAATATTTGCTGCGAATGACAATTCAAACACAAAGTTTTCTGCTGAGTTAGGATTTGTCGAAAATTGGCTTGCGCAAAACGCCCGTAAGAATGGATTGGATATTTTCGGATTCAGGCATACGATAGACAACTATTTTGTAAAACATGCTTTTAATGGTCACGGAAATGAGAAGCAAGAGGCAAAAAGAGGACAGATTGCAATTTCAGAAAGTGATATACGGAATATTCCTGTGATTTTTAAGAACCCAGATTTTCTTATTTATGGTGCAAAAAACAAAATCAAGAATGACATAATAATTTTCGTGAAAAACACTGATTGCGGAAGTATTCTATTTTTGGAAGAAGTACGAAAAGGTAAAAAAGAATTGGCTGGAAATACAATTTATAAAATATCTGGTACGAGTGATGCGTATACGCTTTCACGTCACCCCACTCTTTACGTCCGTAACGACACCAGCCTTATAAAAATAATAGATGTGAACACAGAGAAAGTCAAGCAAAACACTTAGCGGTGGGTGTTCGACTAGTTCAACAACCGCCCGGCAATGAAACAAAAAGCGGAGGACGAATCATGTCTCCGCTTTTTTTGTTTTTTGGGTGCAAGCATGGTACAATAAACTTGTCTGAAAAAATCCGGTTTACGAGAGGTGTAAAGATGAAAAAGCGGCTGTTTTGTTTTTCGCGGAAGAGAGTGTTTTTTTCGATTTTGTTTGTTGCACTTGCCGCTTCGCCGCTTTGCGCAAAGAAAAAAAGCAAGACGCCTTTGAAGGACGACAAAATCTATGACCTTGAGCTTTCCGCCGACGACATCGTTGTTCTGCCGGAGGATGAGGCGCATCGCGTGAAGGACTGCACGGGAGTTCATCTTTTTGTGCGGAAGAGGGGCGACATTCAGAGCTTGCTTCTGCTCGTTGACAGCGACAATTACAACGACCCCGACTTGTCGCTCATGCGCGCGAAAGAATACAACAGCGTCAACGGGAACGAGGTGCGATATGCTTACGGCTCGAAATCGACGTTCAGGATGGAGCGCACGCCGAATGCGCTGATGTCTTCGACTGCCGAGAACAATTTTTTTGGCGAGTGCTTCCACATCTACATTCCGAAAAAAATGTATTACGGATATCTGATTCAGGTGCAGGACGAATGTGAATTTGAAGACGGGATGCGTGTCTCAGTCCGCACTTTTGCAAGCAAACATTGCGACTCAAGCGGAAAGTTTCTTGACAACAAGCTGAATCTGAATGTTTCCGACTGGAATGTTGAGGAATCGTTCTCGAAAATCGCGTCGGATTCGGATGGAAAAGTCGAGCACGTTTCTTCCGCGAAGAATCTTCCGCAGAAACTTGTTGAAAAAGTCGATGAATTTGACAGTTCGGAAAAAATCGACCTTGTTTTTGCAATCGACGCAACGGAGAGCATGAAGGACGATTTTGCCGAATTGAAGAAGAACTGGCTGTCAAAATTCGAAAAGCAGATGAAGAAATTCAGCGATGCGAGAATCGGGCTTCTTCTTTATAAAGATTATTCCGATGAATACAATTTGCGCGGGCTTCCTGTAAAGAACTTGGGATTCCAGAAAAATGCGGGCGCGTTTTCGAAGTGCATCAAGAATGTCTCGGTGAAGGGCGGGGGAGACAGGGAAGAGGCTGTCCTTGAGGCTCTGTATGCGTGTGCGGATGGCTTTGACTGGAGAAGCGATGCCAAAAAAAAGATAATCCTGATTGGCGACGCGCCGCCGCATTCCGAGCCGAACGAAAAATTTGCAATGGGCTTTGATGACGTTTCGAAAATGCTTGGCGAAAAAAGCATTTCCGTTGACTGCTTTCTGATTTCCGACTCGGAAAAGAAAAATGCCGACATGAAGAGCGTCGAAAAAAACAGCGTCGCCGACGAACTTGTGAAGAGTGTGGAGACGCTGGACGCAAAGTAAAAAAATCAGGCTTGTTCGGAAATCACTTTCCATTCGCCGTCAATCTTCCGCCAAATCCGCTGGTTCTCCGAACCCCGAAACTGTAGCGTCAGGTTGCGCTTTTCTTCGACGAACCTTCCGTCAACCAAATATTCCAGGCAGTCGAGGATTCTCTGTGTGTATTCGGTGTGTTTCCTTCCGTTTTCGGCAAGAAGGTCTTTGTCCAAAAGATATCCGCTCCACGCCCAGATGTTCTTTTCCGGAAAAGTTTTCCGCACTCTCTCAAGGAACGGTGCCAGAACTTCCTGGTTTTCTTCCTCGAACGGTTCGCCGCCGAGGACAGACAGCCCTGAAACGTGCTCGTGCTCAAGCATTTTCATAATCTCGTCCTCGACTTCTTTCGTGAAAGGCGCGCCGTAGTTGAAATCCCATGTGATTTCGTTGAAGCACCCTTTGCAGTGGTTGCGGCAGCCCGAAACAAAGAGAGAAACCCTTATTCCAAGCCCGTCCGCAACATCAAAATTTTTTATTCCCGCATAATTCATTTTTCAATTATACCCTAAAATCGATTCTCCACTGCAAAAAATGCATTGCCGAAAATGTCGAATGTCGCGTTAATGCAAATTGTAAAACTCGGCATTCGAACCAAAAAGTTTAGTGTTTCATCGTTATTGTTCTCTCGTGCCAGTTTCTGAAAAAAGCTCGTCGCAGGCTTTTGAGTCATCGTAGTATTGGTACGGATTTGCAAAATCGGATGTGTTTCCGCTACCTGAAACTGTCGCTCCGCTTCCGCCACAGTAGATGTCGCAATTGTTTCCCGCGGTGTTTTCGCTGAATATTGAATCTTCGATTGAAACTCTGTCTGCTCCGCCGATGTCGATTGCGGCTCCGTGGGTCGAACTGTTTTTTGTGAAAGTGCAGTTAGAAATTGTTACGCTTCCGTTACCGAAAAGTGCAAGTGCGCCGCCACCAACATCTCCTTCTGTTACTCCTCCTATGAAGTTGCATCCTTCTAATGTCAGTGAAGTTTCGCCGTTCCAGTAAATCATTCCGAATGCCTGGTATTTGTCCCCGTTTACTCGTGAGCCTGCGCCGTTTTTGAATGTGACGTTTTTGAACGATGCGGTTGACGACCGAATTTCAATTCCGTATTTTCCCTGACCATCAATCATGACTTGAGAGGTTTCGTTACCGTAATCGCTACTGATGAAATTTTTTGTCAGCGTTACGTTTCCTTGCAAGTTGAACACTGCATCATCACCTGTTGCATTCGCGGCAGCTCTAAATGCTTCGATGAAGTCGTCCTCGCTCCATGTCGTTGTGTTGCGCGTGTAGGTGCTGGTGCTGCTGTTGGTGGTATCTTCATCATCTCCTTCATCTTTGAAATAGTTCGGAATCTCGTCTTCTGAAATATCGATTGTTCCTTTGATTATGTCAGAATAGAATTCTCCAGAATACTGATTGCTGTGGCTCAGAACTTTTTTGTATTTTGTTCCGTTCGCGGTGAATTCTATGAGCATATTGTCATTTTTCGATTTGATTTGCGCCGATTGTGTCTGCTCGTCGAGCACATTGCCTGAAATCGTGAAATCGCCTGACAAGCTGACTTTTCCACAAGAGAATATTCCGTAGCCTGGTGAACTTGAAGTGTTGGCTGTTATTGAGCCGCCCGTCATTGTGAATGTGCCGAATGTTCCTGTGTCTTCTCGCTGACTTACATATACTCCGCCTGCACTTCCCGATGTGGATTTGTTTTCTGAAATTGAACCTCCGCTCATTGTGAACGTTCCTTCATCAACTAAAACTCCTGCACCGTTTTTCGAACTTTCATTGCCGGAAATTTCACCGCTGTAAAGGTATGCCGAAGCGAATTTTTGCCGTATGTATAATCCGCCACCTTTTTGAGCAGTGTTATTTTTAATGACTCCGCCTTTGATTTCAACGATTGCTTCGGCGTTTGCTTCATCGTCTTTTCCGTTTTGGTGTATTCCGCCTCCAGTTTCTGCGGCTGTGTTTCCAGAAATCTCACCGCCTGCAAAAGTGAATTTTCCTCTGTTTATGTATATCCCGCCGCCGCTTCCGCCAGTGTACTTTCCTTTTTCCTCGTCATAGTAGGTCTTGTCGGAAACGTTCTCCGAAATTTTACCGCTGTTCATTTTAAATTCGCCGCGGTTAATATAAACTCCTCCTGCCTGGTTTTTTGCTGTGTTTCCCGAAATCGTTCCGCCATTCATTGTGAATGTGCCGTTGTTTTGGTTTATTCCGCCTGCATTGTAATCTGAGCTATTCCCCGACACTTCGCTTCCGTCGTCCATTATAAGCTCTTTGCCGTTGAAGTGGATTCCGCCTGCGTTGTATTCGGATTTGTTGTTGTTGACTTTTGTGTTTTTGAGGACGAGCGAGCCGTTCACTACGCGGATTCCGCCGCCGTTCGCTTTTTTGTCGCCGTCGTTTATCGCTTCGTTGTCCGTTATCGTGCAGTTGATGAGCGTGGCAGTTCCTTTGCCCGCCATGTCGAATCCCGCGCCGATTCGCGACCGTCCGTTTTGCATTGTGATTCCAGAAATGGTCACTGGAAATTCAATGTTCTCCGCGATTGCAAGAACCGAGCCTGTCGCGCTGTCTTTCGTTTCCTTTCCTCCGTCCAAGATTGCGCTGTCGCCCTTCGCCGTTATCGTGACCGACTTTGCGCTGACGCTTTCGAGGTTGCTCGTTCCGCTGATTTTTCCTGAGACGTAGATTGTCCAGTCGATGTCGTCGTTCGAGATTTCGCTCATCTTTTTGAATGCGCTTTCGAGCGTTTTCATTGCCGATTCTTTTGACGAGCCGCTTTTTTCGTCGCTTCCGTCTTCCGAAACGTAAATCGTCGAGCTGTGCATTGTGACGCTCACGTTGTTTTCGCCCGGTTTTACTGTGATTTCTGCCGAGTCGCCGAAGTAGATTGTCTCGTTCTCAATGTTTCTGAGGCGCAGGTGCACGCGGATTTTTGAATTCGCACGGACATCTTTGAACTCGATTGCCGTTTCCTTTCCGATTTGCACAGGCTTTGTCTGCTCGTCTTTTTCCTTTCCGTCAATCGAAGCTGTAAGCGTGTAGCCCGTTTCTTCTTCTTCAATTGTCTCGTCGTCTACGAGTGCCCTCATCATTCTGAACGAAAGCTGAACCGAAGTTTCCTTTTCGTCGTCGTTGTGAGCGCATGAAACAAATGCAACCGTCATTGCCGCAAGAATCGCAGCGACTGCAAAAAATATGCGTGATTTTCTCATGTTCGCCTCCTTATAAAAATGCCCCACAAAAAGCTGCTTGTTTGACCGACATTTTGCAACAACATCGAATCTTTGTCTGTAAAGCCTGATGCTATACTCTCTGTAATCAGCAGTGCATAGTAATAATCATCAGAGACTGAATTTCCACTATCGTCAACAAGATTCAGCGTCAGCGTTGAGCCGCTTCCTGACTAATTTTCTGTCAAATGAACATCAATATATTGGTCTGTGTTTCCTGTCTCAATAGAAACAGGATAGTTCTTACAATAATATATTCCATTGCTGACTTCGCCTGTTTTTGTAGCCGTCTGTGCTTCGTCCTCGGTTTCAAATATTCCAAATGTTATGTAGACAGCTTGGGAGCTGAGTATGGAAGAAATGGCATCTCCCCTAAACATCAGAGAAGTGCTGCCGTCTGATGAACCTACCGTGCTGAACAGAGGGGAAGCAGTTGAGATGTCGTCGACTGCACTGTCTGTAATTACTACCGCATAGTAAAAATTCGTGCCTAAAATACTCGAGAGAGTTCCTCCATTTGCATCAAAAAGATTCAGTCCTAGAATCTGTTCGCCCGTTCCTGATGAGCCGCTTTCTGATGAGCCGTCGTAAAGTTGGTAATAGAAGTCGGTTTGGCACTTTTTGTAGAATTGGGTTCCCTGGCTGTTTTCGTAAACGCTTTTCGTTCTGGCTTCGTCTTCGTAAAGGTTGATTGTTGCCAGAAGTTTTGTTCCGTCCTCCAAATTGTTAAATTCATCTGTAGAGTCAAAAATGTATATACCTACATAATGCACTTCGCCATCGTACTCTGCTGAGAATGGCTCGAATTTGAACTCTTCTTTTGCGATAGTCTCTTCGTTTTCTGCGTTTGAAATCACGACTGTCGCATACGGTGCTGTGATTTCTTTCGTAGAGTTGATTTGTGCTTTTACAATCGTTTCCGGTGCCGGCGTTTGATAGAACTCGTTTTTGTAAGTCAGTTCTCCCATGTCGAAGTCGTTGCCGTCTTTCGAAAGCGTGATTTCATTGCTCCAGCCGATAAATATCTTTTCTGGTTCATATACGTCGTCGTCTCCCGTTTTCGTTTGATGCATGAGCCTCATAGTTATTGCCACAGTATCCCCGACAGGGAATTCTCTCTGTGTGACTGCGCTTCCTTTGATTGTCGAACCGCTGAGCGTGAAGTCTGTTCCGGCTTTAATGCTAATGGAGTCGTTAAGTCCCCATTTGCCATTCACCTTTCTGAAAATGTAGACCATGTTGTTGTCATAATCACTTTCAAAGCCGCTTTGCGTGACTGAATCTGCAAACTCGCTCGGAATCGTTCCCGTGAACGTCAGTGAAAACACTGTTTTTTCAGATGGCTGCTCTTCTCCCGATGGCGGAACTTCTTCCTTATATTCCCAGTCGAGCGATTTGTCGTATTCCCTGAGCTTGATTGTTATGTCGGTGTTCTCGCTGATTTTTGTGCTGACAGGCTCTTTGCTGATTGCAAGATATTCGTCTTTTGAGATTTCTGATTCGCTCAAGCCTTCGTATTTGCTCAAATCGACATCGAAACCAATCTTCTGGCGGATTTTCATTTTGAATGTCGCAGTCTTGCCGACAGGAAGGTTTTCAATCGTCAGAGTCTGACTCTTGAATTTGTCAGTGAAATATTCCTCTTGTTCTTCGCCGGACATATTCTGCAATTTTTCTACCAATTCCATGGCTTCTTTGCCGTTCATCTTCAATAGAGAGAAAGTCTTGTTCTCTGATTTTCCGCCAATCTCGTAATTGACAATCGCCGTAAGCTCGTAATTGAGATATTCCGCATACTTCTCGAAAATCTCATCTTCCGAAAGTTCGAAATTCGCGGATTTGATGCTCCTTTGCACAATCGTTGCAGTGTCAACGTTCAGCGTTGCGCTTCCGTCATTGCTTTCCGCAATTCCGCATGAGAAAAGAAATAATGAAAAAATTGAAAGGCATAAGCCAAGTAGCGTTCGTTTTTTCATAATAAACCTCCCGAAAAAAATAAAATTAGCATAATAAAAACTGTATGGAAACTGAATTTTCCGAACATATTCTTTCAGATAGCTTTCCAAAATTTAATTCTAAATTTAGAATCCGAAATTTGCAAATGCTATGTTATAATTTTGTTCATGCCATTTTAAGAATCAAAGCAGGCAAAGCGGCAAAATTCTAGCGGTTGCTGGGATGCGAAGGACGTTCTAAGCATTTTGCAGTGGATGCAACCGTTCACGGCACGCGCGAGGGCGCGTACCTCTCCGAGTGGACGAGTGGGGTGTGCTGGATGCGGAGGACGTTCTAAGCATTGTGCAGGTGATTTGCGGTGTTTTCGGTCGCGATCTCCTGCACTTCGGCAACAGGAAGCTTTAGCCATGCTGCAATTTGTTCTATTGAACCCGCTTTTGCGTCAATGAGTTTCAGAATCAGTTCTTTTTTCTCTTCCGCTCTGCCTTTTGAGATTCCTTGAGCTATTCCTTTGTTTACAATTCTCTCAACAACGTCACACATAGTAAGACCTCCCTCTGTCGATAAGTTGCTTTCATTATATGCTACTTCAAAAGAATTATCGCCTGTAAGCGCAGACATCATTTTTAGAAGTGAGTCAACATGCTTGATTTCCTCTTTTGAACCTTCGTAATCTTCTCGTAAACGTTTCGTCTGAAAATATTTTGCCAAGATTTTGAAGTCGCTGGAAAATTTTTCGATTGTCTCGTCAGGAAGCCATGCGATTTCAAACACGTTTATCTTGTAATCGTTGAAAAATGGTTTCAGTTCGTTGGGAATGTCAAAGCAATCGCAAAGCTTTTTGTTTGCTGTCCACTTTTTGTCTGTCCCGAAGTACAAAACAATCGTGATTACTGGATATTTTTGCTTCTGCGCTTTTTTCGCATTTTTGTTGCCTATCAGTTGTTGCTTGTAGCTTGCTCCGTCGTAGCTGATTACGCGCAGTGGCATGTCATCGTCCGGGATTGTCTGGTTTTCAAAGCCGATTATAGAAATCCTGATTTCCCCGTTTTTCCAAAATTTTGAAACATCGCGCTCTTGCTCGTGTATTTTTCCCCTTTCCCCACAAAAAAAGGCAAAGAAACGAATTGTGTCTCTTTGCCTTTTATTCCTACAAGTGCAAAACTCTTTCCTTTATTTCCTGTGTTCTGCCTTGGTTCCAGTACTGGGTGCCGATGTAGCCGCAGGTTCTTCGCGCGACGTTCATCGTGGACTGGTCGGTGTTGCCGCAGTTAGGGCATTTCCAGACGAGCTTGTTTCCCTCGTCGGCAACGATTCTGATTTCGCCCGTGTAGCCGCATTTCTGGCAGCAGTCGCTCTTGGTGTTCAGCTCCGCGTACATTATGTTGTCGTAGATGTGCTTGAGCAGAGCCATGACAGCCGGAATGTTGTTCTCCATGTTCGGAACTTCAACATAGCTCACGGCTCCGCCCGGTGAAAGCTCCTGGAACTGGCTTTCGAACGTGAGCTTCGTGAATGCGTCAATCGGCTCCGTAACGTGGACGTGGTAGCTGTTCGTGATGTAGTTCTTGTCCGTGACACCCTCGATTTCTCCGAAACGCTTCTTGAGGCACTTCGCGAATTTGTACGTCGTGGACTCAAGCGGAGTTCCGTAGAGTGAGAAGTCGATGTTGCTTTCTTTCTTCCATTCCGCGCATTTCTCGTTCATCTTCTTCATTACGTCGATTGCGAATGGAGTTGCGCTCGGGTCTGTGTGGCTCTTTCCTGTCATGTACTTCACGCATTCGCAAAGTCCCGCGTATCCGAGAGAGATTGTCGAGTATCCGTTGAACAGAAGCTTGTCGATTGTCTCGCCTTTCTTGAGCCTTGCGAGCGCGCCGTTCTGCCAGAGAATCGGAGCAACGTCGCTTGGAGTTCCGAGCAATCTCTTGTGGCGGAGGAGAAGTGCTTTGTGGCAAAGTTCAAGCCTTTCGTCGAAAATCTTCCAGAATTCGTCGATGTTGCGTCCAGAAGAACATGCAACGTCAACGAGGTTGATTGTGACGACGCCCTGATTAAATCTTCCATAATACTTGCGTTTTCCAGGAACGTAATTTCCTGCGTTCGCAACGTTTCCGATTCCAGCTGCGGTGAATCTGTCTGGTGTGAGGAACGAGCGGCAGCCCATGCATGTGTAAACGTCGCCCTTCAGCTCAATCATCTTCTTTTCTGAGATGTAGTCAGGGACGAACCTTCTTGAAGTGCATTTTGCGGCAAGCTCCGTCAGGTAGTAATATTTCGAGCCAGGGTTGATGTTGTCCTCTTCGAGAACGTAGATGAGCTTCGGGAATGCAGGTGCGACCCAGTAGCCTGATTCGTTCTTCACGCCCTTGTATCTTTGGTTGAGCACTTCCTCGATAATCATCGCAAGGTCAGCCTTTTCGCGTTCGTCCTTCGCCTCGTTCAGGTACATGAAGACCGTGATGAACGGAGACTGTCCGTTTGTCGTCATCAATGTCACGACCTGATACTGGATAATCTGCACGCCGCGGTTGATTTCCTCTTTCACGCGCATCTCGACGATTTCGTTAATCTGCTCTTCCGTATATTTGATTCCCGAAATCTCCTCGATTTTCTGCATCTCTTTTCTGAATTTCTGCCTTGAGACTTCAACGAACGGAACGAGGTGAGTGAGCGAGATTGACTGGCCGCCGTACTGGCTTGACGCTACCTGCGCGATAATCTGCGTGGCGATGTTGCATGCCGTTGAGAAACTGTGCGGTTTGTCGATTTTTGTTCCTGAGATGACAGTTCCGTTCTGGAGCATGTCCTCAAGGTTAACCAAATCGCAGTTTCCTGTGACAATTCCGTTTTCAAGGACGAAGTTCTTCTCGTCATCGACTTCAAGACACCAAACTTCATCCTCTCTTGCGAATTCCTTTGAGAGAACAGTGTATGCAAAACTGAATTCAGGGTTAAAAGAGAAGAGTACAGTGTGCTTTCTTCCTTCTTCGCCTGTAAAATTTGTGACTTCTCCCGTCAAATCGTTTTCGGCTGTTATGTAGAGACCAGCAGTCGGTGCGAATTTCCTGATGAATTCGATAGTCTCTTCATCGCTGCTTTGAATCCTGTATGTTCTCGAATGCGGATTGTTTACCGCCATCTTTCCGTCGGCACAGTAAAGTCCGTTGAAGAACGCCCTTACATCGTCCGAACTGTTGAATTCTGGAATTTCCTTGTGATAATCATACACGACAGCGGCCCTGTCTCCGTTTTCGAAAACCTGCTCTCTGATTTTGCAGCCTTCGATATTGAATCTGTCGAGCCACTTGCTGTCTTTCTCTCCGCAAAGACGGATTCTTGTCGAATTTATCTGCGTGTCTGCCTTTGTGAATTCAACAGTTCCGTCACCGAGTGCGAATCCCTTGCACCACAAAAGCTTTTGGGCATCCGTGAAATTCTCGTAATCCTCATCCTGGTCGTAGATTTTTGGAGCCTTCGCCAGCTTGTCGCCTTCCTTGAGTGCAGTCGTAACAGTTCCGTCTTGCAAGTACCAGCGGTGGTCTTCCGTCGCGAGGACTTCCTTCGTGATTTCCTTTTTGCCGTTGTAGAAAGTGAATTTGAAAAGCTTCTGTGTTCCGTATTTCTTCACGGTCGCGCCCTTCCATTTGCCGTCTTTTGTGAGAACCGTGATTCTCTCTCCGTCCGAGAAATCCTCGAAGCTCTTCACTCCCTTGTCGGTGATGAACCGTGTCTCTCTTGCAAGGCAGTTGTGCATGTGCTGTGCGAAATAATCCGCGTCGTGGAAGTGGATTATTCCCTCGTTGTGCGCCTGAACGATGTCGTCTGGGAGAAGGAATCTCTTCGTGATGTCCTTCGATACTTCGCCCGCCATGTAATCGCGCTGAACAGAGACGACAGTCGAGTTCTTGTTCGAATTCTCCTGCTTTATCTCCTCGTTCTGGCATTCGATGAGCGACATAATCTGGTCGTCAGTCGAATTCTTCTTTCGCATCAGCTCGTGCTGGTAGCGGTATGTGATGTATTTTTTCGCGATTGAATACGCGCTTGCCTTCATTATTTCGTCTTCGACAAGATCCTGAATCGCTTCTACGTTCATCTCGTGATTTTCGGCTTCGCACATTTTTTCTATATTTGCCGCTATCTGCTCAATAGTCTCGTCGCTGAGCTGTTCTGTAAGCGGAACTTCCCTGTTTGCACCTTTTATTGCCTTTACGATTTTCTGTGCGTCGAAAATTACTTCTTCGCCATTTCTTTTGATAATTTTCATTGGCTTTCCATCCCCGTTTTTTATGATTTTCTGTAAAAAGCTATTGACATTTTCGGTATTAATGTTTGTGTTTTTTACGAAAAAAAACTTAAAAAAACACTATATCTAGCGTGTTTTTCGAAGTTCCTAAAATATAGAGTGGAAACCCCTGACTGTCAATTCTGATTTTTGTGGATAACCTGTGGATATCTCTGTGGAAAAGTCGTGCGAGTCTAACACTGAATAGCACTCTAGCGATTTCAAAAAAAAATTTGTAATTTAATGACATATTTGAAAACAGAAAATTGAAATTTTTTTTTGTTGACAGGCGCTTGCTAGATGTGAATGTGTCCGAATCATTTGCTTTGTGTATGCAAGCGGTCACGGCACGAGCTGATGCTCGTACCTACACTAGTGGACGGGTGGCGGTGCGCTGGATGCACGATGACGTTCTAATTTTTACTTTCCGCTTTCCGCACGAAGTCGTACTGCATCAGCATTTTCAGGTACATCGTAAGTCGAGGGTAGAGTGGCTCGGCTTTTTCGCCGAAGTGGTCGCTCACGTCTTTAGCGAGCTGCTCCACGTTTTTTTTGCCGTCGATTTTGCTCCAGATGAACGAGCCGAATTCTTCAAGGTGAACCTGCGAGAATCTTGGCTTGTTCAAAAGCTTCTGCATTACGAAATTGAAAAATCCCTTGTTCTCAACAAAAATCGTGACTTCTCCCGACTCGTTTGTTTGTGAGCGGAAGAAGTCGTTTTTTGCAAGCACAAGGTTCAGAAAGTTTTCCGAATCCTTTTT
This sequence comes from Treponema sp., assembly GCA_017525605.1. Classification (GTDB taxonomy): domain Bacteria; phylum Spirochaetota; class Spirochaetia; order Treponematales; family Treponemataceae; genus Treponema_D. Next base: position 109,462 of record JAFXSM010000042.1, on the reverse strand, counting down.
GCTTTTCATCGTTTATCGTTATTTTTTCAGCTTTAGTTTTTATTTTTGCTTGGGCGAGCAGACATGTAGAGCGCGCCAACCAGAACTGCAAGCATGACGATTCCGCCTGCAAGTCCGAATGAATGTGCAGAGAAATCGATTTTTTTCGCGCCGCCGCAAACCGTGATGATTGCAAGAATGATTCCGACGATACCCTCGCCAGCGATGAGACCAGAGCTGAAAAGGACTCCGTTCGAGCTTTTCTTCTCCTCGCTCTTGTTCTTCTTGTCCATGATTGCGCGCAAAAGACCGCCAATCATAATCGGAGCGGAAAGCTCAAGCGGAAGGTAGATTCCGATTGCGACTGCGAGAGACGGAAGGCGGAGAATCTCGAAGATTGCAGTACATGCGATTCCGATGAAGATGAGTCCCCACGGAAGATTTCCGTTCATTACGCCCTCTGTGACGATTTTCATGAGCATTGCCTGTGGAGCAGAAAGTTCAGCTGAACCGAAGCTCCAAGCCTTGTTCAAGAGCACGAGAACGCCGCCGATTGAAAGCGCGGAAACGACCGAGCCAATCAATTCACCAATCTGCTGTTTCCTTGGAGTCGCGCCCAAGAGGAATCCAGTTTTGAGGTCCTGGCTCATGTCGCCTGCAAGACAGACGATGATACAGATAATTCCGCCGACAGTGATTGCACTTACCATTCCGCTTGTCGATTCTCCGCCGGTGAGCTTCAGAATCAGCGTTGCAAAAAGGAGAGTCGCGATTGTCATTCCAGAAGCCGGGTTGTTGCTTGAGCCGACGAGTCCGACCATTTTTGATGAGACAGTCGCAAAGAAGAATCCGAACACTGCGATGAGAATCACGCCGATAATTCCGACTTTGATAGGTGGAAGGGCGAGAATCAAGATGAGCATCAAAAGTGTTCCGAAAAGAACGAATTTGAAATCCAAGTCTTTTTCCGTTCGCTTTTCTGACGGAGTTTCAGCTGCAGAATGCCTGAGACCTTTCATTGCGCTTGAGAAAGTGTTGACGATTGTCGGAAGCGACTTGATGAGGCTCATGATTCCTGCTGCAGCCAATGCACCAGCACCGATGTACCTGATGAATTTCGACCAGATTGCTCCGGCTCCTCCTGCCGCATAAAGCTCAGAAACAGAGATTTCCGCCGGGAAGAGGATTGAATTGCCGCCGAAAAGAACGATTACCGGAATAAGGATGAACCAAGCGAGAATTCCGCCCGCGAAGAGATACGAAGAAATCTTCGGGCCGCAGATGTAGCCAACGCCGATTACGGCAGGATAAACTTCCGTCGCGAAGAGCGTCTTGAATTTCTCAATCGGAACTTCGATTGCGGCAGGGACAAGCTTGAAGCCGTCGATGATGAATTTGACGATTGCAGAGAATCCCATTCCGCAAAAGATTGTCTTTGCGCCGTTGCCTGATTTTTCTCCGGCGAGAAGAACTTCCGTACATGCCTGTGCCTCAGGATACGGAAGAACGCCGTGTTCCTGCACGATGATTGAATTCCTGAGCGGAATCATAAAAAGAACGCCCAATATTCCGCCGATTACAGCGATGAGCGAAATTGAAACGAGGCTTGGCTCTTCAATAAGACCTTCCTTTGCCCACAAAAAGAGGACAGGAAGCGTAAAAATACAACCGGCAGCAACTGATTCACCTGCGGAACCGATTGTCTGAACCATGTTGCTTTCGAGAATCGAATTCTTCTTGAGAATGATTCTTGTGATTCCCATTGCGATGACTGCTGCAGGAATTGATGCGGAAATTGTCATTCCCACACGAAGACCGAGATATGCGTTTGCCGCACCGAAGACGATAGCCAGCAGAATTCCCGAAACCACCGAAGTGATGGTGAATTCCGGCGAGATTTCCTCTGCTGGAATATAAGGTTTAAAATTTTTTTCCATGCCGATGATTTTAACAATAAATCCCCGTTTTCCCAACTGTCGTGCCCACGTTCTTTTCTATATAATTGCAAAATATGACAACTGAACTTTCAATTACCGTAAGCCCTGATGACGAGAAGAATTCTGAACTTCTGAAAGAAAAAATCCGAAAGTCTTTTTCTGACAAGAAAGTTGCGAAATTCGCTTTGGGCGAAATCCATTTTGAGAATTATTCCGGCGAGCTTGATAAAAACGAAGCGATTGCAGTCTTCGAAAAAAAATCGATTGACGCTCGTCACGGAAATGTGAAAATCATACTCCGCTACAAAATCTACGTCGGAGAAAAACCAAACGGCGACGGGGAGACTTTGCCCGTCTGGAAAAAAGCCGACGGAAAACATTCGGTCGTAATCGTCGGCTCAGGTCCTGCCGGTCTTTACGCGGCATTCCGGTTGCTTGAGGACGGAATCAAGCCGATTGTGATTGAGCGCGGCGCGAATACGGAAGAAAGGACTTTCGACATCGAAAGAATCAGGAACGACGGAATCCTCGACTCGAATTCGAATTACTGCTTCGGAGAAGGCGGCGCGGGAACTTTCTCGGACGGAAAACTCTACACGCGGAGCAACAAGCGCGGCGACATCGGAAAAATCTACAGGATATTCGTGGAATTCGGCGCGTCGGAAAAAATCCTCACGGACGCGCATCCGCACATCGGAACCGACAAGCTTCCTGGAATAATCTCCGGGATGCGAAAGAAAATCATCGAGCTTGGAGGAGAATTCCACTTCGGAACTCTCTGCACTGATTTTATTGTCGAAGAAAAAACGATAAAAGGCGTGAAAACGAAAAATGTCGTGACCGGCGAGGGAAAAGAATTCACCGGCGACGCTGTCATTCTTGCGACGGGACATTCCGCGGTCGATATCTACAAGATGATTGCCTCGATTTCCCCTGACTCGCTTGAAGCAAAGACTTTCGCGGTCGGTGTTCGCGTGGAGCATCCGAGAGAGCTTATCGACAAAATCCAGTTCCACGGAAAAGAAATGCCTAGCGCGGCTGAATACAGGCTCACGACTCAGGTTGACGAGCGTGGCGTGTACAGTTTCTGCATGTGTCCGGGCGGCTACGTCGTTCCTTGCGCAACAACGCCGGATCAAATCGTCATAAACGGAATGTCATCTTCCGGGAGAAACAGCAAATGGAGCAATTCCGCAATCGTCGTCGAGCGCAGAATCGAAGATATCCCTGAAAAATTCGTTGGGCAGGCGAAAAAAGACGGATGCGAGGCTCTTGCAGGTCTTTACTGGAGAACGTGGCTTGAAGAAGAGACGTTCTCCCATTCCGACGGACAAAACGCACCTGCACAGCGTCTTGTGGATTTCCTTTCGCACAAAGATTCTCAGACGCTTCCTGAATCGAGCTACAAACCAGGACTCGTGCCTTCTCGCCTTGACGAATGGCTTCCGAAAGAGATTTCGGAAAGACTTCAGAAAGCGTTCAAAGATTTTGACGGCTCAATGCACGGTTTCGTTTGTGACGAGGCTCTTCTCATCGCTTCCGAGACGCGCACCAGCACTCCTGTTCGAATCCTCCGCAACAAAGAGACCCTTGAATGCGTCGGAATCAAGAATCTCTATCCTGCAGGCGAAGGTTCCGGCTACTCAGGCGGAATCGGCTCATCCGCAATGGACGGCGAGAAAGTCGCGAACCTCATCTGCAAAAAACTGAAATAAAAACAAGAAAACAAAAAAGGGGAATCTACAAGAAATGCAGATTCCCCTTTTCTTTGCCGTGCTCTATAAAAACTGTTTTCTTGCTCCTCTTTTTACGCGCCGAAAATCATGTTCGGAATGAAAAGAACGATTTTCGGGCAGAAGACTAGGATTGCAAGCTCCAGGAGAATTGCAAGCAGGAACGGAAGGCTTTCCTTTGTGTATTCCTCAGGCGGACAGTCGATTATTCCGCAGACAGTGTACAGCGCGGAACCAATCGGAGGTGTCATTACGCCGAGTGTTACGATTGTTGCCATGAGAACTCCGAAGTGGACAGGATCCATGCCGACTTTTGTGACCATCGGAAGGAAAATCGGTGTGAGAAGAAGGAAATTCACGTTGCTGTCAACGAACATTCCCGTTACGAAGAGGAAGCCGAGCATGATGAGCGCGAGAATCTGCGGGTTTTCAGTTATTCCGAAAATGAACGTGCTGAGCTTTGCAGGGAGCATGACCCAAGTGATTGCGTAGCTGAACGGGCCGCTCATAGCGATGATGAGCATGATTGCGCCGTTGTCCTTGATTGTCGTAATCAGAGCTTCCTTGAAATTCTTCCATGTGAGTTTCTTGTAGACGAATTTTCCGACGATAAGCGCATATATGACAGCGAACGCGCCCGACTCTGACGGAGTGAACACGCCGAAGCGGATTCCTACGATGAGGATAATCGGGAAGAGCAATGCCCAAACAGACACGCGAAGATTGTTTATGACCTCTCGGAAGGTGAGTTTCGGCGCATCTGCTGCTGGCGGGTCGAATCTTCTGATTCGGCTGGTGATTGTCGTCGTTCCCATGAGAAAAATCATCATGAGAATTCCAGGGATTATTCCTGCCGCAAAAAGCCGTCCGATTGAAACTTGGCCGACAAAGCCGAAAATAATCAGGCCGAGGCTCGGCGGGATCGTTGCAGTGATGAGTGCCGTGAGGCAGTTGACCGAGCAGATGTATCCCTTCGAATATCCTCGGCGAATCATCTCAGGTCCAAGAATTCGGGTTTCCATTGCGGCATCGGCAGTTGCGGAGCCCGAAACTCCGCCCATCAGCGTTGACATGACGACGGAAATCTGTGCCGTGCCGCCGTACATCCTGCGTGTCAGAAGACGCGCAAGGCTCAGAAGCTGGTCTGTGATTCCCGAAACGTTCATCAGATTTCCCGCAAAGATGAAGAACGGAACTGCAAGGAACGTGAACGACTGGCTTTGCTGGACGACCGTCTGCACGGCCGCCTCGAACGGAAGCATCGGCTGGCTCATAAAATATGCGAATCCAGCTATTCCGATGACGAAAGCAATCGGCATTCCCATGAACAGGAACGCCACAAAACATATAAGAAGAATCAACATATTTCTCTCCAAAAACTATTCGCCGGCCTGCTCTTTTTTCGAAACATCGAGAGGCTTGTCGATATCGTTGAAATGCTTGATGCACATCCATATTTTCCCGACCGTGGAAATCGACATTGAGAAAGTCGCGACAACGAGGCTCAGCGTCACGAGCGAATACGGAATCGGCATTGACTGGTACGTCCTGACTCTTTCCGTCCACGAAAGGCTTATTCCAAAAATGCAGATTACGACGGTAACGCAGAGGATTATCGCGTAGACGAGAATCAGAACGGCTTTCTGCATTTTCTTCGGAAGATAGCGCGTTACGATGTCGATTCCGATAAGCTGTCCGCTCCGCCATGCGACATCCGCGCCGAGAAATGCCGTCCATGCCAGAAGCAGCATCGCCAAGTCGATATTCCACGACATAGATATGCTCAAGAAACGTAGTATCACAGATGCAAATATCAGAATGATGAGCAAGATGAAGCCGACTCCGCAGAATGCGACCTCAGCCTTGCAAAAATATTCATAAATTTTTTTCATAAGGAAACCTTTTAGTCAAAAAAACAGGGGTAGAAATTTCCACCCCCACAATCAGAAATTTGGATTTCTAGATGTTCCCGAAATACGAATCTTTCGGAAAATCACTTTCTAGTTTGCCAATTCCTTGAACAGGCGGTCTTTGAGACCAGCTGAGAATCCGAGGTCGTTGTTTGTGTAGAGAGGCTCGATTGCTTTCTGGAATTCCGCAATGTCAACCTCGCTGATTGTCACTCCGTTCTTCTTCATGTTCTCGTAGAATCCGGCTTCCTCTTTCTGAATGATTGCGCCGTAGTTGAGTGCTTCCTCGCGGACGATTTTTGTGAAAAGCTGGCGGTCTTCTTCTGAAAGTCCGTTGTAGAACGCAGCGGAGCAGACGAATGCCGACTGGAGCATGTAGTGCTTTGTCATGGCAAGGTTCTTCACGACTTCGTAAAGCCTTGCGCCGTCGGCAGTCGCAACCTGAACTTCGCATCCGTCGAGCGTCTTCGACTGGATTCCTGGGAATACTTCGCCCCATGAAATTCCGATGTTCGCGAATCCGAGGTATTTCGCAAGGTTGTTTCCGATTGCGTTTCCGAATCCGCGGATTCTGAGTCCTGAAAGGTCAGAAACATGATTTACCGGCGTTGTCGTGTAGAAGCAACGGAATCCGTTGTACATGTTCGTGATGTAAATGATTCCCTGTTTCTCAAGTTCAGCCTGCCATTCCTTGAAAAGCGGTGTGTCAGGGAGTTTTTTGAGCATTGCAGGGTCAGTGAGAATGTACGGTGCCATGAGAATGTTCATGTCAGGGATTTTGAATTGGCTTGCAAGTCGTCCCGGATCGCTTGGAACGACAAGGCTGATTCCGAGTTTTGCCTGAGTGACGAGTGCGTCAGTGTCGCCGGAAAGTGCGCCTGCAACCTGGACTGTCGCATCGAATTTTCCGGTCGCATTCAGCCTGTCGGCAACGGCCTGCATCATTCGGCTCTGTCCTGTTGTGGCAGCCTCGGTTCCTGCGAAAGTGACAGGGATTTTTGCCGCCTCGGCGGATTTTCCTTTGCAAGACGGCAGCATAAGCGTGCATGCAAGAGCGGCTCCCAAAGTAAGCAATAACGTTTTTTTCATACGGTCCTCCTTTTTGACCTAGTTTGCTATCTGATATACTAACATGTTAGTTGTTGGATTCAGTGTTGTCAAGGAAAAGTAAGTGCTTTATGCGGTTGACAGTTCGGTTTTATGCCACTAACATGTCAGTTGAATCTGAATATTTTCTTTAGGAGAGATGAAAATGAGCAAAAGTGAATCTAGCGTACAGTCTGCAGTGTATAACGCACTCAAAAACAACATAATGACGCTTCAGATGAAGCCCGGAACAGTAATGAGCACGCAGGAAGTCGCAAAAAAGCTGGACGTGAGCCGCACGCCTGTCCGGGAAGCTTTCATTCAGCTGCAGAGGGACGGGCTCGTTAACATCTTCCCGCAGAAAGAGACTATCGTCTCGAGGATAGACCTGAGCAAAGTCGAGCAGGAGCGGTTTATCCGGGAAAGCCTGGAATGTGCGAATCTTGAGCTTGTCGTTGAAAAATTCACGCGCAAGGACATCTCGGAGCTTGAGCTGAACATTGAGCGGCAGCATTCGACCATTAGCGCGTGCGACTACAATTCGCTTCTGACTTTGGACAACGAATTCCATCATTATCTTTTCAAGATTACGGAGCAGAAACTTGCATGGGAGATGATAAGCTCAACGAGCAACCACTATTCCAGAATCCGCCTGATTACAGTCTGGAACAAGGACATAATGATGGAGACAATCCTCCAGCATCAGAAGATTCTCTCGGCAATTCAGGAAAAAGATGCGGAATATGCGAAAATCACAGTGAAAGCCCATCTGCATCAGCTTGAAAACCAAATCGGAAAGCTGATTCAGGAATATCCTGACTATTTTGTCTCGGAATCCCTCTCGAAAGAAGAGCGTTTTTCCGCGCTCCTACGAAAATAGAAAAGCCGCAAATTTCATCTGTCAGAAGCTGAACCGATAAAAAAAAACGAATGTCGAATTATTGCGAGTTGTAGTTGCAGAAAAAAGCTGTCAGCGAGAACCCGATGTCAAAGACGGCAGTACCTCTTCGAGGTGGCTGAGTGTCTTTGACATCGGAACCTCGCTTCCGCTTTTTTCTGCCATTGCATTGTAAAAATTCGGCATTCGTTTTTTTTAAATTTATTTAAAATAAATTTGATTTATTCAGACTTTAGATTTAAAATACATCAATAAATAAAAGCCTTTCTATTTTTATATTAAAAAGTTTCCAACCAAAAAGTCATCTTGAATTTTAAAATCGATTTTTACATTGCGTATGATTTTCTAATATACGGACAGTCGTGTTTTGACTGGAGGGGGTTGCTTATGAAAAAGAGAAGTTTTTTTGCGGTGGTATTGTTAGCCGTCATCGGCTTGTTTTTAGCAGGTTGTTCAGAACCACCAGACCCAGTGATACCAGAAGAACCAGATTCTTACTCAAATCCAAGCGGACAGAATGCATCCACTACGTCGAACTCGTATTTCTGGGGCACATGGATTCGCATGGACAACGGAAAGGAGTACAAATTCTCTGAAAAGAACGTAGTTTCAGAGGGAATGACGTACAGCATAACAAGTGCAACGGACACTTCCATAACGGTAAATACACTCGGAAAATTTGAAAAACAGTCGGAAAGCGTTCTTGTCTCTTCTTCCGTTCCTTTTTTCAGAAAGGGTGGCTCAAATTTGGACTACACGCTCAAGATTGTCGGATTTACAGACGGTGTTTCCCGTGCAGCGATTTCTTCGACAGGAAAAAGCGGCGTAAAGGTTACGGGAACTTCTGAGACTTATGCGTCTTACCACTGCGAAGCGACATCTGATGCGGAAGGTGAAGTAAAACTCAAGGCACCTGTAGCAGGAGACACTCAGACAATCGTCGTTGACAGCGGCAGCGATAGATTCCGCGTTACTGGTCTTCAGGTCAACCATTCAAACGAAAAGCTCGGCACAATCCCTATCGTCGCTCCAGGTGATTACGCATTCAAGATAAGCGGAACAATACCTGAATACGCAAAGCATGAAGGCTATCTCTATTCAGGAAAGACATATCCGATGACTCTGAAAATCGAAAACATCAGCAATGTCAAAAGCAATGTCGCATTTACAAAGATTGAATCTGCGAATGCCGACTATGTAGGAGTTACGACAACAGACCCAATAGTAACGAATCTATCGGGTTTTCCTCTCCAAACATTGAATCCAGGAACCTCAACGACAATAGCACTCAGCCTGACATGCGGAAGTTTCTCATCTCCGTATGTTGATACAGAATTGAAAATCACTATTGAAGGTTCCGGCGGAAAAACATGGGTTGATTCAGTTCCGCTCAGAATATTCAGAGGTCAGATGCCAGTCACGATTGCCGCAAAAAGCATATCAGGCAACTCAAGTGCAAAACTCAACGGATTCTTGATTTATCCGGACGGAAACAACAAATTCTTCTCTATTGCTGACGGCAGCTCAGGAATCGTCTATGTTCCGACATTCAAGGAATCTGAAAGCTACATGCTCGTATTCAGCGGAGCTTCTTCTACAAGCAAGACAGAAATGTTCTATACGGTTAACGTTGACTCAAAGGACAAAATCAACGTAGAAACTACAGGAGAATCAACTCGTCCTTATTATCAATTTGCAGAACCGAACCAAACGGAAGACTCAGCGTTCACGATTACGACAAACACTTCATTCGAAGCACTCTTGGAAGAAGACGACATCGATTTCTACAGGATTTCAATTGAAAGTGCTTCTACTGAATATTGCGGTGCAAAATCCTACTATTCTCTTTCTTCAAGTGCAGTTACAAGCAGCAGCGTGAAACTCAACTGGAGCCTTCTTTCAGGCGAAGAAGAATCAACTGTGTATCTCTATAGGGGAACATCTTCACTCGGCTCTTTCTCATCGTCAACAACGTCATACACGGCAACTGGACTTTCGGCACAGACCGAGTATTCGTTTGTACTGAAGGACGCAAGTGGAAACACGCTTTCAAGTGTGCTTACCGTGACGACAAGCGACCCTCCGCCACTTGTACTTTCATACACAAGCAAGACGAGCAACTCCGTCACGCTGAAATTCACCAACGCTAAGGGAAAAAGCGGAACAGCATATCTTTTCAAAGACGGTTATTACTACAGCTCCATATCATACGCCTCGACCGACAGCGAAAAAACTTACACTGTATCAGGACTTTCAAGTTCCACTTCGTACACTTTTGCGCTGAAAGATTCTTCTTACGGCGGAAATGAACTTTCGAACACGATTACGGTCACTACGTCGTATGCCTCAACGACTTATACAACGACGATGAGCAGCACAGCCCCGACTGTTTCCGGCGATATTTACGGAAATACTTCCACTAAGATAATCAGCTATGCAACTATTACATGGACGGCGGTGTCTGGAGCAAGTTCGTATAAAATATATCGATACAATTCGACATCAGCTAATCTCTCTGCATCAACTATAAAAACCTGTGGTACTTGCATTAAAACGGTTTATTCGTCTTCAACTAGAAGTTACACAGATAACGCTATCAACGGATTGAACTACAATACATGGTATATTTATTACCTTGTCATCCCTGTAAGTTCAACGGGTGTTGAAGGAACTGGCGGTACAAAATGGTTCTAATCGCTTGAAAGACGACAAATGAAATAAAAAAACCTCGAAAAGCTAAATTGCTTTTCGAGGTTCACATAATAAGGAGGAGCTTATGAAAAAACGAATCAGGCTATTTTGCATTCTCATCTGCTCTCTTTTTATCGCACCGTCAGCATTTGCAGCCAATGTCGGATATTTCAACATCACTTCGAATGTCTACGGCGCATTGATTTATATTGACGGAAGGTTGGTCGGAACAACTCCATACACGGCAACGGTCACTTCTAGCGTTACCCACAGCATCAAAATAACGAAGTATGGATATTACGATTACACAAATTCCGCATGGATTGCAGCCGGACATACCATGAACATTCATGCGTATATGGAGGCTCTTCCAACTACAGGCACTGTCGTTGTCAAAGCAAATATATCAGGTGCGAGCGTCTATCTTGACGGTTCATACAAGGGAACGACACCGCTCACGATAAACAACGTTTCACCAGGAAATCACTACGTCAGAGTATCGAAGAACAACTACAATGACCAAACAGGTTCTTTCTATCTTTCTGCAGGTACAACTTACACTCTGACTGCAACATTTGTCGGTGCGGACGTAAAAGTTGATGCGAACGTCTATGGTGCGGAAGTCTATCTAGACTCAGTGTACAAAGGAACAACACCTTTAACACTTCGCGATATTGAGCCGGGATATCACACTATAAAGGTGACTAAAAAGCATTATTCAGTTTACTCAAAATATGAGAAATTCGACGCGAATTATGAATATACCCGATACGCCACGCTTGAGAAAATTTCCGGCTATCTGAATCTTTCAACAACACCTTCGTCGGCAATTGCTTTTTGCGACGGCTCGTCAATTTCAAAATACAATGAAGAAATCGATGAAGGCAGTCATTTAATCAAGACACGCGCGTTCGGCTATTATGACAAGTCGGAATATGTAACCATAAGAAGAAACCAGACGACGTATCATTCGATGACGATGGACAAATGTCCGTTCAAGATAACTTCGTTCTCGGTTAACCACGAGAGTTTCAATCCTAATAATTCAAAGAGGCTGAATTCCGTTACGTACAAGATTTCCGTCACCGCGCCAGAAGAAGGAAATCTCGTCATAAAAGATGCGTCTGGAAAGACTGTTGCAACTTGGAAAGGCAATTTCACGACATGGGACACAAAAGTTGACTGGGACGGAAAGATAGACGGTTCTCCTGTTGATGAAGGAATTTACACGGCAACAATTACGGCAGGCGGTTATTCTGAAACTGTTACGGTGACGGTCGATAAATCGATTAAAAATTACGCGCAGCGGGCAAGAAGCTCGGGCATTTTCTTCGACATAGGAAGCGTGTCAGGTCCATTCTACAAAGGAACGGACATCGGCATAAGCACATTCTTCGGCGGAAAGCACATTTACGGCGGACTTGCGATTGACGCCCTCATAACGCATTTCGAAGGCGACTACAAGAATTCAACTAAAACGGACGGCTTCTATTTCTGGGATTTGGAATTCATGCTGGGCGGAAGCTTCAACTGGCACATGCTGCGCCCATACACTCATTTCGGTCTTGGATATTACAACTGCACTATTGATTCTGATTCTAAAGTTGACTCGCCAAGCGGACTTGTCCTGAGCTGGACAGTCGGAGCGGACATCGTGTTTGACCATTTTATGATTGGCGGTTATTACAAGCTTAGAAAGATGGACGGCTGCGGTTACACTGACAGCTTTGGAGTTTGCTTTGGCTGGGCATTCGATACCCATGACTAGGAGGTGAAGTATGATTAGCAAGCGTAAATTTTCTATCTTGTCTGAAATTTGTCTCATCATATTTTCGTTCGGCATTTTTCTGCTCTTTTCATGCGCAAATTCTCTCAACGAAAAAAATTCGGATAAATGGGAGGAACTGGCAGGCAACATCGGACTGACTCCTGACAGCGGAAACAGCGGAAAAACCAGCAATGACGGAAATAACACTTCCTCAGAATCTAATTCCATAAGCGGCACGGTGAGCGGTTCGGAAGAATATTACATCTACACGTTCTATGCTTCCTCATACAACACTTATTACATAACATGGACGACAACAATCGGAACTCTCAATGTTTCTGCCGGAACCGACAACAGTTCAAATAGCCAATACTATTTCTCAATGACCGACATAAGCGGAAAGTCTGTCTATCCTAAAAAGTCAGGTCTCGTGTACCTAAAACTCAAGGCAAATAATTCATCCACATGCTCGTTCAAGCTGACAGTAACCTGCTCCGGCAGCTGCTCACTCACTCTGTACGAACATCACACCGCAAGCTCAAGTTCCGGCTCAGGAAATTCAGGAACAGGAACTTACACGCCGACTTCAACAACACTGACACTCGGAAACTGCCATACGACAGACATTTCTGATTACAAGGAAGAATATGTCAGTGCAGGTTCTACAAAATCATATACTTTCACTGTTTCATCAGGATACATTCTGAATTTGCAGTATTATGACTCTAAAAACGACTCGTATGTTTCAATTTGCGCTGACAACCACCGCACGGCTGGAACTGCTTCGCCAAAAGTTTATAAAAACAATTCCCTTTTTGACACAATCACTTCGACAGGACATTTCAAGACGACAGGCGACGGCAGCGGCAGCTACAAAATCGAAATATCGCCAACAACTTCTGGATACATCGCCTTGCGTGCCTATGTGGTGCCAACATCATACAAAGTAAATTCGACAATCACCGTTCAGACAGGTGTCGGAACTTCTTACACAGATTTGACAAGTCTGTTGTTCAGTTCTTCTACAACTGTCAGTTACCAGAAATTCTATGCGACAAAAGGCAGAACTTATCGTCTACGTTGGTATGACAGCGAGACAAAACAGAATTCGTCGATTTATTCGTCATTATCATATACAGATGGAATAGCCTGGATTTATTGCTCGGACACTGGAGAAACGGAACTGTTCACAGATGATACGGAATTCAACTCATTCACGGCAGAAAATTCAGGATACTATATTCTGGCAGTGAGCAAAGCATACAGTTCTGTTGAAAACAATTATGTGAGATATCGATTGTACACGGACTAAGTACGATAACATCGAAAATCACCCCTTACCAGTTGTCGCTCATGTCGTCGAGTTCGATGTGGGCGGCGGGGGCGGCGGGGGCGGCGGGGGTGTGTTCGGTTTTTGCTTTTTGTTCTGGAAGGTTGCCTTCTGAAAAATCATTTTCCGAAAGAGCATCGGCTTTTGCGATGAGTTTTTCATCAGCTGGAGTTGCGATTTCTGTCACGAAAGTTTCATTTGCGGAAATTTTCAATTCATCGGTTTGTTTGATTTGTTCGTTTTTTTCGGACGAAGAGATTTTCTTTGGAGTCAGAAGTTCGATTGCTCTGGTGTACTCCGGTCGTTCCTTTTGAGAATTCGAGGCGTGGTTTTCCAAAAAAATGTCGAGCGCGGTTTTTCCGGCTTTGTTTTTCAGAGAAATATCGGCACCGTGCGAGCACAAAAATTCAATCTGAGGAATGTAGTCATATCTATCTGAAGCTGTCATCAGCGGCGTGTTGCCTTCGTTGTCGGTCGCGTTTACGTTTGCGCCTGCTTCCACAAGTTTTTCCGCGAGCGGAATGCGCAGTTCCGACCAGTTCCACGTTACGGCATAGTGCAATGCAGTTCTTCCTTTTTCTTCGGCTTCGTTCACGTCGATTCCTTTTTCAAGGAGCATTTCCAGAATGTGCATTTTGACGGGCTGCGTTTTCTCGCTCTCTGGCCCGTCGAAAAGTTCAGCTATGAGCGTCTTGTTTTCGACACTGTCGTTGTAGCCGTACATGTAATATCCCGTTTTCGCTCCCGCTTCCAGAAGAATCTCCGCGCATTTGTAGGAGCCGTTCCTAAGCGCGGACTGAACCGGCATGAAACTGTATCCCTCGTGCGTATCCGGATTGTAGCTGTTGATTTCAGCACCATGCTCAATAAGAAGTCGAAGCGCACCGTCACGCCTGTTATGTATCGCAAAAAGAATAGGCCGCGATTTTTTTGCGATTACTCCTGTGTATTCCCCTTTCCGCCTTAGAAGTTCGTTCGTTTCGGGAGCAGAATTTGCATCCGCGCCTGCATTAAGGAGAAGTTCTACAATGTCATCATAAACCTGGATTTCTTCTTTCGGATATTCTCCGCACGCAACGGAAAGCGCAGTCCGGCCGTTTTTCACTTCGTTCGGGTCGCTTCCTTTTTTCAAAAGTTTTTCTACTTTTTTAATGTTGCCGCTTTCGACCGCGAGAATGAGCTTCGTCCGCTGCTCTTTGTACCGCCTTGATGCTTCGGCTTCTTCACGGCTTCTTTCTGCCGAGTCTCCGAGCGCACTTAGTCCGCCGAGCACGAACGGAAGCGCGAAAAGTCCCGCGCACACGGCTGCAATGATTTTCGTGACTTTCACCACGGTAAACGCTTTTCCAAGAAACGCAAAGAATCCGACAATTCCTGCAAGAGCCGCAATACCGGCTGTCAGCATCAGATATCCAACAAACATGAGCCCTTTAAGCAGAGCCTCTCCAAGTGCTTCACCCATTTTTTTCTCCTACCTTTTTTAGATTAAAACTATAAATCGAAAGTCACTACATTGCAATTTGTAAGTCACGGCACTAGCATGTGCTCGTACCTTCACGGGTAAAATAGGAGAGCTTCTTTTTTATGGCAGACATTTTTCAGATTGAAAACGGCGTGCTGAAAAAATGCACGGACGAGAAAGCGACGAGCGTCACGATTCCCGACGGCGTAAAAGAAATCACTTGGATGGCGTTCCGAAGATGCACTAAGCTTGAAACTTTGATAATCCCAAGCAGCGTCGTTCGTATCAGCAAAATGGCGTTCATAAACTGCATGTCGCTTTCAAAAATTGTGCTTGCGGACGATTTCAAGAAAGTTCCGTCCGTGTGGTTCGAGATTCTGAATTTAAAAAATCCGAATTACGAAATCGTCTGCACAAAGGACAGCCCCACATACAAAAGTGTGAAACGAAGCCCGAAACTCAGGATTCACATCAAGGAAATCGCGTTTCAGGTTGCTAAGGACAAGAAGATTGCCGAAGTTCAGAAATCAACGGCAGTTTCGTTAATCGGAACTTTGCTTGAAAAATTCGAGGATTCTTCAGTTGAAATTCTCTCGAGCAAGAAGAACTCGATTATTGTCCTCATAAAAATCGGAAGGAATGCTGGCGTTTTCAGTCTTGGTGGTAGATATTCAAGGTGGCTTCCGAAAATTCAGAGAGTGGCAGAAGCCTTTGGGGATTGTTCAAAAAGCGTGTCGGATATTTCTGACGTGATAAGAAATCAGAAATTGTCGCTGGCTAGAATTCCTGAAGCGAGAAATGACAAAATCCGCATGAAGGCGGATTCAAAAGGCACCTTGCGAATTTTCGCAATTGGAATATTATACAAAATTCGCTACGACGGTTTGGAGAATCTTGAATTGTCGGGGATTAACGCTATCGGTCATGAAGCCGTCGCCGGGTGTAAAACTCTTAAGTCCGTGGAAATTCCTGATGGAGTTTTTGAAATCGGAGCAGATTCATTCAAAGGATGCACCTCGCTTGAATCTGTTGCAATTCCGGGGAGTGTCTGGATGGTTGATTGGGAAGCTTTTAAGGACTGCACATCGCTTAAGACATTGATAATGCCGGATAGCGTTCGGATAATTTGCTATGCGGCGTTCATGAATTGCGATATAAATCAGTTTTCCCATCCGAACATCACCATAAAGAACGGAGTCGTACTCAGAGATAACAGCCTTCAATATTTCACAAGTCAGAACAGCACAATCATAATTCCCGACGGAGTTACAAGGATTGAAGTTGGAGCATTCAAGGATTCTGCATCGCTCGAATCTGTGATAATTCCGGCTAGCGTCTATGAAATCATGGAATTTTCATTTGCCTATTGCAAATCGCTTAAGTTCGTGACAATTCCTGACAGTGTCAAAAAAATAGGCGCATTTGCGTTCTGTAATTGCATTTTGCTTGAAACAATTGAATTCTGCGGGACGAAGGCTCAATGGAACTCCATAGATAAAGTTGACTGGGCAAACGACTCGAAAATAACGAGCGTGAAATGCACCGACGGCGTGATTCCGCTTTAGAATATTGCAGAAAGGAATTTTATTTTGGAGAACTGATTTTATGCCAGACATTTTGAAGATTGAGAACGGCGATATTGTTTCGTGCGACAAAAACGCGGTGGATGTTGTCTTTCCCGAGGACATCTTGCGTGTTCGCACCCATGCGTTTGAAGGCTGCGACAAACTTGAGAGCGTGACGATAAACTCGTCCTGCAAAGTTTTGGGCGAGTTTTCGTTTGCTGGCTGCGCTTCCCTAAAGTCGGTGAAAATCCCAAAAAGCGTTACTGCAATCGGTGCGCAGTCGTTCAAAAATTGCATGTCGCTTTCGAGCGTGGAAATCCCGATCGGATGCAGGATTGGAAGCCGCGCGTTCCAGGGCTGCAAATCTCTTGAATGCGTTGTGATACCGCCTCTGGAGGACAATCTGCTTGCGGGCTACCGCACGATGTTCGACACTAATTACATAAAGCACATTGAGATTTCTGGCGGCGTGGAAAAAATTCCGCAAAGAGCATTCGAAAATTTTTATGCGCTTGAAACTCTCGTGATTGGCAAAGATGTTTCTGAAATCGACGATTTTGCATTCTGCGGCTTGTGGCGGAAAGTCAAAATCGAAGTGAAATCCCCGCATTTCGCTTTCGAGAACGGTATGCTCTACAACAAAAAGACCAAGAAACTCATTCGCTGCTTTACAAAAAACGTCGTCGTGCCGTCGTTCATCAAATCTATTGGCGGTGATGCGTTCTTTGGTTCGAGTTGTCTGCCGTATGCAGAAAGCGTGAGCTTTGAATCGGGCTGTGCTGTAAAGGCGTTGCCGAAATCGTGGAAAGGAATTGATTTTCATAAAACAAAAGACAAAAACGAAAAGACAGTTCAGAAAATCATCGATACTGTGAAAGAGCATATCGAAACTCAGAAACTCAAAGCAGAAAAGAAAAGCGAAATTTCAAAAGTCGGCGCAAAAAGCGTGCTTGAAGCGATTGTCGCAGAGTCGGGCATTATCTTGGAGAAATGGGAAGACAAAGAGAACCAGTACATCGGCGTGAAGTGCAACCGCGGCGGAATCGAGCTGAAACTTCCGAACAAGAGCGCGGAGAAATGGCACACCCCGCTGAAAGAGCTTCTCGGCATGGTCAAAAGCAAGGACGTTCTCGAAATCGTATCGTTCGCCAAAAAGAACAAGCTCTCTTTGCAGAGCGAAAATGCCCAGCGTTATGCGGTTGTCGATGAGTTCAGGCAGTTTTGCAATCTGAGCGAGAATGTTTTTTCGATTGTGCTGACAAAAGGCTTGGTTGAAAAAAATGATTATTTTGACATCAGCCAAGATGTTTTTGACGAGGCTAAAGTCTTGAACGAAGTCGTCATTGATGGCGATGAGGGGGCTGCAAGCGTCATGTTCATAAGTTTGTGGCTTGACGCTCCAAATCTCAAGAGCGTGAAATACAACGGCGGAGAGATGAAACGACCTGAGTATTGTTATTATGGAAAGACTTTGTATGCGTACTACAACAAGGATGTTGAAGGATTCGCAATGAACGAAGGCGTTGAGCGCATCAACTCAAGAAGGGCTTACGAGGATTATGAGTATTGCGAGGGCTTGATTTATTGTGAGGGCGTGTTCGAGAACTGCTTCAACCTGAAAAGCGTGAAATTGCCCCAAAGCCTTACGGAAATTGATGACCGCACTTTCTTCGGCTGCCACAATCTTTCAAACCTTGCGTTTGCCGGAACTGTTGCACAATGGCGCGCTATGGAAAAAGGCGAGGACTGGCACAAGTGGTGCAATCTCGCCGTAGTGCATTGCTCGGACGGGGATGCGGAGCTGTAAGTTGCAAAAGGAAAATCGTTAGATTTTCCCGAATTTCATTATTGATTGTTTGACAATTGCGGCTTGTAGTGTTACGTTGTGTGAAAGGAGTATGTATATGGCAACACTTAGTATCAGAATGAATGACAGCACAAAGTCTGCGTTTGAGGAATTCTGCGATTCTGTGGGACTTACGGTCTCCGCCGCTGTGAATATGTTTGCGAAAATCGTTGTGCGAGAGAACCGCATCCCGTTTGAAATTACAGGCGGCGACCCGTTCTGGAGCGAAGAAAATCAGGCACGGCTCAGGCTTTCTATGCAGCACGCAAAAGAAGGAAAACTTACAAAGCACGATTTGTCCGAGGTTCTGTAATGGAAAAATGTTGGACAGACGAGGCTTGGGAAGATTTTCTAAGTTTTATGGCGAACAAGCGTTTTTTGAAAAAAGTGACAGAACTTTTAAAGGACATCGACAGAAATGGCTACGAAGGAATCGGAAAGCCGGAGCCTTTGAAAGATGATTTGTCGGGATATTGGAGCCGCAGAATTGACGAGTACAATCGCATTGTTTACAGAATTGTCGAAAACGATGAAGAAAAATACGTCGAGATAATTCAGTGCGGCACACACTACCACAAATGACGCGTTTGAAAAGCGTTGCTTTCTAAACTGCCACACGGATTCGAAATCAAGATGAGCTACAGAAAAACATTTTTCGGAAAAATAATCGAAGACGAGTCCTCGAAAAAAGACGACGGCAGAAACGAATACATTGAACAGAAATCTCGCTCGTTGCATTTCTGGTCGGGCATCTGCGCGATGATTGACGTTGGGCTTTTCCTCAAAGAATTTTGGGGCATACGAATCCAGTTCGACTCCGTAATTCTTCGGATTGTCTTTTTCGTCTTTGTTCCTTTTTTGTTCGGATGTCTCAAAATCCTCGTCATCGACCCTCTTTTTGACAGAATCTGCCCGAAAATCAAATGGATTTTTGCGTTTTTATCATTCGGAATCTTCGCTCTTTTTGCACTGCGCTTCTTTCTGCGCGGATAACGGAAATGGCTGCATCTAGGCAATCTGTGAGTGTCGGTTACAAAATCCATAAAACCATAGTAAAATGTGAATATGGCGATTGGTGACTTCAAAACACAAGAAGAATATCTTTCTCAAATGGAGCACGGCGCATTGCTCAATCCGCGCATCGACTCGACGTTCAAGGCGTTGTTCACGCAACCGACGGAGGAGTCGCGGGCGGCGTTGCACTCTTTTCTGGAGGCGGCGACCGAGCAGAAGATAAAATCGTTCGAGCTTACATCAAATGACGCTCCGATTTCATTCAACGGACAGAGGAGAGTGAGCTACGACATTGCGTGCGTGCTTGAAGACGGTAGAATCGCCGAGATTGAAATGCAGGCGTTCGACCAGCAATACGACTATGGGAAACGCGCGGAATATCATGTAGCACGTCTTGAAACGACTTACCTTGAAAAAGGCGATGACTGGCAGTCCGCTCCGGTCGTTTTTCAGATTACGGTTCTGAACTTCCATTACACGCCGAAGAATAGAAATGCAATTAATCGCTACGCAATGCGGACAATCCCAAAAAGCAGGATTTCATCCAGAATCTCACGAGCAAGGAGGACGGGCTTATGCAGGCAAAGAAATCACTTTCAAACATCAGCAAGAACAAAGAACTCTGGATTGCGCAGTGGAAGCAGGAATCTTTCGATCGCGACATCCGCTCTGGACTGAACGCCGCGTTGAACAAGGGAATTGCACAAGGAATTCAACAGGGAATTCTGCAAGAAAGAATTTCTGTAATTCGTGCAATGCTTGCAAGTGGGAAGATTCCTGTACAAGAGATTGCAAGCATTCTTCAAATACCTGTCGAAGAAGTGCAGAAATTGATTTAATCGGAAAAAGAAATAAAAAAACTCGCCCTAAAACAGGAGCGAGTTGTCTTCTTAAATTGCCACACGGATTTGAAAAATCTAACGATTTTTTCTCGCTGCGGATTTTTCAGGATTTTGCGTTAGCAAAATCGAATCCGTGTGGCAATCTAATCAACGCACAACCCAATTATGAATTATGCATTGTTAATTATGAATTATACCAATCCCTGTGCCATCATTGCTCTAGCGACTTTGAGGAAGCCGTAGATGTTTGCGCCTGAAACGTAGTCTACTGTTGCGCTTGGAGCGTACTTTTTAGCTGTTTCGTAAGCGTTGTCGTGGATGTTTGTCATGATCTGCTTGAGTTTTGCATCGACTTCTTCGCGAGTCCATGACAATCTCTCTGAGTTCTGAGACATCTCGAGGCCAGAAACTGCAACACCACCAGCGTTTGAAGCCTTTCCTGGAGCGAAGAGAACGCCCTTTGACTGCAAGAATGCGATTGCATCTGCACGAGTTGGCATGTTTGCGCCCTCTGCAACGAGTTTTACGCCGTTAGCAACGAGCTTCTCTGCATCTTCCATGTAGATTTCGTCCTGAGTTGCACATGGGAATGCACAGTCAACTTTAACTCCCCACGGCTTCTCGCCCTTGAAGAATTTTGCGTTCGGATATTTCTTGACGTAAGCGTCGATTTTCTCTTTGCGTCCGCGGAATTCCATAACGTAAGCGAGCTTTTCAGCGTCGATTCCGTCTTCGTCGAGGATGTAACCTGTCGAGTCAGAAAGAGTGATAACTTTTCCGCCCAACTGTGTGATTTTCTCACAAGCGTACTGAGCAACGTTTCCGTCGCCAGAGATTGAGCAAACCTTGCCCTTGAAGTCTGTACCAGCTGCTTTGAGCATACACTCTGCGAAGTAGATAAGACCGTAACCTGTAGCTTCTGGACGAATCAAAGAACCGCCGAAATCCAAGCCTTTACCAGTCAAAACGCCTGTGAACTGGTTTGTGATTCTCTTGTACTGACCGAACATGTAAGCAACTTCTTTTCCGCCAACGCCCTTGTCGCCAGCTGGAACGTCTGTGTCGGCACCGATGTGGCGGTAAAGCTCTGTGATGAAGCTCTGGCAGAATCTCATGATTTCGCCGTCAGATTTTCCGTGACCGTCGAAGTCAGAACCACCTTTGCCGCCGCCCATTGGGAGTGTTGTCAAAGAATTTTTAAGAACCTGCTCGAATCCGAGAAACTTAAGAACGTCAAGACCGACTTCTGGAGAGAAGCGCAAGCCTCCCTTGTAAGGTCCGATTGCAGAATTGAACTGAACGCGGAATCCACGGTTAACGTGTGGTTTGCCCTGGTCATCTGTCCACGGTACGCGGAACATGATGATTCTCTCTGGCTCAACGAAGCGTTCGAGAACTGCTGTGTTCTCAAGCTCAGGCATTGTGTCAACGACCGGAGAAAGTGTCTCCAAAACGAGACCTGCAGCCTGCAAGAAGTGCTCCTGATCAGCATAACGAGTTTTGAGCTCGTCCCAAACGCGCTTGCAATAAGCGTTCTTCACGTTAAATTCTTTGATTGCCATAAATGAAACCCCTTATTTTCAATTTTCCATCGAATTTTTATCAAAAAAAACTCAACGAAAAACATTGAAATCAAAAAAAAAGACAAAGATGTCACAAAACAATTCTCAAGGCACAATATCCCTAAAGATTGTTTTCTGACACCTTTGTCATACTTGATTTTTACAACAAATAAAAAAAAATGTCTAGTGCGGTCAAGAAAAATCAGTGAATTTGAAAATCCCAAAAGACTTTCACACAATTTCCAATCTGTCTTCAATGCGGAATTCGATGCCGTCGAGCGTGGATTCGCCTTTTTCCACGAACTTGCGGAATGCGGAAGCGAACGCTGCAATGTCATCGAAACCGCGCGGGACAATGGCGACTGCATTTCTTTTTTCGTCCAGCGCGTATCTGACGCGAAAACTCTCAAAGCCTTTGGAAACGCGATATCTTTTTGGCAAATCTTCGAAGGATTCGGAAATCAACGCTTCGATTCCTGCCGCTTCGATTTCAAGGATTTTCATCGTTTTTGAGTGCTCAAAAAACATTTTTTTCCGTTGCTCATCCCACGGTTTGATTTTCGACTCAAGAAATTCATCGACGAACGGTGCAGTTTTCGTTTTCAGTGCCAGCATGAAATGGGCGATTTTTTCAGGCTCTGGTGGGAAAACAAACTCACAATGATAAGGAGTGCTTCTTCCTCCTGTTTCAAGATATTCTGCCAAAGTCGATTCTTCCTTTCCGAATATGGAAAACTTAATACAAAACTTAGCCTGACTATTGAAAACGGCATGAAATTCAATCTCGAATTTATCCGTACTGATGATTTTTTCCGAAAAAATTTTGCCAAAACGCCTGCCTGCATTGAGTTCTTCTTCGGTAATTTTCTTTAGGCTAAGATTTAGACCGAGCGAATTCGAAAAATCCAGGACGGAATTGTAACGCTCGGCGCATTTTTCATAAAAAAAGCCTCCGAAATATTCAGGCTGGATTCCGTTTTCTTTGCCTATTTTCTCAAGAAAGTCGAGCATTTCTTTCCTGATTTCTCCATGTTTTTTACGTCTTGTGCGACGGAGATTTATCCGAAAATCACAATCTGCAGAACGCCATCGTTTCTTTTCATACCCACAATTCTCAACATTCATCGTCCGTTCTCTCCTCAATAATGGCAGTATTTTTTATATATCTCGCAATTAATGGAAAGGTACGCGCTTTCGCGCGTGCCGTCCCCGGTTGCATCCACTGCACAATGTTTAGAACACAATCGCACTCCGGCAACCGCCTTAGACCTTAAACAAGTCGATTTGACTTCCGATTTGGCTTATCGATTTTTGCATTGTGCTTGAGATGTCGCTCAGTGTGTTTCCGTTCGCGTCGATGTGGTGGACGCTCGTGCCCATTGTGTCGATGCTCTCCCGCATTGCCGCCGTCGATTCCTGGAGTCGCTGGATTTCGCCGAGGATTGTCTGGTTGCCTGCGGACATTTCTTCGGACGAAGTTTTTACTTCGGCGGAGCTTTCGTTCATCACCCGTAGCGATTGTGTGACCTGCAAGCTTCCTTGCTGGCTTTCTTCCATTGCGTTTTTAATCTGCTGGACGATTGTGTCCGTGAGCTGGATGTTCTTTCCGACCTCGTTGAATGCGTTTTTCGCCTCTTCGCTTGCCGCGACGACGTTTTCGATTGACTTCTGAATGTTCTGCAGTTCCGCGCCGATTTTCTTTGACTGCGTGGCGGAATTTTCCGAAAGGTCCCGGATTTCCTCCGCTACGACCGTGAACCCTTGACCCGCGTAGCCTGCGTGTGCCGCTTCGATTGCCGCATTCATCGCAAGCAAGTTCGTTTCCGATGCGATTTTCGAGATTGTCTTGTTCGCGTTCAGAAGCATCATGCTCTGCTCTTCGATTTTCGCAATCTGCTCGTTGACCGCGTTCTGCTTTTCGATTCCGTTGCGAGTGAATTCTTCGAGGTTCGAGAACGCGTTCGCCATTTTCTCTGTGCTTTTTGAGACCGACGAGATGTTCGAAAGCATCTGCTCGATTGCGCTGCTCGCCTCGCTGACTGCCGACACCTGCTCCTCGATGAGCGCGTTCAGGTTTTCTATGCTCTTTGCGATTTGCGTGACTGCGGAAGCCGTTCCGTCAACGCTCTCTCCTTGGCTTTCAATCTGCGCCATAACCATGTCGATGTTCGATGAGATTTTCGCGATTGAGTCGGCAGTCTCAAGTGTCGTCTGCTGAAGGTTTCCGTCAACTTCATGCAGAAGGTCTTTCGAGTCCTTCACTTCGCTGATGATTCTGCGCAAATTTTCCACGAACACGTTGAATCCCTGGACGACGCTTCCGATTTCGTCTTTCGATTTTATGTTGATTCTCTGCGTCAGATCCGCGTCCCCGGTAGCGATTTCGGAAATTGAATTTTTGAGCGCGAGAAGCGGTTTGAGAAGTATGTTCAGATAAATTGCGATGAAAATCAGAAGAAGGATTGCGATGACAAGGCTGCACCCTGCAATGTTCCAGCTGTTCTTCTTTGCTGATTTGAGAACCGTGCTTTCAGGGATTGAGACTGCGAGCGACCATTTTGTTTCTTTTATCGGCGCATAGAAAAGGTAGTCCGTCTGATCTGTTCCTTTGTTGTGGATTTTCCCGGTTCCTGTTTTTCCGCTAATCATTTCGACTGCCACGTCGTGGAGCCCGATAAGTCCGCATGCTTCGTCGCCCGCCGCAAAAAAGTTTTCCATTATTCTGGAGCTGTCCGGGTGCGAGACGAGTGCGCCCGTGGAGTCCGACACGAATGCGACTCCGTCCTCGCCGATGTCCGTGCTCTCGACTTCGTGCTGGATTATTTTTACCGGAACTGCGCCCGCGAAAACTCCGAACATGATTCCGTTCCTGTCAATTGCCGGCACTGCCGCATAGAAAATGTATTCGCCATTCGCGCTTTTTGTCGGGTTCGAGATGTACGTTCCGAGACCTTTGTTGCTGATTGCGGAAAAAAATTCGTTTCCCATCACGTTGAATTCCTGCCCGTCAGTTGTGATGAAATTCCCGCTCATGTCCGCGATTCCGACGTAAGAAAAATCCTCGCCGACAAGACGCTTGTTTTCTTTCATAAAATCGACGATTTCAGAAATGCTCCCGTCAAGAAAAATCGAATTCTTCGTGAAAACCCTCAAATCTTTGAAATATCCCGAAATCCAGTAAGACATTGCGGATGAGCTTCGCTCGACAATCGAAGAACTGAGCGTCGTGTATGATTTTACGTTGTCGCTTCTGATTGATATGTCGAGCGCGATGACGAGAGCGGAGAAGAAGAACAATAATAGGAAAAAGACAGCGCGCTCAAGTTTGAATGCAAGCGTCTGCGTGAGTTTTTCTTCTCTCTTGAACTTTACTTTTTTTATTTTCACTTGATTATGATTAAAAATCTTTTTCATAAAAGTTCCCCCTAATCAATCTGCATCTGTCCTCAATTCCATTATCAATGAAAAGAATTGCGAAGTCAAAAAAATGTGAAATTCTCTGAAAGTTCTGTGAAAATTCTGTAATCTATTTCGCAAGGAGTTAGACAAAAATGGAAATCAAATCACTCACAAAGCTTTTGACGGAGAATGAATATCCTGGACGCGGAATCGTAGTCGGAAAGACGCAGGACGGAAAGAATGCCGTGGTCGCATACTGGACGATGGGAAGAAGCGCAGGAAGCAGAAACAGAATCTTCGTGAAAGAAGAAGAGAACGGAAGCGAAGTCGTCAGGACAAAGGCATTTGACGAAAAGCTCATCGCGGGCGACCCGAGCCTCATCATTTATGCGGCAGTGCGCCAGTTCGGAACGAAGACGATTGTTACGAACGGGGATCAGACCGACACGATTTTTGAGGGACTGAAAAGCGGCCTTACGTTCGAGCTGAGCCTCCGCGAAAGAAAGTATGAGCATGACGCGCCGAACTACACGCCACGCATTTCGTCGCTTCTGAATGTTGACTCTGGAAAATTCAACTATGCAATTTCCATTTTGAAGAGCGACAACGGAAATCCTGACAACACAATCAGGAACACTTTCACGTTCGACAATCCGCAGAACGGAAAAGGACATTACATCCACACATACATGGGCAACGGAAATCCGCTCCCGTCGTTCGAGGGCGAGCCTGAGCTTGTCGAAATCAAGGGCACAATCGACGAATTCGCGGGAAACATCTGGAATTCGCTGAATGCGGACAACAAGGTTTCGCTTTTCGTCCGCTTCATCGACATCGAAACGGGCAAATTCAACGAGCTCATTTTCAACAAAAACGCATAGTTTGTTGCACATCTGTTGCACAAATGTCGCACAGTGTCGGGCATAAACAAGCTTTCAGCGAGAACCCACTGTCGAAGACGGCAGTACCGCTGCGCGGTGGCTGAGTGTCTTCGTCAGTGGAACCTCGCTTCCGCTTGTTTATGCCCACCTTGATTGTTCAAACGGCGACAAAGCACAGAATTCATTTTGTAGAATCAAAATCAATTATGAACATTTACATCACTAGACATGGGCAGACGGATTGGAATACGGTTTGGAAGTTGCAGGGGCGGACGGATATTGAGCTTAACAAGTCCGGCATCGCTCAGGCGGAAAAGACTCGCGAGGGGCTTTTGAAGGCGGAAATCGAATTTGATGTTGTTTATTCGAGTCCGCTCAGGCGTGCGCTTAAAACTGCGGAGCTGATTAGCGGGTTTGATTCGGAAAAAATCAGGAAGGACAATCGCCTCATCGAAATTGCATTCGGAAAAGCGGAAGGTACAACGGAAAACGAGCGGAAGTCGATTCCTGAACTGAAAAATTTCGACCTTTTTTTCACCGCGCCCGAAAAATACGTTGCCGCAATTGATGCCGAAAGTTTTGATTCGGCACTGGAACGGACTGGCGACTTTTGGGAAAGCGAAATCCGAAATCTCGAAGGAAAAGCGGAGAACGTCCTCGTCGTCACTCACGGCGGAACTTTGCAGTCGCTTCTTCTGCATATCGACGGAAGAAATCTTTGCGAATATTGGAAAGTGCGCTTTCCGAACTGCTCGATGAATCTCGTTTCTCTTGAGAACGGCGTTTTTAAGTTGCAATGGAACAGCCGCGTCTTCTATTGAAATATAAATTCTTTAAATTCTCTTTCAAAATTGGTGATTTACGATTAAAATTCTGCAAATGAGTGTAAAATTATCGCAGTTTGCAAAATGTTTTATTTCTTCGCTTGTTTCGGCGTTTCTTGATTTTCTGATTTTTTATCTGGTGAACAAGTGTCTTTCAATCACTGCATCGACTGTAATCGCAAGAATCGCTTCGACCACAGTGAATTTTTTGATAAACAAATTTTGGGCGTTCGAAAGCGACAGGAATTTTTTCAGGGAATCGATACCTTTCGCGGTTCTCTTTGTGTGCAAGATGGCTGCAAGCGCGGCACTCGTGAACTTTTTCCATTCAATTTTGTCCGAAACACCGGTTCCTACAATCGTCATAAAAATCTGCGTTGACGGAACGCTGTTTTTCGTAAGCTATGTAATTCAAAAAAAATTCATATTCGTAAAATCTTGAAAGTGCGAAAAGTGCGAAAGGAGGTATTTTTTCAAAAGTCTGCAATTCTGATTGCTGTTATATGAAATTTGCTGACAAGATGTGTGAATCAGCTGAAACGCTTAGGAGAGAACTCAATAAGTTTTAAATTAAACTGGCACAATAAAGGAGTGTGTTGAAAATGCAAAAGAAAGGAATAAAGAGAACCGTAGCTCTTTTAATTTTCGTGGCGATTGTAATTGTCGGGGATTTGTTCGTCGTGAGCAAAATCGCAAAGAATTTGTTCATCAACGAAAAAACGTCCGAGATGAACCTTCACGCCCAGCTTAGGACTTTGGAATTCGAGTCGAGCATGAACGAGCAGCTGACTCTCGTCAGGCAGATGGTAAAGACGCCTTCGATTATAGAATTCCTCAAACTTCCATCTGACGAGGTGAATAGGGCAAACGCATTTGCCGATTTCGAGGCGTTCCAGAATTCGTTCATGAGCAAGTCAGTTTTCTGGACGAGCGATGCCGACAAGGAATTCTGGAGCGGAATGAAATATTCGTACACGGTAGACCCGAACAGCCCGAACGACTACTGGTACAACATGACGCTTTACGAGACGGAAGAGTATAACTTCAACATCAACTACAACGAGACATTGAACGTCACGATGCTTTGGGTGAACGCAGTTGTCCGTGACGAGACCGGAAAGCCAATCGGAATGGCGGGAACTGGAGTTCCGCTTCAGACTTTCATCGACACGATGTACAACAAAATCGATTCTGAAATGACGATGTATCTTTTCAACGACAAGGATGAAGTCACTGGTGCGCTCGATTCTTCGATTCTTAAAGACAAGAAAAACATTTACGACGTTTTGCCGTACCTAAAAAAAGTCGAAGCCAAGCCGAAGAGCATAACGACCGTAAAGACAATCGACGGTGTGTATCTTTTGGCACCTATCAATCTTGTCAGATGGCATATCGCAATATTCACTCCGTACACCATGCAGGAATTTTTCGAACATGCGACGATACCGTTCCTTGCGAGCCTCATCATCGTTGCTGTTCTCATTCTTCTTGCGACGACGATTCTTGCAATCATCAAGCAGCTCAGAACACTCAAGAGCGCGGTTGCGGAGCTTTCGAGCGGAAACGCGGATTTGACAAAACGAGTTTCCGTTGACGGAAGAAAAGTCTTCAAGGTGTTCGGGGAGCTTGTTGACGAGGAGAACATCTTCATCCAGAAACTTCAGGGAATAATCGGAACTGTAAAAAAATCGGAGTCGCGCCTCAACGCTGTCGGAAACGACATGGCGCGCTCAACGGAAAACACGGCGACTTCGATTTCGGAAATAATAGCGAACATCAACAGCGTGCAGTCTCAGATTGACTTGCAGGTGCGGAACGTAAGGGAAACTTCCGAAACCGTGTCTGAAATCACTGAAAGCATCGACAAGCTTGAGAACATGATTGTCGGGCAGTCGGAAGGTGTCGCGAGCGCATCGAGCGCGGTCGAGGAAATGGTCGCGAATATCAGGAGCGTAAACACTTCCGTTGATCACATGGCTTCTTCGTTCACTTCGCTTGAAAACGAGGCGCAGGCAGGTCAGCAGAAACAGAAGGACGTTAACGAAAAAATCCAGCAGATTGAAGAGAAATCGAAGATGCTTCAGGAAGCGAACTCGGCAATCGCAAGCATCGCGAGCCAGACGAACCTCCTTGCGATGAATGCCGCAATCGAGGCTGCACATGCCGGGGATGCCGGAAAGGGATTTGCTGTCGTTGCGGACGAAATCAGGAAACTTTCGGAAACTTCTTCTGTCCAGTCAAAGACAATCGGAGAACAGCTTAAAAGCATTCAGTCTTCGATTATCGCCGTCGTCAACGCTTCGCAGGAATCGAGCAAGTCGTTCGACGCAGTTTCCGGCGAAATCAAGAGCACGAATCAGATTGTCCGAAGCATCAAACTTGCAATGGAAGAGCAGAACGAAGGCTCAAAGCAGGTCATGGAAACTCTGCACACGATGAATTCCAGCACGAGCGAAGTCACTGCCGCCGCACAGAAAATGGCGGCGGGAAGCAAGACGATTCTGAAAAACATCGACGCATTGCAGGAGTCGAGCACGATAATCTCGGAAAGCATCGGCGATATGTCGGTCGGAGCAAAGACAATCGACGCGAACAGCACTGAGCTTTCGGAAGTCTCCGTGAAAATGAAGAGCTCAATCGCGGAGATTTCTGGGCAGATGTCGCAGTTCACGGTTTAATTTAGCTAGATTAAGAACAATGTAAAAGCTGGAAACAAGCTCTCGGCGGGAACCCCGCCTACGCTTGTTTCCCTATGAGAATAAAATCGTCTTCAATGATAGAATAGACTGATTTGCAGTCTTTTATAAAAAACAGGAGATTTTATGAAACATTCGATGGAAATTCTTAGGGAACTTGCGGATAAAAATGGTCCGCTTTGTGTTGGTCTTGATACTGACCCGTCATATCTGCCGCCACCGCTTCTCAAGGTGCTTGGCGACCCTGCGGATGCGATTCTTTCGTACAATAAGGAAATCATCAGAAGAGTTGCGGCGGACAAATCCGCTTGCTGCTTCAAAATTCAGATTGCGTATTACGAGGCGATGGGGCTCAAAGGTCTGAAGGCGTATGTTGAAACGCTGAAAGCCGTGAAAGAGACCGGGCTCATCGCGATTTCCGACATCAAGCGAGGCGACATTGCCGACACTGCAAAAGCGTATGCCCGTGCGCATTTTTCGGGCGAATTCGAGACTGACATCATCACTGTGAATCCGTACATGGGATTCGACACGCTCAAGCCGTTCACTGAATACTGCAACGTTCTCGATGACGGAAAGAAAGCTGGAAAGGGAATTTTCGTTCTGTTACGCACATCAAATCCAGGCATGGTCGATATCGAACAGCAGGAACTGAAGAGCGGCGGAAGAGTACTCGACAGGACAGGAAGCGAGCTTGCAAGAATCGCTTCTGAATTCAAAAACGTCTATCCTGAGCAGACTTGCTCGCCTGTCGGTGCGGTCGTGGGCTGCACGGAAGAAAGCGACGCACGACTTTTACGCGATGCATATCCTGAGCTTTTCTTCCTGATTCCTGGTTACGGTGCGCAGGGCGGAGCTGCAAGAATCGCCGCGACGCTTCTGGACAAGGCTGGCGGAACTGTGAACTCCAGCCGCGGAATCCTCTGCGCATGGAAAAAAGATGCCGATTTGGCTTCAAAAGTCGAAAGCGGAAATCTCTGCCTCAAGGAAATCGCTGATTCCGCACAGAAAGCTGCTCTCGCTTCAAAAGCCGATTTGCTGAACGCAAAGAAAGAACTCGGTCTGTAATTGGGGAATTTATGTCAGAAACAGTCAATTGCGAAGGTCTTCCGCTCCCAGTTTTTACAGTCGCTTCGGTTTCCAATGTCTGTGAAGTTGAAGGCGCGTCTCCGAAAGGCAGCGTCTTTCTTCTGAAACTTAAAGCCAATCCGACAAAAAATGATGACGGTTCAACAAAATATGCGCCGAAGCCGCTTCCTGGTCAGTTCTATCTATTGAAAGCAAAACGTTCGGAAACTCTGCTCGGCCGCCCTATTTCGGTCTACGCTTCATATCCGTATTCAGACGGTTCTATCATTGTTGAATTCCTGATTCTCAAAAAAGGGGAGGGCACTTCCGAACTCGTCTCCCTTTCTTCAAATGACGAGATTGAGCTTATCGGTCCGCTCGGAAACTGCTTCCCGTGTCCGGCCGAAGGTGCGAAAGTCGCGATTATCGGCGGCGGAATCGGTGTCGCGCCTGTCGCCGGGTTCGCCACAACGCTGCCTGCAAAGTCGTATGATTTTTTTGCCGCGTTCAAGTCCGGCTCTTACGGCTTGAATCATATCAATCCGAACAAGCTCGTCGTCACGACTGATGACGGCTCCGTGGGCATTCAGGGAATGATTACTGCCGCGATAAATGCCGACGATGTGAAAAAATACGATGTCGTCTACGCCTGCGGCCCGCTTCCGATGCTCTCATACATTCAGAAAATCTGCGTCGAGGCTGGAGTTCAGTCTTGGCTTTCTATGGAAAACAGAATGGCGTGCGGACTCGGCGCGTGTCTCGGCTGCACGATAAAGACGGGCGAGGGCAACAAACGCTGCTGCAAGGACGGTCCCGTGTTCGACGGAAAAATCCTCGACTTCACTCCTCCAAAAGTGCGCATGATTGCGAACCTCGGAAACGAATCCTTGAATCCTGATTTGTCTGTCGATATAAAAGGCGTTCATTTTGAGAACCCTGTAATCGCGGCTTCGGGAACATTCGGCTACGGAACTGAATATTCTTCCGTGTTCGACGTGAACAAGCTCGGCGGAATCTGCTCGAAAGGTCTCACTCTTGAGCCGAAAGCAGGAAACGGAGGAGTTCGTCTGGTGGAAACCCCGTCCGGCCTGATAAATTCAATCGGCCTTGAGAATCCGGGAATCGAGCATTTCATCGAGCACGAGCTGAAGACGATGATGGCGTTCAAGGCGACATCAATCGCGAACCTCTCCGGCTCCTCAATCGAAGGCTATGTGAAGGGTGCGGAGCTTCTGGACAAGACCGAGATTCCGATGATTGAGCTGAACATCTCCTGCCCGAACGTGAAAGCCGGCGGAATGGCGTTCGGAATGGACTGTACTGCCGCATCCACAGTCGTAAAAGCAGTGCGCGAGGCGACCAAAAAGCCTTTGATGGTCAAGCTCAGCCCGAACGCTCCCGATTTGGTCGGAATCGCACTTGCCGTGCGCGAAGCCGGTGCCGACGCAATCAGCCTTGTGAACACTTTCCAGGCCATGTCCATAAACGTGGAGACAGGCAGACCAGTCTTTGACAACGTGAAAGCCGGACTGTGCGGCCCTGCAATCCGCCCAATCGCCCTCCGCATGGTCTACGATGTCGTCGCCGCAATCAACAAGCTTCCCGAAAGCGAGCGAATCCCTGTCGTGGGAATCGGTGGAATCGCCACCTGGCAGGACGCCGTGGAATTCATCATGGCGGGAGTCGCCGCCGTGGAAGTGGGCACCTCGACGTTCTTCAACCCGAATGCAATGGTCGAAATCATCGACGGAATCCGCAGCTACATGCAGCGCAAAGGCTTCCGCAGCCTGAACGATTTCAGAGGTATCGCACAGTAAGACACTAAGGCGAGAGAATCGCATTCGCGATTCTCTGCAGGCTTGTCGACAACTGCACAGTGCTTTTTCAATGTGGACAACGGCAAGCCCCTACTTCTGAAGCAACGTAAACACTCCGTTCTCCGGGTTGAACGCCACTCCTGCGTCGTCCTTGTCGGTCGGGTAGGTTCCCTTGATGAAGAAGTTTTCGATGAGATTGATGTAGTATTTGGCAACTTTGTCGTCCGGGTACTGCTCAATCTTCATCGACGAAAGCTTTTTCAGATATTCGAGTGCCTTTGCGTAATCCCTAGCCTCGAACACTTTCAGGACTTTTTCCCAATTCTCCATGTATTTCAGAAGCTGCTCGTTCGACTCGGATTTTTCCGCGACGAGCTCGTACAGCCTCATCGGAGTTTTGACGTTCACGACCTGCACCCGGTCAAGGCTTCTGACAACGAACCTGTCGCCCAGGAGTTTCCGAGTGTGCTCCGAAATCATGATTCCGGCAGTCGAATACTGCTTGTTCACGCCTTCAAGACGGGAAGCCAAGTTGACGTTGTTTCCCATCATCGTGTAGTTCTTCTTGTTGTCCGAACCCATGTAGCCCGCCGTCATTTCTCCCGAGTTGATACCGATTCGCGTGAAGAGCGTCTTCTTGTTCTTCACCATGATTCTGAATGTCTCGTAAAGCGTGCTGAGTTTCTCCCTCACTTCCGCCTGCTCTTTCTCGTCTTCCAAAGCGTTCACCTGTTCGTCGATTTTTGCTTTGAGAGCGTCGTCCGAGAGCGTCGCGATTTTCACGATTTCCGCGTTCATCTCGATTTCCGCTTTCTTCATCTTGAGAGCTGCCGAGCAGATTCTTGTGGCGTGGTCGGTCATCTTGATTGGTGCGCCGACGAACGCGACGATTGCGTCTCCCTCGTACTTATCGACCGTTCCCTTTTCGCCCATGATGATGTCGGACATTCTCGTAAGGTAATAGTTGAGAAGCGCGACGAGCTGAGGAGCCGTGAGAAGTTCGCTGAAAGAAGAGAATTTCTGAATGTCGGTGAAGATTGCCGACATCTCGACAGTTTCGCCTCCGAGCTTGAAGCTTGAAGGATTGTTCACCACCTGGTCAACGACATCCGGCGAAAGACACTGGCTGAATGCGTTCTTCAAGAATTTCTTGTCGTTCGATGCCACGATGAACCCGAGGATGATTATCGAGACGAACGTGAGAAGAAGAGAAATTGTCGGAACTGCCGTGCCGACGTATGTTCGCGTGACGAAGAACACCGCGAGCAGAAATGCGATTTCGATTGCGATGAGTCCGATTCCGATGAGAATCTGCAAAAGCGTGTCTTTTACTTTGATTGTGATGAAGCTGTACGAAAAACAAAGGATGAGCGCGATGGCAATCGAGAACCAAATCGGGCAGTCATTCACGAAATCTTCCGCCAGAATCATGTCCTGAACGGTGTAGTGCACGCCCGGATTCGGGTAATGCTCCTCGTACTGGTTCAGCCCGTAGTCTGTCGTGGAAGTCGCAGTCGTTCCGATGAGGAATGTTCTTCCCTCGACTTTCTCTTTAAGTTCATTCCGCGCGTCAATCAGAGATTTGTAGTTCTCTTTTGCAACCTCGAACGTGTCGTTGATGTACTTCACGACCTCGGCATCGTCCTTGTTTTCTTCGAGCAAGGTTTTCTGCAATGCGCCTGCGAAGACGACTTCCAGCACCTCAAAGTAGTTTTTCCGAAGCTCAAGGTATTCGTTGAATGTGATGTCCGGGGATTCGTATGCTGAATTCATCAGAACGTCCAGATTGAATTTTGCCGCCTCCGAAATGTCATACGGATTTTCGTCGAGCGAGTCGAAGAATCCTGCGTCGTACATGAGATTGATGTTGTTCTTGACCGATTCTTCCCTTTCACTTATCGAATATGCTTCCCAAAGCGAAATGCAGTTGTAGTCATGGAACTGCTTTTTCGGAAATTTCAGGAGCATTGCGCCTGTTTTGTCTCGCGGAATCGAAATGTCCTTCGTCCTTCCGTTGATTTTCGCGTTTTTGAGAGTGATGCTCGAATTCGTCACTTCGATTTCGGGATTTCCGAGCCTGTCGAGAAGGGAAGGGAGAGTGAGCTGCCCGTAGTAGTCGCCGTTGTATTTGACGAGCAGGTGGACGCGCCTTGTGTATCCGTCCGCGTCTGGCTTTGTGTTGACGAATCCCGCCGACTTTGCGTGCACGAGGAGCTTTCCGATTGCCGGAAGAACTCCCTTGTATTCAGGTGTGAGCGTGTCGTTCTCTCCGTGGACGTTCTTGAGCGCGATTTTGTCCTTTAAAAATGCCTGGCTTTCTTCCGAAACTTCATATTCGTTCGCGAAAGTGAGAGTGAGATACGCGTTGTCGATGATTGAGAGCGTGTTTCCGAGAATCTGGTCAACGTCGGAGACTGCGCGCTCAACGTCGTCCTTGATTCTGCCCTTGATTTCGTCGTTCGCGGCTGAGAATTCCGAAGAGGAGCTTTCGATTTCCTCGTCGGTGAAACCAGCTCCTTCTTTTGACTGCAAGAATCCGGTGAAATTCTCGTTTATTCCGCTGAATTCTTCGTCAATCATATTCGGAACGTCTTCCTTGATGTATTTGAGGTTGACCTGAGCCTGGCTTTCATCGACGAAACTCAAATCGGAAATGATTGCCTCCGCCCCAAGTTCCTTGAGCGTGACGAAGCTCTTTGCGTACACGTCGCGCGAGAACGGCCACGTCCCGATGTTCTTCACCGAGTCGTCGTTGATGTTGAGCATCGAAACTTGTGGGCTTTCCTCCGTGCTCGGAAGAATCCGCTGGAACAAATCCGCAATCTTGAAGTCGAGCGTGGAAAATGCAACAAGCGAGCTTAATCCGACCGCCGCCACCGGAATGATGATGTTTGTCTTTCTCATTTTTTCACTTTTTCTCCTTTCCCTTTTTTAATTTGTTTTATTTTCGCTTTTACTTTTTGTATGCGCAAATAAAAAAGGCAACCGATGACAGAATCGATTGCCTTTTTGGATTGCCGCAGATTTTACTCCGCTACGGCTTCTTCGTCGTCTTCCGCAAATTCCATTTCTTTCTTTACGTCTGACGCACGGCTAGAAGCAGTTGCAACGCCTTTGTCTCCAGCGTCTTTTGCTTTTGCAGTCGTGTTTTTCTCTGCTGCGGCTCCAACTTTGATACCGCCAGAAGATGCAGATGCAAAGCTTTCGATTGTGCCTTTCGAATTTGCCTTGATTCGTACATCTTTCTTGCCGCCGACTTTTGTCACGACGAGGTTGGCTCCGACGCCTACAGTCACATTTGCATCAGCTGAAAGCTCCATGCCTTTTGTGACAGCTTTCCAGCTTCCGTTGTCGTCGTACTGGACTTTTCCGGAAACTGCCTTGACCTTGTAAGAGTCTGCTGCGAACAGCGCGAATGTTGTTGCGATAGCAATCAAAAGTGACATGATAGATTTCTTCATATTCAACTCCTCGCCGAGTCCCACGGACTCAGCTATTTTTTCCGCTACTAATTTTAACATATTTAAATTCTAGTTTCAGCATTTTTTTCGTTCTGAAACCGCTTTTTTATCGCAAAAACTGCTCCTACAACAACGCTTGCAATGAACATCGCAAGGAGAATCTTGAGAATCTGAACCTGAACCTGCGTGAGCTGAGTTTTCTCTGCCGCGTCCGCATTTTCCGCAGTTGCGTTTGCGCTTCCCGTTGCATTTTCGGCAGTCTGTTCAACAGTTTCCGCTGATTTCTGCATGAGCTTCTTCTCTTTTTCCTTCGTGAGCTTGACGTTTGAGCTCTGTGCCTTCCGCTTTGTCACGTTCGCGCTTTCCGAAGTCGTCGCGCTTGAAAGGTGTCTTGCAATCTCGTTCTTGTAAGAAGAAAAGTCCACGGTTCTTGCTTCGCTTGTTTCGTCTTTTGCGACAGCCTTTGCAACCGCGTCCGCCGTCTTGGAAGCGACGTTCGTAGCAGTCTTAACTGCGGACGTTGCTGATGAAGTCTGGTAGCGTTTTGCGAACACTTCGTCGAATGTAACCATGCGAGTCGCTTTTTTGCTGCTCTTCTTTGTAGAGTTGTCGAAGAAGCTGGTCAGAGTAGGGATGCCGGTTCTAGTGATAAAGGCTTGAGGTGCTGTTATTTCTGGAACTGTACCGCTTTGCAATTTGATATTTACTTTACAATCCGTGACAGATGAAAGATTTTCCGCTTCAAGTGTAAGTGTTGTTACGATATAAGGAGTCTGGAACTCTTCGCTCGTAGGTAGATTTTCACTCTTGTAAGGTAATGAACCACCAATATTCATCGATTTTATTGTTGCAGTTCTAGTGACATTTTCTGTTTGTTCTTCAGTTGTTTGGGTTCCATCGTCATTTTCACCAGTAACTATGGTCTGTGTGTACGTTCCTGTTACGCTGACAGAAATTGATTTTAAAGGATTGTACATTGAGAGATTTGTAATCGTTATAGTTGCCTTTTTGCTATTTGCGTCAAATGTGTAAGAGCTTGATGGTGATGTTCCTTGCGAAGCGTCATACTTGAGCCACCAGTTTTCCCAGTTCTTTGTTGGATCTCCAAGTGCTGTTACAGATTCGTTTCCGAGTTCATCTTTTACATAGAAGAACAGGTGCTGATGAATTGTTTCTATATTAGGAATTTGGAATTCGATTGTTACGCCATCTTCACCGATAGTTGCCTCTGTCCATTCTGCAATGCCTGATGATGCTGGCGGAGAATTTTTATCAGCTTCATTGATGATATATCCGTATTTGACTTTTGTGCCTGTCGATTCTGTCACAGGAATTGACAAAGAGTATCCGCTAGTAATCATGTTTGTTGCGTAATCTTTTCCATCAGTACCGTCACAACATTTTATTGGTGCTTCTCCTGTGTATGTTCCAATCTCTGGTCCTTCGCTGTCGTTCACTACTTTCACTGTGAATGCGTCCGACACGTTGCCTGCAAAGTCTACCGCGTAGATTGCGACTTCTTTTGTAGTTGCATCTTCTTCGAATGTGAGTGGAATTGTGACTGTGCTTCCGACTGTTCCGTCTTCGCCGACTTTGAATCCTTTTAGGTCGCTGTCGGTCTCTGCCTGTGCGATTGTCGCTTCGAGTCCTGCGTTTGTAGCTTCTTCTCCGAACACTGTTGCGCTGAAATAGATTAGAGGCTGCTCACCTTCCTCCGCTTTCAGAATCATACCTTCTCGTTCGGTTACGGAAATTGTCGTTGGCGCAGCTGGCGGAGTTTCATCTTTCACGAGCGTGTATGCGCCCGTAATCGTGTCGCTCTCTTCGCTTCCGTATTTGAGCGCGATTTCGCTGAGCTTTTTGTAGCTGATGTTTCCGAGAATGTCGATTGATGCAATGTAGACTTCATCTGACGTTTTGCCTTCAAAGTCCGTTATTGAAAGTGCTGTTTCTTGCCAAGCAGAGTTCGCCGCAAGTCCAGAATTTGAATTCGTCAGAATGTATTTGTTCTGTGAATTAACTCCCTCTGCCGTTGCCGACACTTCTGTTACAGTCGCTGTACTTTCCTTTGTTTTGACGTACAGAATCGATTCGTTCTCATGCTTTACCGCGCCTGTGACTGTGATTCCGCTCACAACAGGTCCTTCCTTGTCCACAGTTGCAGAAAGCTTGAATTCCGCCTTGTTTCCGAGTTTGTCCGTTGCGGTCACATTGATTGCACCGCTTGCATCGCTCGTTGCCGTGTACGTTGTGTCGCTTGCAGTTGCGCCTGTTACTGTATCAAGACCGCAGCCACCTGTTGCATCTGCAATTTCAAATGAAAGCGTGTAGCCGTCCTTTGTGTAATAGCCTGTCGTGAGCGAGTCGATTGTCGTGTCGGCGGCAACAACTGCACTTGACGTTGCAAGAGATGAATTTTCGGCAAGCTTTGCATTGATTGTCGGCGGCGTGTTGTCGTAGACCCATGTGTAGCCGATGTTTTCACTTGAGCCTATGTACTTGTATGTATCTTGTACTCCATTTTTTATATAGAAATAGAGATAGTAGAATTCGTTGACCGTTATATAGTCTCGAATTTTTTCAGAGACAGTAGCGGTAGTTGTTCCTGATTCTGATTTATAAATATCTTTATAAACCCAGTCTGCATCGCCAGGCTCTTGTTTTGTCGTATATAAGAATCCATACTCCGTTATTTTGTTATTTGAATCTGATATGCTCGCTGTAATTGTTGTTTCATCATTGAAATAACATGTGTAATTGTCTTCGATATAGCTTGGAGTAGAAGCGAATGTGTTTATTTTTGACTCAAAATTACTTTCATTTATTTCCAGTGTTTTTGCAAGACTCGTATTTCCTGCGTAGTCAACCGCATAGACGTAAGCGTAGCCTGACTTGCCCGTTTCTCCTATATAATCAGTTGGTTTAAGTGTGACTTTTGATGCGAGCTCTGTATTTTCGTCTGCTGTTGCACTTGAGGAATCTGATATGAAATATCCTTTTATCACTCCTGTAGAATCTTCTCCTGCTGGAGTCAACTCGAAGTCAATACTTCTTGTAGTGTACAATACATTCTTTTTTAAATCTTTGTCCCATAGGCTAATTATGTTGTAGTAGAACTTGCTTCCATTAATAGAACCGATTGTTTTGCCGTAATCGTAGAACGTCTTTTTAGAAAAGTCTTTAACAACAGGTTTTACAGTGTCATTCACCCATTTCTTCGTCGTCGGTACTTCTGTTCCATTGAGTTTCAGCGAGTAAGCCTTTGAGTTGCCGAGTTTGTCAGTGAGCTCGACTTTTAAAACGTCTGTTCCGAGACCAGAGATGTCACTTGTAGAAACTGAAACTTTTGTTCCATCTGCTGAGATTGTTCCTGTTTTTAAACTCGTTGTTCCGCTTGTTCCTCCAAAAATCTCGTATGTAGCTGAGCCGATTCCGCTATCGTTCGGCGTGAACTCGATGTTCATTGTGTTGTAATAGAGCTTGTTGCTCTTTTCTCCGATTACGTTTGTCGGTGTTGTTGCCACAGCGGCTGGTTCGTTTGTGTCGAATGAAGGACCGGTGCGGTCTTTTCTGATTGCAAGATAGACAGTCGTTGTGTTTGACGCAAGGTCGGAAATTGAGATTTCGTAGAGTTTTCCGTCTGTTCCGCCGTCGTCAAGTTTTATCTCCTGTTCAGACACCGTGCATACACCGTCTGTTGAGAGTTGTTCAATCTGAGTTTTCGTGAGACTTGTATAATATCCGGCTGAATCAATATTCTCGCCGATGGTTGTTCCATCTATTTTATATCGCTTGATTTTAAGTTCTGCTATTTCGCCTGTCGTGGTTCCGTTTTTGTCCAATGCTTTGAATATTCCTGCGATTGATCCTGTTGTCGCTGTCGAAGATGTCAGTGCGTTTGAATAAATCGTGTACGGATTATCGCTAGAAGAACCTTCGCCTGTGTTTTCATTTGTGAACACTTTGCCGGATGTGCTTAGAGCTGATGATGCTATGTTTCCCTCTGCGAGAATTGTTGATGACGAATTTGTGTCAATACTTATTTTTTTCTTTGCATCGTAAATCTTTCCGATTGGAGAGCCTGAGTGTCCCTTGAATTCCATGTACAGTTGCGGACAAGTCGTATCTACAAGCGCAGTACAGTTATCTACCGTAAAGTAGTTTCCGCATTTGTCGTAAACGTAATATTTTAAGTTCGTTTCGCTTGTCCATGCCTTGTATTTTGAAGCCGGTATTCGAAGGAACAGATTTCCGTCCTCATCCTTGTCGTTGACAGGATCTACTGTTGAGACGTCACCTTCTGTTAGTGAATATCCGTAAATTCCAGCATCTGTTCCGCTCGGTTTTATGAATGTACGATACCAATCTGCAGGAACTTTTACTTCGAGATCTGCTCCGTCTTTATATGTGTTTCCTGTACCTGCAACGTTCAGCGTCTGCATTGTTCCATCTGTGCTATCTTGTTTTAGGTAGAATTCGCCTGGTTCAAGCACGCGGGCAGCGTCTCCTTCTGGAAGCGGGTCAGCTGTCAATGGAGATTCATTTACGTTTTTGTTTGTGGATTCGTTGTCGCCTACTACGTTCCAGTTGACGTTACCCATCTTCATTGTTCTGACGTTTCCAACTGTATCCATGACATGCAGGTAAATTGTTCTTGGTCCGTCTGATGTAGCGTCTGTGCCTGAATTACCGAGTCTGAGCTTTATCGTGTCAATCATCGCGCTTACGCCGTAATCTGAGACATAAGAGCCGTTGTACCATAGATATTTACTTGCTGTAACGTTATAGATGGTGTCAGTTGATGTTGAGTCAAGTGATGGAGGTGTCGCTGTTCCGTATGTATAGCAGTATGCGGCGATTTTTCCGATATCTTCTTTTACATCGATATTGAAGTACGGTCTGTAAGCAGAACTATGCAGACCTCCTATAGTATTTGTTATATCTGTGCCATAGTGAGATCTGAATGTGTTTCTTCCCATGCTGTTTGTATCATGAGGCCAATTGGCTGTACCTGTTACAGTTTTGGAATCCCTCAAGTTTGAAACGTAAGCATTTGTTCCTGAAACAAAGACGCGCTTTCCAGGTTGAGAGACGAGTGTATTCAACTCCTCTTCCGTGCTGAGATCCGACGGCAATGTATCTTCTCCTTTGAGTGTAATTGCCGGAGCCGTGTTGTCGTATCGCCATTTCATTGTCTGTTTTGGCGTGCTGCCGTCCATGTAATAGTTTCCGATTCCGTATGCGCCAAACTGTCCCGTGTAGTCTTCAATTACGAGGAACATGTATTTGTCTTTTGTGTCATCGTCAATCGGATATTTTACTTTGAGCTGCTTTCTAGAATTGCTGTCAATAATATAACTTCCTGCACTGTCTCCAGTTGTGAACTTAGGCGTGTTGAGAGATTTTTCAGCGTCAGTATGCAGATAAGACCAACCATATTTTGTGTTGGCATCCGTTGCGGTCATATCCCAGTGAGTGTCTCCGAGTGCAGTATCTACATCTGCCTTTGTTGGTGTTGAACTGCTGTCTGAAGCATACAGACATGCACGGTATGTGTACGCAGGTGTTGTTCCTTTGTTCGTACCGCTCAAGATTTTTGAGTTTGTCGTTATTTTTGCTGTGAACTGGTCAATGAACACTCTAAGAGAAGCATTGTCATTGTAGAATGTTTTGCCCGAAGTTGACATCATAATGCCGAGTTTGCAATTCCTAGCCGGATCGTCCTGCTCTCCTGAGAACGAATGGATTCCTGTGCTAGTGTCGTTTGTACGTAATCCATAAGAAGATGCTGTCCGATTTTTCGTATAGAACTCGCTAATCGTATCCTTGTCGCGCTGCCAAATTTCGTTTTTCGACGTACTCTGACGAATCTGAATGTTCTTTACGTTTCCTACATTGTCCTGCAACTGGAGGTAATAGTAGTACTTGTCGCTATAGTTGTCAGGCGGATAAACGGCGATTGCCTGTTTTCCTTC
Source organism: Treponema sp. (assembly GCA_017525605.1). Classification (GTDB taxonomy): domain Bacteria; phylum Spirochaetota; class Spirochaetia; order Treponematales; family Treponemataceae; genus Treponema_D. Next base: position 67,718 of record JAFXSM010000042.1, on the reverse strand, counting down.
TGTAAACTTAATCCATCCAGTTGTTGTTGTAGTGTCATTAGATGCAAATGTAGTTTCCGTAGATGTTGTTGATGTTGTCGGTGTTGGTGTCCATGTTGAACTCAAAAGAGAACTAGAAAGATAGAATCTGTACGCATACAATCCTGACTGCGTTTTTGTATTCTTTGCTTCTGAATATGAGTAATTCGTTCCGTCGTTGAATTTAAGCTCAATCTTAGCGCGCTTTGTTGCATAAGTAGGATAGTTTGTTGTCGGGTACAAGTTGAACTGATTTCCTGAATCATCGTCATAGCAGACAATTTGGTAGCCGTCTTCGCCGACCGAGTATTCAAAGAGGCTTTCAAAGCTGACGCTTCCGCTGTCGCTTGCAGTGCTACCGCTCGTTGCTTTTTCTACAACGGCGGTGTCTTTGACAACGACGAACTTGTATACAGGAGAAATGTTTCCTGCATTGTCCTTTATGACGGCATAGTGTGTTCCTTCGTCGAACCAGAACCATGGAGAGTAGTCTGTATAATAGCTGCTGGTAGCTGAGTTTTTGTTGTCCGTCAGGTTCGTTCCGTTTTTGAGTACATCTTCTGCACTGACGCTAGTCGAACTCGTAGATTTGTAATCGTAGACACATTTTCCAGAATTCCAAAGTCTTATGTTGTCGTTTGCTGGAATTCCAAGATATACACCGTATGTGCTTGAATAGCTGTATTTTGTCGCACTCGTGTAGAAATAGCGTACCTGTGTTCCATCTGCTGATTTCTCTGTGCTGTCCAAAATTACGCCTTTTGAACTTTCCGTTGCGCTTGTAACATGCGGATATACGTGAATTCCTGTTGGAGAACTTTCATTGTAATATCCGGTTGATGAGAAGTATGCAACGAACGGTCCAGTTCCGCTTTCGCCGCTAGTCGCAGTCGCTCCGTCCCAGAACGGCTTTGTCGTGTCGCATGTGATTGATGCACTTTTATTTGTGCTGTAAGACAGACCCGTCACTGAATGCACATTTGCAGAAACCGTGTTGATGGCATTTTCGCTTCCTGTTAGTTCCACATTCTTGAACTTGATTCTGTATGCAGTCGTCATCTGGAACGTAACTTTGAAAAGACAAGTTTTTGAGTCTGTGAATTCATATTTTGAAGAATCGAGTTCAGTCCATGAAGTTCCATTTGTACTTATTGCAATTGTCGTTTTGTCCGTTCCGTCTGTTACAAAACTTGCACCTGAGTCGAGCGTTACTTTGTTCACGCCAGGACGTGCTGAATAGCTTGTGTCATACGGCTCTACAATGACATTTACATATTTTTCATTTGTGTAGTTTGTATCTGCATCGGCTTTGTTTGTTTTGTCATTTCCAGTGTCCGTACCGCGATCCCACAAGGTTATAGTTTTTATAGAGTTGCAGCGGTTCGATGAATAGATTTGTTTAGCCGTTGTGTCGACTGTTTCGATTGTCGTGCCTGTCGCGTCATCGAGAGAGATTTCTGTCTTTTCGACCGATTTGTTCAGTGCAAAGTCCTGAGCTTTTACGCTTATCGTGTTCTTGCACGAATCTTGAGTGGTTGATGAATAATTCTTGATTTTTATGTTCTCAAGTCTTAAGTGCAGTTGTCCTTCAGTCTTTTTCATGATGACAGGATTTGAAGAAGTCTGTGTTGTTGGCGTTACCGTAAAGTTGAGCGTGTTAGATGTAGTGTTTATCGAGTAATCGTTAGATGATGAAAGCAAATTGCCGTCTAGATATACTTTTGTGCTACTTTGGAGAATAGTGTCACTTCCGAATGTAATCATCTGAATACCAGACGACTCTTCCGTTATATAAATGTCCATGCACGCATATTCTGGAACCGATGCATTGTTAGAGTCACTTGTGTTGAGCGATTCCTCGTGTGCCGCATTGTGCGCTTCCATTCCAAGCCAATATGTCGTGTCGCCGCTGCCGTAGAGTACGCGCTTTCTAATGTCGTCGATTGTGATTTTTTCGATTACAGGTGCAGTTGAGTCTTTTGCGATTTCTATTGACGTTTCGCTTATTGTGTCTTTATTCTCAGCAGCATCCAAAAGAATGACATTCAATTTATAGCTGCCTTCCTCATCAACATCCGCTATCTTGAGATATGCAATTGAAATTGTTCCAGTCTTTACAGGATTTTTGAACACGATTGAGCCGGATTCTCCGCCTGCAATTTCGTAATTGCTAGATGCAAGAGTCGTTCCGTTTACTCTTACAGAAAGTGACGTACTTGCAAACGGTGTCGTCGTCATCTCTGTCGTGCCTTTTGTAACGTTTATTGAAAGTTTTTTCACGCCTGCAGTGCTTTCTGTAACAGGAATGTTCAGTACCTGAGTTGAAAGAATCGTATCCTTTGTAATTCCCGCGATTGCATTTGCATCGTTCTGCGTTGTCCATTGCAAAGTTCCAATCTCCGGAGAAACATTGTCAAAGCAAATATCATCGCTCGTTTCCGCTGATGTCCATCCTATCAAATCCGTTGCCGTCGCGCCGATTGTCTGCGTGCCGTTTGCCGTTCCGGTTATCGTCACGTTGTAGAATGTGATTTCTTCCGTTCCCGTGAACACTTTTTCGAACGTAACAGTGTCGCCGTCTTTTTCATATGCGGTGAATGCATTTCCGTCCACGGTTGCAGTCGTTTCTGAGCCGAATGTGGCGTTCGTGAGTTTGATTGCCTTTACGCCAGCACCGTTTGCAGCCGATTCCGCAGTGAGCTTTATCGAAATGTCAACGATTCTTTCGTCGGTGTATGCGTCTTTCTTGTAGAGCGAAGTTACCGAGTTGTTCTCTGTATTCTGTGCGCGGTCTGTGAGCGTCACAAGGTTCACCGAAGGATTTTCGCTGTCTACATAGACTTTCGTGATGTCGCTTCCGCTTTCGAGTTTGATTTTTCCAGCGTTGTTTCCTTCGAGTGCAACAAAGTCAGTGAGTGTTATGTTGAGCGTGTTTCCTTCCGCTGAATTCTTGTTCGTGAAGTCAACGTTTGTGATATAGAACGTGAGAGTTCCAGAATCTGTCCTGAGAATTGGCGAATATCCGTTCGTGAGAGTAATCGCGTTCGATTCTGTGTCGATTTCGAAGTCCGTTCCTGCCGCGTATTCCGTCGTTCCGATTGCGATTACGGAAGAAGAAGTGACTTTTGCGTTTCCGCCAAGCTCGATTTTCTTGATTCCTGAGCCGTTCTCCGTGATTGTCACTTCGAGCTTGTTCTTGTTTGCGTTGCGCTCCGTGTCGAAATGCTCTTTTGAAATCCAGTAAGTTTTTTCGGTCTGGTTGTAAACGATTCTTTCAACAAGGTCTGCAATCTTGACGTTCTCGACTTTCGGGTTCGTCTTGTCGAGCGAGACTGAAATTTCGGATGTCGTTGCCGTCTTGTTGAGCGCAAGGTCTGTCAAATCAACGCCGATTGTGTAGATTCCGTCCGTGTTCGCCGTCGCGTCTGTGACTTTGATTCCCGTAATCGTGAATGTTCCCGACTTCTTCGATTCCGTGAACGTGATTTTGTTTCCGTCGTTCGTGTAGTCGGTTCCGGCTGCAAGAACGTTTCCGTCGAGCGCGATTGTGACTCCCGTAAGAGGTTTCGCCGCCGCCGTCGTTCCGTTTTTCTTCGACGTAAGCTCAAGGAATTTCACTCCCGATGTCACTTCCGTGAACGGAATAGAAAGTGTCTGGGTTGTGAGCGGATTGTGCTGCGTTATTCCTTCAAGTTCGCCGTCGCCAGTCCAAGAAAGAGTTCCGATTGCAGGCTTCGTTCCGTCGTACATGATTGACTCAAGGTGAACAGCGTCAGAGATGTTGCCCAAGTCGTCCATGAGCCTCATCTGAATGTCCACAGGTCCGTCAGTGTCGCAGCTTGCGTCCGCAATCCTGTATCTGTTGCCTTTGATGATTTTCCAGCCTGAGTCAGAAGTGCTTGGTTTCCAGCTTGAGTCTCCGCCAATCTTGAAAATCCACTTCATGTTTTCTGGCAGCGAGACGAGCTTTGTGTTTCCGTTGTCGATGATGAGGTTGTCGTCTTCCTCGTAGATTTCCATTGTTCCGATTGTTGTGGCGTTGTACCAGCCGTAAGGAGCGTCCGCAGAGTCAGACTTGAGTTTTTCGAAGTTCGATTCCGCATCTGGTTTTGTCGTGTCTTTTATGACGTAGATTGACTTGTAGTAGTTGCCTTTCGAGTTGTCAACGCAGACAGGCGTGAACGAGTCGTTTCCGATTGTGTCAGTAACGCCCACGTCGATTCTGATGAGACCGTCAGGCAGGTCGCTGACGTCGTACGCAATCTGGCAGCCGTGCGTGTTGTCGTACATCGCCACGTCCGAAGAATTTCCGCCCGATTCGTATGCGAAGAACTCTTTTTCCTTTGCGCCTTCCGAAGCGTTGCCCGAAGAGTTTGTGAGGCTCGTCGCGGTGAGCGTAATCTGGTAGACGTCCGCTTCCGTCGGCGTTGAGTTCGTCTCCGTGATGTCGAGCGCGTAGACCCAGAGATTGACGAGTCCTGTCGTTCTGTGTGCGAGAATCTTCGCGCTGATTGAGTCCGTGTCGTCCGTCGAGAATGCGTCCAGATTCGTCGAAGAAACGTGATATGCCGGGTCGGAGTCGACCTGGTTCTGGTTGAAGCCCCAGCTGTTTGAGTCCGCAAATCCTCCGCGGATTTCCTGAATTGTCGGTGAGAGCGAGTCAGACGCAGTTCCTGTCGTGAAGAGGATTGTCGATTCCTGTCCCATCTCGTATCCGTAAGCGTCCTTCACTTCGCCGTCGATGATTACGCGGATACTCGTGTTCGGCGGCATCGTCTTTCCGCTTGCGAGTCGGATTGTGAGTGTTTTTCCTGTCGCTCCCAAGCTTACGTTCGTGAAAATGTCTTTTATCGATTTGAGAGTGATGTTGTCGAAGTCTCCGTATGTTCTGTAAATATCGATTTTGTCGGAGAGAACGACGTTGCCCGATTCGTCCGTGTCCAAAAGCGTCGTCTCGTCCATCTTCTTCGAGAATACGACGCGGATAGCCATGTTCTTTACGACGTTCGACGCGCCCGAAGCCGGCAATGAAGTCGCGATTTTCGGTCTTTCCGCGACAATCGGAATGATGAATATGTCGTTTCGTGCGCTGTTTATCGTGACGGTCGTTTCCGGCGAGTACGGGTCGTCAAAAGTTACGATTGAGCTTGATATTTCTTTCGGGAGGAATGAGTCGATGTAATCCGCCTCGTCATTGAAAAGAATCGCGTGCTGGCGGCCTGTCGAATAATCCGAAGTCGAGAACGCTGCCCATTTGTAAAATCCGTATGCGTCGCTCGTTACGGCAGAGACAGTGAACGGAACTTCAACTTTCTGCGTCGTAGTTCCGTCGATGTTCGTCGTTCCTTCCTTCGTGTTTGCGTACCTTACGAACACGCTGATTTTTTCCGCGTTCGCATATTTTACTTCCTCGTCGATTATTCCGAAAAATTCGTCGCTCTTCATCCATGAGTCGCAGTTCGTAAAAATCAGGATGAACGAGGCGAGAACAATCGATAAAGCTCTTTTCAACATTTTGAATTTTTCGCTTACGTTTTTTTCATTTTTCACATTCATTTTGATTCCTCGTCGCTCACTTTTTGTTTTTTCTTGCCTTCTTCATCTTCCTCGTCATCATCTCTTTTCCAAAACAGCAGGAAGAAGATGAAGAATCCTATGATTCCGCATCCGAGAAAAGCCCACAAAAGCCAATGGTGGTCGTTTTTCTCTTCGTCTTGATTTGTGCCGCTAGATTCAGCCTTTCCGATTTTCTCAGATTTTTCCGAAACTGTCTGAATTTCCGGCCCCTTGTTCACTTTTTTATTTACAGTTTTCTTACTTGCATTTTCAGCCGCGCGTTTTTCCGCCGCACTTTCCGAATTTTCACTTCGGATTTCGTTTCCGTCTGTCGTTTCTACGAAAACTTCTTCGTTTTCTTCGACTTTTTCGTTGTTCGCTTCGTTCTTTTCAACGCTCTCTTTTGCGTTTTCGCTTCCGTTGTCTTTTTCGTGCGCAGTTTCAGTTGCGGATTTTGCATTTTTCGCGTGCTTTTCCGCCTGTTGCGCTTTCTGCTTTTCGCTTGAGTTTCCGCTCAAGATTTCTTCCAGAACGTCTTTCGAATCCGATTGAGTCTCTTCTTCTTTTTCCGAATCCAAAAACGAAATTATCTCCGCCGCAACTGTTTTTTCTTCTTTCGGCTTTTCGATTACCTCGACGTCATTGTCCGGCGCGCGCAAAAATGAATTGTTGTCCGTCTTCCACTTCTGCCTTTCGTCGGAAAGCCCCAGCTCCTCTTCGTAAGATTTCATTCCCGGAATGAAGTCCTGCTCGTAGCTTTCTTTTGTTGCCCATTTTGAAGTTGCCGTCTCCGAATATCGCGGAACTTCCCTGAATGTTACGATTGCCTGCGGTTCCTGATTTTCTTCCGCAGATTTGTCGTCATATTTTACATCTTTTAATTGCTTTTCGTCGACATTTTCTATGCCGCCAGACCTAGCCATTTTTTCGCGTTTTTCGAATTCGCTGATTTTTGCGGTCGCAGTCGTGCTTTTTCCGTCCCAAATCTCGTCGAAAATGTCCGACATATCCGCTGCTTCCGTTTTCGCGCTCGATTTTTCGTCGTCCCAAATCAAATCGAAAACTTCCGACATATCCTCCGGATTTTCCTCATCCTCAATTGCAATTTGCGTTTGCTGAATTTCTTCCGTCTTCGGCTGTTCAACATTTTTTGACCTCTTCGTCCGCAATCGCAATTTCTTCCGAATCTACTTCTCCCGTCTCAATGATTTCGCCGTCATCTTCAACATCAACCGCAACCGCAACCTGCTCTTTCTCAATCGTGACTTCGATTCTGTTTTTCTGCGATTCTGAATTTTCACCCTGATTCTGCTTTGTCGAATTGTTCTGTTCGTTCGGAACATTCGGAATATTTTTTTCCGTTTCGATTGAGACTTCTATTCTGCGCTCCGTTTCCGCAGGCTGATTTTCTACAATTTGCGCTTCTTCGTCCGCAATTGCAATTTGCGTTTGTTGAATTTTTTCCGTTTCCGGCTGTTCAACATTTTTGACCTCTTCGTCCGCAATCGCAATTTCTTCCGAATCTACATCCCCAGTCTCAATGATTTCGCCATCTTCTTCACCATCATCCGCAACCGCAAACTGCTCTTTCTCAATCGTGATTTCAATCTGCGCTTTTTGAGTTACCTCTGTCTGCGTCGCAATCTGAACTTGCTCGTTCTGAGTTTCGATTACGCTTTTCTGACTTACTTCTGGCTGAGTTGCAATTTGAACTTGCTCGCTCTGAGTTTCAACTTCGCTTTTCTGAGTTTCTTCTGGCTGCGTTACAACTTGAGTTTGCTCGATTGAAATTGCAACTTCGCTTTCCTGAGTTGCTTCTGGCTGAGTTGCAATCTGCGTTTGCTCGTTCTGAGTTTCAACTACGCTTTCCTGCGTTACTTCTGGCTGCGTTGCAATCTGCGTTTGCTCATTCTGAGTTTCGATTACGCTTTTCTGAGTTACCTCTGGCTGTGTCGCAATCTGAACTTGCTCGTTCGGAGTTTCAACTTCGCTTTTTTGAGTTATTGCTGGTTGAGTTGCAATTTGAACTTTCTCGTTCGGAGTTTCAGCTTCGTTTTTCTGATTTTCCTCTGGTTGCGTTGCAATCTGAACTTGCTCGTTCTGAGTTTCGATTACGCTTTTCTGAGTTACTTCTGGCTGTTTTGCAATCTGAACTTCCGCGTTCGAAGTTTCAATTACGCGTTTTGGAGTTTCCTTTGGCTGTGTTTCAACTTCGTTTTTCTGAGTTATTTCTGGTTGCGTTGCAATTTGAATTTGCTCGTTTGAGGTTTCAGTTACGCGTTTTGGAGTTACTTCTGGCTGAGTTTCAACTTGAGTCTGCTCGTTCGAAATTGCAATTTGCTTTTCTTCGGTGCGAGGCTCTTTTTTTGTAGGCTCTGCCACAGCTGCAACTTTCTCTTTCTCGATTGTGACTTCGATTTTGTGTTTCTGAGACTCTGTGTTTTTTGCAGGAGTTTGCTTTTGCGAGTTGTCCTGAACTGTCGGAACAGTTTTTTCCGTTTCGACAGTGACTTCGATTGTCTGCTTCTTTTTCGGCTGCTGCACCGCCTGTTTTTCCGGTTCGTCGGCAACTGCGATTTCTTTTTTCTCTAGACCAAGCTCCGTAAGAATGAAAGTCGTGTCGGGAATCGCAATCTGGTTTTCGAGGCCGACGATTCTGTCAACTTCGAATTCCTCTTCGTCGATTTCTTCCGCGTTCGTGTCCAAATCGGCAATCGCAAGACCGTTTTCGCGTTCGCTTTTTTCGGCAGGTTCTGCAAATCCCGGGATGTCAGCGATTTCCGAGTCTTCATCTTCTTCGTTATTCAGAGCAAATTTCGGTTCGTCTTTCTGTTCGTCCTTCGGCTTGTTCTTTTTCGCGTTCGGTTTTCCATCTTCAAAATCCTCGTCAAAGTCGTCTTCGCCGTCCTCCGGGAAAACGATCGCGATTTGAACAGAATCTTCCCACAAGAAATTGTCGTTCTTCTTTTCTTCTTCGTTGTTCGGATTTGCCTTGTAGAGGGAAAGCTCGTCCTCCGTGCGAATCCATACGGTGTTCGAAAGTCTCTGCGCGAGCGAGAACGCTCTTCCTGCCGTGTTTTCGAACGCGCCGAGATATGTGTTGTTCGAGGCGAGGGTAGGGGCTTTTTCTATGACTTTTTCGAATGCCTCGTCGCATTTTTTGTAGTCCTCAAGCTCATACGAGCATTTTGAGATTCCCAGGAGCGCGAGCGCGTTTTCAGGGTCGGATTCGAGATAATATTCGTACCATTGCCTTGCGAGGGCGAATTCCTTCATCGAATAATAGACGTTCGCCGTGTTCAGGATTGCAGGGAGATATTTCTGCCTTCGCGCGACTTTGAGCTGACCTTCCGCCTTGTCGAATAGTCCGTATCTTCCGTAAAGAACTCCGAGCGCGTTTATGTCCTCAACCCGTCCTTCGCTTTCGATTTTTGCAAGATATGTGTCAACCTGGTCGCTTATTTCGCGTGAAATCCAGTCGTCTATCGAGTGCTTGTAGATTTTCGCAATCGAGTCCTCATCGACCATCGTGAATTTGATTGCAGCTCCCGGGACGCTTACTGGCTTGTAAAGTTTCCATGAGTCGTGCGTCGCGTAGAATGCGGCTGTTCCCATCGCGTCCGCAGTTCTCCATTCTCGCGCGCCAGTCCTCCACGCCTTCGAGAATCCCTCGTCCGTGAGCGTGATTTCCACCGGAATCCATGCCTCGCCGTCGTGGTTTATGAAATAGTCGTTCTCGGAGAAGATGTATTTCGTCTCCTCGTATGCAACCCCCGAATCGAACGCCATGAAAATGTGCCCCGGAATCGTGATGAACGCGGTCGGAATTCCCACCGCCTCGAAAAGAGAGCTTATGAGGATTGAAAGGTCGTCGCAGTCGCCGCCACGGTACATGAGCGTCTGGTACGGGAACTGAAGAAAGTCTATCGATGTCGTTCCTACGTTGTCCGCGTAAGAAGAAGTCGGGTCGATGACGTAATTGATTCCGAATTCGTCGAGCGTGTCAAATATTCCCATCGCGTACTGGATGTTCTCTGGAACGCCGTTTCTAAGCTCGTTCCTTACTACGCTCGACACGAGCTTTGAGTACCACATTGCAGCCGGGTCTTTTGAAGAGACGAATACGGCAGCCCTTCTGTCGTCGTCCCACGACATCGAGTTTCGACCGCAGACAGGAACGGAAAGCGCAATCGTGCTCGTCTTCTTCATTCCGAGTATTTCGTAATCGACTGTGATTGTCGCCTGCGTGTCCGTCATTTCCAATAGGTCGAGCATTCGCTCGTTGAAGAATGCCGTAAGCTCAACGTCCGCGGACTCTCCTTTTTTGAGGGTCTGTATCGAAGCGCATTCGTTTGGCTGCGACATGTACTGCGGCTGGAAGAACTTCACCGACACGTTCGTTATCGACGCGTCCTCTTTGTTCTCGATTGTGACCGCCCCGAACGAGTTGTTCTCGTACCACGAATAGAGAACAGGAAAAACCGGGTCCATTCGTTTCTGCTCGATTTTGACTTTCGCGTTCCGTCCGAATGCCTGCGTGATGTTCAAACTGATTCCCGGAGAAATCTGCGCGCCTGTTATGAGGTTCGTGTCGCCGGCGTTGTAATGCGCGAGCGAAGTGTTCACTTCCGCGGAGACAATCGGGTTCAGCTTGTATTCGAGCGAGAGCGAGAATTCGCCCGAGATGCTCGTCATGTTGTCCTTGTACGTCGCGTAATAGCTTCCGATTGACATGTTCATGTTGAACGCGAGCCTGTCTCCGATTGGGATTCTGTAGCCCGCGCCAAAGCTTCCGTTCAGGACTTTTATCGAATCCACGTTCGGAAGAGAAAGTGCAAGGTAGTCGCCCTGCAGGTAGAAATTCATGTATTCGTTCGGTCTGTATGTGAGCCTTGCGCCTGCACCCGCCGCGCCTTGTATCTCGTGCGACTCGCCGACTGGGAGCGGTCTCATGTAGTGCGGGAACACGCTGAATATCACGTCCGCGTCCGCCCTCATCGGAATGAAAGTGAGCCCGCAAATCGCAACAGGAATCGTCGCCTTGTTTGTGAGATGTTTCAGAATGTTCCGCAGTCTTCTTGCTTTCTTGCCGGACATAGTTTCTTTCCCCTACAGTCGTCTGACATTCGTTATTTGTCAAACTCGCGCATGATTCTCTCCAGGTTCGTCTTTGCCGTCTTGTTCTTCGGGTCTTGCGCAAGAACCCTCTCGAACAATTCCTTTGCGTCCATGAACCTTTTCTGGATTACCGCTATGTTTCCAAGATTGACTAGCGCAGTGAGGGAACCCATCTGTGCAGACCGTTCGTAAATCGATATCGCGTTCGAATACATTCCTGCGCGAAGGTAAAGCATTCCGAGCTGGTTCAGGAGCTTCACCGTTATGCCCTCGCGCTTGAGCCTTTCCTGCAATGCTGATATCTGCGGGCCGAATTCCGCCGTGATGTATCTCGAAAGATTCGTTTCCGCCGCCAGTATGAGCGAGCTTTCGCGCGGAAGGATGTTTATGTCGTCTCCGCTTGAGAATCCGACGGACGGATATGTCTGCCACGCCTCGTTTATGCTGTAGAATTCTATTTCCTCTCCGTTCTGCTGCATTTCGTTCAGAACGTCAACAGCCTGATACCAGCTGTTCATGAATCCTTCTTTTATGAGCGACATCGAAATCGGAATCCAAACCTCGTCGTTTATGTTCAGTATTCTGTCCTTTCCGTCGAACATCGATGCCGACTTTGCCCAGTCGAGCTTGAGGTTGATTGCCACGATGAAATCTTCCGGTGTCGGGATGAATGCCGCGTCGATACCCGTTGACTGAAGGAGCGACATGAAAAGAACGCCGATGTCGTCCTTGTCGCCTGCCTTGTACATCATCGTCTGGTACGGGTACTGGACGTAATCAACCGCGTCGTAGTCCTGATGCATCTCGTTGTACGGCGTTGTCTCGTCCTCTTTGCACGCAATGCCCGAAAGCCGCATTCCCTCGTAAACGTAAATCGCGTACTGCAAATTCCTGTTGAGTCCAGAACGCTGGTGGCTTCGCGCAAGCCCTACGAGAACTTTCGAGTATTCGAGGATTTCCGGGGCAGTCGGGGAGATGAAGCTTGCAAGAACGTTCGGGTCAGTCCACCTGAACTGGTTCCTGTTGTACACCGGAATGATTACCTGCGAGACCGATTTTCGCTTTTGTCCGAGAAGCTCATACTCGACCACGATTTCGCCCGGAATCTTTCCTTCCTCCGTGAAATTCAATATTTCCTTAGAAAAATCCGCCGAAAGGTCAATCTGGCTCGTCCTTCTTTTCTTTATGATTGCGACCCTTCCGCATTCATGCTCCGAGCCCGTGTATTTTCCCGCCCTGAACGAGACTTTCACGTTCCTGATTTCCGCAGTCTCGTTGTTCTTGAGCGTAATCGTAGCGAACGGAGCTTCTTTGTAAAGCGAATATGTGAGAGGAAAAACGTTGTCGTCCTGCGCAATGTCAGCAGTGACGTTCTGCAAAGATTTTTCCGTGTCGAATTTATACCTCAGAGCGATTCCGACCGAGACTCCCGCCGCGCCCGGCTGCCCCCAATATGTGTCGTACTGGTAGTCTATCCACGACGCTTCAGCACCGAGCGTCCAGTTCGGCGTGAGCCTGAAAGCCACGTCCATGAACGCCTTGTACCACGGAGCCGAATGTTCGTACTGCCCAGACACCGCAAAATACGGGCCGAGCGCACCGCCAAGCTCCAGCTCAATCCTCGACGCAGGATAGAGTAGCGCGCCAAAATGCACTCCGCCCCCGATGAAGTTTACGAATTTCGATGCCCCGTCAGGAAGCTCGGAAGAGTTGAATTTCGGAAGCATCATGTAGCTGAATTCCGGTCCCACGTTCAGAAAGTCGAAGAGAATGATTCCGCCCTGCAAATTTCCCGAAACGCCGACAGAGCCGTATCTCCCGTCCTGGCTCGTGAGGAACGGCAGCACGAGGTTGCCCGTAAGCTTGAACGTCAGCTCCTTCGAGAACGCGGGCATTATTGCGAGAAAAATCAGCATGGCAAAAAACAACTTTTTAGAATACATTCATTAAATCATCTCTTTTTTTTAAGAAATCATTATTTATTACTCTCTCTTATTACTTATATATATAAGTTTCTGTTATTTCAATGTGAGCACCGCTTTACAGTATCGGAATTTTAAGCCGTCGATTTTAGGAGAGTCAACGATACCCCGCGTTGCTATTCTTTAAAATGACAAAATCTGCTAAAATGTCAAAATAAAAAGTTGAAGTTGGAAATTTGGTGGTCATTGAGCGTAGTCGAAATGACGAATTTTTTTGCAGAATTTTTTTGGAGAACTATTGATGAACAATTTGGTTGCACTTTGCGCTGTTGGTGCTGAAAAAATACTCGGAAACGAAATAAAGCAGCTTGGTTACAAACTCGACTCGGAAAGGCCGAACCTTCCGGGGCGCGTTTTCTTTTTTGGCGATGACGACGCTCTTTTCAGGGCGAATCTATGTTTGAGGACTGCCGACAGGGTTTATCTTTGCATGAAACGTTTCCACGCGGAAGATTTCGACCAGCTTTTCGACGGTGTGTATTCAGTCTCTTGGCAGGATTTTTTCTACAAGGACACGAAAGTCGTCGTCGATAAAGTCCGCACTTACAAATCAATTCTGAACTCGGAGCACGCGATTCAGGGAATGACGCTCAAGGCGATTTACAAAAAGCTCGGCGATGTCTGGAAAATGCACGTCCTCCCGGAAAGCGGCTTCCGCTCGGACGTTAGAATCTACATCGACGAAAACGAGGCTCTCGTCCTTCTTGATTTGAGCGGTCTTCCGCTGCACAAGCGCGGCTACAGGACAGACGGCGGCGTTGCTTCGCTCCGCGAGACAACCGCATCCGCAATGCTTCAGATGATGATGTGGCGGCGAAAGACTCCGCTCCACGACCCGTTCTGCGGCTCGGGCACTCTCGCAATCGAAGCCGCCCTCTACGCATACAACGTCGCGCCGGGATTCGGAAGGCGGTTCGCGCTTGAGGAGCTTCCGGTTTTCAATGCAGAACGCGCAAGGGAACTCAGAAGGAGCGAGGCTGAGAAAATCAGGACTGATGTCGAAGTCCGCATAACTGGCACCGACATCGACCCCGCAGCAGTCAGACGCGCGACTTCGAATGCGGAGCACGCGCTCGTGACTGCCGGCCGCGCCCTCCAGATGCTCGGAAGCGACGCTCATCTTCCGCGACCGGATTTCGACGTTTCGGACTTCAAGGACATTCAGGCACCTTACGAGAGCGGAATAATAATCTGCAATCCGCCATACGGAGAAAGACTCGGCGACGAGGAGCAGGCGGAGGAGCTTTACCGCTCGATGTCGTCTCTTTTCACCGATTTCAAGGGCTGGCAGCTCGGAGTGATAACCGCGCACAAGAAATTCCAGGAGTGCATCGGAAGATACGCGTCAGTCCTCAAGGATCTCAAATCAGGAAACCTCGACACGACTTTTTACATCTACGACGGAAGCGAAAAAGCGAAGCCGCGCGGAGAAAGGAAGAATGTCCGCAGGGAAAAGCCTTCTGCAAAATCTTCTTTTAAAAACGGAAGAGCTGGCGGCACGAGAAGAGAGCGAAGCTGGTCAGAGGACGAATTCTAATGGCTATCATAGTTGAGCATGACAAGCGGAAATCCGAAATCCTCGAAAAGTCGCTGGAGCTTTTCTGTAACGAAGGCTTCGACGACGTTACGTTCCAGAAAATTGCCGACGCGTGCGGCGTTACTCGGACGACACTCTACATCTATTTCAAGAACAAGCAGGAGATTTTTGTCTGGAGCATCAAGCATCTGACGAACCAAATCGAAAAGAAACTTGTCGAAATCATCAATGACGGGACGATTCAGCCGGACGAATGTCTCAAGCGCGTTGTGTGCTGTATCGTCAACGAGTGCGGAACGCATTACAGGCTGTTCAAGGTTCTCCTTCCGTACCTTATTTCGCTTGAGAAAATCGGGATAAATCCCGGTGAGAGAATCAGAAGGCGCGTAATCAGAATCAAGCATTTTCTGAACACGATTATCATCAACGGTCAGAATGCGGGCATATTCAAGAAAGTCCCCATAAAAGTCCTGAACGATATGTTCTACGGCATGATAGAGACGACCATGTACAGAATCGCCATAACCGACAAATTCGACGTTGACGAAATCTGCGCTGTTGTGGAGCTTTCGGTTGACGGAATAACGATAAAATAAGTGGACTAAAATACCGTTTTCTTGTGATATTCTATTTATAATTCAATTTTTAAGGAGACAAATATGGCGGAAGAGATTACCGGAAAGAAGACGGCTGCTGAAATCGAGCCGATTGTAAAGGAAGCTATCGATATGTACAGACCGCAGCTTCAGGCTGACGGCGGCGACATGGAGTTTGTTTCGATTGACGACGACATGAACGTTCATCTCCGTCTGACAGGTGCGTGCGGAAGCTGCCCTATGGCAACTCTGACTATCAAGATGGGAGTCGAACGCTACCTGAAAGACGCTTGCCCGGAAGTGAACAGTGTCGTTCAGGAAATGTTCTGATTTTTTTGAATTGAACCTGTTCGGGAACTTCAGTTTTTGAACAGGTCTATTTTCTGAGCAAAAAAAGAGCCGCAACTGCGAACGATATTTGTGCAGCTGCGGCTCTTTCGTTTTAAATCAGTCTAATTTACGCTGAGCCGAGTATGAAAGCCCCGATTACGAGTATTGAAAAGATTACAGTTGTCATAATGTGCCTCCGTTTTTTGCTGATGCTTATCGATTATTTCACAGCCGCAACTTCAAATACTGTGACTGTGCCGTCTTTTTCTTTTACGCCCTTTATTACGACTTTTTTGCCGTTCAGTTTTTTCAAATCGGAAAATTTGACGAGTTTCGGCGGATTCTTCTTTTGTCCGTCTTTTGGCGGATTTCCCTGATTGCCCATGTCATTCGGCATCGGAGGCGGATTCCCGTTCATCTGCTGCATGTCTCCGTCCGGTGGAGGCATCATTCCGCCGTTTCCGTTTTCTTTCGGATGCTTTTGTCCGCCGCTTTCCATTGTTTTCAGTTCGAGCGACTTGTTGTTCTCGTCAAAAAGCAGTGCCTTTTTCCCGACAACTGCAAGCTCCCCTGTGAACTCCTCAAGCTCGCCGCGTTTTTCATGCTCGCCTGGCATTTTCGGTCTGCCGTTTTCGTTTCTGTTTGCGTCCGCGCTTTTCTTTTTCGCGAACTCCTTCTCGTACGTCTGAAGTTTTCCGCCGTCAGAAAGTGCTATCGTTTTTCCTCCGAGCTTTGCGTTTTCGGCCGCTTTCTTGTTGTAAAAAATTGTGTGTCCGTTCGACACTATGTTTTTGAATGACGAATCGCTGTCGCTGAACGCGTTGATGTAGATGTCTCCCGTCAGCTTGAGCGTCGCTCCGTCAAGAATCGCAAGGTTGACTTCTCCCTCGTTCTTAACATTGATTTTTCCCTCGAAGAACGCGCCTTTTCCTATCGTCATCTTCATCGAGCTTATTCCGTCAACAACGATTTCTCCAAAAAGTTTCTGGTTCTCTGCCGTAAACTCAAGATTTCCGCCGTTGCTTCCTTTTCTTCCCCAGCCGCGTTTCGAGTCATTCCCCGCGACTTTAACAAGATACCGCCCTGCATTTGAAATCTTCGTGTTGGAAAGCGAAACCTTTGCGTTCGTGTTCGTCACATAGAAGAACGAATCCTTTGCGTTTCCGACAAGCTCAGAGTCCTTTGCGGCAAAAGATGCGGTTCCTTCGTCCGCGTCGCCGCTCATGCTCTGGTAAAGCATCACCGAGCTTGACTCTTCTTCGTCAAGTCCGCCGCCACCTTCAATCCTCGATTTTTCAATTACGATGCTGTTTTTTCCTTCGATGCACGCGATTTCAGAAGCGTATGCTTTTCCCTCCAGCTTTTTCGCCCGGATGTCGCCCGTCGAATAAATCACAGGCGAGCCGCGACCTTTCGTCAGAGCCTTTCCGCTGATGAGGGAAACTGTGCCTTCGCCCCTGTCTGTCGCGAGGGCCGCGCAATGTTCCCCGTCCGTCTCGATTTCCACATCGTACGCCACGATTTTTCCCTTGTACGTCGCGTCGAGTCCTCTGCTCGAATTTCCCTTCGTGCGTATTTTCGAATTTTTGATTATCACGAATGAATTCTCGCCTGTCGAAAATACCGCGTTCGCACCGTCCGCATTCGACTCAATCGAAGTCCTTTCGACCGAGATTGTTCCGTCCTTGCTTAAGACAACCGCGTTCGTTCCGAAGAAATTGCTGTTTTCCGGGTTCGACGCGTCGCCTGTCTTTTTCAGCTCGGAATCCTCCACCGTGATTTTTTCGCCGTTTTCTGCAATCACGACAGATTCGTCCGTTTTCGTTGATGTCCTCGCCTCGTTTTTTATGATTGCTTCGCCGTTCTCTTTCGAGAAACATTCGCCACCAAGAATCGCGAGCGAAGCCAATACGAAAATTCCGTTTCTGATTTTTACATACATCTTTTTTACTCCTGATTTTAACAATATAATTGTTGATTTATGTAAAAGTGACATTAGAATATTCTTAGGATATATAAAGCAAATTCTTGTGACTTTCGTCTAACTTGAATTTTGTTTTTTTTCGTGCGGAAAAAAGTTTCGTAACGTAAAATCATGCTTTTTTGTCAAGTGTTTATGTTTTCCTCATCTATAAAAATGTTGTATAATGAACAATAACGGACTAACAAATATTGGGGAGAAACGACAATGAACGAGACTGCTGTTGTCATACCGAATTTCAACGACCACTGGGACAAAGATTTAAGGATAACTCTTGCTGTTGACCAGCACATGCAGGATGTTTTCCATGTTTTTCTGAAAGGAAGAATCGATACTTACAATGCCGATTTTTTTCAGAGCCAGCTCGACAAGATTCTTGAGTATGGCATTGTGAAGCTCGTGTTCCGCTGCTCGTCGTTGGAATACGTTTCGTCTTCTGGTCTCGGAGCTTTCGTTGTCGCGCACCAGAAATTCGTCCAGAAAGGCGGAGTGTTCGTCTTTACTGATTTGCAGCCGAAAGTTCTGGAGGTCTTCCAGCTTCTCGGATTCACAAGATTGTTCTGCATTGCAAACGACTCCACCGACGCAAATTATTTTCTCCGCGGTGACAACAACGCAAAGCGTGAGATTTTCCCGATGTCGTTCAAATGTCCGATATGCGACAAAAAGCTTTCCGCAAAGAAAAGCGGTCGTTTCAGATGTTCGAACTGCAAGTCTGTCCTTGACGTTTCCGACTCAGGAAGCGTTTCATTCTGATTTTTGTTTTTTTTGTCCTGATTTTCAATGAATTCAAAATTTCTGCCCGTCTGCAAAAAAGACTTGGATGAGCGTGGCATTCAGGAAGTCGATTTCGTCTTTGTTTCTGGCGATGCTTATGTTGACCACGCCTCATTCGCGTCCGCCCTTCTCGGAAGGCTCCTTGAGTCGAAAGGCTTCACCGTCGCCCTGCTTTGCCAGCCTGACTGGAAAAATGTCGAAAACTTCAAGATATTCGGCCGCCCAAAACTCGGTTTCCTCGTCTCTGCAGGCGCGATGGATTCGATGGTCTCGAACTACACCGCGAACAACAAGCCGCGCTCGGAAGACGTTTATGCGCACGGCGGAGTCGCGGGCCATAGGCCTGACAGGGCTTTGATAACGTACTGCTCCGCGATTCGTCAGGCATACAAGGGCGTGAACGTGCTCATCGGCGGAATCGAGGCAAGTCTCAGGCGCACCTCGCATTACGACTACTGGTCGAACACTGTCCGCCGCTCTGTTCTTCTGGACTCAAAGGCGGATTTGCTCATGTACGGAATGGGCGAGCATTCACTCATCGAAATTGCCGAGCAGCTCCGGCTTGGAATCCCCGCAAAGCAGATTCGCGGTGTGCGCGGCACAGTCTGGTACACGAGCCACGAGGATGAAATCCCTGCCGACGCAATCCGCCTGCCGTCGTTCGCGGAAATATCGAAGAACACGCCTGAAAGCAAGGCACTTTTTGCAAAATCGTATCTCATTCAGGAGCAGAATACGGATGCCATAAACGGAAAAATCCTTGCCGAGCCTGTAGATGCGCGTTTCATCGTTCAGGAGCCGGCTTCCCTTCCGCTTACGACAGAAGAATTCGACGCGATTTATGAGCTTCCGTTCCAGAGAAAGTGGCATCCGATGTACGATGAGCCTGCCGAGAACGGGAAGACCGGAGTCCCAGCAATCAGCGAGGTGAAATTCTCGCTCACTTCGTGCAGGGGCTGCTTCGGCGCGTGCTCCTTCTGCGCGATTACGTTCCATCAGGGGCGGCGCATTCAGGCCCGCAGCCACGAAAGCCTCATTCGCGAGGCAATCCAGATTACGAAAGACCCCGATTTCAAGGGATACATCCACGATGTGGGAGGGCCGAGCGCGAATTTCAGGCATGACGCTTGCATTTATCAGGAGAAGAGGGGAGCGTGCCAGAATAAGGACTGCATGGGAACGAATCCGTGCAAGAACGTCCGCGTTGACCATTCCGAATATGTTGAGCTTCTCCGAAAACTCCGGAAACTTCCCGGCGTGAAGAAAGTTTTCATCCGCTCAGGAATCAGGTTCGACTACCTGATGATGGACAAGGACAAGACATTCTTCAAGGAGCTTGTCGAGCATCACATTTCAGGTCAGCTCAAAGTCGCGCCTGAGCACGTCTCAAACAAAGTTCTCCGTCTCATGCGGAAGAGCACCCACGAAGTTTACGAATCTTTCTACGAAGAATACGCAAAGATGAACAAGATGTCGAACAAGAAGCAGTATCTCGTTCCGTATTACATCTGCGCCCATCCTGGCGCCGGGCTGAACGAGGCGATTGAGGTTGCTCTCTATCTCAAAAAAACTGGGTTTGTGCCAGACCAGGTTCAGGATTTTTATCCGACCCCGGGAAGCCTTTCGACTTGCATGTATTGGACTGGGCTGAATCCGCGGAAAACGAACGATGATGGCACTTTCGAGGAAGTTTATGTTGCGCGCGGTTCGCATGAAAGGCGGTTGCAGAGGGCGCTTTTGCAGTTCAACAGAAGGGAGAATGCGCCTCTCGTGAAAGAAGCACTCGTGCAGGCAGGAAGGAAAGATTTGATAAAAGTTTTGCTCGGTCGCTAATATCTCGGATATAACTATTTGGAGGTGCGTTTATGGCTGTCAGTGAAAAAATCATCTACATCGACGAGAAACTTGATATCGTTGACGGAAACCGCGATTACTACATCTACTTCGAACGAATCGGGCACAGGTTTGCGCATCTCGATGAAATAATCCACCCCGACGAGCGCGAGGGGTTCCTGAGTTTCGTGAAGAATGCCGACAAGAATTCCGAGATGACGGCCTTCAAATTCAGGAAAAACACCGACGAGTACAAACTGAACATAACTCGCGTTACCGATGAAAAACTGAATGGCAAAAGTGTCCGCGCTCTTAAGCTTGTCGAGCTTGCCGACATATTCAGCTATATCAACGACAACGAGAAACTTTGCAAGAACATTCTTGACGCGCTGAGCCTTGTCGGTTCGACATTCTTCTTTTACGAGAAAAACACGAACGAATTCAGCTTTGTGAGAATCGACAACGGAAAGAGCGTGGACATTTTCAGGCAGGACATCGACATCTGGTGCACGCACATGCTGAACGACAAAATGCTGCCGGATTCTCAGACCGAAGAATTCAAGGCATTTGTCGAGAATATCAAGGCCTGCCCGTCTAGGATTTATTCAACTTTGTCATGCGGATTCAGGACTTCCGGGAAAATAATGGAGTCGCTCGACTTCATCGGAATGCGACGCGAGTGTGACGGCGACGTTTTTGTGAACGGCATGGTCTGCCCAAGCTCCAACATGAAGCAGAGTATCAGCACTTCGAATCTGATAGACGAACTTCAGATTGACACACTGACAAAGACGTACAACAAAAAGACAATCTACGAAATCGCCATAAAACGCCTGAAAGAAGCCGCCGCAAAAAATGAGCGTATTGCGCTCGTCATCGTCGATTTGGACCATTTCAAGCCGGTGAACGACGCTTACGGGCATCTTGCCGGCGACAAAGTTCTTGAGCAGTCCGGCGCGATTCTGAACAACATCGTCGGAAACAAGGGCTTTGTCGGTCGGTACGGCGGCGACGAATTTTTCGTAGTCCTGAACAACGTCGAAAATGAGCTTGTCCTTCGCGGAACGTTGCAGGCGATTCTTGAGACAACGCGGAACAACTTCGAGTCAACATTCGACGACATAAAAATCACGACCTCGATTGGAGCGGCGGTTTTCCCAGACAACGGAGCTACATACGACGAGCTTTTCAAGAAAGCCGATTTCTGCCTTTACAGGGCAAAGGACAAGGGGCGCAACAGGTACATTTTCTTCCGCGACGACCTTCATCTCTCTCTTTATCAGAAGTCAGTTGAGGACACTGCCGGAGTCAAATATCAGGGGCGGGAAATACTTGAGCTGAAATACATGGCGGCGTTCATGCAGAATCTGGGGCAGACTCCGTACAAGGCGATACGCGACGTTCTGCAGCACATGAAAGAAACGTACAACTTGAGCGACGTTTCGATTTACTATGGCGAGGATTTGAACAGAATCTACTGCGTCGGAGAAGAATCAGATTTGCAGGAAGATGCGCGTTACGTTCTCACTGACGAATTCCAGAAACTTTTGAAAGCGAACGGCAGGTTCGTCAGGATGGATTTCCCGGAGGATCTTGGGGATGCCGAGCAGACTAGGGCTGAATTATTGCATCGAAATGTCCGCTCGTCGATTCAGTACATTCT
This sequence comes from Treponema sp., assembly GCA_017525605.1. Taxonomy (GTDB): domain Bacteria; phylum Spirochaetota; class Spirochaetia; order Treponematales; family Treponemataceae; genus Treponema_D. The sequence continues at coordinate 46,327 of JAFXSM010000042.1, read as the reverse complement.
CGGCTCGCCTGATGAAATAAAGGGGCTTGTCACATTCGACCGTATCGGTCATTCTTCTCAATGGGCAGAATACGAAGTGAATTGCGCCGTGATGTTCGCGGCATGTTTCAATTTGCTTCCTGAATCAATAAAAGTAGACTTTGCCCTCTACTGCAAACTAAAAAACATGGGAGATAAAAATGCAAGTTGCAGCAACAAAAATGGTTAAACTTCACTACACGCTCAAGGACAAGGACAATAACGTGATTGATTCTTCTGTCGATGGAAATCCGCTTGAGGTAATGCACGGTGTCGGTCAGATGATTCCCGGATTCGAAAAAGAAATAAACGGACTGGAAGCAGGCGCAAAGAAGAGCTTTGTTGTTCCTGCAAAGGACGGCTACGGCGAATTCGATGAAAGCCTCGTCCAGAAAGTTCCTCGCTCGCAGTTCGATGCGACTATGCCGATTGAAGTCGGACAGAGATTCCAGGCGGACACGGCGACAGGTCCTTTCTTCGTCCGCGTCACGGAAGTCACCGACAGCGAAATCACCGTTGACGGAAACCACGAGCTTGCCGGCAAAGACCTTTACTTTGACGTTGAAATCGTAGATGTCCGCGACCCAACCGAAGACGAACTCGCACCACTTGTCCAGCCAAGCGGCTGCGGAAGCTGTGGCGGCAGTTGCGGCGACGGCGGTTGCGGAAGCAGCTGCGGCGGCTGCGGCGGTTGCGGCGAATAAGCCCCAACCATAAATCTAGAGTTTCTTTAGGTCAAATGTTGAGTTAATGCAAATCGTAAAGATTGGAAACAAGCTCCCGACGGGAACCTGACCTCAAAAACGGCAGTACCGCTTCGCGGTGGCTGAGTGTTTTTGAGGTCAGAACCCCGTCTCCGCTTGTTTCCATCATTTGTTCGTAAAACTCAACATTCGCCATTTCAGTTATTTTATTTCTGCAATAACGTAAACACCCCGTTTTCTTCGTTGAATGATACTCCCGCGTTGTCGTTTTCTGTCGGGTAGGTGCCTTTCACGAAGAAATTTTCAAGAAGGTTCATGTAGTACTTCGCGACTTTGTCGTTCGGGTACTGCTCGACTTTTACGGAAGCGAGCTTTTTCAGCTGCTCAAGTGCCTTCTCGTAATTGCGCTCCTCGAACGTCTTCATGAACACTTCCCATGCCGCCATGTATTTCAGAAGTTGCTCGTTCGCGTCTTTTTTCTCCTCCACAAGCTCATAGAGCCTGAGCGGAGTTTTCACGTTCACGACCTGCACTCTGTCGAGGCTTCTGACAACGAACCTGTCGCCGATGAGCTTTCTCGTGTGCTCCGAAATCAGGATTCCGGCCGTCGAGTACTGCTTGTTCACGCCTTCGAGACGCGACGCGAGGTTCACGTTGTTTCCCATCATCGTGTAGTTCTTCTTCTTCGTGCTTCCCATGTAGCCCGCAATCATCTCTCCTGAGTTGATTCCGATTCTCGTGAAAATCGTCTTGTTGTTCTTCACCATGATTGTGAATGCGTCGTACAAATCATCTTCCATGTCGTCCGGTTTCGGATTCGATGCGTATTCGACGATTTCTTTGTTCATTATGACTTCCGCTTTTTTCATCGCGATTGCAGCCGCGCAGGCGTGTGACGCGTGGTCCTTCATCTTGTTCGGAGCTCCCACGAGCGCGATGATTGCGTCTCCCTCGTATTTGTCAACGTTGCCCTGCTCGTCGATGATTATGTCGGACATTCTCGTAAGATAATAATTGAGAAGTGCGACAAGCTGTGCCGCTGTCAGAAGCTCGCTGAACGAAGAGAATTTCTGGATGTCGGTGAAGATTGCCGACATTTCGATTTTCTCGCCGCCGAGCTTGAATGTCTCCGGGTTTTCGCAGAGCTGCTCGACGACCGCCGGAGCAAGGCACTGGCTGAATGCATTCTTCAAAAATCTTCTCTGGCGACCTTCCGTGACGTAATTTTCCGTGATTGTCGATACGAACGCGATTATGAACGACAGGGTAGGGGTGACGACAGGAAGAATGATTCCCTTGAAGAATGCAGGGTACGAGATGCCGACGTAAGTGCAGGCGAGGATTATGAAGATTGCGATTTTTACCGGAAGAATCTTCGACTTCTGTGGGAATGCAGATGCGATGAGAATTCCGAGAACGACCGCGATTATGACGATGAGTGCCGTTGCGTAATCCGGTATGTCTCTCAGGTAGTCTTCCTGCAGGATAGTGTTGACCATTGCGATGTGCACGCCGACTCCCGGATAGTTCGTTCCGATTGGCGTTGCGCAGATATCGAAAAGTCCAGGTGCGAACAGTGCGAAGAAAACGTGCGTGTCCTCGAACATTCCGCCTTCGACATCTTCTTTTGTGATGATGTTCTCTTCGATTGATTTTCCGTCCTGCTCGAAATATTTTTTCAGGTATCCTTCGTCCGAATCCATCTTGTCCGCAAGCGGCTTGAAGAGCGAAATGTCCGTCTCTGCGCCTTCGCTTTTCGATTCCTCGTATTCCATGAGGAATTCGCTCAGGAGAATCGTCTTTGCGCTGTACGGAAGATATGCGTCCAAGCTGTTCGGGTCTGCGTTCTCGTCGTTCGAAACGTAGAATCTGACGTACATTCCCTGCTCGCTCTCGCCTTTCTTTCCGCTTTTCGCTTTCGGAATCGTGTCGATGTCAGGCATCTCGTCCGAAAGCTGCAAGCTCGCGACCGCAAGCGACGGCTCGTTCAGCCTTTGCGCCTCGTCTTTCGCTGATGAATAGAATCTCGCGCGGCGGGCAACTCCGTCCTCGTCAAGGAGGCTCTGCACCGTTGCGATTTTCGCCGCCGTGTTCTTTATGCTGTCAATCGGAAGCACGCCTTTCGTCGATTCGTTCGAAGCGTAGAAAACTGCCTGAATCGTCTTTCCGAATTCCTCGTCCGCCTCCGCGAATTTCCTGTCGTCGTCGTCACCATAAATTGAAGGCTCCGTGTAGACCATATCGAATGCCATGGAAGCCGCGTTTCCTCTGTTGAAGAATTTCACCATCTTTCCGTAGCTTTCGCGTGGCCACGGATAGCTCCATCCGAGCTCCTCTTTCGCCCAGTCAAGGCTTTCCTGGTTCAGGATGATGACGACAACATTGTCGTCCCTTGTCAGATATTTTGCTGTCTGCTTGATTCTGCTGTCGTAGGATTTGTATTCAATCCAGTTGAGCGAGCCGGTGAAATGCAGAAAGAGAGCAAGAGCCGCAATCACGATGCCGATAGAGCAGATGATTACGTTCTTCTTCGCGTTTTTCTTGAGTTTGTCTATCATAACTCCTCCAATTTTTTTTCGTCTTTTTTGTTATCGATTTTTCATGGCAAAAAAAATGAACCACAGAAAAATCCGTGGTTCAATTCTAGCACATAAAATCAGCAAATTTTCAGATTACTTCGATGTATTTTCTTCCGTTTTCGGTTCTTCTGGCTTTGCTTCTTCTTTCTTTTCTTCCGTAGCCTCTTCTTTTATTGTCGAAGAAGCCTTTCCTTTTCCTGCAAGTGCGATGTTGTCAACTGATGTTGTGACGGCCTCTTTCAGGACTTTCTTTTTTGTCAGCGTTGAGTTATCGACCCAGCCCGTGAATCCGAGGTCTGCGAATTTTACCTTCGACCTTTTTGATGTTGATTCAACGACGACTCCGCTGTCACCTCTCGTGACTGCCGATACGACCTTCGATGATTTTTCAGCTTCAGTTGCGTTTCCGTTTTTAGAAACGTAAACTGTCTGTCCTTTCTTGAATGATGCTGCAAAAAGTGATGCGCCCAGCACAGCGACTAAAAACAAAGAAAAAATCTTTTTCATAAAGTTACCTCTCTAGTAAATATTCTTAACCGATTTTAGCACAAACGCAACAGCGCACAAACGGTTTGTAATCAAAATAAGAAACTTCTAACTGAATTTAAAGAAAATCTGAAATAATGGCATCTCTAAAATTGAAATTGCCGGGGAAAAGAAATGGGCAAAAAAAAGAGCCCAGGAATACTCCAGCACAAACATAATCTTCATACCGTTGCTGCCTTCCGGCTCTCGCGGGGTTTTGAAGCATGTTTTGTGAAGTTCCCGAACTCAAAGTGAGACTGACACGATTCGAACGTGCGACCCCCACCTCCGCAGGGTGGTGCTCTAATCCAGCTGAGCTACAATCTCATAGAAAAAAAAACGGAGCGAGAGGGATTTGAACCCCCGGTACCTTGCGGTACGTCGGTTTTCAAGACCGGTGCATTCAGCCGCTCTGCCATCGCTCCAAAAAATTATAAAATGTAAAAACTTGATTTTCATCAAGTATAGCTGGGGAAGGACTCGAACCTCCGGCCTCCGGGTTATGAGCCCGACGAGCTGCCAACTGCTCTACCCAGCGTCGTAATGTTTCTATAGCTTAGTGTTTTCATCGGATTGTGTCAACTGCATATTTTGAATTTTTGAAGAATTTTTCGAATTTTTTGCGGTCAGATACCAGATTCTGCATTCGACGGCCGCCATGAGAATTGAAACTGCCGCGAACCAGCGGAATCCCGAGCTGAATGCCATGAAAAAGTTGTAGAATCCGTGAAGGACGACCGAATATGCAAGCGGCATGAAATTCTGCATTCCGTTGCGGCACTGCCAGACGAATATTCCGAGAAGTCCTGCGCAAAACGCGTGAATCAGCTGCGCAGAGAAAATCCGCATCAGAATCAGTTTGAGGATGCTGTTTGTGTCCGCGATTGAGCTTATCTTTTGCAGCGAGCCGAGAACGTAAATGAGAGTTTCGACTGCGCCCGACGACATTCCGAGCAGGATTGAGCTGATTAAGAAAGTTGCGAGCGTCAGATTCTTCTTCGGCATGAGCATTATGAAAATCAGCTTGAATGTCTCTTCGATTAGCCCGTTGAAGATGATTGATGTAATCAGAATCGAGATGAACGTGCTTGAGCTGAACACTGGGATTTTCAGCACGAAAAATTGTATGAACGACGCAGGAATCACGGTGAGAATTCCGAAAAAACATGGGACGACGTACCTGAGAATCCGCCTGTCGTTCTGCAAAAATGCGACGAAGGCGAAAACTGTTATTACGGGGAGAAAACAGAGTGCGACCAGTGACGTTATGCTCATGTAAAAATCATATAAAAAATTTATAATCGATTCTATGAAAAAGACGGACAAGCAAAAAAACAATACGGTTTTATTGAGGAAAACACTGGTTTTGACTGGAATCAAGCATTGCGGAAAGACGACACAGGGGCGGCTTCTTTCTTCGCATTTCGGATGCAAATTCTTCGATACTGATGATTTGGTGACGAGCATGACCGGAAAAACTCCGCGCGAAATTTACACTTCCGACGGAAAGGAGGCGTTCATGCGCGCGGAAGCCGAGGCTTGCAGGTCGTTGCTTGGCGAGAGCGGAATATTTGTCGTTTCGACTGGCGGCGGAATCTGCAACAATTCTGAGGCGATTGCGCATCTGAAGAAAATCGGCACAATCGTTTTTTTGAATTCAGATGAGACTACCGCCTGCGACAGGATAATAAAAGAAGTGAAGGTTCTCGATGACGGTTCTCTTACGAATCTTCCTGCGTACATTGCGAAAGAAAATCCGAAGACAATCGGCGATGTGAGGCAGTCGTTCCACAATTTTTATGAGGAGCGTCAGCAAATCTACAAGTCGATTTGCGACGTCGAGGTCGAGATGATGCAGCTGTCGAAAGCGGAGAATATGCAGCGGATAATCGATTCTGTCTGCTGAAATTCCACTTTTGAGTTTTTTGAACCCTGCATTCAGTCCGCGTAGAGAATTTCGCGGACTGTTTTCGACGGCTGCTTTCCGTAGTAGAGCCACGCGTACATCGAGGACGATGCCACAAGCTGCCTGCCGTAACCGCGTGTTTCCGTGAACGGCAGCGTCTCAAGGAACAAGTCCATGCTGATTCCTGCCGGATTGTGGAAGTCCTTTCCGAGCGTCGCCCAATCTTTTTTTGCTGATGCAATCCATTTTCGCACGTTCGTAAGCCCACCGTTGTATGCGAAAAGTGCGAGCAGCGGAATGTTCGAGTCAACTCGGCCGATCAGTGATTTCAAGTAATGGCTTCCGAGTTTCAGATTCGTTTCAGGGTCGAGAATGTCGAAGTCGTCGCCGAGCTTGAGCTTTTTCGCTTCGTCCTTTGCGGTCGCTTCCATGAGCTGCGAAAGGCCGGATGCGCCTGCCACGCTCGATATCGACGGGTCGAAGAAACTTTCGGTTCTGACGAGCGCGTAGAAGATGTATTCCGAAAGCTCGTTTTCGTCGCAGACTTTTTCAATCTCTTTTTTGTAGAAAGTAGGGTAGACCCTTTTCATCAGGTCTTTCGGAATTTTTCCTTTTGCGGCTTCTTTTGCCCTGCTCGCGATTCGAAGGCTCTGGACGTTGTATGTCGGGTCGTGCTGGCCGCAGTCGAACAAAAAGTCGCTTGCGAGCATCGACACTTCCGTGGAGATATCTTTCCTGTTCATCAGCCATTCCGCGTACACTCTCTGAGGAAAACCGAATGCCGCGTAACCTTTCATCAGAATGTCCGCGCCGCTGTTCTCTTCGATTTGCTCTTCTTCCTGTTTTTTCGCGTCTTTCTGCTCTTCCGACTCGTCTTTCTTTGCGTTCAGAAGGACTGCCTCCACGATTTCCTTGTCTGTTATGTTCATGCGTTCGAGCGCGCAGACTTTGTAGTACAAATCTCCGCGTCCTGTGATGACTTTCATGAATGCGTCAACAGATTGCCGTGTTTTCAGTCCTTTTGCGCCCTGTGCAAGTCCTTCTTCTATCAGCCTTCCCGAAATGTACGCGTATTTTCCTGCCGTCCGCTCCGAAAAATTCGAATCTGTCTCTTTCCAGACTTTGTAGAAATCCTGCCATTTCTGGTTTGACAAAAGCAGGACCGAAAGCGACTCGAAAAAGTCGTCGAAATATTCCGGGTCGTGGATTTGCGAGCCGTAAGTTTTGAGAGTGTCGATTATGTCGTCGGTCGATGTCCGAAGCTGGAAATTCAGAAGATACCAGAGCGCGTTGTCGAATTTTTCGTGGTCGCTTGTGGCTTCCAGTGCGGATTTGAAGCGTGCCGCCGCCGTTTTCTGGTATCTTCCGCCCTTGTCGTAGAGACGTGCGCAGTAGAAATACGCGTAATACGCTTTCTCGTCTTCAAGTCTCTTTGCGAGTTTGTCGAGCTGACGCGCCGAGTAGTAATAATCGTTAGTGCCGTAGAGAAGTGCCTTTCCGATGTCGGATATGACCTGATTTTCGATGTTCAGATCAACATTCTCTTCGCCGGCTGATTTTGAATTTTTCTCGTAAATTTTCAGAATCTTTTTGTATGTGTCGAATGCCTGGTCGTATTTTTTGTGGTAGATGAGGATTCGAAAGTCGATTATCGCCTGGTCGTCTGTCACGACGAATTCGCTTTCCTCGTATTTTAAGTTGTCGAACGATGTCGGAATTATTTTTTCGTCCAGCTCTTTTCCCGGATTCGCCTCTGTCCAAGCCTTTTTCCAGTCGTCGATTCTCGCTTCCAGTTCGTGTTCGTATTCTTCGCGTGCTCTTGTCCTCTCCAAATCGAATGCGTCTTCTTTTTGCGTCATGTAGACCTTGTACATTTTGAGATGCTCGATTGAAAGCGGGCGTGATACGCACCAGGTGTAAAAATCCTGCGGGAATCTGGAGTCTTTTTTTTCTATCATCGAATCGAACCTGATTTTGACAAGCTCGTTCGGTGCGCTTGATAAATCGATGTTTTCCGTGAGTTTCAGTATCGTTGCGAATTCGTTCTGTTTGAAAAATTCCCTCGCGGAAATCAGAAGCGCGCTGTCGTCGCCGTATTTTTCAGCAAGGTATGTCGAGGCTTCGTTCCGTTCCATTACGTTGCCGAGCATCGTCAGGCTTTCTGCGCTCCGCCTTTTTATAATCGGGCTGCCGGTTTCGCTGTCGCGCGAAATCTTGAAATATCGCATTGCCTTCAGGTCGTCGCCTTCGTCCGCCGCCTGCAGTGCCATGAAAAAATATGCGTCGTCCTTGAATTCCTTTTGCAGTGAATTTGCGGAAGAGATTTTGCACGATGTGAAAAAGCATGTTGCCAGAAAGATTGAACTAAAAATTTTTCTCATTTGACGTAAAAAATACTTTAACTTTATTAAAGGAAACTGATTTTTCGTAAAATTCCAAAATTACGATAAAAAAATCCCGCATTTGCGGGATTTCTTCGCTTTTATGCTGGAATTTCGATTTTACAACGAATCTGCTTATTTGAACGGAATAAGCAAATCTTTTCCTGCCTGAATGTAATCAGGGTTCGGAATGTTGTTGTAGTTCGAAATGACAGGATATTTCCACGGGTTCTTGTAGTAAGTCTCGGAAAGATCCCAGAGTGTGTCGCCCCATTTCACATTGTGCTTGATGTCAGCTTTTTTCTCTGTCAGTTCTGATTTTGAAACCGGAACGACTTTGCTTGCGTCTGGTGCGATGACAATCTTGTCTTCCTGAGATTCAGGAGCTTTTGCGCTTTCAGCGGCTTTCTTTGCCGCTTCTTCCTGCTTTGCCTTTTCTTCGGCAGCAAGTTTTTCAGCGTCGGCTTTTGCCTTTTCTTCGGCGGCTAGTTTTTCAGCGTCCTGCTTTGCTTTTTCTTCGGCAAGAAGTTTTTCCTCGGCAGCAAGCTTTTCTGCGTCGGCTTTTGCTTTTGCCTCTGCTTCCTGCTTAGCCTTTTCTTCTTCTGCCTTTTTCTTCAGTGCCTCGTCTGCGGCTTTCTTTGTTGCATCTTCGGTTGTTGCCGGCGCGAGCGAAGTGTTTTCAGTTTTCTCTGTTTTTTCAGTTTTTTCGACTTTCTCAATCTTTTCGCTCTTCGTGACTTTTTCGCTCGAAGTTTTGCCGAGCAGGTTGTACTTAGAAGGGTAGATGAAAAGAAGGAACAGCGTGAGGAGAATGCAGATTACGACACAGAGAATGCAGAGGATGAACGGAACACCTGATTTTTTCTCGTCGTCGTCGTCGAAATCATCGTCATCGGAAGCTCCGAATGTGAGCGTCTCCGAGTCGGAGAAATCATCGCTGTCGCTGTTGTTGCTGTCGTACAAATCTGAGAATCCGTCGCTTCCGAACGGGTCGTCCATAGTGCCGGAAGAGGCGAGCGGTGAAGCCTGTGCCGCCGGCTGCGGGTCGTCGAAATCAGGAAGGTCTGCGAAGAGGTCGTCGTTGCTTGTCGTTTTCTGTTCGCTTTCCATGTCGGAGAAATCGCCGAGGTCGTCAACGGAGAATGCGTCATCTGAAGATGTGTCATCTGAGGATGTGCTAGTTGATGATTTGTCATCATCGTCCTCTACGCGTAAATCGTCACTGGCATAGTTAGTTTCTGCAGAATCGTCCGGTTCCTTTTTCGGCTCGTCAGTTTCCTCAAAATCGACATTCATGCTGATTTCTTCGTCGGATGCGAATTCGTCGTTTTCTTTTGTGTCAGCTGGTGGCGTGTCGAGTGAATCTGCGTCGAAATTTTCAAATGCAGAAAGGCTTTCGTCCGTGACTGAATCAGCGTCGTCCGTCGTTGTGTCTGCGACCGTTTCATCCGAGTTTTCTTCCGTCTGCATGTCGCCAGAAGTTGAATCTGCCGTTACGTCATTGAAAGTCGAGTCGTCGCTTGTTTCGCCGAGAGAATCGGCGTCAAAGTTGTCGAGGTCGAGGCTGTCGAACGTCGCGTCCGCGTCTGATGTGTCTGTAGATGAATCTTCTGGCTGAGTAGCGTCTCCAAAAGCCGTGTCGTCATTGTCCTCTGCTGCAAATTCGAACTTGTCTTCCGCAGTTTCTTCTGAATCTGAATTTGTTGACTCATCGTTGTCTGTAGGAATTGCGCTCAAAATGTCCTCGTCCGAGTTGGTGTCGTTGAGGCTGTCGGTGTCGAATGATTCCGAGTCGTCTGTTGGAGTGCCGAGCGAGTCAGCGTCAAAGTTGTCGAGGTCGAGGCTGTCAATCGTCGCGTCTGCATCCGCTGTGTCAGCAGGTGATTCTTCTGGCAGAGTGTCGTCTATGGCTGCCGTGTCATCGAAAGTCGTGTCGGCAGTGTCATCGGACGGAACTTCGATGCTGTCGATGTCGAGATTGTCATCGATTGAATCTTCAGTTGTGTCTTCCGCTGAATCTGCATTTTCTGGTGTCATGTCTTCGATAGAATCATCGTCGAAAGTCATCTCGTTCGAATTTTCTTCCGTTGATTCTGCATCCGAAGTCGTGTCGTCAAAATTGTCGATGTCGAATGATTCCGAATCGTCCGAAGCGTCGAGCGAAGATGCGTCGAAGTTGTCGAGGTCGATGTCTTCGCCGATTGTGTCTTCCGTTGTGTCTGCCGCATCGTTTTCTGCCGGTTCTTCAACTTCCGGTTCCTCAAGCGGATTTATTGTCATGTCGCTCGATGAAAGCTGCTCGGAAAAATCTGCCGGAACGTCATCATTCTGCTCTGATTCTGAAATTGAGAATTCCGAAGAGCCCAACGCTTCGTCCTGTGGGCGTGGTTCGAGCTTCACCTCTGTCTCGTGCTTTGCGCCGGTTTCGTCGTCAACGACTTCCGCCGTGAGATTGTTGTCTTCATCAAGCCCGATTGAAAGGTGGAGATTCGGTTCGCCGTTTGGATGTGGGGTCAAATTCGGGACTTTCAGTGTCTCAACAAATTCTTCGTTCGTTATTTCGCCGTCGTCAGACTGGTCAAAACGATACAAATCAATGTGAACTTCATCCTGATTGTCCTTCGCTGTGGTCAAATCAAGAATCCGTCTTTTCGATTCCCCTTCTTCAAGAATCGGGTAGAACGATCCGTCCGCAAGTTTAATTCCGATAGTTTTCATCAATGTGCCTCTTCCCGAAAAATCAGCTATTTTGCATCAGTTGTTTCTGCTGATGCACCGGAAGGTGTTGCCGCATTGTCAGCAACAGTCTTGAGTGTGCCGGAGCCTGCGCCGTATTTGTAAGCATATTCGTTGATTGCGATAAGCTCGTTGACTGTCGTTCCGAACTTTTCTGCCACTGCATAAGTCGTCGCCTTTGTCACGTTGCCTGTCGAATCATATTTGTAGATTTCGCGGAGCACGAGCTTGTTCTCCCTGTTGTAAGTCTGCTTTTCTGTAATCGAATATGAAGAATCGAACCTGTATACGACACGTTTGACCTGAGTTTCCGTAACGTCAAGATATGCGATTTCCGAAAGTTTTCCCGCATCGTTGTATGTGTGTACTTTCTTCACGCGGAGTTTTCCGTTCTCGTCGTAATCTGCGACTTCCGAAGTCCTTCCAGAATCGTCGTTCTTCGTGATTATCTTTCCGAGAAGCGCGCCGTCCGAATTGTAGTAAGATTCCTCAATCTGTTTTCCCGTGTATTTCCAGATTGTTCTTTCCGTGAGTATGTCGCTCGCGTTGAATGCCGACTCGTCAATCATGTTTCCTGACGCATCGTATGCGTAAGTGTATTTCCACTGAACTTTTCCGTCCGCGTCAGTGCAGATTTTCGATGCGACTTTTCCGGCCGACGTGTATGCGTATGAAACTGTGTCCACAACTGTGTCCCTGCTTGTGAGCTCCGTTGCGTCAGTCTCCTTTCCGTTCGAAGCGTAGTTGTGTGTGAACTTTGCTTTTGGTGAGCGGTAGTAGTCGCCGAATTTTTGTGTTACTGAATATTCTGTTTTTGTGTATGAACCGACTGTTCCGTTCAGCTTGATTGATTTTTCGGAATCGAACGCATAGATGCTTGCTGTCAGTGCAACAACAGAAAGTGCCAATATTGTTCTTTTCATTTATTTTCCTCCAAGATAATTTACATGAAATACCTTTGTGATTATCGGCATTATTTGCGAAGACGCTGAATTCCTTAAAGGTCTATTTCAAAAGCCTATTTGCGTCCGAATTGAGAGTCGAGCCAGTCGAACGCGCTCTGCTGCCTGTCGTATCTGAATTCGTGCGACATTCCTTCTACAATCTCCGTGTGGAGCTTTGAATCCGCCTTGTTCGCGCTCCAGATTTTGTGCATTTTCTCATATCCTTCTTTCACGCATTCGATTGGGAAGAGCGGGTCTTCCGTTCCGTTGTAGAAGAGCATCGGCTTCGGTGCCGCGAGTCCCGCAACGTCCGGGTAGTCAAGGTATCTGGCGATGTACGGGTGGAGCATTGCGAACGCGCTCTGTCCTTTCAGCTGGTTGTTGCCGATTACCATCAATCCTTTCATCGTTCCGAACCAGCTCTGCGCGATTCCTGCCGTGATGTCGTCGCTCAGTGCGGCAACCTGCCATGCCCTGAACGCGCCCATGCTGAATCCGATTGCGGCGACTTTTTTCTTGTCAACTTCAGGAAGCGAAGCGAGCAGTTTCGCAGCCCTGCAGTCTTCCTGCGCGATGATTCCAGCAAAGCTTGTCCCGAGATTGAAAAGGTTCGATGCGAGTGCCTGCTGGCTGTCAGTCTTGAATCCTTCGACGGAGCGGTCGCCCCAGCCGAGCGCGTCGAATGCGAGAACTACATATCCTCTTTTTGCAAGCTCGTCGCCCGGGAAAACTGCTTCGTGGTCGTCGTCGTCATAATATTTTCCTGCCCAAGAGACAGCCACGTTCAGTTTCTTTGAAAGCGCGGTCTGTTCTGCAGTAGCGTCGTCCGGCAAATCCTCGAAGTCGATTGCGTTTATCGGGCGAACCATCTGCTCTTTGCCGATTCTGAATTCCGAGCCGTGCGCATGGAGCATCAACGCCGCAGGAGCTGATTTCGCGTTTTCTGGGACGAGAAGGTATGCCGAGACGCGGCTTTCTTCCGAAATGTTGAATGCGATTTTCTTTGCGACGTATCCGTCTCTCTTTTCTTCTTCGAGGACTTTCATGTTGAACGGAGTCGTGTCGTTTTGCTGAATCATCAGCTCGCGTGCCTTTTCAAGTCCTGCCTTCTTCCATTTTTTCGGATTCGCGCCGTCCTTCCAGCCGAGCGAGAACGCCATCTTGTTCTTGAGCGATTCGAAGAAAACCGGCATCGCACGGTCTTTTGAAGTGATTTCCGTCGTTACATATTCAGATTCTGCAAATGCGGAAAATGAGAGAATCATGGTCAGTGCTGCAATTGTCTTTTTCATTTTTACCTCGTCGGAATTTTTTTTATTGGAATTTTTTTTGCTTTTATATTACCACAACTTGCCACAACTTTACTTAGTGAACTTCGTTTTTCAAAGTTCTATAATCGAAAAACTATGGCAAACGATTCTATAAATATAAAAAACTGTCGAATTGAAGATTCAAAGCGCGTTCTGATAGAGAATTTCGACTTTGAGATGAAGGAAAACGAAGCGTGGCTCGTGATTGGTCCGAATGGCGGAGGAAAAGCCGATTTCATAAAGGCACTTTCCGGCGAAAAGCGGATTGTGCCGAACGGCAGCGATTCCGTTTTTGAAAATGATTTTTCAGGCTCCGTCGAAACAGTGTCGCTTGAGGTTGCCGCAAAACTCATCGAGCAGGAGCGCGACTTGGACGAGACTGAATACATGGACAGGCTCGACGAAGGCCGCACCGGCCGAAGATTCATCTGCGAAGTTCTCGGAGGCCCGGACGCAAAGCACAGGCACGTTCCTCTTCCTGCAATCGCGTCGAAGCTTGAGGCATTCCCCGAGATAAAACTTTGCGGAATCGAAAAAATCCTCGACCGCGGACTGAAACTCATGTCCACAGGCGAAATCAGGCGGACGCTTCTTGCACGTTCGCTGCTCTCAAAAAAACGCCTTCTCATTCTGAGCGACCCGTTTGCCGGTCTCGACGTCCAGAGCCGCTCGATTCTCCTAGAATTCTTCCAGACAATCGCAGGAAAGCAGAGCGACTCCACGCGCGTGATTCTGTCGATGGAGCGTTATTTTGAAATCCCTGAGACCATAACGAACGTGATCGAATTCTCTGGCGGAAAAGTGAGTTTCTGCGGAACGAAAGCCGATTACGAGAAAGTTCTTGCAGGCCGCAACGAAGAAAAATCGAAGAACCGCGAGTCCGAGAAATCCGCATTCCTGAGCGAGCTTGACGACATTGCAGTGTCCACCCGCTTTTTGCAGAACGAAAAAGTCGATTCAAAGCAGACTCTGATTCAGATGAACGGCGTGAATGTCGGTTGGGGCGACAAAAAAGTCCTCCGCAATTTCAACTGGACTGTCATGCCGAACGAGCACTGGCTTATCCGCGGCCCGAACGGAAGCGGAAAGACGACGCTGCTTGAACTTATCACGGGCGACAACCATCAGGTTTTCTGCAACGATGTGTGGCTTTTCGGGAACAAGCGCGGAAGCGGCGAGACAATCTGGGACATAAAGAAGAACCTCGGAATCGTCAGCTACAGGCTTCACGTCGAGTACAGGATGGTCGCCGGAACAGACCTTGAGGGCGTAATCATCTCTGGTTTCCGCGACTCAATCGGGCTGTACGAGCAGCGCACCGATGTTGAGGTCGCCGCAGCAAGAAGATGGCTCAAGCTCGCGGGCTTTGAAGGACGCAAAGATGAGTCGTTCGGAAATCTTAGCTATGGCGAGCAGCGTGCGATTCTCATAATCCGCGCCGCAGTCAAATCCCCGAAAATAATGATTCTCGATGAGCCTTGCCACGGACTCGACGAGAACTACAGGCAGAAAATCCTCGATTTGCTTGAGAAAGTCGCGGAGACCGGAACGACAACGCTCCTGCACGTCACGCACGACGCTTCCGAAGTCCTTCCGTGCGAGAAGCATATCCTTGAGCTGAAGCCCGACTGCGACCCGATGTACGAAATCATCGAAAAATAAAAACTGAAAAACTGAAAACAAAAAGCCCGGCATTTTCATTTTCGAAAACCGCCGGGCTTTTCGTTCAGTCCGATATCAAAATCGATTTATTTTTCCAGAGCTGTTGAAATAGCTGATGCGAGTCTTCCGATTGGGTCAAAATCCAAAAGAAGGAAGTCCAAGATGTAGAAAACAGTGAATCCGATTACTGCGATTGCGATAAGTGCCAGCAATCCAAGCAAGAACTGAACGATTACCGGAAGAGAATCGAATTTATTCTGTGAATTGACTGTATTTTTTTTGAGGGTAAGACTAGCCATTTTTAGCTCCTTTTTAGAATTGAAGAATAAGTAGTTGAAATAATAATCTGTGGGTTTTTTACAGTCAAGGATAAAGCCCGATAGAAAAATGAAAGATTCCGACGTATTATTGGACTATCAATCAATAAAAGAGGTAGATATGATTTTTTCACCGAATGAAATAGAAGAAACTGTGAATATGTTCCTTCGCCACAATCTCGACGTCAGATGCGTGACGATGGGAATTTCGCTTTTGGATTGCGCCGATTCAGATTACAAAAAGGCGAACCAGAAGATTTACGACAAAATCATGCGGAAGGCGGGAAATCTCGTGCGCGTTGGTCAGGAAATCGAAAAAGAGCTCGGCGTGCCGATTATCAACAAGCGCATTTCCGTGACCCCGATTGCGCTCGTTGCCGGTTCGAGCGGTGAAAAGTCCTACGTTCCGTATTGCAGGACGCTCGACAAGTGCGCAAAGGAACTCGGCGTGAATTTCATCGGTGGTTTTTCCGCCCTTGTCCAGAAAGGAATAACGCCTGCCGACCGAATCCTGATTGATTCGATACCGGAAGCGCTTTCCACAACTGAATTTGTATGCTCTTCCGTGAATGTCGGCTCGACAAAATCGGGAATCAACATGGACGCTGTAAAGCTCATGGGCGAAATCGTATCGAAAACTGCAATCGCATCGGCTTCCCTTCCTGTGAACGGCTGCGCAAAGCTCGTAGTGTTCTGCAACGCGCCGGAAGACAATCCGTTCATGGCAGGTGCATTTCACGGACCTGGCGAAGCTGATTCCGTAATCAACGTCGGTGTCTCTGGCCCTGGCGTAATCCTTGCAGCTGCTCGCGAATACAAAGGCCGCCCGATTAACGAACTTGCGGAAGGAATCAAAAAGATGTCTTTCAAGATTACAAGACTCGGACAGCTCGTCGGAACTGAAGCGGCCCGCCGTCTCGGTGTAGATTTCGGCATTCTCGATTTGTCGCTTGCACCGACTCCTTCTGTCGGAGATTCAGTCGCGCGAATCCTCGAAGAAATCGGTCTTGACGGAGCTGGTGCGCCGGGAACGACAGCCGCTCTCGCAATGCTCACCGACATGGTGAAGAAGGGCGGAGTGATGGCTTCAACTAACGTCGGCGGACTTTCTGGTGCTTTCATCCCGGTTTCGGAAGATGAGGGAATGATAAACGCCGTCAAGCAGGGGTCAATCTGCCTGGAAAAACTTGAGGCGATGACAACGGTATGCTCAGTCGGACTCGACATGATTGCGATTCCTGGCGACACACCTGCAACGACGATTTCAGGAATCATGGCAGACGAATTCGCAATCGGCATGGTGAACAACAAGACGACCGCCGTCCGCCTGATTCCATCTCCTGGAAAAAAGGCCGGAGAATGGGTCGAGTTCGGTGGCTTGCTCGGCGGCTGCCCTGTCATGCCGGTAAGCAGCTTCGGATGCGCCGACTTCATAAACCGTGGCGGAAGAATCCCAGCACCGATACATTCATTTAGAAACTAAGTTATAAAGAATTGAAACAAGCGATACGAAAATCCGCCTTTGCTTGTTTCAATTCTTCGTTTGTGAATCCGATAATCTATGTATGCTCGTGGTTTCTCTGGGGAAGGTTTTTGATGAGAAGAAGTTGGCTCTTGTCGAGAATTTTCTCTTAAGACATGAAAAAAGTTGTGTTTCTCTTCTCGAACGAATCTGCCGACATGAAGTTTCCGTTTATTGTATTTTGGGTGAAAGGCGCGAGATTCGCGCTGTCTTTTCGTATTCGTCTGGCGGGCAGATTCTGCACTGCATTCCTGATGCGCTTGAGTTCTACGATGAGTATCTTGTCGTTTTGCGGATTTATTTTTCGAACATGGATATCGAAAATATTTTCAGCGTGATTGGCGAGGAGGTCGGGACGAATCTGATTCTTTCCGCAATTTACCTTGCTACTAGGAAAATCCCTGAAATCAACCAGACGTTCAATCTGATGGAATATCTTCCCAAAAAAGAATCGAAAGGTGCGGGGCTGAAATTCAATCCGTCAACTGAAAAATCCGTCTATGCCGCTGTCTGCTCGATAAAACTCCTCGATGCGCTCGTTCCGATTCAGGAGGCATACGAAAAAGAAGAAGTTTTGTCTTTCGACCAGGAATTCAATCCGCTTATGAGCAAAGTCGTCCTGAAAAAAAATCTTTCGGAAAAAAATGTCTACGCGGTTTTCCTTGAAGGCAAAATCGTCGCAAAGGCTGCTGTCAACGCGACCGGAAAGCATTGCGTGCAGCTTGGCGGAGTTTTCACTGTTCCGCTTTACAGGAAACTGGGGTTTGCGGAATTCCTCATAAAAAAAATCGTGGCGGAAAAAAACTCGCTCGGAAAGAAAATCGTCCTTTTCGTGAAGCCGAAGAACATTGCCGCAGTCACTCTTTACAAACGCTGCGGCTTTTCCGCATTCAGCAAATTCAAAATCAGCTATTACTGACATTCATTTTTTCGGAGTAATCGGAAGCGTTCCCTTCGGCTCGAATTCTCCGTTCAGCGCGCCGAAAAGTGCCTTGAACGAATATTTTGAGAAACTGTAGCCGCAGAGAATCGTGTCCGCCCAATCAAAATCCAAAACTGGAACTGGAGTCAGAACTGAAAGGATGATGACTTTCTTGCCCTTGAGCTTTTTGAGCCTGAGCGCGATTTCCGAGCTTCGTTCGTTTGCCACGCAGAAAATTATCGTGTCGTAATTGAGCGCGAGCCGTTCTATCTGATTTCCCATCCAGTCAGTCTGAATCGGGCCGAGCTCGTAATTGAATTTGAAGTGGGCGCATTCTCCGTAGCGTTTCTTCGCTTCCTCAAAAAATGAATCGAATTCCATCTGACCTGCAAGGAGAATCTTTTCGCCGTCCTGCCTTTTGTACGGAAAATCGCCTTTTTTGTATGCGGTGACAGCACGGCACGCCTGCGACAGGAAGAATTTCTCTCCGTCTTTGTCAGGAACTCTTTCGTGCACGGTCTTGAGATCCGGGTGGAGCGGGGCGGCGTTACCCGACTTGAAATATGCGAGTTTTTCAAGGATTACCCTTCGCGCGGCAGTTTTCACTGTTTCCTTGAATTCCTTGCTTGACTTCATCTTGTTGATGTTTTTCGTCCAGAGCTGCTCGTTCAATTCCGCCGTCGTGGAACTCAAGATTATGTCGTTCCCGGCTTCGATTGCCATTGTGACTGCGGACGAAAGCGAGCCTGCATACATTGTCGCGCCGTTCATCATCATGTCGTCCGTGATAATCAGCCCTTCGTAATGCAGTTCGTTTCTGAGAATGTCTGTGAGGAATTTCTTCGAAAGCGAAGCTGGCTCTCCGTTCGGCATTATTTTCGGGAAACTCAGGTGTCCGCTCATAATCGCAGGGATTTTTTCTTTTATGAGATATTTGAACGGAATGAGTTCCCTCTCCAAAAGCGTTTCGTAATCTGCGTTGATTTCAGGGAGCTTTCCGTGAGAGTCGAGCGAGGTGTCGCCGTGCCCGGGGTAATGCTTTGCGGTCGGGATTACGCCTGCCGCAATCGAGCCTTTCATGTATTCGCAGCCGAGTTTTCCGACGTAATCGGGATTTTCGCTGAAAGAGCGCGAGCCGATTACGGACGAGTGAATGTTCGTGTAGACATCGACAGTCGGCGCAAAATTCATGTTGATTCCGAGCGCGTTGATTTCCCTTGAAATGTAGAACGATGACATATACGCGTCGTGCGGAAGTTCCGTTGCGCCAATCGCCATGTTGCCGGGAGTCTCGGAGGTATCGCCTTTGACGTGCCTTATCCAGCCGCCTTCCTGGTCGGTCGCGACGAAAAGCGGAATCTTGAGCTTTCGTTTTTGTGCGCGTGTCTGCACTTCGTCAACGGACTTCGCTACGTTGTCCGTGTTGTCCGTGTTCCAGCCGAAAACTTTTACGCTTCCAAGCCCCCTCTCCGAAATCCACCTGTTCAAGAGCGCGCTCGGTTCCTCTCCCGCCCAGCCGAACATCAGAATCTGCGCCAAAAGCTCGTCGTCACTCATCTTGGACACGAGAAAGTCCGCAAGCTCTCCGTTCGGGTAGTCGCTCCAGAAGTCGGCGCCGTCGGGAACCTGCGCGTTTGCGGAATGTGCCGCGAATGTCGAAAGGAACAGGAGGGATATCGATTTTGCCAAAATTGATTTCAATCTATTTGAGAATCCGTTCTTGCGGAAGTTTTTTTTAATTTTTGTAATCATAGACCACAAAATATATCAAAAAACACTAGACACGAAAACAGAAATCGGATAAAGTAACATTCATCTACGGCGTCTTATCCAAGTGGTAAGGAAGTGGTCTGCAAAACCATTATGCAACAGTTCAATTCTGTTAGACGCCTTGAAAGCCCGGTTTTTACCGGGCTTTTTTTTGCCCGGAGCATGATTGGGTGTGTTATACTTAAAATTATAGTAAAAGTAAAAATCTACCATCGTTGTCCGAGGTTTTTTATGAAAAAAAAAACAGTCCGTTTCAAAGGTAATTCTTGCGGTAATAGCCGTGGGAATTGTTCTTTTCTCATTGACAATCTGCTTCGTCGTAGGCAGGAATCTTCGAAGAGGTCTCGTCAAACATTTTACCGAGGAGCTGAAGTCTCAGTCCGTGGTCATCACCGATGAGATGGCGAATGCCCTCAAAGTTGCCGAGCAGACAGCCCGCTGGGTCCAGTCTGAATTTGAGCTGGAATATCCGGAGAAGGGGTACGACCGCGCTGTCATGAACAAACTGGCTGAAGCCTCCAGGGAATTTTTCAAGGCGGAGAACATCGTGTTCTTCAACAAATGGGGAATGCAGCTGTCCAGTCCAAAATACGGAGTCGTTCCGAAGACCAACATAATTTCCGAGACATTGAAGGGCAAGGAGACTGTGCGGTTCGACAAGACAGATGCAAAAATCTTCGGAACTGTAATCCTTCCGCTAAAGTGCAACGACGAGATTTTCGGAGTCGTCGAAATCCGTTCGGAAGTGGCGACACAATCTCTGATTGACACCGTTGCTTCGTACACGAACTGCGATGCCACGATTTTCAACGGCGAAGAACGCTTCGTGACGAGTTTCGAGGGAATGGCGGGCACAACGATACAGGACCCTTCGATAATCGAGCGTGCGGAAGCCGGGGAAGAGACAATCACAACCACCGTTTTCAATGACCACCAGTACATCTCGTATTATTTTCCGTTCAAGGACCAGGAGGGTAATTTCCTGTGCACGATATTCATTGGAAAGGATTTTGAGATTGCGAATTCCGTCACGTACAACATTTTCAAGCCGCTTGTAATCATCATCGTTTTCTTTACCGTAGCTCTTCTTGTGTTCCTGTTCGTCCTGTTTTACAGGAAGATGATAAAGCCGCTTGTGGAAGTCAACGATGCCGTGGCGAACCTGTCTTCTGGAGACGCTGACCTTACGGTGCGCCTGAAAATCCGCTCGAAAGATGAATTCGGGATGCTCTCCGACGATGTGAACAAATTCATCGAGAAACTGCAGGTGCTGATAAGGGATTTGAGCGCGGCCCAGAATGTCCTGAACGATGTGAGCCAAAACCTTGGAATAAATGCCCAGGAATCCGCCAGCGCGACTGCGCAGATTCTCGCTAACATAGAGAGCGTCCGCCACCAATCGGAGAACCAGTCGTCGGCGGTGCAGAATACGAACAATGTCCTTGGCGACTCCGCAAAATCCGTCGATTCGCTCACGAATCTAATCAACGCGCAAAGCTCTATCATAAGCGATTCGTCGGCGGCAATCGAAGAGATGATAGGAAACATCGCTTCCGTGACGGAGTCCGTCAAGAAGATGTCCGGCAAGTACAAGCAGCTGAGCGAGACCGTGGACAACGGACAGGTGAAGCTCGGCAGCGTGGACCAGAAAGTCCAGCAGATTGCGGAGCAGTCAAAGATGCTGATAAGCGCGAACCAGATAATCTCTCAGATTGCGTCGGAGACGAACCTGCTTGCGATGAATGCCGCAATCGAAGCGGCCCATGCGGGCGAGACGGGAAAAGGATTCAGCGTTGTCGCCGATGAAATCCGAAAACTCGCGGAGAATTCAAGCAAACAGTCGAAGACGATTTCGGGCGAGCTGAAAAAAATCTCCGAGTCCATAGACGATGTCGTGACGCTCTCCAAGGATTCCCAGTCGGCATTCTCCGAGATTGTGACCCAGCTGGACTCGACGAGTGTAATCATTCAGGAGATTACGAGCGCGATGGGCGAGCAGCAGGGGGCTTCTAAGCAGATACTCAGCTCCCTCGGCAACATGAAGGAGCAGTCCGATACTGTTTCTGTAAGGGCGAAGGAGATGGTCGCCGGAATATCGAATGTCACGACCGACATGAAGACCGTGAACGAAATTTCCAGTACGATTCTTGGAAGCATGGACGAAATGACAACTGGAATGCAGCAGATTGGAAACGCGACGCAGAATGTTTCCGACCTCGCGATGCAGACAAAAGAAAGCATCCGGGCGATGAACGACAAGCTGAACCAGTTCAAGATTTAGCGGTTCATTGGAAAACAATAAAGGCTGCACTTCACACACTTCATTTTGAAGTGCAGCCTTTTTTTTCAAAACTCAAAAAGCGTCAAATCTTATTTGAAAGCTTTTACTTTGTTCATCAAGTCTTTTCCGTAGACATCCGCGAACATGTCGAGAACGCTCTGTGTGGCGGTCGCGAATTCCTTGAGGTTCGGTGTCGTTACTGTCATTCCCTTCGCCTTG
The DNA here is from genome assembly GCA_017525605.1 of Treponema sp. Classification (GTDB taxonomy): domain Bacteria; phylum Spirochaetota; class Spirochaetia; order Treponematales; family Treponemataceae; genus Treponema_D. The sequence goes on along the minus strand of JAFXSM010000042.1, from coordinate 24,531 downwards.
AGGTCTTTTACGAGGCTTTCAGTCTGCTCTTTTACGATAGAGCGGTTGAGCTTCTGGGCCTTGAGGGCAGCGTCCTTGATGATTTTCTGGTCGGCGGCGGAGAATTTCTTCCACAAGTCCTTCCTGATTACGAGAGGCATTGCGTCGTAGCTGTGGTTCGTCACAGAAAGATACTTCTGGACTTCGTAGAGCTTGTTGTTGTAGATGACTGGAATCGGGTTTTCCTGCGAGTCGAACTGGCCGGCCTTGAGCGCCGCGGGAAGCTTTCCGAAGTCGAGCGGCTCTGGTTTCGCGCCAAGGGCCATCATCGTCTCCATGACAATCTGGTTCGCAGGGGTTCGGATGTGGAGTCCTTTCATGTCCGCGACTTTGTTCACAGGCTTGTTTGTCGTCGTGACGCAGCGGAAGCCGTTGTCATAGTGGGCGAGGACGACGATGTTTGTCGCTTCAAGCTCCTTGTTGACGTCCGCGACAATCTGGCTGTCCATGAATTTCCATGCCTTGTTGAAGTCGGTGAAGAGGAACGGGAGGGCAGAGACGCCGATGTTGGTGGCGTAGACGCCGAAATTTCCCGCGCTTGAGACTGTCATGTCAACGGTTCCGTTGATGACGCCCTCGATGAGCTGCGTGTCGCTTCCGAGTTTCGCGCTGTCGTAAATCTCAACCTTGATGTTGCCTTTTGAATTCTTCTCGACTTCTTCCTTGAAAAGTTTTGAAGCGACACCGCGCGGGTCTGAGGAATTTGTTGAATACCCCAGCTTGATTGTCGTCGCGCTGAAAGCCGAAACGGCTACCATCGATGCAAAAGCCAATGATGCAATGATTTTCTTCATAATTACCACTCCTTGTAAGTTGGATTTACCTAATATTGTATCACTGAAAAGTGCAAATTCAATTTTTTTTTAAAGATTCATGATGCTGGTGGACAGTTTTGCTCTTCCTCGGATTCCTTTCCAGCTCTATTCCTCGTTCTCCTGTTTCAAGTCCGGGCGTATCTTCAAAATCGTCTGCACCGCCTCCTGCCTTTTCTCTTCGCTTTCAAAAATGAGAACCACTGTCTGCGCGTCCGATTTCCTGATGATTTCGATTGTTTTTTTATCGACGTTCACAGTTTCGGGGTCGTCCTCGTATGCGAGCGTCGGGATTGCGAGGATGTCGTCGAACGGAACGACGTATGTGCCGAAGATTATCGTGTTCTCGTAGATTCCAGCGTGACCGATTCCCGCGGCTTCCTGTGCGCCCATTCGGGAGGCCACGAGGGCTGCGAGCGCGAAGATGACTTGCAGGTAGAATGCGAAGTTGCGCATCGGAATCACGGCGATTATGAGTGCCGCCAGAATGAAGAGGAAAATGACTTTGAGAGGCATTCCGTTTTTGAGCGGAAGCAGAAGCTTTCCCGTGTCAGAAAGTGCTTTTTTTGCCCTGAACGGAATCGTTGCGAGAATCCAGACGTACATGAGTGCGGCCGTTGCCATGATGATTAGAGTTATTGTCTTTTCGTCCATTGTTCACCTCATAAAAAATTAGTCCAAGCCGAGATATTTTCTGAGCGTTTTTTTCGCGGAACTGAATGCAAGCGGAAGCTCATCAAGTTCTTTTTCGTTCCGCACGAATCTTGTCTCGAATCCGAGAACTTCGCTTTCCTGCGCCTTGAATTCCGCATTTTCCGGGATTGTCGCCTCAAAGAAAATGTCGCACGTCTTGTATTTGACACCCGCAAAATCGTAGTCGTTCGGAAACGTGGCGATGTATTTGAGCGACAAAGGCTTTACGCCGGTTTCCTCCATACATTCGCGGACGCATGCTTCCTCCGCCGATTCGTCCGGGTCAACGAATCCGCCAGGGAACGCAAGGAACCCCTTCCGCGGCTCTTTTGCGCGACGCTCGAAAAGGATTTTTCCGTCGGGCATTTTTATCACAAGACCCACCGCGCTCGCCACGTTGTTGAAAAGTTCAAGTCCGCAGTCGCATTTCCAGACGCGCCTGTATTTCGCCAAGTCGCCTTCGTCAAGCCGCTTCCCGCAGTTCGGGCAGTATTTGAACTCCATTTTTGTTTTCTCCATTTTTCAGTTGCAATTTCGATTTTGGTGGTGTTACAGAAAGTATTCTGAAAGTTATTTTTCGCTCAACGAACGACTAAAGCATCCCTTTTATAACACTTCCTCGATTTTTTTCAGTCGAATTTCGGCATCTCTTTCAGCCGCTTGTATTTGAAATCCGTCGCGTGCGTGTTCGGGATTTTGCCTTCGATTCTGTCGTTCTCTTTCTGAATCTGAAGTTTTATCAGCTCCTTGAAAGCCGTCATCAGGCATTCTGGGTCGGATTCCGGTACGATGTTCGTTGACTGCAATTCCTTGATGAGATAGTAGCAGGTCTCGATTGTGGAAATGTATTCCGGTTTCGGCTCGCGCTTGAACGTGAAAATCGAGCGGTAGTTTCCGAAAAAGCTCACTTTCGGAAGCTGCATGATGTTCGTGCTGAGCTTGAGCATTTTCTTCGAGCAGAACCAAGTCGAGTCGATTATTATCGCCAAAAGTTTCCTGTTGCCGATTTCCGCTTTGAATCCTTCTTTCTGCGCCGTCCACGCGTCGTCGCCCGGGTACATCAGAACCGGATAATATTCAGGAGAGGCGAGGAGGGCGCAAAGCCTCTTGTTCTGCGTAAAGTCGATTCCGACGATGATTTCCGAATCAAGAAGACCTGCGTGCGCGATTCTTCCTGTTCCTGTTCTCTGTCTTTTTGCTTCTTTCGGGTGCATCAGAAAAACGAATTTGACACCCGGGTCAAACGGTTTCAGATATTTGCAGAAGCATGTGTCTTTTGGGTGAAAACATTTGTAGCATATTTCTCTCATAAATGGATTTTACAAAATCTGTGCGTGTCGAGAAAGTGCAACCGTGAATCTTCGGAAAAACAAAAAAATCGCCTGCAGATTTCTCCACAGGCGACTTTTTAGGAAAACCTGAACAAAATCGACAACTTCGTCATCGCTTTTGTTCTTGGCAACCTATTCTCTCTCTCTTCGACTAGATATTTGGCATTTCTGAAAAACTGATTCCAAAAATGCGCCCAATCTATTCTTTTTTATTCTTTTTGAGGATGATACATGCTCCAACAACGATTATGACGATTGCAACAACAGGGATTGAAGAATCAGAAGAAGATGATGAAGCTTTCACCGCGTCTCCCGAAACTCCCTTGAAGCTGCTGATGCTGAACTTCGTCGAGTTGTAGTTTGCGCCTGCATCTGCCGGTGCTTTTGCCGACTTCTTGAACAAATCACCAAGTTCGAACACGCCGTCCGCATTTCTCGGAATTCTGTTGAATGTCTTGTCTGCATTGAATCCCTTCTGGTATTTTGCGGTGTCAGTGCTTACGAAAACGTCCTTCTTCAATGTAACGCCCTTCGAGTTCGTTCCGTTGAAGTATGTCGTCTCCGTAATCTGCTCTTCGCAATGCTTTTTGAGCTCTGAAATCTGGTCGCCTGTTCCGCTGTCGAGCGAGATGATTCCCGATGTCTCGAATGTGCGCGGGTAAGACTCGGCATTTCCCTTTCCGTAAAGCGCGATGTTGTATGCGCCGTTTCCGAACGATGTGACGTTCTGGAGCTTGAGTCCCGGGTTCGAGTTGCAAGTCACGCCGTTCACGCCGTTGCCCCATGAAATCGAATCCTTGAGCAAGTGTCCGACGTTGATTCCGTCGCCGCCGAGCTTGAATCCGTTTCCGTCGCCCTTTCCAGAGCCGTCAAGCTTAGTTCCGTTCGCGTATGTGATACAGTTGTCAATCAGGACTGCACCGATTGGACCAGATTCGACTTTTGCGTACAAGTCCCATCCGTCATCGACGTTGTGATGCGAGACGCAGTTCCTGAACACGTTGCCGTTTCCGACCGTGAGCTTTGCCGCGAATCCGTCAGCATTGTTCTGTGCAGGGTCTGAGTTTCCGAATGATTCGCATCCGTAGACGAGGTTGTAGCTCGGCCACTTGTCGAATGGTTCTGCAGAGCGTCCTGCAATCTGGATTCCCGTGTCGCCGTTCTCGTATGCGTCAACCATGAGGATTCTGTTGTGGTGTCCTGCAACCTGCAATGCCTTCACGTCGTCCGGTGTCTTCGTGATGTCGATGTTCTTTACGTCCCAGTAGCTTCCGTAGAGGCTGAATGCTGTGACTGTGACTTTCGTTGCGCTGAAGTCGATAACAGTTCTCTTTCCTTCTTCAGAGCGGATTACCTTTCTCTTTGAAGGTGTACCGTCGTTTCCGCGCTCGATGAGGATTCCGCTCTTCGGATAAATTCGCTCTCCGAGGAGGACGATTTCCTGACCAGGCATACAGTAGTTGATTGCTGTTGTCAGGTCGAGCGGTTTTTCCTTCGTTCCGTTTCCGAATGCGTCGCCTTCAGATGAAACGTAGAGAGTTTTTCCCTCGTAAGTGTTCGTGATGACTGTGTGAGTGTAAGTCACAGGGCTGTAATTCTTCTCGTAAACTTTGAGTTCCCTGTTGTACTGCGCGATGACCTGCTTCTCAGCCGGCTGCCATCCGTCCTCGATGTCGAATGTGACTGTGAGGTCGTTGATTCCCTTTGCCGCAGGAAGCTTGATTGTCTTTTTGAAGTCGATGTCTGCTTCGACAGTCTCGCCATTGATGAGGACAGTTCCGTCCTTTGCCTTGACTGTAATCGTTCCCTTCGCGTTTGCGTTGAATACGAACGGATAATTTCCGTTGTACCAAGAAGTAGGGCAGTCGATGAGAGTCTTGAGCGGAATGAGCGTCGGCGGCTCTTCGAGTGCCGGCGGGTCATTTTTCGGGTCAGACGTGTTGAACACGATGTCGCTGAATGTAGCGTTCACGCCGCGTGCAACTGCAAATCCGACATAAATCTTGTCCTTGTCGAGCTGGAGGAGCTTGTTGTTGTTCGGGTCGTAGAGAATGTACTCTTCGATTGTGTCCTCGGATGCGATTGCTCTCTTGTAGATTGCGTGGTATCCGGTGTTGTCTTTCTTGAGCGTGATTCTGTAAACGTCGCCGGTCTTGATTGCGTCGGAAGACTGGTCGTAGCTGAATGCGTACTGCTCGGATTTTCCGAGTTTTGAGATTCCTGCGTCGCCAAGTTCGATTACTTCGTCAGTCAATCCTGTTACGAATCTTGCTCCGAGTCCGTCCTTGATTTCCTTTTTCGCGCCGTTGACGTGAGTTGTGAATTTCTTCGAGATGATTCCTGCCGAGTTCGTGTATGCGACAACCATCGGCTCTCCGTCGATTCCGAGCTTGTCCATTGCGATGAGTCCGAAACCTTCCTGTCCGTCAGGCATCGGGTTGTGGTAATCCACAGTTACAGTCGCTGTGAGTTCCCAGTTCTCTTTTTTCGGGTCGATTTCTGTGTAGTAGAACGAAAGTCCGTCGAAGAATGATTCGAACTTTCCGCCTTTCTCCACGATTGTCTTTCCGTCTTCCGCAACGATACATGAGTTGAGCCTGAATTTGAGGTCGTCAGAATCGAGCATCTCCATGTTGTTGCGCGTGCTTTTCGTTGAAGTTCCGAATTCCGTGAAAATCCATTCGCGCTCGGCATCTTCTTTTACAGTCTTCTTCTGCGCTTTTGAAGGAGTCTTGTCCGTTCCGCGCACCGCAGTGACCGTGAAATAAGAGACAGTTCCAGCCGGAAGCTTGATTTTGTCGTTGAGCGAAGTTGTCTGCTCTTTTGTGATTGTCTTTCCGTTTTCGTCCGTGTACGAAAGAATGTATCCCTCAGCTTCTCTTACCGGGTCCCATTCAGCGAAAACTGTTGAGTCTCCGATGTTCATGAGTGCGACTGTCGGAGCTACGAGCGGAAGTTTGTAAGTGAAAGTTTTTGGTTCAGAAGTTTTTGCTGACTCGCCTTTTCTGTCGGCATTGACGACGAATGTGTAAACGCCTGACTGCTTCATCTCAAAGACGGCAACTTTCTCTTCTTTTCTTGTCTTTCCGAAAGCGACTTTGCCGGATGCGCCGGTGTCGGACTTCATCGTTACGGTGCCGGAATCTGCGCCGTCGTTGCTTGTGAGAGCGTTGTAAGTGACAGTGACTTCGTTTGCGCCTGTCTGCTCAACCTTCGTGATTGTCGGGGCAGCTACTTCAGCCCAAGGCTTTCTGTCCGCTGAAGCCCCCACGACCGCAAGGAATGCCATTGCAACTGACAATCCCAATTTGACGAATGATTTTTTCATCAATTTCTCCTAATTTTTACTTCAACTTTTCAATCCGCCCTTTTCCTAGAAAGAAAAATCGAAAGTGCCATGATACAAAAAAGACGTAGACTTGTAAAAATCTACGTCCTAGATTCTATTTGAATCGCCAATTGAGAACAATGTTAAAAAACGATTTATAACATTCAATTAACGATATTTTAGAATTTGAAAGATTATTTTCCGACCTTAATCTGATAGATGTAGCCAGTTCCTGATGTTGAGTAGATGCAGTAGTTTCCGTCTTCTTTTACGAGGACTTCTGCAACTGTCATGTCCTTTCCGTTGTCAGGCATCATCGTGATTGTGCCGATTTCCTCTGCGTTTGCCATGTTGACGACGTGGAGCGGTCTCTCGTCTGTCTTTGAAGAAGTCGTTGCGTAGACGATGATTGAGTCGCCGGCTTTTGCTGGGAACGAAATCGTTCTGAAATTCAATGGTTCCTCGCCGAGAACGAATTTTCCAGAGCCCTTTGTTGAAATCGTCTGAGTGAAGAGGTCGTCTCCAATCTGGCGTGGGTCGCAGCTCTTGATTTCGAGAGACTTTTCCGCAGTCGCATTGAGAGTGAAACCTGAAACCTCATCAACGAGAGTTTCTGTGAGAACTGCCTTCTCAAGATCGTTTGCGTTGATGTAGATGCCTTCGATTTTTCTGTTGATGAGCGCGCTTGCATCGTTTGCAGGTGCTGCTGTTTCAACAGTCTCTGTCTTAGCTTCCGCATTTGTCTCAGCTGACGGTGCCTTTTCTCCGTCTTTCTTGTTGCAAGATACAAGACCGGTAGCGAAAATTGCAGCCATTGCCAAAGTTGCCATTGAGAGCATTGTCTTTTTCATTTTGAAAACCTCGTTTGTATTTGATTTGTTTAATTAATTGAAAATTAGTTTGCGCTTGTCACGTTGATTTCGAAGATGTAAACTCCGCCGCCGAAACCTTTTACCTGGCACTTTCCGTCTTTCACAACTGTGACAGAGCCGTTTGTGTATGCAGGTGAAGAAGCGTTCCATGCAGGAGCCGCGATGTCACCGAGTTTCTTTCCCTCGTTGATGATTCTGATTGCCCTTGCAGCTTCCTTTGAAGAGCTTGTCGCCACGACTGAAACGATGTCGCCAGCCTTTACGTCGAACTCGATGAATCCGTCCGCGCCCTTCGTCTTGATTCTCTTTGTGTAAGATTTGTCGCCGTTCTTGATTGGGTTCTTTGATTTGTCTTCGACAGCCACGCCTTTCTGCGCTCCGTTGAGCACGAATCCGTTAGCCTTTACGTTTTTTCCTGCTGCTGTCTCGCCGACTGCGAAATCATCAGCCTTGATTGACTTTGAAGCAAATGCAGCTGTTACAAGAGAAGCCGCAAGGATGATAGTCGCGATGATTTTTTTCATATTGTGATGCCTCCGTCTATTGGTTGAAACCATAGAAAAATTCTTTTGCATGAAAGAGTATATAATAATGAGAAAATAAAAAACATTTGATTTTTTTGAATTTTACGATATTCGGAAAAAAATAGACCTGTCAGAAACTGCACTTTGCAAAAGCAAAATTCAGTTTACGGACAGGTCCAATGCGTTATTTAAAATGATGATTTTTATTTCGATGTCGCGATGTCCGTTGCGATGTCCCTGAGGCGCGAGTCGATGCTTCTGTTCGAGTAAGTCGTGAAATTGTTGAACGGAATGTTCTTGAGTCCGTCCGAGATGATTTTTGCCTGCTCTCCCTCCGCAATCATCGCAATCTTCATAAGCTCGATGAACTGCTGCTGCGATGCCGTGTCCGTGAATTCAAAGCAGATAGAAATCGGATTGAGCACGATTTCCACGTTTGAATCTCCGTATGCTATAAGCGAAACGATTTTTTCAGTCCTCAAAACGACAGATGAACCTATTGATAAAGTCATATTCTCCTCCAAAAAAATAAAAAATAATATTGAAAAATGCTGATTTCAATTATAAATCCTAATTTGCGAATTTGCATTTTTTCGTTTTCAACTTTCCGTTTTCCGTATCCCCCTTTCAACTTTTAACTTTCAACTTTCATTGATATACTCGTTTTTACTATGGTTATTGCAAGTATTGATATGAAGGACGGACACGTTGTCCAGCTAAAGAATGGAAAGGATTTGATGCTTCAGAGGGACGATGCTGATAATCTCATAAATGATTTCAATAAATTCGGCGAGGTTGCAATCATCGACCTTGACCAGGCGCTCAGGAACACCGACGCGAAAGGAAACACGAAGAACACGGAACTTCTGAAAAGCCTTTTGCGAAAGGGAAACGTGCGCGTTGGTGGCGGAATCCGCGACGTGAAAAAAGCGCGCGAGCTGATTTCGCTCGGTGCGGAAAAAGTCATCATCGGAAGCGCGGCATGGAAGGCGAATCCGAAAGAGGGCGAATCTGTCCTGAACGTCAGTTTCCTTGAGGAACTCTGCAAGGCAATCGGAAAGCAGCGCGTGATAATTTCAGTTGACGCGATAAACGGAAAAATCGCCGTTCGCGGCTGGACTGAGACGATTGACGTTTCATTGATTGACGGCGCGAAAGAAGCTGAGAAATATTGCTCGGAGCTTCTTTTCACTTGCGTCGAGAAAGAAGGCTGTATGCAGGGAACTGACATGGAGAGCGTCAAGGCGTTGCGAAAGACCGTGAGCTGCCGTGTCGTTGCAGCAGGCGGTGTGAACTCCCTGGAGCAGATTGTGGAGCTTGAAAAACTCGGCTGCGATGTTCAGCTCGGAATGGCGTTGTACACCGGCGTTGTGAATCTGAAAGACGCATTCATCAACTGCCTTGACTTTGAAAAAGTGAATGGAATGATTCCGGTAATCGCGCAGTCTCCTGCTGGCGAAGTTTTGATGATGGGCTATGCGAACAAAGAAGCTTTCGAAAAATCATTTGCGACAGGAAAACTCACATTCTTCTCACGCACAAGAAACTGCCTCTGGACAAAAGGCGAGACTTCCGGTCACTTTCTTGAACTTTTGAAAATGCGAGCCGACTGCGACAGGGACACCGTTCTTGCAACAGTGAAACCGAACGGCGGTGCGTGCCACACTGGAAGCTTCACCTGCTTCGGCTCTGACCCTGACGCAAAATCGAACATGGAGCGTCTTTACGATGTGATTTCCGAGCGTTTCGCAAATCCTCGCCCTGGCAGCTACACCGCGACACTCGACGACAAGCGCGTGCGCGAAAAGGTCATGGAAGAAGCCGAGGAACTCACGGACGACGCAGAGACGAAAGAAGAAGTCATCTGGGAAGCCGCGGATTTGCTTTATTTCGTGAGCGTTCTGATGTACAAAGAAGGCGTGACGTGGCAGGACGTATACAACGAACTTGACCGCAGGCACAAGGAAAAATAAAAAAAATCCCGACACACGAATGCGATTTTTGAAGAACATTCATTTCGCAAGTGTGTCGGGATTTTTTTTGCTTTTTATTTTTGATTACTGCTTCTGGAGCGTTATTACTGTGTCGCCGTCGAAGATTTCGCCGATTTCAACTTTTCCTGCTGAAATTACGAATGGCTCTTCCTCGCGTTCTGAAGTCGGAATGTCAACGAGCTTCTTCTGGTCGAAGTCATATTCTTTTGTTGATGTCATTTGTACTGTGCCGTCTTTTGTCGGGTCTCCAGTGTAAGTTCCGAGGAAGAACGTTCCGCTGTAAGATGCGACAGTCTCGCCGACAGCTGTCATCGTCATATCAACGACAAATTCTTTGTCATCGTAGAACTTTGTTGTCATTGTTACGGTCATGTTTACGCCGTCAACAGTTCCAACTCCAGCTCCGTAATATGTTGCGATAACACTCGGAGAATCATCCTCGTCGTCCGAACAAGAAATTACACCGAATGATGCTACAAGCAGCGTTACAGCCGCCAAAAATTTTAGAATGCTTTTCATCTTGCATTCCTCCCTATAGTGAAAATTGATACCACTATACAAAAAAAAAGTACTCGCGCAAGCCGGCATTCCGCAGAGAAAAATAAAAGGTCGAATGTCGAGTTTTACAATGTAGTGGCAGAAACAAGCGGAAGCGAGGTTCCGCCCTCAAAAACACGGAACATCGCAAACGATGTTAACGCCACCGCGAAGCGGTACTGCCGTTTTTGAGGGGGGGGTCTCGCTGGGAGCTTGTTTCTGCAACTCCGATTTACATTAACTCGACATTCGACCTTTTTTAGAATCTACTATAAAAAATCTACTTATCCTGTTTCACCACGATGTTTGATGCTGCGACTGTCTTTGTGTCGGTTTTGTAGGTGAAGACCATGACCCAGGAGTCTTTTTTGATGTCGCTGAGTTTTGATTCTGCGAACATTGGCGGCGGGTTGTCGGCTGGATTTGGCATTGCGTCAGGCGTGTTGGTCTGCGCATCCTGCTTTGCCGCTGCCTTTTCGGCTTTGCGCTCTTCAATGAACTTTTTCATTTCTTCTGGGTTTGGGCGGGCTATAGGCACGATGTTTGTTCTGCAGAACGGTGTGACTTTCACCTGAATGTCTTTTCCGTCGGTGTTTGTCACGACGAGCAAATCGTCTTTTTCGTTCACCGACTTCACTTTTCCGATTATGACAGTCTGGTCCGGATTCATCTGCATCATCGGACCTGGGTGCGGCATGTGATGGTCTTTTCTGAATTCGATTTTAGGTTTATCGTCTTTCTTTGCTTTTTTTGTGTCAGAATCCTGAGCGAAAAGTGAGCCACCAGCGAGAATTGCTGCCATTGTGAATGCTGCGAATGTTTTTGAAGATTTATTCATGTGTTGCTCCTTAAAAGTTGATTTTATGATTTAGAATATATACTTAAGGTGCGTTCAAAATCATAAACGGATGATGATGACAATCTAAGCCTTTGCTAATCAAAGATTCGGTTTTATAAGTCTTTGTACAGAAATTGAATTTTTTTGAAATTAAACAAATATTTTTATGTAGAATTGGAGCTATGAAGAACACGAAAATCAAAACTCTTGTACTGATTTTTTCTATTATCTCTCTCGGAAAATGCATCTCGCTTTGTGCCGAGCCGTCTTCCCCGAAGCAGTCGATGAGCTATCACGGAATGCGGATTGCGAACGATGCGTCTGACTTCAATCTTCTCTCGTCAAAAATCGAGCGACTTGAAAACAACCGCGTGCAGATTGATTTTTTGTTCGACCAGGGCGTGGACCCGCGTTCTGTGAACGGAAAATCGGTAAAGCTGAACAACAAAGTGCTTCCGATGGATGACACGAAATTTTTGTTCAGCAAGGACGGGAAAATGATGCGCCTGATGATGAACGTGAGCGAGAAAAATTTTTCCGTGACGCTCGAAGGAATCATGTCTTTCTCGGAAGTCTCGCTCAAGCGCATTGAAATTCAATATTAAGTCGAATTCCGTTAAGATAGTAAAAGCTAAATCTTGGAGGATTTTTATATGGCGAAAGTTTTGATTGTTGAGGACGACGACGGAATCAGCGAATTTGTGAACCTTGAGTTGAAGCATGAGGGATTCGAGACTGTTCTTGCAAAGACCGGACGCGAGGGGCTCGAAAAATTCGAGAGCGAGAATCCCGACATTGTTCTTCTTGACGTGATGCTCCCCGAAATCAACGGTCTTGAAGTTCTCAGAAGGATAAGGGCAAAGTCGAACGTGCCTGTGATTCTTGAGACGGCGAGGGGGGAGACAATCGACAAGATTAACGGACTGAATTCAGGTGCCGACGACTACATCGCAAAACCTTTCGAAATAGAGGAGCTTCTTGCAAGGATGAATGCGGTGCTCCGCCGTGCGAATGCGTCAAAATCCGCTAGGACCGTGCTGAAAATCCGCGACCTTGAGATGAACATCGACAGCATGAGCGTAACCGTGAAGGGCGTTGCGGAGAATATGTCAAAGACTGAATTCCTGATGCTCAAGCTCTTCATGGAAAATCCTGAAAAAGTTATGAGCCGCGACGACATCATCGACGCGATTTGGGGAAAAGACCATTTCATCGACGTGAACACTGTTGACGTTTATGTCGGATATCTCAGAACGAAAATCGGTCCTGATTACATAAAGACGGTGCGAGGTGCCGGATACAAATTCGTGGAAAAATGAAAAGATTCGTCGATTCGATTTCTGTAAGGCTGTCGCTCAAATTCATGATTATCCTGACGGCGGCAGTTCTTTGTCTTTCTCTTGCATTTATCATTGTCGTCAATTCGATTATCCGCTCAAGCCAGGACAGGGATTTGAAGCGCGTCGCCTCAAACATCGAGATGGATCTTTCGAAAATTCCTGCCGACCGAATGGAGCGCATAAAAAACTGGAAGAAAATGCGCGACATGAGAAGAAATTCCGAAGATGAAAAGAAAGACGAGAAAGATGATGCTGACGCAAGGCGTGACGAAGCGATGAATCCTCAGAAAGCGAGCGAGAACAGGCCTGTTCCTTTCCCGATGGTTCCGTATTACATTTCGTTCTCGGTTTCGGATTCTTTTGGAAAAGTCATATTCACGAACGACCCTTTTCTTCCAGAAGTCCCGGAGACGAACGGAAGCAGCGAGCATCTCATCCGAAAAAATTATTTCATCGACGGCGACCTGAACATCCTTTATTTTTCAAAGAAAATCATGCTCTCGGACGGTGAATACAGCCTTGTCACCGCGATGGACATGACGCGCGATTCTTCGTTCCAGCTCTACCGCTCTTTGCCGAAATCAATCATGCTCGCGATAATCCCGATTCTGCTCGCGTCATTTTTCATCTCGTACATGATAACTTCGAGGACGATGAAGCCTGTCATTCAGGTGACGAGGGCCGCGTCCAAAATTTCAAGCTCGAACCTCGGCGTGGAGCGTCTTGAGGAATCGAAGCATGACGACGAAATTAACGACCTTATAAAGACATTCAACAATCTGTTCGACAGGCTGAAAGTCGATTTCGACAGGGAAAAGCAGTTCACGAGCGACGTTTCGCATGAGCTTAAAACTCCGATTGCTGTGATTCTCGGTCAGACGAACCTTCTTCTGCGCTGGGGAAAGGACGATGCTAGCCAGCTTGAAAAATCTCTTACGTCGATAAAAAAAGAAACGAAGTCGATGGAAGCGATAATCACGAACCTTTTGCAGATTTCAAGGCTTGAGCGCGGAAAAATAAAGCCGAACATGGAAAAAGTCCACATCGGCGAAATGTTCTTGCGGCTGAAAGATGAATTTTTTGCGGTTTCTCCATCGCTTTCGATTTCCTTCGATGCGGCCGCGGCGGATTTTGATTTCGTGACGGATTCGGAGCTTCTTCATCAGGTTCTGACCGTTGTCGTGTCGAATTCCGTGAAATATGCCGGCGAAGATTGCTGCATCACTTTCAAGGCGCTGAAAGGCATGGGCATGACAATTGAAATTGAGGACGACGGGTCTGGTTTCGCCGAAAGTGTCCTTCCGCATGTGTTCGAACGCTTCTACCGCGGAGACGAAGCCCACACGCGCTCTGCCGGCGGAAGCGGGCTTGGTCTTTCGATTGCGAAAGTAATCGTCGAGTCTTTGGGCGGAAGAATCTTTGCGTACAACACCGACTCTCACGGAGCCGGCATCAAAATCGTCCTGAAAAAAATCTAGTATCGAATTCGGTCATTGAGCGAAGTCGAAATGACAAATCATTTCTGCTCGATAAGTTTTTTATTTCTGCTCGATGAGAGTTTCTTCCGAGAGCGCGTACGAGCTTTTGAATTCCGCATCGCTGAATTTTTCTGAAACGAAATTGATTGTCATCACGGCTTCTGTGTCAGTCCTTGTGACGGAATATGTCGCCTGGATTTTGTCTTTCTTGTTGTTTGTGCTCACGAACGTGATTTTGCCCGAATCTTTTTTGAACGAATCTGTCGTTGCGTAGAACGTCATTCCCTTCGGCTCGTTGTCTTCTGTCACTTCGATTACCGCAAGAAGCCCGTTGTTTATGCAAATCCGTTTCTCGTAATTCTCGTCGTTTATTGAATAGAACAGGTTTTTGACAGGGACGTTTTTCGCCTTTTCTTTCAGCAAAATATTTCCGTTGTCTGCTTTGCTGTAATCGAACACAACAACTGTGTCGAAAATGCGGTTTATTCCGCTTTCGAGTTTCTTGTCCGTTGATTTTGCGTTCTTGAGAGTTTCATCGATTTCTTTTCTTATAAGCCCCATCATGCTTTCGAATTCCGAATCCGAGGCAAGATAATCGCTCATTTCGTTGTAAGTATCAAAAAGAATTTTTTTGTAGTCCTTGTTCTTGTCGAATTCGCCCTGAACTTTTTCGCCGAGTGAGAGCTCTTTGAAGCAGATGTAATTGACGATTTCGTCTGCGGCACCTTCTTTTGAAACGTCAATTCCCGGATTTCCGCCAAGTTTTTCCTCAAGCATTAGATTTATCATGTTCTTGCCGAAATCTTTGTCGCTTATGTATCTGATTATTTCTGATTTTGAAAGAGTTTTTCCCGAAAGTCCCGGAATGTTGAACAAATCGACCGGAAGCTTTTCCATGCTGATTGCGATTGTCTTCTTTTTCTCGTCGAGCTTGTACTTTCCGAAAATGATTCCTTCCTCTCTCGCGTATTCGAAAGTCTTGTCCTTTTTGAATTTGTAGAGGTCTTTATCGCCGTCTGTAGAAAACCTCTTCCCTTCAAAAATATTCTCTGCAAAAACTGATGCAGCCAAAAGCACTGTCATGATGAGCGTCACGGCTTTTTTCATTTGAATCTCCTTGTGTTTTTTGATTGTCTGTTTTTTTCATTATGTATCAGATTCCGAATATTGAATAGAAAAAAACGCGTTTTCTGAATTGATGAAAGAGATGGCGATTTATGATAGTTTGAATAGATTTTTCAAAAAAATCCGAAAAAGCCAAATTTCAAAAGAGGGTTGTATGATAAAGATTCAAAAGTATTGCGATGTTGAGGATTCGTTTTTTGACGGACGTGATTTCGGCGGCTCAATCGATGTTGTGAAGGACGTTCTTTCCGACGTGAAAAAACGCGGGGATGATGCGCTTTTCGAGTACGGCTCGAAATTCGATGTGTCTTCTCCTTCTTCGCTTGAGATTCCTGCTTGCGAACTGAAAAATGCCGCAGAAAAAATGAAGAGGGAAAATCCGAAACTCTACGATGCGATTTGCTACAGCCACGATTTGGCTCTCCGCTTTGCAAAAAAACAAGCTGAGTCTTTTGACAATTTTGAAATTGAGCTTGAGCCTGGAATCTTCACCGGACAGAAAAACATTGCAGTTGACCGTGCCGGAGTTTACGTTCCTGCAGGCCGTTTCCCGCTCGTCTCCACAGTTGTGATGACTGTCACACCGGCAGTTGCGGCTGGCGTAAAAGAAGTGATTCTCTGCACGCCTCCTCGAGTTCACCCTGACGACAAAGAAAAAGCTTTGAAAGAAGGCAGCGGCGTTTCGGGAAAACCGTTCGTCGGCGGAAAACCGTATGCGGACGAGAATATCATGGCGGCGGCTTACATTTGCGGAGTCACGAAGGCGTTTGCGTGCGGCGGAAGTCAGGCAATCGGCGCGCTCGCATTCGGAACGCAGTCAGTGCCGAGGACGGACGTAATCGTGGGACCTGGAAACAAATTCGTTGCGGAGGCGAAAAAACTCGTCTACGGAACAGTCGGAATCGATATGGTTGCAGGCCCTACTGAAGTGTTCATCATTGCGGACAAAAGCGCAAATCCTGCTTGGGTCGCGGCAGACCTTCTTGCGCAGGCGGAGCACGATGTCGTGGCTCAGCCAGTCATGGCGACGGATTCGCCGGAGCTTGCCAAGAAAGTCGCTGAAGAAATCGAGAAACAGCTTGCAGTCCTTGAAACGCGTGCGACTGCAGAGCAATCCGTGAACAACTGCGGAAGAATCATCGTCTGCGACAATCTTGATGAGGCGGCAGCTGCTGCGAACAGGAAAGCACCGGAGCACCTGGAGCTTGCAATGGAAGACGGAAGCGAACGGGAGCGAATCGCGGAACTCTGCCACAATTACGGCTCGCTTTTCATCGGTCACTCAAGCGCGGAAGTTTTCGGCGACTACGCGGCGGGACTCAACCACACGTTGCCGACATCGGGAAGCGCAAGGTTCACGGGCGGGCTCAGCGTCCGAGTTTTCCTCAAAACCGTGACGACCCTTAGGACGATTCCGGGGTCGAAGGGCGCAATCGCATCAGCAACTGCCGCAGGAAATCTCGGCGACGCGGAAGGGCTTGCAGGACACGCAAAGGCTGCTCGCATAAGGCTCTGCCAATAAGACTGAGTGTCGAGTTTACGAGTCATGCTTAAGGAAATATGCTCCCATCGGGAACCCACATTTTGAAAACGGCTTCCGCGCTTCGCTTGTGCAGATGTTTTCAAAATGTGGAACCCCGATTCCGCATATTTCCTTAAACTTGGTTGTAAAAACTCGATATTCACTCTTTATTTTAAATTGTGTCTAAAAGTGGCTAAAGGTCGAGTTTTTACAACTGAGTGCAAGTGAAAAAGCGTAGGCGAGGTTCCACTGTCAAATACACAAAACATCGCAAGCGATGTTACCGCCACCGCGAAGCGGTACTGCCGTATTTGACAGGCGAACTCCGAAGGAGGTCGTTTGGTTCTCGCCGGCAGCTTTTTCACTTGTCCTACAATTAGCAATAACTCGACATTCAGACAATTTGCCGCTGTGGTTTGACGAACGGCGCATTTAAACGAATAATCTTCCGCATGGTAAAAGAAAATTCTATCGAAGAAAGTATCGTGCGGAATATTCGCGACGAAAATGTCGTTTTCGTTTTTCCGACAGAAGTCGCGTGCAAAGGCTGGGCTGACTGGACTGTCAGGAACAGCGACAGAACCGGAGTCAGCGCGGTCGCAATGGAAAGATTCATCGCGTGGGACGTTTTCAAGGGCGACTGTATCAGGACGAAGCAGGAAGACAAATCGACAGTTCCTTCACTGATGCGAAAAATCTTCGCCTCATATTTAATCGAAAAAAACGCTGAAATCAAAAAAAACAACATAAATAGCGGCCTGAACGACAAGCCGATTTTCAAGTCGCTCATCACTTACGAATTTGCTGACGGGGCTTCGTCATTCTCAGTCTGGATTGCAAAAATCTTCCCATCGCTCAAAATCTGGAAAAGCTATCACGACACGGATTCATACAAGAACGTCATCGAAGAGATGAAAAAAGAAGCGGAGCTTTCCGGCAAGGAATTTTCTCTTTCGTGCAATGATGACGAGGACGATGACTATGAGAAGCTTTACGAGGAATACAAAAATTTCTTGGACGAAAATGATTTGTTCGACCCTGCATGGGAGCAGCCGCCGTTCACCAGCACGGACGAAAAAACAAAATTCGTAATCGTTTATCCGCAAGTTCTCGAAGACTGGACGCAGTATGAATTCCTTCTCCGAATGGCAGAAAAAGAGGATGCACTCTCGTTCGTCGATGTCCCGAAAAATATCGAAATCGAAAACACCGCCTGGTGCCATTTCGACACGTCCGTTGAGGAACTGCACAATGTGGCGCAGTTCTTGCGGAAAAAACACGACGAGGACGGAATAGCGTGGACTGACATGGCACTCAGCGTTCCGAATGTTGATTCTTACGGTTCGTACATCGAGCGCGAGCTGAATCTTTTTGAAATCCCTGCCGTTGCAAGGTTCAGCCGGATGCTTTCGGAGCACGGGGCTGGCAAAATCTTCTTTCAGATTCAGGAATGTGTTCGGACGGACTTCTCTTTCGAGAGCGTGAAATCTCTTCTATTAAATGACGACATTCCGTGGAAAAACAAATATCTCATCGACAGCCTCATAATGTTCGGAAAAGAAAACAACTGCGTTTGTTCGTACGCCGACATCGACATCTGGGAAGAGTCGTTCAAAAATCCAGTTCACAGAATCAGCGACGACAAAATCCCTGAGCGCGTACAGAAACGCGAGGAAAAAATTGCGGAGCTTTCGAAATTTTACGGCGACCTGAAAAATTCAACGACGCGAATGGTACGCGCAAAAAGTTTCAGGGGGCTTTTGAGGGCATACAGGACGTTCAGAAGAATTTTCATCGACAGGAACGGATTTGAGGAGATGAAAAAGAGCGATTTGATTCTGAGCCGTTGTATCGCGGAGCTGACTTCGCTTGTGGAGCTTGAAAACGAATATTGCACGGAAGAAAAAAGAAACAGCGGAATACGAAAAGACGGCAAAACAGCATATCGCATTTCGAACGTGTTCGGCTTTTTCGTGTCGCACCTTGAGCAGACGCAGTATCTTGACCAGACGGAAGAGCGCGGCGTGCAGATTTTTCCGTACAGGGCGGCGGCGGCTTGCCCGTTCAAAGTCCATGTCGTCGTTGACGCAACGCAGGATTCTCTCTCTGTCGGCTCGCTTTTCAAGCAGCTGAATTTTTTGAACGAGTCAAAGCGGAACGTGATTTTGCGGATTGACCCGGAAACGAACGACAAATTCTTCAAATTCACGGAATTCGACCCGAGCGAAAGTTTCATCTCGCTTTATCAGGTTTCGGCTTCGGAAAATTCATTTTTCACCTCGGCGGAGCAGTCGTTCGGAAAATACGGATTCCCGCACGGATTTCTGAAAGGCGAAAAACGTGTCGCTCCTTTTTCCGACAAAAACGCGTTTGCAAAGGAAAAACTGAGCTTTGTCTCTAGTGATTTCTCGTTTCCGTCCGCAATAATGAAGACGCAGAAAGAAGGTTTCGATTCCTGGAAAATGCAATTGCGAAATGAAAATCAGAATTCGGCAGAAAATTCAACAGATTCGGCAAGCGATTCCCTGAATGTTTTTTCCGGCGCAAAAATCAGAAGCATAATCAACAAAAAATTCTTCGACAAAACGAAAAAGAAATACAAAATCAGCCCTTCGAACATAAAGTCGTTCTACAAATGCCCGCGGCAGTGGCTTTTCGAGAAAATACTCTCTCTCCGTCCGCTGAACAACGAAGCGGATTTGATGAACGATTTCGTCGTGGGAAGAATCAACCACGCGATTTTTGAGGAATATCTGACCGCGGTGAAAAATCTGGACGTGAAATTCTCCGACACGCTCGAAAAAGTTCTCGACGAGAACAAAGAAATAACTGGCTACGGGGAGCTTTTGCCGGATTTCAAAGCGATTCTTTCTGAAAGCATCGAAAAAGCGAACGGGCGGTTTGTGGAGCCAAGCGACGACGAAGAAGAATTCGGCGAGACGCTGAGCGAGATGACGAAAAAGATAATCCTTTCGCAGAAGGACGAGCTTTTCGTGAAAATCCTTCCGAGCGTCGTTGCGTTCTCGAAATTCTTTTCTGGCATGAAAGTTTACAGGCTTGAGGAGCAGTACACGGCGCACCCGAAAAACGATGACGGAACGCCGAAAAAATATTATTTCGACGGAAGAATCGACTGCGTTCTGAAAAGCGAGAGCGTGGACGACGAGGAAACGAAATTTTTCATAATCGACTTCAAAACTGGCGGAATCCCGAACACGATTTTGTTCGACGAGGAAAAACCGAACGAGCTTCCGGATTTTCAGATGCCGATTTACAGGAAGATTTTTTTCGAGGGCGAGAAATACGCGAACGGGGAAAACATTGAGCCTGCGAATTATTTTTTCTTTTCGATAAAAAATTGCACGGTGAACGGAAAAACGAAAGTCGAGAACGCATTTCTTGATTTGGACGAATTCGACAAAACTTGCAGGAAATGCGACGAATTAATAGAAGATTTCGTCCTTCGCATTCAGAATCTGGACTTTTCGATTGACGAGAAAATCCAGAAAAAGAGCTTGTGCACTGCAAAGGGCGGCGCAATGAGCTGCAAGGATTATCAGAGCGTTTGCAGGCGTTTTTTCACAGTTGCGGGAGAATAAGAAATGGCAGATAAATCAACATTGACTGAAAATCAGCGTCGTGCGGTCGAGGAGAGAGGAAACGTTGTCGTAAGTGCGGGTGCGGGCTCTGGAAAAACAAAAGTCCTTTCAATCCGTTTTGCGGATTTGGTTGAGTCGGGGGATGCGAAAGTTGACAGAATCCTGACGCTCACTTTCATGAACAAGGCCGCAGTGGAAATGAAAAGCCGAATTTTCAGGCAATTGTCGGAAGATTCTGTGAATGCGGAAAGCGAAAAGGAAAGGGCGAACGCGAAAGAGGCACTCGAAACTTTCGACAAGGCGCACATTCAGACGCTCGACAGCTATTTTTCTGAAATCGTCAGGTCTGGCGCGCACTTTTACGGAATCTCCCCGTCGTTCAAAATCGATGAGGAGCAAATCAATTCTCTTGTCGGCGTTAAGGCGTTGCAGTTCGTCCTTGCCCACGCGGAAAACAAGGCGGTTCGCGCTTTGACGAGACTGTACAAATTCGCCGACATCGCAAGCGGAATTTTCGCGCTGCCGATTATCAAAAATTCGTCCGTGATTTCATCTTCGATTTTTGAAAAGGCATTTGATAATCAGCTTTCTGAAATCGAAAAAACGTGGAATTCATGCGCAGACAAAGCGGACTCGGCAATCGGAAAAATAAGTTTGAACCTGCCTGTCGGAAAAACGAAGACAATCGCGGAAATCAAGCGCATTTCTGAAATTCCTGTTGTGCAGAATCCTCTTTCGAGCGGAGTGCTTTCAAAAACATTCCGCGAGACTGTCGAGAGTGACTTTGAGAATGTGAAATCGTGCGTCGAAAAATATATGGCATACCTCGGAAACTGGACGCAGATGACAAAGCCGAGAGGCAAGGACGTTGCGGAAATCTTGCCGTATTTTGACGAAATCTACGAGTCGGTGAACTGCCTCATCTACGTTTCCGAGTGGCTTTTGAATTTCGACACGATAAAAGAGACGATGCGGCTTCTGGACTTGTTCAACTCGGAAGTGCAGGAAGCGAAACGCTCGTCTGGGCTTTTGACATTCAGGGACATTTCGGAGCTTGCGCTCGACATTCTCAAAAACCGTGCGGAAATCCGCCACATCGAGCAGCAGCGGTTCGACAAGATAATGATTGACGAATTCCAGGACAACAACGCATTGCAGTGCGACGCGCTTTTTATGCTCTCCGACGAAAAAGAAAGATTCGGTTCCGACGGAAAATACATCGTGCCGAATTTCGACCCGGATTCCGACGACTACATTCAGAAGCGGCTTTCAAAAAACAAGCTTTTTTTTGTCGGCGACGAGAAGCAGGGAATTTACAGATTCCGTGGCGCGGATGTTTGCGTTTTCAGGAATCTGCAGAAGCATCTTCGCGGCGAGAATTTTTCTGACGGGCGGAATTACATTTATTTGGAGACGAATTTCCGCTCGATGCCGAATCTTGTGGACGCGTTCAATGTGATTTTCGGAGGAAAGAACGAGAAGGGGGAAAAATCAGTTCTGATGAAGAAAGAAGACGAGACTGAAATCCCCGAATACGAAGCTGAATATCTGAAAGTCGAATGGAATTCTCAAAAAGAAGAAACTGAAGGGAAAAAACGTGCGCACGTTGCGTTCTTCAGAAAAACTGAGGAGACCGAAAACGATTCGGAAGATTCGGGAACTGCGTTCGAAGCGTCCTACATTGCGCATAAGATAAAATCCCTCGTGAAGTCGGGCTACAAATACAGCGACATTGCGGTTCTGTTCATGGCTTCTTCCGTTATCGGCGACCTTGAAAGCGAATTTTTGAAAGCGCGGATTCCGTATTCAACCGAAGTGTACAAGGGATTTTTCTCCGACGGCCCGATAAACGACATAATCTCGTTCCTCAAAGTCTGCGTTTATCCCGACGACATGAATTCGTACTCTGTTCTTCTTCGCTCCCCGTTCGTCAATCTTTCGCGGGAAGAAATGGAGCGTTTCCTTTCTGAAATACGAATCTGCAAGGACGACGCTTCGCTCGAAGGAAAAATCTATCCGTTCGACGAAAAATCTCTGGAAATTGCGGCGGAAGTTTTCGGCGAAAACAGCGTTGCGTTCGGAAACATCAAGACCGCAAAAGAAAGATTCGATTTGATAAAAGAAATGCTTCGAACCGAGAAAATATCGAAGATAATCTCGAAACTCTGGTACGAATTCGGCTACAGGTACGAGACGCTATGGAACTGCGATGTTCAGATGTTTGCAAGTCTTTATGACATTCTCTTTGAGCTTGCTCGAAAATCCGAGGAGAACACTCAGAGCCTTGCGGAATTCCTTGATTCAGTTGAGGAATACAATTCGGACGTGTCGAAAATCGAGAACCTGAACATTCCGTTCGAGTCGAACGACGGAGTGAAATTCATCACGATTCACAAAAGCAAGGGGCTTGAGTACAAAGTCGTTTTCATTTGCGCCGCCGAGTATGAATTTCCTTCGAGGCCAGTTCCTCTTGCGTTCACGAAGAATTTCGGTCCTGTTCTCTCCGTGCCGCCAAGTTCGATTTTCAAGAAGATAAAATCGAAGGACAAATACAGTTTCTATCTCGACCCAAAAAAATCGAACGCGAATTATTTTATGGAAGCCGAGAGCAGGCTCATGGAAAGCGAGGCTGCAGCGGAACTTCGCCGTCTCACATACGTCGCGTTCACACGTGCAATCGACGAGATTTTCGTGGTGGGAAAATACGACAGGTTCTACAAGGGCGAACTTTGCAAGGACGTTATTCCGATTCTTCCGACATCGATTTTTGCGACTTTCGAAAACGTGCTTGAGCGTTACACTGAACTCGATTCTGAAAAAGACGGATTCGTCCGACACGCAGCCGCTGATTCTCCGTTCGATTATGAAGAATTCTCGAACAAATTTTCATACGACGAGGATGCGAATACAAAAGAAGAAAAAAATGCGGAATCGAAATCTGCTATGGAAAATTTCAGGAACGATGCGGAATCAAAAATCCGTTTTGCAAAATGCGCTGCAAAATCATTCGGCTCTGCAACCGTAATCGAAAAAGATTTTGTGGAGCCTGTTTATCTGAATCCTAGCTCGCTCGAAAAGAGAATCGGATATTCGGAAGCTGATTCTTCTGCCGTTCCGATGCCGGAAATCGACGCTCTTGTTGAAAGGACGATTCCTGGCCGCGAGAAAATCATCGAGTGGTACGAAAAATGGAACGCGGAACACCCGGACGAGCAGCAGCCTGTGAAACTTCCGCGCCCAAGATTCGGCTACGACTCGTTCGGAACTGTAGCCCACCTTGCGCTCGAAGAAAAAATCAATTCCGTGAAAGAGAACCGCGAGATGAACCTGAAAATCCCGGAAAAACTCCTGATTGGTCTTGATGTGGATTCGCCTCTTCCTGCTGATTCCGAAATCGACTCATACGAAAGAAACAAAATCGAGCTTGAGCAAATCTGCAAAAAGATGACGGACGATTTTTCAAAGACGAAGCTTTTTTCTGAAATCTGCGCGTCCGACTGGAAGAAAACGGAATACCAGTTCCGCTTGTCGCTCGAAAAAATCGGCCGCAAGGAAATCGCAACCGGCTCAATCGACCTTGTTTTCGCTCACGCCGAGCCGGATTCGCCTTACAGATACACGATTGTCGATTACAAAACCGACCGCCACCAAGTTCCCGAGCGTTACACTGACCAGCTTGCGTGCTACAGACTCGCCATCTCCGAAATGACAGGAACGCCGATAGAAAAAATCAGGTGCGTGCTGTATTACTTGAGGTCTGGGCGGTTGCTAGAGGTGAATGTGTCCTAGTCGTTGCTTAGTGGAAGCAAGCGTTCACGGTATTCTGTGTCGGATGCTCCAACATGGTGGACGAACTGAAAGTTGAAGCGGCAACGTGGTCCCAACGTGCACACTGCTTTGAAAATGCGGTGTGCACTTCATTTTTAGTATGCAAGTTTTTTTTCATACCAAATTTATAATCTGTGACATCTGTGTAATCTGTGGTTTATTATTTTCTCCTCTGAGCGGGGAAGATTTTATCAAGAATTTTCTTTCCATTTAGTTTCAAAAAATTCCGTGATTCGTTCGTTTATGCAATTCTTCAATTCTGACTCAAGGGCTTTCATTTGTTCTGGTTTAATTCTTTCATCATTTTTGTTTATAGTTTTCTCAGTAAATAAATAAGGAATCGGGACTCTAAAAACGCTGGCAATATCTTCAACAAGTGCCAGTGAGACTCCTCTTTGTCCTAGTTCCACCATGGTTAAAAATGAGACCGAAATATCAAGTTTGTCCGCCAAAAAATTCCTTGACCATTCATGTTCTTTTCTGAGAATCTTGATATTTTCGCCTAAGATTTGATGAATCCCTGCCATAAATATAAGAATATCACTTAAAGTTAATCTTGATATATTCTTAAAGTGATGATAAACTCACATTGAGTGACGATACTATTTCATTAAGTAACGCCATTTTTTTTCTATCATAAGGAGGATTCATTATGAAGTATTTTTCAAAAT
>JAFXSM010000041.1 GCA_017525605.1 Treponema sp. | reverse complement strand
CTTTTAGAAATCTTTTCATCTATTTTCCTCCTGTTTTTATATAGATGCCACTCCTATAAATAATAAATCAGACTTCTTATATGTATATGAAGTTTTTTTGGAATTTGTTTTGATTTTTTTGCGTAGCTGGAGAAGAAATGAGACAGAATTTCTAAAAAGTTAATTTTTTTACGAAATTTGTTTGATTTTTTTTCCGTCCTAGTCACGCCTATAAATATCCCGCGTGTAAACTTTCTCGCGCACGTCAGAAAGCTCGTCCGTGAATCTGTTCGCGAGGATTACGTCGCAGTTTTTCTTGAACGCGCCAATGTCGTGCTCCACGCGGAACCGCTCGAATTCGTCGCCCGAAATCGTCGGCTCGTAAATCACAACGTCAACGCCTTCGCCACGGAGCATCTTCATCACGTCCTGAATCGAAGACTGGCGGAAGTTGTCGCTGTTCGCTTTCATCGTCAGTCGGAAGATTCCCACAGTGCGCGGCTTTCTGCTTAAAACGTGGTTCGCTATGTATTCTTTTCTCGTCCTGTTCGACTCGACGATTGCGCTCATCAGGTTCTGAGGGATGTTCGCGTAGTTCGCAAGGAGCTGCTTCGTGTCTTTCGGAAGGCAGTATCCGCCGTAGCCGAAGCTCGGGTTGTTGTATCCGTCTCCGATTCTCGGGTCAAGGCAGACTCCGCTGATGATTGAGCTCGTGTCCAGCCCGTGCATTTCCGCGTAAGTGTCAAGCTCGTTGAAGTAGCTTACACGGAGCGCGAGGTATGTGTTTGCGAAGAGCTTTATCGCCTCCGCCTCAGTCGTGTGCGTGTAGAGAACATCGATGTCCTTTTTTATCGCGCCTTCTTTTAGTAGGTTCGCGAAAGTCTTTGCCGATTCTTCCATTTTCGGGTTCTCTTTCGGGTAGCCCACGACGATTCTGCTAGGGTAGAGGTTGTCGTAAAGAGCGTGGCCTTCGCGGAGGAATTCGGGCGCGAAAATGACGTTCGAGATTCCGAATTTCTTGCAGACGCTTTCCGTGTAGCCGACGGGAACCGTTGATTTTATGACGATTACGGCTTCCGGCGCGTATTCCTTGACCATGCCGATTACGGATTCAACGCTTGATGTGTCGAAATAATTCTTTGCCGGGTCGTAGTTCGTAGGGGTCGCTATTATCACGAAGTCCGAAAGCGAATATGCCTCTTTCGCGTCTTTCGTCGCCTTTAGGTTCAGTTCCTTTTCGGCGAGATATTCTTCTATTTCCTTGTCGCGAATAGGTGACTTCTTGTTGTTAATCAAATCAATCTTGGACTGAATGATGTCCACTGCATAAACTTCGTTGTGCTGAGCCAACAATACTGAAAGTGAAAGACCGACATAGCCGGTTCCTGCAATTGTAATTTTCATTCGTATAATATAACGCTTTTTCAACTTTGGACGCTAGGCAGGATTCTGTCGAGTTTTTCCTTTAAAAATGCTAGCAAATGTGCGTTGCCCTATTGATTTTTAAGATGATTTATGTTTTATCTTGTAAATTGTAGGAGCTTGTAGGAAGCGAAAATGAAAAGGAATCATCTTTCACTTAGTTCGGAACTTTTGATAGGAACGCTCGGATTTACGTTGGTAACGGCCATTTTTTTGATTGGCTCGTTCTCCCTTTTGCTGAAGCATGTAATCACGCAGTCGGCTGAGAATTCAGTCAGGCAGAGCCTTGAGATTTTGAACGAGAAAGTTTCGGACATTCTCGGCGATTACTCGACCCTCGTTGTCGATTTGGCGAATGCGATTCAGTGTGTTGACGAAAGGGAGCAGATGTCCTCTTTGGTGAAGAATTTGGGCAGTCAGCTGCCGAACGGCACTTTGCTGTATTATGCCACCGCGTCTCAGATTTGGGACGGCGGCACTCTCATGTCGAATACGGGCTGGCAGCCTTCGAACGACTTCGACATGAAATCACGCGAATGGTACAAGAATGCCGTCAACAACAGGTCGCGCGTGTGCTTCACCGAGCCGTTCGTCGATGTGAACACCGGGAAGCTTGTCGTCACAATCAGCTACCGCGTTCTCGACGAGGACGGAAATTTCGACGGGGTTACGGCGGCGGACATCGTTCTGGACACTCTTTCCGAGTCTGTCAAGAACATCAAGATTTCCGCGAACAGCCGCGTCAATTTGGTGAACAAAGACGGACTTTACATCACGAACAACGATTCGTCCGCGATAATGAAGAAGAATTATTTCGACACGGCATCGTTCAGCATGTACACGAAGCAGGAATACATTGACGGAAGGACGAAGTCTTTCATCGAGAACGGAAGGTTCTACGGGGTCATGCAGTCTGTTGACACAGGCTGGTTCATCGTCGCGGAAGGTCCTTCGTCTGACTTTTCGGGGATTTACACTAAAAACGTGTTCTTCGTGCTCGGTCTTCTCGTCGTGATTGTCCTGATTCTCCTCACCGTCGGAATTTATCTTGCACGCCGCGTCTCAAAAAATTTCAGGGAGCTTGCGCACGGCTGCGAGTACATCGCGCGCGGAGATTTCTCAAGGAAGTACGAGGATTACTTCACGGAGGAGGCTTCTCTTCTTGCGTCGGGATTCAACACTTTCTCGAACAGGCTGCAGGGGATAATCGAGAGCATGAAAACGTCCAGAAAGGCACTTTCGGATGCCGGAAATTCGCTGAAAGACGGAACTTATGCGACGCAGGCGGCAATCGTTCAGATTACGGGGAATATCGGCGGGCTTGAGTCCAGCATTTCCACCCAGAACGAAAGCGTCCAGCAGGCCGCGTCAAATGTTCGGGGCATACTCGAAAAAATCGGGGAGCTTGACGGTCTTGTCGGGAAGCAGTCGAGCGTCGTTCAGGCGGCTTCATCCGCCGTCGAGGAGATGATCGGCAACATCGGCGAGGTGAACCGTTCCGTTGACAAGATGGCTTCCTCGTTCGGGGCTCTTGCGCATGATGCCGAGACAGGGGCTGCCACCCAGACCGCATTGCAGAATCAGATTTCAGAAATCGAAATGCAGTCAAAACTTCTGACGGAGGCGAACAGCGTAATCGCGAACATCGCTAGCCAGACGAATCTTCTTGCCATGAATGCCGCAATCGAGGCTGCCCACGCTGGGGATGCCGGAAAAGGGTTCGCGGTCGTCGCAGATGAAATCAGGAAGCTTTCGGAGACTTCAACTTCGCAGTCAAAGACAATCGGCGAGCAGCTCAGGAGCATTCAGTCAACGATAACTTCCGTCGTCGAGGCGACTCAGCAGGGCGTTCAGGGATATTCGAACCTCGCTTCCGAAATCCGCATGACAGATTCCCTTGTCCAGCAGATAAAAGCCGCAATGACAGAGCAGCAGGAAGGCTCGATTCAGATAACGAACGCGCTTCGCAACATGAACGAAAGCTCTTCGGAAGTTCAGAGCGCGTCGCAGGTTATGACGAACGGAAGCCGCGACGTAATGGACGAAATCAGCGTTTTGCAGAAAGAGTCCGTCGCGATGAAACGCAGCATGGAGGAGATGAGCCACGGCGCAAGGAAAATCGGCGAGATGGGCGACTCGCTTTCAAAAATCTCTGCCGTCATGGAAAAATCAATCGAAGAAATCGGAAGCCAGGTCGATTTGTTCGAGGGCTGATAAATAATTCTGACTTGAAAAAAATCGGGCGCAGGATTTATGAAAGCATTCCGCACCCGATTTTTTTTCACTGTATCGTTAGAGTCGATTCCCTCTCGATAAGCGTGTACTCGGAAAGAAAATCCTTCTCTCCCGATATTGCTCCGTTCAGTGCCGCGATGAAAAGGTCTGCCGCGTGCTCGCCGAAGTCTTTTATGTGCTGGCTGACAGATGAGATTGTCGGAGTGACGAGCGTGCAGAGCGGCAGGTCGGAAAAGCCGAGAATGCCCATTTCGTCTGGAATCGAGATTTTCTCTTCCGTAAGCTCCTTTGCGACGCCGATTGCAATCTGGTCGGACACGCAGAAGAGCAGGCACGGCTTTTGGATGTCCTTCGAAAGCAGGAAATTCCTTGCAGCATTCCTTCCGCTCGAAAGGTCGTGCTTCGTCTTGAAGATGTGAGACTCGTCGAACGGAATCCCGAGCTTTTTTGTGACCTCGAATGCCGCTTCTTCCTTGTCGATTGTCGTCTTCCAGGATTCGTCTCCGAAAAGGTAGAGGTTCCTGTATCTCGGAAGGATTTTCTCGAGCGCTTCCTCGCTTGCCTTCTTCTCGTCAACCCTTATCGAATAAATCTTCTCGTCCCTTTCGGATTTTATGAAACTGTTTATCAGAACAACCGGATATTTCTTGCTCACTTCCTTCAGAAATTCCGTGTTGGTGTCGTTCATCGGGCGGCTCCCTGCGATTATGAACCCGTCAACCTGTTTCTGCATCATCAGCTCGATTTCGCGCCGCTCGTGCTCCATGTCGTTGTTCGTCGTGCAGAGTATGATTCTGATGTCCTTCTTTTGCAGCGTTGACTCAAGCCCCTTGACGATTCCTGCAAAGAACGGGTTCGCGATGTCGGAGATGAACACAGCGACGATTCCCATGCTGACTTTGTTCATTCCCCGCGCAAAGAAATTCGGCGTGTAATTGTGCTCCTTCATCACCGAAAGAACTTTCTCGCGTGTCTTCTTGCTTACTTTGTCGCTTCCGTTTATCACGCGCGAAATCGTTGCGACGGACACGCCGCAGTCTTCCGCGAGATTGTAGATTGTATATGTCATGTTTCCCTCATGTTTATTCGAATGTCGAATTAATGCAAATTGTAAAGTCTGAAAACAAGGTTTCCGATTCCGCTTGTTTTCGTCTTTGGTTTGTAAAATTCGACATTTGATTTTCTAGTTTCACTGGAAGTTTTTCAAGGCAGAATTTTCCCAAGATACGTTTTCGTAGACTTTACAAATGAAAAAAAACGGCTTATAGTGAAAATGTAACCGGTTACAAAAATCGGTTTATGTTTTGGTGTTTAGTATTTTTTTCGATTTATGGAGATTCTATGATTTTACAGCATGTTCCTTTTTCCCTCAGAGACGTAAATGAAAGCTGCCTCACATTTTCAAGCGGTGCAGTTTCGGAAATTGTAAGGGTTTTTGTCCTTGAGGAAGATATAATCCGCGTCCTCATTTCTGACGGGGAGCTTTCGCTAGACAAAACTTGGGCGGTCGCTCCTGGCATGGAGGACATTCCGCGAGAAGGCCGCGACAGGCTGGACATTTCGCCGTTCGCAAAGCCTGAGTTCACGCACGCGGAGAAAGACGGAATCTTTGTCGTCGAGACGAAGAAAATCCGAATGGAGATAAAGCTCGACGGATTCAAGATTTCATGGTCGGAGAAAAACGAGAAAGGCGAGTGGGTGCAGGTTCTCCGCGACAGGCAGACGCAACCTTACAACTTCGCGCATTCTCTTGGCGAGGGACCTTTCCATTACACAGAAAGGTCGAAAGACGAGCTTGTGTTCGGTCTTGGCGAAAAGGCAGGCAACCTCGAAAGGACAGGCAGGCTTTTCACGATGAAGAGCCTTGACCCGATGGGATATGATGCGGAAAGCTCCGACCCGCTCTACAAGCACTGGCCGTTCTACATCACCCGGAACACGAAAAGCAAGCTCTCATACGGCTTGTTCTACGACAACTTCTCGACTTCGTGGTTCGACATGGGACGCGAGATTGACAACTACCACGGATTTTTCAGAAGCTACCACGGAGAATCTGGCGAGCTTGACTATTACTTCATTGCAGGTCCGCACATCAGCGACATTACGCAGCGTTTTTCATGGCTCACGGGAAAGACGATTTTCATGCCGAAGTGGAGCCTAGGGTATTCTGGCTCGACGATGACATACACCGATGCCGATAACGCTCAGGAACAATTGATGAAATTCATCTCCGAGTGCGACGAGAACGGAATCCCTTGCGACTCGTTCCAGCTCTCAAGCGGATACACGAGCATCAACGGAAAACGCTACGTCTTCAACTGGAACTACGACAAATTCCCTGACCCGAAGAGATTCGCCGCTGATTTCCATTCGAAAGGAGTCCGCTTGTGCGCGAACATCAAGCCGGCGCTTCTTACTGACCATCCGCTTTATGAGGAGCTCGACAGGAAAAAGCTTTTCCTGAGAAGCCGCGACGGAAAGACGACCGAGCTTTCTCAGTTCTGGGACGACTTGGGCTCTTACGTCGATTTCACGAATGCGGAGGCGTACGACTGGTGGAAGGCGCAGGTCACAAGGCAGCTTCTCGAATACGGAATCGACAGCACTTGGAACGACAACAACGAATACGAAGTCTGGGACGGAGAGGCAAAGGCATCTGGATTCGGGCACGAAATCAACGTCGGTCTTATCCGCCCGATTCTCACTCTTCTTATGATGAAAGCTTCTTTTGAGGCGCAGACTGAATTCGACACGGAGCGGAGACCTTATCTCATCAGCCGCTCCGGTTGCCCTGGAATGCAGCGTTACGTCCAAACTTGGTCGGGCGACAACAGGACTGCATGGAAAACGATAAAGTACAACATCAAGATGGGGCTCAGCATGAGCATGAGCGGAATGTACAACATCGGATACGACATCGGCGGATTCGCTGGCGACGCGCCGGAGCCTGAGCTTCTCGTGCGCTGGGTGCAGAACGGAACTTTCACACCGAGGTTCACGATTCACTCATGGAACGACGACAAGACCGTGAACGTCCCGTGGATGTACCCTGAATACACTTCGCTCGTCCGAAAGACAATGCTCCTCCGCGCAAGGCTTACCCCGTACTACTACGATTTGCTCTACCGCTCTCACGAATTTGCAGAGCCGTTCATCCGCCCTGTGTTCTACAACTACGAGAACGACGAGGCGACATTCACCGAAAGCGACGATTTAATGGTCGGACGCGACTTGCTCGTGGCTTCTGTCGTCAACAAAGGTCAGTTCGAAAGGGAAGTGTACCTTCCGAAAGAGGACAACGGCTGGACTGATTTCCACACCGGTCTTTGGTACAAGGGCGGCGAGACCGTGAAAGTGCCAGCTCCGATTCAGTACAATCCGCTTCTCGTCCGCGGCGGCGCGATAATCCCTGTGAACGACGCAAAAATCAATTTCTCGACGAAAGACGAGGACAAGCGCGGATTCATGCTCTTCCCGCCAAGAATCGGCAAGGGAGTTTCGTCTTACGAGCTTTTCGAGGACGACGGAATTTCTCAGGGCTACAAAAACGGCAAGTTCGCAAAAGTTTGCGTCGAGATGAAATGGAATCCGAAATCAGTCGAAGTCTCAATTTCCAAGAACGGCGGCTATGAGCTTCCGTACAAGACTGTGGCGTTCCATCTCCCTGACGGCGACAACAGGGCATTCATCGTGAACGGAAAGACTCTTTCGAAAGAGGAAATGCTCTCTTTTGCAATTTAATGCAATGTAAACCGCTTACAAAATGGCATAAATATCACTTTTTGCGATATTTATGCTAGAAAAAAAAGAGCGTATGTAAAAAAGCTCTGTTATCTTGGTTATAAATGAACTTCAAATACATCCAGTAAAGGAGGATTTACTATTATGAAACTTACATTGAAAAGCGCATTGGTCGCTGTTACGGCAGGTCTTTTGGTTGCAGGCGGATTCACTGGCTGCAAAGAGAAGGACAAGGGCGGAAATACAGGCGTTAAGACTGTCAAGATGAAGCTCGGTCACAACCTTGCTGAGGACCATGCGGTTCACATCCAGCTTCTTTCGTTCGCAAAGGCTGTGAACGAGAAGACAAACGGCTCTGTTTCAATCCAGATTTACCCGAACGGAACACTCGGCTCTGAGGCTGACATGGTTTCTCAGATTCAGGCTGGCGCGCTCGACATGGCAAAAGTTTCTGCTTCGACTCTCGGAAACTTCAACAGCGGCTGGAACGCACTCTCTGTTCCGTATGTGTTCAACAACAAGGAGCACTACTATTCTGTGATGGACGGCTCTATCGCTGACGAGCTTTACAACTTGACGGAGAAAGACGGATTCAGAGGACTCACATGGCTCGATTCAGGTTCTCGCTCTTTCTACACGAAGAACACACCAATCCGTAAGCCTGAAGACCTCAAGGGACTCAAAATCAGAACTATGGACAGCCAGGTTGCAATCGACATGATGAAATGCTTGGGCGGTTCAGCGACTGTAATGGGCTACAGCGAAATCTACACAGGTCTCCAGCAGGGCGTTATCGACGGTGCTGAGAACAACGTGACTGCACTCCGCGACCACGGCGATGTCTCTAAGTACTACTGCTTCGACGAGCACACAAGAATCCCTGATGTAGTCGTCATCTCTACAAAAACTTGGAACAAGCTTTCTGACGAGCAGAAGTCAATCGTAAAAGAGTGTGCGGCTGCTGCAACTCAGGAATACAAGAAGGCATGGCTCGCATTCGAGAATCAGGTTCTCGACAAGGCTGTGAACGTTAACGGTGTCACTCTCGTGAAAGATGTCGATACAGCAGCATTCCAGACAGCTTGCCAGCCAATCTATGAGAATCTCAAGACATCTTCTCCTGATGTTTACGCAATCGTAGAGAAAATCCAGAATTGGAAATAATTTCCGCACTGTCTGATTAGGAAGCAGTCCGGGAATTTGTTCGGGCTGTTTCCTCCTAAATCCAAAAAATTTGCAGGAGACAGCAATGAACAAAATCAACGACATAATCGACAAGATAATGACAGCGTTCCTCGCCCTGGCGATGCTTGCGCTGCTTCTTGGCGGAACTTGGCAGATTTTCACAAGATGGGTCATCAGGAATCCTTCCACATTCACGGACGAATTCTTGAGATACGCCCTCATCTGGTCTGCCATGATTGGTTCCGCATATTGTTTCTACAAAAACGAGCATCTTGCGCTCGACTTGTTCACTTCAAAGGCGAAAGGTGTGCCTAAGGTGATTCTCACCGTGTTCATCGAACTCGCCATAATCTTCTTTGTTGTGTACGTTTTCATCTTCGGCGGAATCAAAGTCGCTTCGAACGCAACGAACGCTTCTTCGGTAATGAAGATTCCTTTCAAAATTTTGTACGCCGTGTTCCCGATTTCCGGCGTTCTCATCGTAATCACAAGAATCATCAAGTACGTCATGATTCTTCTCGGCAAGCAGGAGGATAAATAATTATGGTTCTTCAAGCTACTGTAATGCTCTTCGGCTCATTCTTCGTGATGCTTGCCGCAGGCATACCGATTTCTGCCGGCATCGGCATTGCTTCTGTAATCACCGCGCTGATGTGCGGAATGGATTTTGACCTTTTCAGCCTCCTCGCCGCTCAGCGTTGTTTTTCCGGCGTGGATTCGTTCTCGCTTCTCGCGCTTCCGCTTTTCTCTCTCGGCGGAAACATCATGAACAAGGGCGGAATCGCAAACCGCCTCGTCCGCCTTGCGCGTCTTCTTGTCGGCTGGGTTCCTGGCTACCTTGCGGCTTCGAACGTCCTTGCGAATATGTTCTTCGGCGCAGTTTCAGGTTCTTCCGTTGCGGCTACAAGCGCGATGGGCTCAATCATGGGACCTCTTGAGGAAGATGAAGGATATGACCCGAATTATTCAGCTGCGGTCAACATTTGTTCTGCACCGACTGGAATTCTCATTCCGCCGTCTGGACCTCTCATTCTTTATTCGATAACTGCAGGCGGTGTTTCGGTCGCTGCTCTTTTCATGGGCGGATATCTCACCGGTCTCCTTCTCGGAATTTCTGTAATCGCTGTTGCAATCTTCCTTGCAGTCAAAAAGGGTTACAAGGCTTCGACTGTAAAAGAAAAAGATTCTGCATTCAAAATCGTTGTCGATGCGATTCCAAGCCTTCTTGCGGTCGTTGTCGTAATGGGCGGAATCCTTGCTGGTATCTTCACCGCAACTGAGGCCGGTGTCGTAATGTGCTTGTACTGCGGCGTGCTCGCTCTCATCTACCGCGAAATGGACGGAAAGACTTTCTACAAGATTCTTGCGGACACAATGAAAAGTTCCGCTACGATTCTCTTTTTGATTGCGTCCTCTTCGATAATGAGCTACGTCATGTCATACACAGGAATCCCTGCTGCAATCTCAAGCGCGCTCATGAGCGTTTCTGACAATCGCTATGTGATTCTTCTCATAATGAACGTGTTCCTTCTCGTGATGGGAATGTTCCTTGATTTGACTCCGGCAGTCCTCATATTCACTCCGATTTTCCTTCCGATTGCACGCTCAATCGGCATGAGCGAAGTCCATTTCGGTCTCATGCTCATAATGAACCTCGGAATCGGCTCTGTCACGCCTCCGGTCGGCTCTTGTTTGTTCGTCGGTTGCGGTGTCGGAAAAGTCAAAATCGAAGGCGTCACGAAATACATCATCCCGATTTTCGCTGCGATGGTCGTCGCGCTCTTCCTTATCACATTCATTCCTGCGATTTCGATGGTCGTTCCGTACCTTTGCAACCTCGTTCCGAGCCTCGGCTGGACGAATTAGCTGATTGGATGAATTAGTGGAGAAAACTGAAAAATGATTCTTAAATCATTCAATAATATAGAAAAAACTGAATGCGGATATGTCATTCACGGTGACGTTGCCGATGTGCTTCTCGTCTTCATGACGGACGACATATTCCGCTTCCGCGTGAGCTTCTCGCGCAACTTCAAGGAAGAGTCCTACACGCTCGTGCGCACTGCATGGGCTGACAGGATGGACGAACTTCTGAAGGACGAGCGCGTGAGAATCAAGCCTCTCGACGTGCCTGTTTCCGAGACTGAAAACGCGCTTGTGTTCGAGACGAAAACTCTCACGCTCGTGGTGAACAAGGAACCGTTCTTCTTCAAAGTTCTGGACAAAAACGGAAACTGCATTTACCACGACCTTTCGGAGCGCGCGTTCGAAGTTGACCAGCTCGGCCGCCTGAGCCATTACAGCAAGATGGACAGGGATTCCGACCATTTCTACGGGTTCGGAGAAAAGACTGGTCATCTTGACAAGAAGGGAAAGAGGCTTCGTATGAGTCCGAAAGATGCAATCGGTCACGACCCGGAATTCGGCGACCCGATGTACAAGCACATTCCTTTCTACGTCCGCGTGAACGAAAAATCAAAACATGCAGTCGGACTTTTCTATCACAATTCGTATGACTGCGTTTTCGATTTGGGGCAGGAAATTTCCGGCTACTGGGACCGCTACTGCTACTACCAGACTGATGGCGGCGACATCGACCTCTTCTTCTTGAACGGGCCTACGGTCGCCGACTGCGTGAGCGAATACACATATTTAACCGGAACGACGATTCTTCCTACAAAGCAGTCGCTCGGCTACTGCGCTTCAACGATGTACTACTGCGAGCTTGAGAAGGACTGCGACAAGGAAATCCTGAACGTAATCGACAAGCACGAGAAGGACGGCATCAACATCGACAATTTCTGGCTTGCGAGCGGATACTCAAGCGGCGAAGAGGACAACTTGCGCTACGTTTTCAACTGGAACAAGAAGCGTTTCCCTGACCCGAAAGATTTTTTCAGGAAGATGAACGCGAAGGGCATCAATGTAATGGTGAATTTGAAGCCTGGAATCCTCAAGCGTCATCCGTACATGAAAGAATTTGAAGAGAACGATGTGTTCATCAAAGCCGCAAACGGAAAGGGCGATTATTTCGGACGCTGGTGGGGCGGAGTCGGAAGATTCTTCGACTTCACTAACCCGAAATCCAGAAGCGTCTGGGCAAAGCATCTCAAAGAAAACGTTCTTCTGCTCGGCTCAAAGAGCGTCTGGAACGACAACTGCGAGATGGACGGAATCGAGGACAGGAACGCGCAGTGCGATTTCGAGGGCGCAAAGGGAACGATGGCTGAACTGAAAATTATCCACTCGAACCTGATGGCGTACCTTGCGAAGAAAACTCTCGCGGAAGTGTACCCGGGCGAGAGGCCGCACATAATAAACCGAGCGGGATTCTCCGGCATCCAGCGTTATGCGCAGGTTTGGGGAGGAGACAATCTCACCGACTGGCGCACAGTCAAATTCAACATTGCCACGATTGTGGGCATGGGAATTTCCGGCTGCGCGAACATGGGATGCGACATCGGCGGATTCGCGGGCACAGCCCCAGAGGGCGAGCTTATGCTCAGGTGGATTCAGAACGGAATTTTCCAGCCTCGTTTCTGCATGAACAGCGCGAACAACGACAACACTGTGACGCAGCCGTGGATGTACGGAGAGCTTACTGGTTACGTCCGCGACGCGTTCAAGCTCCGCTACAGGCTTCTTCCGTATCTCTACAGCCTCATGTACGAGGCGAGCGAGAAAGGACTTCCTGCAATGCGTCCGCTTTTCATGGAATTCCCTGAGGACGAAAAAACATATTCCGACACGAGCCTTTCGTTCATGTTCGGAAAGAGCCTTCTGGTTGCAAACGTCGTTGAGAAGGGCGCGACCGAAAGGACGCTCTATCTTCCGAAAGGAAATGTCTGGTACGACATCAACGACAAAATGAAAGCATACGAGGGCGGACAGACAATCTCCGTTCCTGTCACGCTTTCTTCGATTCCGATGTTCCTCCGCGGAAGCGCGGTTGTGGCAATGAGCGACGACATTCAGAAAATCCTCCGCGACAAGATGAAGAATCTTGACCTTCTTGTTGCAGCGGAATCTGATTGCGGCTTCACACTTTACGACGACGACGGACATTCAACAGAATACAAGAACGGCGTGTACTCGAAGACCGATATTTCCGTGAAAGCTGGCGACAAGACTGTAATCAGCTTTTCGAGAACGGGAACTTACGAGAACACAATCGAGAACGTGAATCTTAGGCTTGTCAGCAAGAGGAAGGGCGCGTTCTATGTGAATGTCGCCGGCGAAAATATCGAGCGTTTCCTTGTGAAAGAGCGTTTCGACGAAAGCGGAAGCGGCTGGTACTACGATTTGTCCGACCGCACGATAAATGTCAAGTTCAAAATGCCGAAGAGCGAAAAATTCGATGTGGTAGTTTCCACTGAGAAATTCGACCTCATCGGAATGAACGAAGACTAACCTTTTTTAACTTGTTCGGTGACTTTGTTGCTGGGCAAGTATGATTTTGCAGCCTTATCTCGCAGATTTAGCTCCCTCCTTTTATCTAACTTCATTTTGTGCGGAAATTCAGTTTCTCAGGTTTCCGCTTAAATCTGCGAGATTTTTTTTCTGCAATTTTTGCAGTTTCTTCCATAAATAAATGCGATTTTTTCGATTATAATTTTTGCGATGGTCATTCAGAAAATCACACAGCATTACGATACTCAGCTTTCGAAGGAAATCGCGCGTCTTGCGCTGAACGAGCTTCCTGTCGTCGTCAGCTATTACACGAACGAGACTAACACCCGCTCCGTCGTCCACAGCCATTCGTACCAGGAAATTGTCTACAATGTTTCGGGCAGCAACGTCCTTTATTCGAGCGAGGGAAAACAGTTCACGCTCAGGAAGGGCGACGTGATATTTTTCCCGTCCGAGCAGTTCCATAGCGGAATCTTCAACATCACCGACAATCATTCCGTGCGCCTTGTCGTGCAGATTTCCATGGACGTGTGGAAAAAGTCGTCCGAGAGAACAAAGATAGAGTGGGGCGACGAGCCGTTTGTAATCGAATCCGGCACTGTCGCGAAATGGGATTTGCGCGGTCTTTTCGAGAGAATGGCGCAGACAGCGTACGTCGCAAAAGATTCCCAGATGATGATTTTCGAGTCGCAGGTGCTGGAGCTCCAGCTTCTGGTTGACCAGTATCTGAAAGAGAACACCGAAAGCTCTTTCCGCGCG
The DNA here is from genome assembly GCA_017525605.1 of Treponema sp. GTDB lineage: Bacteria > Spirochaetota > Spirochaetia > Treponematales > Treponemataceae > Treponema_D. The sequence continues at coordinate 1,561 of JAFXSM010000041.1, read as the reverse complement.
AAAAATGACATTGTGAACCGTGCCGTGAAATATCTCCAGCAGAATTATTCGAATCCGGCGTTTTCAGTTGATGAGCTTGCAGGAAATGTCTGCGTGAGCCGTGCCCATCTTTCCCGCGTTTTCAAGGCGTACACGATGGAAAGCGTCCACGAATACCTGACCGATTTGCGGCTGCAGAAATGCCGCCAGCTGATTGCGGAAGGGCACAGCATTCTCGATTCTTCAATCGAAAGCGGATTTTCCGATTACACGAGCTTCGTGAAGACTTTCAAGAAAATGTACGGAATGACTCCGCAGCAGTTCAGGAAAAACCTTCTGGAGGAAATAAAAAAAGGAACAGGGAAGAAGTAAAACCTGTTCCTTTCGGATTTTATCCGATAATTCTATGCCCTGACGTATTTTTCAAGAGTCTTTCTTACGGCTCCCTTGCCTGCAATCTCTTCCTTGAACATCTCTTCGATTTTCTCTCCGAGTCCTGCTTTGTAGAGGTCTGAGCCGAAAATGTTCGCGTTCGAAAGAATCGGCTTGAGCTTTCCGTCCGCGCTCTCCGGTTTTCCGATTTCGATTCCGCTAAGTTTTTCCGTAAGCTCGGAAAGCATCGGGTCAGGTGAAAGCTCGAACGGCTTGCCTTCGTCGTCGATTGCAAGGAGGTAGCGGAACCAGCCTGCGATTGCGAGCGGAATTGCTGTGAGAGCCTTCGCGTCTCCGTTCTTCGCGACGTAGCTCTTGATTGTCTCGCCGAAGCGGATTCCGACTTTCTGTGAAGTGTCGCAGGCGATTCTCTGCGGCGTGTCCGGCATGAACGGGTTCGGAAGTCGCACGTTGATGACCTCGTTCGCGAAATCTTTCGGTGAGAGGATTTTCGGGTCTGTCACGACCGGCATTCCCTCGACAAGTCCGATTTTGTTCACGAGCGTTGAAAGGTCGCTGTCCTTCATCTCGTCCGCAATCAAATTGTAGCCGAGTATGCAGCCGTAAACTGCGAGCGCGGTGTGGAGCGGGTTCAAGCAAGTCGTGACCTTCATTCTTTCGACGTTGTTCACAGTGTCCCTGTCTGTCATGTAGACACCTGCTTTTTCGAGCGGCGGCCTTCCGTTCGGGAAGTTGTCCTCGATTACGAGATACTGCGGTCCTTCCGCGTTGACGAACGGTGCGATGTAAGTCTTGTTCTTTGAGATGAACGGCTTCATGTTCTCGATTCCGTCGTCCTCAAGCTTCTTTCCGATGCTCTCGCTCGGTCGCGGCGTTATCTTGTCAATCATCGACCACGGGAACGAGACTTTTTTCTCGTCGCTGATGTAGTCGATGAATTGCTGATTGACGAATCCCTTCGAAAGCCATTCTTTTGCCATTGTGACAACAGAATTCTTGAGCTTTTCTCCGTTGTGCGAGCAGTTGTCCATGCTGACTACAGCAATCGGAGACGCGCCGTTGTTGAATCTGTGGAAGAGAAGCGAAGCGACCTGTCCCATTGCTGTTTTCGGTGAATCCGGGCCTGCGCTTATGTCGTTCAGTGCGGCAGGAAGATATGCTCCGTCGCTTCCCTTGAGTGCGTATCCTT
>JAFXSM010000040.1 GCA_017525605.1 Treponema sp. | reverse complement strand
GCGTCTTGTGCGAATTCAGCTACGACGCATCCTTTGCCTTGTAGAACACATCATCGACTCTGATTCCCTTTTTGAAATTCTCAGCAAGATTCCTCGGCAGCGGAAGAGACGACTCGACGATGTACTCTTTCTCAACTTCCGCACTCGGATGCGAGAGTTTCGCGGCAAAATCTCCGTCATTCGTAAAAATAATCGCGCCTGTCGAAAACATATCAAGACGCCCGACATTATAAAGCCTTTCCGAAAAAGAATCTTTCAGCAAATCAACAGCGACAGGACGCCCCTGCTCATCAGACTGCGAGCAGACGTAGCCGGCGGGCTTATTCAAGAGAACATATCGTTTTTCTTTCTCAGGCAAAACTTCTTTTCCATCAACGGCAACGACATCGGAATCTGAAACCTTCAGTCCTAGCTCAGTAACGACATTTCCGTTAACGGAGACACGGCCATCGATAATAATCTTTTCGCACGCACGGCGGCTTGCGACACCACAATGGGCGAGGAAGGCCTGCAATCGTATTGTATTTTTCAAATCAGCGGGCAAGTACAAACCTCTCTTCATCTTTTTCATCAAGTTTAGGCAAGTCGGATATTGAATTCAACTGGAAGAAACGAAGAAATTCATCGGTAGTTCCGAAAAGAGTCGGTCTTCCCGGCGCATCTTTTTTTCCGACCTCTTTCACAAGCTGTCTCTCAACAAGCATCCGTATCATCCCGTCAGGCGGAACACCACGGATTGACTCGATTTCCGCGCGCGTTATCGGCTGTTTGTACGCAATAATCGTAAGGGTCTCCAACGCAGAACGAGAAAGCTTCCCCTCATTTTTTCTTCCGTATCTGTCTTTTACGAAATCCCAATAAATTCTTCTCGGAGAAAGCACATATCCGTTTGTCATAAACAGCAAATCAAGCCCGGAATTTTCAGATGAATATTTCTCTTTCAGAAGCTCAACAGCCTTTTCCACATCATCTTCCGAAAGTCCAGTTATCTTCGACAGGGACGCAACAGATTGCGGTTCGCTCTCCAAAAAAAGAACCATTTCTATAAATGCAGTTTTTTTCTCATCAGAAAAAAGTGCCGCATCAAAAGCAACCTGCTCGTCGTCAACATTAGCCATAAAAAATCCCCACAAAAAATCTGTCATGCAGAACTTGCTCCGGCAACCCTTGCAGATTCTGAAACAAGCTGATGACATTTTTCAAATTAATCTACCATACAGTTTTAATCATCCTGAAATTTTCGGATTTTGATGTCACCAAACATTTTATTCTGATAAATGACAATCATCTTGAATTTCACAGCCTCCAAAACTGCCATAAAAGCACAGACCAAATCAAGATGGTTTCCGGCACGAACGATTAAATCGGAGAACATGAACTCGCCCTTTCGTGTGAAGAATTCTTCCATAAGGGTGAGTTTTTCATTCACAGAGATTTCCTCGTACATATCAAGTATCCGAGAATCAGAAAAATCAGTCATCAGTTTTTTGAAGATTCCTTGCATCTGGTTCAAAAGCTCGCCGGTATCAATTTTTTTCCAGACATCATCGCGATTTTCCTCCGGGATAACACGCTTTATCTTCTTCCGCTCGAAATTCCACTCGTTCTCATCTTCCTTTGTTTCCATCAATGCCGAAAGCTGCTTGAAACGCTGATATTCAATTAGAGAATCAACGAGTTCTTCACGAGGGTCATCAAAATCGAACTCATCATCAAAATCCGACTCGACGGGAAGCATCATGTTGCTTTTTATATGGATAAGTTTTGATGCCATTCTGTAAAAATCGGACAAATCCCCCAAGTCAACGCTCGCAGCAAAATCAAGATAATCTAGGAACTGCTCCGTTATTTCAGCTATCGGAATATCATAAATGTCAATCTTATTTTCACGAATCAGCGACCACAAAAGGTCCAGTGGACCGTCAAATTCGCCGACAGAAAACCTACGCTTTTCCATAAAAAACCCGTTAAAAATCTATCAAACCTGTCCGACAAACTTCGTTATCGCTCAGGTCTATTTTCATTGATGCCAAAGTTATCTTTCAAAAAACAAAAACTAAAATTTTTAGAGACGACTTCGGAATATTTTTGAATCCATAAAAAGCTCAACGTCACCATCTTTCAAATCCAATGCATCAAAACCAACATTCAAAAAGTCAGAAACATCATCTTTCATATTTTTGCCGCTTCTTTCCAGAACCTCTTTCAAAGGAACAAGAACGAATGCACGCTCTCTTATGCGGGGATGCGGAATCATCAGCTCAGGCTCGGACATGACGACATTTCCGAAAATCTCAATATCGACATCGACTGAACGGGGACCGTTACGAATTTCCCGACTTCTGTCACGACCGAGAGATGCCTCAATCTCATGTATTTTTGAAAGGAGCTCATAAGAATCGAGAGAAGAATCAAGAAAACCGCAAAAAACCATATTATAGAACATTTCCTGCTCGTCAAAATACATCGGTTTCGTGCGGTAAACTGAGGACAAATCAAAATTCGAGAACAACGGAGACAGCTGCCGGCACGCTTTTCGAAGCAGTTCGACGCAACTATCCCCGCCAAAGGGCTTGTTTGAACCAAGCCCAAGAACGACATAATTAGAAGGCAGCATCACCAGAATCCGCGACAGCCACATCGGAAGCACCTGCTGGAACTTCAATAGAATCTCCGGCAGCCGCCTTTGCAGCTTTCTCAGCTTTTTCAGCTTCTTTTTTCGCCTTTTCCTCTGCCTTAGCTTTTTCAGCAGCTTCTTTCTCTTTTTCTTTCAGGCGCTCCACCTGCTCAGGATAAACAGGCTCGCCTTCTTTTGTTTTAAGAATCTGACCTGGGAAAATTTCCTCACGGAGCTGAACCTCAAGATTGCGAGTGTATTCAGGATTGTTTGTAAGATATGCAATCGCGTTCTCCTTTCCCTGACCGACTTTCTCGTCACCTCTCGTGTACCAGGCACCGCGCTTGTCAATCAGTCCGTGCTTGACGGCAGAATCAAGAAGCGAAGCGACTGCGGAAATTCCCTTTCCGAAATATATGTCAAGCTCGACTTTTCTGAATGGCGGCGCAACCTTGTTCTTCACGATTTTCACGCGCACCTGGTTACCGACAGCCTCTTCCTCACCTTTTCCGTCAATGGAAGCAATTCTGCGTATCTCAAGGCGGAGCGAGGAATAGAATTTGAGGGCGTTTCCACCAGTCGTAGTCTCAGGATTGCCGAACATAACGCCAATCTTCATACGAATTTGGTTGATGAAGATTATGATGCACTTGCTCTTTCCGACAATCGCCGTAAGTTTTCTGAGTGCCTGGCTCATCAATCTTGCCTGAACGCCCATAACGGAGTCGCCCATCTCGCCCTCAATCTCTTTCTGAGGAGTCAACGCAGCCACGGAGTCCACAACGACGATATCGATGGCACCGGAACGAACGAGCTGCTCCGTTATTTCAAGAGCCTGCTCGCCGGAATCCGGCTGTGAGACGAGAAGATGCTCCACATCGACACCAAGATTTTTCGCGTACACAGGGTCGAGCGCGTGCTCCGCATCGATGAAGGCTGCGATTCCGCCAAGTTTCTGAGCTTCGGCAATCGCATGAAGCGCGAGCGTTGTTTTGCCCGAGCTTTCAGGACCGTACATCTCGATGATTCTTCCGCGCGGATAACCGCCAACACCGAGAGCCTCGTCAAGAAGAATCGAACCGGAAGGAACGACCTCGACGGAATTCATGTCGGTGTGCTCGCCAAGTGTCATCAAAGCACCGGCGCCGAACTGTTTTTCAATCTGCAAGCGGGCAGCCTCAAGCGCCTTCAATTTATCGGACATTTCAGCAGCTGGTACCGCATTTTTTTTCTCTGCCATTTTTTTCTCCTAAAAACATAAGCAATAAATATTCGCGGAACATTCAAATCAAAAGAACTTTCATTTCCACACAAAGAACTTATGTCGATTTTTTCATTTTATGCAAAATTTTTTATGAATTTTCTGTTATTTTCAACACACACACCAACGGACTCCATAAAATCAATCCTGATTCAGAGACTGAACTTTCTTTTGATTCCGAAGCATCACGGTGTTCGCTTTCTCAATCAAAGACACGCTGTTTTTTCCGTTTATTGTATCGACTTTTATCTTTGCAAGAATCTGAACAATCCTGTCGCCAGAAATCGGAGTCGCAGGAGGCTTCTGGAAATACAGATCGAAGCTGCCGAAAAGACGCTCGATATTGTCATCCCAAACAAGAAAATTGCACTTGTAGACACCGTTGACAATCGTCGGGCTTGCAAGCATTCCCGTCCAAATCACATAGCAGCCGTCATAGCGAAGCATATCCGAAATGACATCTTCACAAGCAAAATTATCTATTATCGTGCTGAAATTCGGCGCATGTTCCTTATCGGCCTCTATCGCATCGACAATTTCCTGAACTTTGAATTTGAAAACATCAGACGCATTCGAATTCAGAATGACATTCGCTTCAGAGCGGGCAAGATTCGTCCTATGAAGGGAATCATCGCCCTTATAAGGCTCAGTTGCATGCTTGTACACATTTTTGTACAGACGCTCAACCTCGCTCTCGGAAAGTATGTAGGCGAACTGGCCGTCCTTGTAATCGGCGACGACCGTATTCTTAAGCTGGTCGCTCGAAAGTGAGAAATCAGCAGCCTCAAGACCATTTCCGGAACGGCGGAATTTAATGGAATGGGAAAGATTCGGAAGGCAGAAATTGATTCCGACAAAGACGGCTATCGCGAGCAAAACCGTAAAAAAAAGTCCAAGAACGGCACTCGGATTGAGGCCGAGCGGCGGATAGAATTTTTTCAGCCCATTGCTGTCAATCAGCCGGAAAATCTCTTCGTATGTTCCTTTTTCCCGAATGAACGCGATTCCTTTTTTTGCGATTTTGTTGTTGCGGTCGATATCAAGAACGTCGAGGTAATACTGAATCGCCCTGTCAGTGTCCCCGTGACGAAGATACAGGACAGCCTGACCGAGCAAAAGCGCTACATCAGTCTGGCGATGCTGCCTCGCCTTTTGGAAATAGAGATTTGCATTTCCGAAATCATTGAGATAAAGGCACGCTACGCCGCCGACCAAATAATAGCTGAAACTATCGCGGTACAAATCGACGGAAGACTCAAGTTCATAGAGGCATTCGGTAAATTTTCTTCTGCTTAGATAAAAAAGAGCTTTTTCGAGCGGTGTCTTCTTCAAAGTTCAGTTTCCTCTCACATTCCAAAATTCAAAGCGCACCGTTCAATATTCCCAATTAAATTTCCCGCTGAAAAATGCAGAGCCGGAAACGACAACATCAGCACCAGCATTGACGACAGACTCAACAGTATCGTTATTCACGCCGCCATCGACAGAAACGAGATAATCGTAGCCGTTCTCATATTTCAGCTGCTCAAGCTCGGAGATTTTTTTCACGCACGAAGGAATCAGCTTCTGACCGCCGAAACCTGGGTTGACGGTCATAACGAGAACCATATCGACTTCCGAAAGAATCTCAGAAAGAGCAGAGACAGGCGTTGAAGGAACGATTGAGATGCCGGCCTTTTTTCCGAGGTCATGGATATGCTGAATGAGCCTATGGATATGAACTGTTGACTCGTAATGAAAAGTCAAGTAATCGGCACCAGCAGCCGCAAAAGAATCGACCATTTCCTCCGGCCGCTCAACCATAAGATGGACATCAAATATCAGATTCGAACGGCTGCGGATAGACTTTATCACGGGCTGTCCGTAGGTAATCTGAGGAACAAAATGTCCGTCCATGACATCAATGTGGACGAACTCACATCCGGCACTTTCAATTTTAGCCAAAGCAGAATTTAAATCCGAGAAATCCGCCGAAAGAAGCGACGGAGCTAAAAAACGTTTTTTCATTGCGGTCGAAATGATATCAAATCAGTCTAGCGTTGTAAACATTTCGAGAAAAACTGAATTTTCATTTTTTCCATTTTTCACGCAGAAAAGGTATTGACACAATATGCAAAATACTTTATAAAGTTTGCCTCATTTTTCATATCTTTTGAATCTTATTGACTAAAAAAATGCATTGTATATAATGAAATATACGCATTATGAACTACCAATCATCAGAAGAAGAAATAAAGAAAGCATACAAAGCCCTTGAGGAAAGCGATGCACAGGGAGCAAAGGAAATCCTTGCAAACGCACTCGAGCTCGACCTTGAGAATAAGGAGATAAATTTCGCACACTGGTGCTGTTCATTTTGGGCAGATTACATAACGAAGATTTCGCAACTGCAATCGACTACATTATCGGAAATAAAAGCAAAAGGTGAAGGACTTATAAACAAATGGGAATCTTTTAAAGAACTTCTCGAAAGGGAAAAGAAAGAAAAGAACATCCAGCCGAGGGCGGTTCTCGCCACGCAAAGAGGTGTCTTCACACTTGCGCTGAAGATATATCTGGAAGCTGAAAAAAAATCAAAGGAAGATTCGCAGCAGAAAGATTCATATTCGACATCAAGGCTTCAGAAACATGACGCGGAGGAAAACGCGGAGATTCAGAGGATGCTCGGTCTTTGCTACAAGGAACTCGGCGAATACGAGACCGCGCTGAACCATCTCGTACAGGCAAACACGTTGCACCCGGCATCTCCAAAAGTTCTTGCGGAAATGGCAGACTGCTTTGCATTGTGCGGCGAAGAAAAGAACGCGAAAGTCCTGTTCAGGGAGGCATTCTTCCTTGACGCGCAGAAAATAAGCACGATTTTCCTGGAATCAGAACTGATTCTCTGCCTGATAAAGCAAGTCAAGGAAAAGGGTTACACAGGAAGCGCGCTCCTCGAATGGATTCCGGTTTACGGGATTCTCTACGGAGTATTCAACGTGAAGCGACAGCTGAAACCACAGGAAGTCAGCAAGCTCAAGCAGGATATCTACGCAAAGGAAAACGAGCTGAAAGACCCGACGAACAACGCGCAGATTCTGACACCTAAAATCATAAACATGTATTTCTGGCTTATCGACCACTATTCGAGAAGCAACGACGGATACGTGACCAACGAAATTAAAAACTGCGAACTTCAGATTCGTGTACTCGATGAAGAAGTCTACAAGCTTTACAAAAACAAATAAAACTTTTTTTATATTTTTCGACAGGAGATTAAAATGTCTGAGGAACTCAAAAGATCAGTCCAAGAAATGCTGAAAGAGGAGAGATGGACACGCACCACAATCAGCAACTACACAAACAAAAATCTGACGGAACTTGCTCAAATCGTTGAGACTGCAAAATCTGAGAATTGCGTTGACGAAATCAAAGAAATATGTGACGAACACCTCACACACTCGAAGGACAGCATCGTAGCCCTTTACCTTTCTGGAATTCTCGGAATCAAAAAAGGCTCGCTCGACTATACAGCTCTTGAAACTCTTGTCGATATCTTCTCGAACAACCACAAGGAAGCGGTTGTGGAGAGCCTTTGCGACGCAATCCTCAAAGAGGACGAGAACAACAAATTCGCACTCAGGACACAAATCGAATGCTGCAAGAACGAGAAATCGGAAAAGGCAGGCGAGATTTGGTCGCTCTACGAAAGGCTCGTAAAGGCCGACGTTGAGGAAGCGAACGCCGCAAAACTCCTTGCGCTCCATTACGAAGAGACAGACCCATTGAAGGCTCTCGATTATTACAAGAAGGCAATACTCAGATTCATCTCGCAGAAGAACACGACCGAGGTTGCAGTCGTATGGGACAAGCTCGTAAAGGGAAACCCGAACGACCTCGAATTCTTCAAGCTTCTCCAGAAGAAAATCGCACAGCACATCAACGCTGACAAGAGCGCGACTCTGATGATGCAGCTCTACCAGCATTACAAGGACAACGAGAAATGGGACACTGCAATCGACATTCTCAAAATCAATCTTGACATCGACCCGAAAGACAATGTTTCAAGAAAAGAAATCGCGGAGTGCTACGCAAAGAAATACAAAGACCACAGCCACATCGAAGAATACATCAGGGAGGCAGGTCTCCAGCAGGGATACAGGAACGTATTCGACGCAATCGAAGATTTCGAGAAGCACATCGCATTCGACGTGAACAACTACGTTTTCCACAAGACATGGAAGGTCGGAATCATCACTGCAATCAATCCTGGCGTCGAGAACAAGCAGGATATGCTCGTAATCAACTTCGGAAAGAGAAACGGCGTTCATGAAATCTCGCTCAAGATGGCAGTCTCATGCCTCACCCCGCTCCCGAAGAACCACTTCCTCGTACTCAAGGCAAGAAAGCCGGCTGCTCTCTCAGCAAAAATCAAGGAAGACAAAGTTTGGGCTCTCAAAATGCTCATCAAGAGCTTCGGAAACAGCTGCGACATCAAGAAGCTCAAGGCGGAACTCGTTCCATCAATGCTCACCGCGACAGAGTGGACTTCATGGAACACTGCTGCAAAGAAAATCCTCGAAACGAACGACATTTTCGACAAGAACAGCGACAACGAGTACACAGTCCGCGAGGCTCCGATAACAATCGAAGAGAAGCTCAGCAACGAATTCAAGGCGCAGAAGCAGTTCTTCCCTCGCGTGGACACAATCATGAAGTTCTACAACAATGACGCTGCCGACAACGCAAGCGAATTCTTCGCAGACATGAGGGACTATTTCGTCGGATATCTCAAGTCGTACCTCAACACTTATGACGGAAAGATGTCAGAGTTCACAGTGGCGGCATATCTCGTCATAAAGAAAATCTACCCTGACTACATCATTCAGAATGCGCCTGCTCTTTCGTTCGAGTCAGTTTTCAGGAAAATCGAAGACCCGAAGAAAATGTACACGCTCCTCAAGGACACGAAGAACACTACGCTCAGAGAAGATTTCCTCAGGTCAATCCTCGATTTGAGCGACTGGGTCGAGCAGTACATCAGGCTCTTCCCTGTAGTTCTTGAGAAAGAGATTATCCAGATTCTCATCGACAAGGGGCACAAAGACAAGGTTCAGCAGTTCGTCCGCGCAGCATTCGACGATTACAGGGTTTACAGAGACCCAATCTACTTCTTCTTCGACGAATGCAGGAACGAGGAATGGTTCAAGGAAATCGACATTCCGATGCAGAAGCAGCTCATTGCGCTTGTCAACATCATTGCCCTCTCTTACAAGGCAATCGACAACCACGTGAACGCGACCGAGAACAAGAAGTCGATTTCGAACATCTGCAAGATTCTCTTCGAACCACAGAAAGACATCGGAGAAAGCATCTACGCAGAGTTCATGCTCTCAGGCGACAAAGAGACGATGGCCCACATGTACACAATCGTGGACGATATCTCCAAACTCGACGAAGTTTACAAGGCACAGCTTCGAAGCAAAATTCTCGCTAGGTACCCTGACTACAAATTCCACACGGACGACGAGCGCAAAAAGAGCTCTTCGCCGAAGGGAATGCTCGTCACGAAGGAAAAGCTCGACGAGAAGCGCGCTTTGGAAGAGCAGATGCGAACGAAGGATTTGCTTGCAATCGCAAAGGAAGTTGCGGAAGCAAAGGAAAAGGGAGACTTGAAGGAAAACGCAGAATACATCGCGGCAAAAGAGGCACAGCACAAGCTCGGACTCGATCTCAAGAGACTCCAGGAAGAACTTGCGCGCGCAGTCATCTTCGACCCGACAACTGCAACTGCTTCTTTCATCTCATTCGGAACGAAAGTCGTGCTCCTGAACAACAAGGACGGAAAAGAAGAGACATTCACGATTCTCGGTCCTTGGGAATCAGACCCGGAGAACGGAATCATCTCTTATATGTCACCGTTCGGAACTCACCTCCTCGACCACAAAAACGGCGACGAACTCAAGTTCCGCATCAACGACAACGAATACGACTACACGGTCAAGAGCATCACATTGATGAAATAATCAGGCTTACAGTCGGATAACAACATGAATCCCGGAATTTCCTGTCTCGGACAATTCCGGGATTTTTTTGTAAACTAAGAATCATGGAAAAAGCACTTTATCTAATACCAGTTCCGATGTCGGAGATTTTCGATGCGGAAGAAAATAAAAAAGCATTGCCTGAAAAAAATGCGGAAATCGTCAGGCAAATCAGGCATTTCATAGTCGAATCAAGAAAATCGGCAGTCCGCTTCCTCATATCAATCGACAAAGATTTTCCGATTGACGACTGCACATTCACGGAATTGAGCGAACACACGGACGAAAAAGCAAGCATGGCGAAAATCCTCGAGCCGCTTGAAAAAAAAGGCGAACCGATGGGCGTAATCTCGGACGCAGGTTGCCCGGCAGTCGGCGATCCTGGAAACAGAGCCGTTGAGGAAGCGCACAGAAAGAACCTGCGCGTCATCCCGCTCGTTGGACCGAATTCGATGATTATGTCGGTGATGGCATCGGGATTCAACGGTCAGAATTTCGCGTTCAACGGATATTTGCCTGTAAAAAATGGGGAGCGCGAAAGCAGAATCAAGCAGCTGGAAACGCGAATGTACAAGGAAGACCAGACGCAGCTCTTCATAGAAGCACCGTACAGGAACGAAAAGATGTTCGAAGCGATTCTGAAATCATGCAGGAACGAAACGAAACTCTGCATCGCAAGCGGGCTGACAGGCGAAAAAGAATTCGTAAAAACGAAAACGATACAGCAGTGGAAAAAAGAAAAAACACCGCCGATAAACAAAATCCCGACGATGTTTCTCATCTATAAGTAAATTACAAATAAAGTGGTCATTGAGCGTAGTCGAAATGACCACAATTCGCTAGCGGCGGCGGCCGAAGATTCTCAAGACCGTAAGGAAAAGGTTGATGAAATCAAGGTACAGTTCAAGGGCCGCGAAAATCGAGACCTTTTTGTAGTCATCGCTGCCGTTTGCATATTCCGCGACACGGACGAGTTTCTGCGTGTCGTATGCAGTGAGACCCGTGAAAATCACGACCGTCACGATTGACAAAAGAAAGTCGAGAACTCTGAAATCAGCACCAGTGAAAAGCCCAATCAGAATCTGAATCAAGTTTGTGATGATTACGCCAATCAATGCCATGATAAGGTATTTTCCCCATGACGAAAGGTCTTTCTTCGTCTTTGCACCGTAAAGGCTCATCAGACCGAACATTGCGGCACTTCCGAAAAAGCATGAAGCGATAGAGCCGATTCTGTAAACGATGAGGATTGACGAAAGAGTAACGCCGTTCAGAACAGCATACGCAAGGAAGCCGATTACGGCAGTCTGCACGGAAATCTTACGAATCATCGAAGAGAGAATCCAGACGAGAGCGACTTCCGCAATCGCAAAAATGAAAATTCCGCGGTTTATGAGCATGAATTTTCCGAAAGAAGTGACGTATCCTGCAGAAGTGAACATGAGATTCTTCGTAAGGAACGCAAAAAACGCGCTCACAAGAAGAGCAACAGCCATCCAGCCGTAAGTCTTCGATATGAACATAGATTTTTCAGATTCGGCAAAACCGAACGAAGTTCCGACATTTTCCATAAGCATAAATAATTACCTCCAAATTTGAATTATTAATATGATAACAAAAATAGTACATCTTCGGGTACTAAAATTCGAGATTTATTGTACTCGGACATTCACCGATAATAGAAAGATAGAACTATTTTTTTATTCGAACTTTCAAAATATCAGGAGTAAATTCATGAAGAGAATATCGAATGCGGCGGGAACGGTTTTTCTTTCCGCAAGTCTTCTGCTTGTTTCATGCACGTCTACACCTCAGCAGACTTCAACAATACAAGAACTAATAAAAGCCGGCAGATATCAGGAAGCGAAAGATTTATTCGGAACGCAGGACGTGAATTCCGTTGACGGAGACGGGAACACCGGACTGCACATCGCTGCAATGATGGACGAGGCCGACCTCGTGAATTTTCTCATCGTAAAAGGCGCAAAAGTCGAGCTAAGGAACAACAACGGAGACACGCCGCTTCTCGTTGCAGCGAAAAACAACGCCCTGAACGCGGCATCAACTCTCACGCTATACCGCGCGGACATTTTCGCAAAGGACATCGACAAAAAAAGCGCGCTCGAACTTTGCGTAGCGCAAGGCGAGGAATGGTATCCGTCGATGATAAATCCGCAGACGGCAACTCTGAAAGACGCGAACGGTCAGGGAATCGTGCACTATTTTGTGAAGGCACGGAACTCGGCGGCAATAGCCGAATGCATAAAGCAGAACCTGAACATCTCGGAAACGGACAAGAAAAACAGAACGCCGCTGATGATTGCTTACGAATCCCCGAAAGATTACTCGGCATTCCAGATTGCGGCACAGCTCATCCAGGCGGAATCAAAACTTTCAGGGGGAGATTTCGGGTATTTTGAAAAAGCAGTTGTGAATCACAATCCGATATACAGATTCGAGGACGGACAGACACCGCTGCACATCGCGACAATCCTTGACCACGAAGGAGCCGTCGATTATTTCCTCAAAGAAAAGACGACGATTCCGATGACGAAGATTTTGCAGTCGCAGAACATATCAGGCTCAACGCCGCTCCACGAGGCTGTAAGATACGGACGCGAATCAATCGCAAGGAAACTTCTGGACAACGGCGCATACGTCGATTCACCGGACGCAATGGGAAACACGGCATTGCTTCTGCAGATTCCGAGGGAGAAGCAGGACGCAATCTACAAGCTCCTCATCGAAAGACACGCGAACATCGCGCAGAAGGACACGTTCGGCGACACGGTTCTCCACAAGGCAACTCTCGGAGACGCTCCCGTGACATCGCTTGAGATTCTCACGAACGCGGGCGCACCGATAAACGAAAGGAACAAGCAGGGCGCGACACCGCTTGCAATCGCAATCGACAACGGACTAAAAGAGCACATCAAATTCTACGCAAGCCACGGAGCGGACATCTACGCAGCCGACAAGGAAGGTCAAACGCCAATCGGACGCGCGATAAAGTCGAATTCGCTCGGAATCTTCCAGATGCTCATCAACGACGCAAACGTGAATTCAAAGGACTCGTCAGGAAACACGCCGCTCCACATCGCAATAATCGAGAACGCGCCGCTCAATTTCATGGAATACTTAATCGAAATCGGAGCGGACGTGAACGCAAGGAATTCAAGCGGGGACTCGGTTCTTCTCATGGCTGCCCAGAAAAACAACAGGGAAGCAGGAGAACTTCTCCTCAAGCACAAGGCTGACATTTTCGCGACGAACATGGAAAACAACTCGCCTCTCCGTGTCGCATTCAAAAATGCGAATGTCGAAAAGTGGTTCATCAATTCCGAAACGATGCTCATGCGCGACGGAAGCAGGAACACGCCTCTCCACTACGCGGCCGAATGGCAATATGAGAAATCAGCAAGAATGCTCATCGACAAGGGCGCGGACATAAATGCGGTGAACGCCAACGGAGAATCGGCAGTGTTCTCTGCGACAAAAGGAAACTGCCCGCCGATAATCAATCTTCTCGTTGCGAAAGGAGCAGACATCGACTCAAGGAACGTGACGGCACGAGACAACATGGGAAACACGCCGGTACATTCTGCGGTAAAGTGGAATTCAAAAGAGGCGGCGAAAAAACTTCTCTCATTCGGAGTCGATGTCAATGCGCAGAACCTGAACGGAAAAACCGCGCTCAGCGAGGCTTGCAAGAGCGGCAAGAAGGACATGGCGCTTATGCTCATCGAAAAGGGCGCGAACGTGAATGCGACCGACAACCAGGGACGGACGGTGCTCATGGACGCTGTTCAGAGCCAGAACACGGAAATCGTCGAGATGCTCCTGTCGCACAGCGCGAACGTGAACGTGCAGGATTTGGAAGGACGCAGCGCGTACCACGAGGCTGCGGAATCGAAAAAGCTGTCGCTCATCAACATAATAAGGAATGCGGGCGGAAATCCGCTTTCGAGGGCAAAGAACGGGGACACTCCGCTTTCGCTCGTATTCGACTGCGACAACCAGACGATAAAAACAGTGCTCGGCCGCGACACTTCGATTGTCGATTCGGACGGAAACACGCCGGTTCACATTGCGGTAGAAAAGAAAGTCGGGAAAGACCTCCTGTCAATGCTCCTCGACTCGGGATATCCAGTGAGCCAGAGAAACGGTCAGGGAGTCACCGCGCTCAACATTGCCGTAACGGAAGACTCAAAAGAGCTTGCTATGACATTGCTCGAACGAGGCGCGGACCCGTACCTTGCTTCCACGGACGGAAAAAATCCGATAACGACAGTGCTCAAAACGAAGAATTTGTACCTTCTTGACGCGATAGTGAAATTCAACAAGAGCAAGACCGACATGCAGGGAGACGGAATACTCCACTACGCCGCAAGATACGCGGATATCGAGACGACAAAACATCCCGTCGCACTAGGGCTCGACAAGAGACAGAAAAACATTTCAGGAGAGACTGCGGAAAAGATGGCGGCAAGATGGGACCGCCCAGAAATCGCGGAAATCCTGAAACAATAATCAGTTCAGAAAATCAATTCGCCAAAAACTGATTCAAATTCAGCTTAACTGAAATGCGCCGGTATACAGTTGGTAATACCGGCCTTTTTTTTCCATTAAGGCATCGTGATTCCCACGCTCGATTATAGAGCCTTTTTCAAGGACGAGGATTTCGTCGGCATTGCGGACTGTGGAAAGCCTGTGCGCGATGACGAATACCGTCCTTCCGTGCATTAGCCTGTCCATTCCGTCCTGAATGAGCTTTTCAGTCCGAGTGTCAATCGAGCTTGTCGCCTCGTCAAGGATTAGGACAGGCGGATTTGCAACTGCGGCGCGCGCAATCGAAAGGAGCTGACGCTGCCCCTGCGACAAACTCGCGCCGTCACCAGTGATTACGGTGTCGTAGCCGTTCGGAAGATGCTTGATGAAAGAATCAGCATTTGCAAGTCGTGCCGCATCAATGACCTGCTTTTCGGACGCATCGGGATTTCCGTATTTGATGTTCTCAGCAATTGTGCCCGTGAAAAGATGAGTGTCCTGCAAAACCATTCCGAGAGACTTCCGAAGAGAATCCTTTTTTATGTCATTCACAGGGATTCCGTCATAAGTGATGCTTCCTGAATTTTCATCCACATCATAAAAACGCGTCAGAAGATTCGCTATCGTCGTCTTTCCGGATCCTGTAGAACCAACAAGCGCGATTTTTTGCCCGGATTTTGCATGAATCGTTATGTTTTTCAGGACAGGGCAACCTTCGACATACGAAAAATCAACATCGTCAAAATCAACTTCGCCGCGGAGACGCTTGAGCTGATTCGTCGAAGGGAATTTCCATGCCCATTCGCCTGTCGATGCAAAACTTTCGGTGATGTGAGTTTTTCCGTCGGAAGAAGAAAATTCGTACGCATTTACAAGCTCGACTTCGCCAGAATCAACTTCGGAAGATTCATCGATGGTGGCGAAAATGCGCTCCGCACCTGCAAGCGCGTTCAGAATAGAGTTGAACTGCTGGCTCATCTGAGAAAGCGGACGAGAAAAGCTTCTTGTCGCCTGCAGAAAGCTTGCGACAGTGCCGATGTCGGTGCGGCCGAAGATAATCAGGACGGAGCCGAGAATCGCAGAGAGCGCGTACTGGACGTGGCTCAGATTGTTCATAATCGGGCCGAGAATCGAAGCGTAGGTGTTCGCCCTCGTTCCTGCCTCGCAAAGCGCGTCGTTCAGAAAATCGAATTTCACGGCCGCATTTTTCTCGCGCGAAAAAACTTTCACGACGCGCTGCCCCTCAATCAATTCCTCGATGTAGCCGTTCACTTTTCCGATGTTCGCCTGCTGGCTTCTGAATGCCTTCGCCGAAAGGCTTCCGATTTTTGCAGACAAAAGCATTATCAGAACCACGGAGACGAGCATCAGAATCGTAAGGGGAACGTTCAGGACGAGCATCATCACAAAAACGCCGACGACCTGAAAAACAGACGTGAAAAGCTGAGGGACTGTCTGGCTGAACATATCGCGGAGAGTGTCGGTGTCGTTCGTGAAAAGCGACATCGTGACACCGTGAGTGCGCGAGTCATGATAGCGGAGCGGCAGTTTTGAGATGTGTGCAAAAAGCTCTTTTCTTATGCTGCACAAAGTCGATGTCGAAATGTGCAGAAGAAGTCGCGAATTGCAGAAACTAGCCAGAACTCCGAAAGCATAGATTCCGCCCATCGTGGCAATGAGCCGGACAAAGCCCGACAAATCGACATCTTTTTTTCCGATGAACGGCACGATGTAGTCATTCAGCACCGGCTTTATGAGATAAGTTCCGGCAACGTCCGCTGCGGCACTGGCAACGACGCAGATGAACACGACCGGCCACAGCAGCTTGAATTTTCCCATGTACGAGAAAAGGCGAAGTATCGTGCGCCATGCATTTTTTGGTTTCTGGGTTCCTTTCATCTTGACTGGTGGCATTTTCTAATTCTCCGACATCTGAGATTCGTAAACTTCTTTGTAGATTCTGTTCGTCTCAAGAAGCTCTTCGTGAGTTCCGATTCCGTCGATTTTTCCGTCATTTAGAACGACTATGAAATCAGAATCCTGAACGGAAGCAATTCGTTGTGCAATTATGAGCTTCGTGCATTCCGGGATTTCTTTTTTCAGCGCAGAGCGAATCCGCAAGTCCGTCGCTGTATCGACCGCGCTCGTCGAGTCGTCCAAAATCAGGATGCGAGGCTTTTTGAGAAGCGCACGGGCAATGCAGAGCCTTTGCTTCTGCCCACCGCTCAAATTCACGCCGCCCTGCCCCAATTCAGTTTCGTAGCCGTTAGGAAACGAAGTGACAAACGAATGTGCGTCACTCGCCCTGCACGCTTCCTCGATTTCAGCCAAGCTCGCGTTTTCGTTTCCCCAACGAAGGTTTTCCGCAATCGTGCCGGAAAACAGTACGTTTTTCTGAAGCACAATCGCTACGTTTTTCCGTAGGTCGTCGAGATTCCACTCGCGAACGTCTTTTCCGCCGATTTTCACGCTGCCCGAAGTGACATCGTAAAGGCGCGGAATGAGCTGGATGAGAGTCGATTTTGAGCTTCCCGTTCCGCCGATTATTCCGACTGTCGCACCGGATTTTATTTTCAGGCAAACATCGGAAAGGACGCAGTTTGAAATATTCTTGTCGTAACTGAAAAAAACATGGTCGAATTCAATGCCGAAATCCGAATTGACTTCCAAGTTCTGCACGGAATTTTCATTTTCAGATTTTTCTGGATTTTTGATGTCGCTCTCAACATCCAGAACTTCGCTTATCCTTGAGACTGAAGCCCTGCTCAATATGAACTGGACGAAAATCATCGAAAGCATCATTAGGCTCATAAGAATCTGGTTTATGTACGTCAGAAAGCTTATGAGTTCGCCGAGCTGCATTTTTTCGCTAAGAATCATGTTTCCGCCGAACCAGAGCACGCTCAAGATGCACGAATACACGACGAGATGCATAATCGGCTGGTTCAGAATCACGATTTTTTCGGCACTCACCTGCGTCTTCCGTAAGTCATCCGCAATAAAATTGAACCTCTCGCTCTCGCTCTTTTCCCTGACGAACGCCTTCACAACTCGGATTGCAATGAGACATTCCTGGACGGCAGTGTTGAGTTTGTCGTATTTCGTGAACATCTCAGAAAAACGCGGATAAGCCTTTGTCGCAATCAGGGAAAGCACAAGGGCAAGAATCGGAATCGCGACGAAGAACACGCACGCAAGGGAAGAATTGATTCGGAATGCCATAATCGTCCCGATGATGAGCATGAGGGGGCTGCGGATTGCCGCACGGATAAGCTGCTGATAAAGATTCTGGACATTCGTAACGTCGGTTGTGAGTCGCGTCACAAGAGAACCTGTTCCGAACGTGTCCATGTTTGAAAAAGAAAAAGATTGGACGTGATTGAAAAGCTTCCGCCTCAGGTTTCTTGAAAATCCGAATGCGGCAAGAGAAGAAAGGCGACCACAGGCAGCACCGCAAAAAAGCGAGAAGAATGACATCGCCACCATGATTCCGCCGAGTTTCAGAACGATTGCGACATCGCGGTTCTTTATTCCGACATCGACAATCTTTGCCATGACAAGCGGAATTGTAGTTTCCATGAGGACTTCGCCGAACATCGCGAGAGGAGAAAGCGCAGTGTACACTTTAAAACGCCTCTCAAGACCGGAAGTCAGTTTTCTTACAAAATTCAGATTTACAATTCGCATAGAATAGAGTGTATTCAATGCGAATTGTAAAATCCAATGAAAATATTGTTAGTTTCTTGATTTAGAACTCGTTGCCCGGCCTCGGCTTTTTGTATGACGACGCGCCCTTTCTCTCTGTCGGAGTGTGGACTCTCGGACGCGCATTGTCACCGCTTCTGCCCCTGAATCCGCCCTTTCCGCCAAAGCCTCTGCGCTCGCCGCCGCGTCCGCCAAAACCGCGCTCACCGCCGAAGCCGCGTCCGCCGCCACGAGAAGAGCCGCGCTCCGAGAACGACTTCGTATCGACGTGGATGTGAGGGATAGTCGAATCGCGCCTGCTCATCTCAAGAACTTTGTCGGCAGCATCGCGAGGAAGCGAAATGAGGGAGAACGACTCCGAAACGCTGATTCCGTCAACCTGGCGACCTGGAATATGAAGAAGACCCGAGAAGTAATTTGCGATTTCCTTTGCGTTGAAACCGTCCTTTCTTCCGAGCTGGACATAAAGCCTTTTCTGGTTCGAATTGAATCCGCCGCGTCCGCCCCTGTCACCGAATCTTCCGCCACGTCCGTTCCTGTCGCGGTTGTTGCTTATCTCGGCAACGTCTCCGTAGTGCGACTCGTCGAGCGTTTTTCCGTATGTGACTGAGAGAACGCCAGCCAAAACATCGACAGGATTCTGATTCTCGCAGATTGTCGCTGCCATCTGTGCAAAAACAGGGTCAACTTCCACGAGTTTCGGCTCGAATTCAACATCAGAAACGATAGACTCGCCCGATTTTTTGTCGCCGATATACGAAGGAATCTCGCCGACTTCCGCAGGGTCCTTTTCAAGACCGAGCTGAACTTTCAATGTGTCGAGAAGCCTTGTGCGCTTGATTTCGAGAACTTTCTTCACGGAAGGGACAGCCTCGTAGACCATTTCGCCCTTCGCAGCCTTCTTGACAGTGTTCTTGAGGAATTCGAGCTTTCTTCTTTCTTCCGGGCGGACGAAAGTCACTGCGATTCCAGAAGTTCCGGCGCGTCCCGTTCTTCCGATTCTGTGGACGTATGTCGCTCCGTCAAACGGAAGAGAATAGTTCACGACATGTGTTAGCCCCGAAATGTCGATTCCGCGTGCAGCAACGTCGGTCGCAACGAGGACGCGGGTCTTGCGCTTCCTGAAACGAGCAAGGATTTTCTCGCGCTGCGCCTGAGGAACGTCTCCGTGCAATGCGGCAGCATCGTATCCGCGCTCGTCGAGCATTTTCGTAACGTTGTCAGCATCGTTCTTCGTCTGCGTGAAAACCACGCCGTAGAAATTCGGCGACATATCGACAAGTCTGACGAGAGCCTCGATTTTGTCGGACTCGCGCACGAACCAATATTTCTGGTCAATGAGGAGAGGCTCCTCAACAAAGCCCTCCTCCTCGCAGATTTCGTAATCGCCCATGAACTGCTCGGCGATGCGGAGAATCGGTTTCGGCATTGTCGCGCTGAAAAGAAGGATTCGCGCGTCAGGGTTCGCCTTTGAAAAAATGTTCTCGATGTCGTCTACAAATCCCATGTCGAGCATCTCATCGCCCACGTCGAGGATGAAATAGTCGATGTTGTCGAGCTTGAGAGTTCCGCGCTCAATATGATCCTGAACGCGACCTGGCGTTCCAACGACGATTTCGACACCGCGCTTGAGAGAGCGGATCTGGTCTCCGTAAGACGCGCCGCCGTAAAGGACTGCGACTCTCGGATATTTCGATGACGAGAAAGACTGGAGCTCAGCGCAGGTCTGCATTGCAAGCTCGCGAGTAGGCTCAAGCACGAGCGCGCGCACGTGGTCTGATTCCTCGTGGATTCTCTGCACAATCGGAAGACCGAACGCGGCAGTTTTTCCAGTACCAGTCCTTGCTTTCGCGATGATGTTCGCATCTCCGTTCAAAAGACGCGGAATTGCGAGCACCTGAATCGGCGACGGAGTTTTGAAGCCTTTCTTTTCGATTGCGGAAAGGACGAAATCCTCAAGCCCCAAATCCGCAAAAGAGATTTCTCCGTCATCTTCGTCAGATTCTTCTTCAGAATCCTCAACATCAGCATTTTCATCGATTTCCTCATCGACAACAGCATCTTCCTGAAAGTCGTTTTCGCCTTCAGCAACAGCGACATCTGCACCAGCAGAATCCAAAACGACATTCTGATTCTCATTCTCCTGAAGAATTTCGTTTTCCTGATTTTCCATTTCTGGATTTTCCATGTGATTTTCCCCTAAGGAATCATCACAATCTCGAAAAAACAAATTCCTGTTGAAATGCGACTACTTGTGCTGATTCCTAAAAATAATAATAAACCTGTTCGGAACCTCATTTTCCAAACAGGTCTGATAACTAGAACTAGATAAAGTGAAGTGGATTCACAATATATTTGAAATGACTGAATTTTTCAAGCAATCACCGCATATTTTGGCAAACTTTGACATTTAATGCGCTTTTTTGAAATTTTCTTGAAGATTTTCACGAAAATAAATATATGAACAACGAAAAAATATGTACTGAACAATATGTCGAAAGTGACGGGAAAAGGCTTAGGTGCGGTTTTACTACTGGGAGCGCGGCGGCGATGGCGACGGTGGCGGCGTTGGGGGGGATTCTCGAAGGGGAATTCAGCGAATATGTGAAAATCACGACTCCGAAAGGCTGGAGCGCGGTTTCGGAAGTGCTTGACGGGAAGATAATCTCAGAAAATTCCGCAATCGCCGCAATAAAAAAAGATGCGGGCGACGACCCGGACGCGACTGACGGAATAAAAATCTTTTCCGAAGTGACTGTCGAAAAAACGGACGAAAAAGAAAACGGAAAATGCAGAATCGAAATAACCGGCGGGGAAGGAATCGGAATCGTGACAAAAGCAGGACTCGACCAGCCGCCGGGGGAATACGCGATAAATTCAGTCCCCCGAAAAATGATTGAGGACGAAGTGAGAAGAACGCTCGGAGAACATGGCGGCAACTTTTTCGTAAAAGTGAAAATCTCAGCCGAAAACGGAAAGGAAATCGCGAAGAACACTTTCAATCCCGTGCTCGGAATAAAAGACGGAATCTCGATTCTCGGGACGACAGGCGTAGTCATGCCGATGAGCGAAGAAGCGTTGGTCGATTCTATTTACGTCGAGATGAAATTCTTACGGAGCAATTTCAAAAGCTCTGTTTCTGGAGTAATTCCGCTGATTGTCACACCTGGGAATTTCGGGAACGATTTTCTTGGGAATTTTCCGGAACTTGAAAACGCGCCCGTCATCAGATGCTCGAACTATATCGGAAAGGCAATCGACTTTGCGTGCGAGCTTGGGTTCACGCATGTGCTGTTCGTGGGGCACGCAGGAAAATTCGTCAAGATTGCGGGCGGAATAATGAACACACATTCGCACAACGCTGACTGCAGAATGGAGATAATCGCGTGCCATGCTTCACTTGCACGGTTCGAAAGCCTCACGCAGACCGACATCGCAAGGATAATGAACGCCGCGACTGTCGATGCCGCGCTCGACATCCTTGACGAGTCGGATTCTTCCGCCGCAGTCTGCAAAAGCATTGCAAAAGCGGCGGAAAAGCACATCGCAAGACGAAGCAAAGGCAGGTTCAAGTTCAGCTTTATGATGTTCTCGAACACTGCCGGCCGCGGGATTCTTTCGAAGTCAAAAAACTGGGACGAAAACGCAAATGTCGTCGCTCAGAGCCTGACCGGAGTTCCGAGGCGCGAAAGCTCGGACTTGATTCCGCCGACAGTGTAGCCCATCGAGTGAACCATCGAAGCGACGAGGGCCGCATCAGCCTTGCCGCCGTCAGGAGAATCTTTCAATACGTCGGCAAGGTGCTCAGGCTTTCCGCCGCCGCCGCTCGCGATTACCGGAACAGGGACGTTCTCGGCAATCATTCTAGTCAGATTAAGCTCGTAGCCGTTTTTCACTCCGTCGGCATCGATTGAATTCAGCACGATTTCGCCGGCCCCGAGGGAAACTGCTTTTTTCGCCCACTCAAGCGCGTCGAGTTCAGTTTTCACCCTGCCGCCGTTGATGTAGACCCTGTAGCCGCTCGGAGCAGTTTCGTCTTTCGCAGCGTCCATTCCGAGAACGATGCACTGGTTGCCGAAAATGCGCGCGCCTTCAGTTATGAGAGAAGGATTTTTGACCGCCTGTGAATTCAAGCTGACTTTCTCGGCACCGGCAAGGATTGTCGAGCGGATGTCCTCGATTGTGCCGATTCCGCCGCCCACGCAGAACGGAATGAAAACCTCGGACGCGACACGAGAAATCAAGTCGAGAATCGGCCCACGTCTTCGTGCAGATGCCATGATGTCGTAGAACACAAGCTCGTCAACGCCCTGTCTGTAATATTCGGCAGCCATCTCGACCGGGTCGCCGATATCAACGTTGTTCTGAAATTTCACGCCTTTTGTCGTCCTGCCGTCCTTCACGTCGAGGCAGACAATTATTCTCTTCTTAAGCATTCAAATCTCCTTTCACAAAATTTTCGAGAATCTTAAGCCCATGTTCGCCGGACTTCTCAGGATGGAACTGGAACGCAGTCACGCTGCCAGAAGAAACGCAGGCAGGAACTTCGCATCCGTAATCGACAGAAGCCTTGATAATCGACCTGTCGGCAGGCTGAATCAGATACGAGTGGACAAAATAGAAATCGGAATGTTCGGGAACGCCGTCTAGGAGCGGGGAGCCGCCGTTTTTGTACGAAAGGTCATTCCAGCCCATCTCAGGAACTTTGAGGGAAACATCGTTCTCCCAGACTTCCGAGAAATGCTTGATTTCGCCCTTGAGGATTCCGAGGCAGTCGACATCGCCCTCGCTCGAATGCTCGAAAATTATCTGGGAGCCAAGACAAATTCCGAGCAGCTGTTTCTGCGCAGAAGCCCAATCCTTCAAGAAAGCGTCGAACCCAGTGAGCCTGAGCTGCTCCATCGCGTATTTCGCCTCGCCGACACCGGGAAATATAATCCTGTCGCAGTTCTCCAAATCTTTCGGACTCTTCGACAAGACATACGGTGCTTTCAAGAAGGACAACGCACGCTCAACGCTTTTTATGTTTCCAGCGTTGTAATCAACAATTCCGGTCATATTTTTCTCCCGTAAATAAAATGAATGCGAAAATTTAACCCGCGAAAAAAATCGTAGTCAATAGACATCTAAAAACAATCGGAATTCTACCGAAAATAGACGTATGAGCACTTTATTTCCAATAATAAAAACGGTAATAACAGACCCAAAGGTCATAATTACGACAGTTCTGATACTTCTATATTTCGAAATCGTCACGGTCATCGTGCATTACAGGAAGAAGCCGCCTGTGAAACGCCGAAAGCCTAGCTATATTCCTCCTGCAAATGACGGCGAGAAAAAAGACGAATCGAATGCAGAAGGTGAAAACTCAGCAGAAGAAGATTCCTGATTTTTTCTTTTCTGAAAGCCGTCGCGATGATTTTTCTGGAGAATTCGTTTTCAGAATTTCTAGCACCGGCTTTTTCTTTCCCGCGCGATTTTTCCGTCACGACATCGAGCCGGCCGCGCCACATTCCGCCCAAGATCCTCACACGACCTTCCGAAACCAGCTGCGAAATTATCGATGCGCTGTCGCAGTCTTCCCAAACGTTCATTCCGAATAGCCCGAGCTTCATGCCGTTGAATTTCCGCGTGAGTTCCGATGAAATCTCATTTTTCCTGAAAACTTTCCTGTTGCGCTTTATGAATTTGAACGCGAATTCGGCATCGTAAGCCTTATCCGATATTTTGCGGCCAGTTTTTCGCGCGTCGCATAAATCGCAGCCTGAGCAGACAGTTTTCTCTCCGCCAAGATAATCGAGCATGAACTGCCTCCTGCAATTCTTTTCCAGGACGAAGTCGCCCATGACGCGCTCGCGGCTTCCTTTTTCGGAATTCTCATACCGAGCAAAATCCGCATGATTCCAAATGAGAACTGAATGAACGTCGTCGCCCTTCCGCCCCGCACGCCCCGCCTCCTGAATGAAATTCTCAAGGTGATTGGGGGCATCGAGATGCACGACAGAATAGATGTTTCCCTTGTCCATTCCCATTCCGTAAGCGCAAGTCGCCGTGAGAATTCCGTCGTCGGAATCGAAGAACCACTTTTCGACGGAATGTTTTTCCTCCTTCGTCATTCCAGCATGATAAAAACGGACTTTCTCCCTTCCGAAAACTTCAAGAAGAATACGCGCCATGTTCTCGGTCCTGCCGCGGGTGCCGCAGAAAATTATCATCGGCTTTTTCATTTTCAGGGCACATTCGAGCGCGGCCTTTTCTTTCGCATACGCATGAAGAACCGAATAATGGATGTTCGCCCTGTCGCTGTCGCCGCGCACAAGATGAAAATGGCCGTCAAATATTATTTCTCCCACGCGCTTCAGAACGACGGGCGAAGCGGTCGCGGTGAACGCGGTGGCGATTTTCACGCCGAGCTTTCCGATTATTTTTCCGAGAGTGAGATACGCGCTCCTGAAAGTGTCGCCCCACTCGCAAGCGCAGTGTGCCTCGTCGATTGCGACGTGGCTGATATCGCATTTTGAAAGACGCGCAAGAATTTTCTCGTTCTGCAGAACTTCCGGATTCGCGAGTATGACTTTAGTAGGACTCCCGTCTTTCCCTTCAATTTTCCTGAAAATCTCCTCACGTTCAATTTCGCTCTGCCCGCCTTTCAGAACCACGCAGCTGATATCCGCTTCGTCCATGCGCCTTTTCTGGTCAGCCATGAGAGCCAAAAGCGGATAGAAAATCAATGTCGCGCCAGGGAGAATGAGCGACGGAACGAGAAAGCACATCGATTTTCCGGCCCCAGTCGGAAGGAGGACGATTTGCCTTCCGCGGCAGAATTCATCGTCGTCGAAATTGTCAGCGAAAGACGAGTCAGATTGAATATTTTTTGCGGAATCGAGAATGTTCGAAATCACAATACGCTGCCACGGAAAGAGAAAACGGACTCCGAACGCATTCCGCGCAGTCCGCACCGCCTCGTCCTCGTAAGACTCGCATTCAGAAGTCTCATCCTCAAGCAAAACCCGGTTGAATTCGTCATCGCCCTCTTTTCCGAGCAAAGCCTGAAATCCGCCGTCAAATTCATCGCCATAAAATTCTTCGTTCATATTTTTCATACAATTTACTTATCAAAAGAATTTTATTTTCTGCAAAAAATTAGTAGATTGTCAGAATGAGCAATAATTTTTTTTACAAACGCATAATTTCAAGCGGACTGGACGAAATCTCATTCGGAAAAATCAGAATGACGAACATGATGAGCGAACAGAAAGGCCTGCTTGCCACGACCGGAACAGAAAACGGCGATATAAATTTTTCGGACTGGAAATTCACGGGAACCGCAAAAGACAACGAAGAGAAAGTCTGGCTGTGCGGAGAAATATTCACCGACGCAGAGCCGCTTTCGGACATCCTTGAGAAGCACGCGAGCAACGAAACAAGCAGCGAAGAAAAAGAACAATGCGCAGAGAAAATCCTCTTTGCCGAGAAAGTCCTGTCAAAAATAATCGACTCAAATCTAGACATACCGGAAATCGGCGGCGGCGGAATTTTCATCTCGGAGGACGCAAAAAGCGCGGTGATTCTTCCGGGCGAGATTTTTGAGCTCTGCACGACGAACGAAAGCGACAGAAACGGAAAGTTCTATTCGGAAAAGCAGGGATTCTACATCTACAAAGGACTGAAAGAAACTGACAAGACGATTTTCACACGCGCGGCAATCGCATACAAGTCGATTACGGGAAAATTCCCGTACGAAAACACCGACCTTTCAGGCCGCCAGACCGACATTTTCGACAGGAAATTCGTTCCGACGGCGTACACGGTGAACGGAATCGGAAGCGGAATCGCGGACGCAATAGACGCTGGTCTTTCTCTCCCGATAAAATTCGAGACGCTTCCCGGCGAAATGCGCTACAAAAACGAGAAGGCGGACAAAATAAGAAAAGAGCTTCTCGATTTGTCGCTGACATTCGACATTGAAAAATACAAAAAAGAGCTTTTCACCAAAAACGAAGAAAGAAAACTGGAGCTTCCGAAAGAAGAATTCGACGCTCGCACGAAAAAATTCGTTTCGTCGCGGGATTTCAGAATCAACGTTTCAAGATTCGGAAGAAGAAACAAGACTCGGATTATCGTGTCGATTGCAGTTCTGCTCGGCTTCATTTGGGCATTCAACAGTTTCCAGGAGACGAACGGTATCCTTGCGACATCGCTCGGGCTTGATTCCACGAAGACGGCGGCGGCATTCTATTCGAAAATGCACAACGCAGACGTTCCGAATTTGCAGGAACTAGCGAAAGGCAAAAAGATGAAGGACTTCGTGAAAATCATAACGGGCTTTTATGTGATGGGAAAAGAGCGCGAGACCTACAACGCAAAGGACAGGACAGTGCCGCCGGAGGACTGGATTTTCTACAAGCCGGAATTCAATTATTGGATTTACGGAATAACAAACCTCAAAATCGACGGCGAGAATTTTTCTTCCCAGTCGGAATGTCCGATCAGAAAAGACAAAGTTCCGCCAATCAAGGACGAAAACGGAAAGACGCTTTCGAAAGGAGATGTCACGACGCACGATGCCGAATACTTTTTCATCCACACGGATTCCTCAAGGGTAAGCGTCGAGACGATAAAAGAGAAAGTGACGCTCGAATGGAACGGAAAAAGATGGACTGTCACGGAGCTTTCCCCAATCGGCAAGTCGAAAATCGAAAGCATCAAGCTGAAGAATTTTGCGGAGGAATACAAAAAAGCACTCGACGAGCACGGCGGCTCAGTCAGCAAGGCAGTCGAAACTCTTCGCGAAAAATACGCATGGCTTCCGGCAGACACCGACATGAAGCGCGGGGCAAAAGAGATTTTCGACAGGTACGAGCTTACTTCCGCAAAAGATTATCTTTCGGAGAAATGATTTTTTCTTGGAAAATTCAGTGAATTTCGTGCCGTTCGGTTTTATTTTGACATTTTTTCAAAAAATGTCATATTGACAGTTTAAAACGGTACAATTACACTTTTTTAGAAAACATTAGAAATCAATAGAGATTGATTGAAAATCTTGCAAAGAGGAAAAGCAATTATGGAATACAACCTTGAAAAACAACACGCAAAGGGAAAACTTCATGCTATTGAAAGAATCAATGCAATTCTCGATGAAGGAAGTTTTATGGAAATCTATTCCGGCGCACGCCATCAGTGTACGTCATTCGGAATGGACAAAAAGGATTTGCCATACGACGGCGTAATCACCGGTTTCGGAACAGTGAACGGCAGAAAAGTCGCAATCTACTCTCAGGACTTCACGGTTCAGGGCGGAACGCTCGGAAAAGTGCACGGCCAGAAAATCGCGGAAGTCATCAGGATGGCAATCGAGATGAAATGCCCTGTAATCGGCGTGAACGATTCGGGCGGAGCGAGAATTCAGGAAGGCGTCGACGCGCTCTGCGGATACGGCGACATCTTCTACCAGAACGTCAGGGCATCGGGAATAATCCCGCAGATTTCAATCATCGTCGGCCCATGCGCAGGCGGTGCAGTCTACTCTCCAGGACTCACGGATTTCATCTTCACCGTCGACAAGATTTCGCAGATGTTCATCACAGGCCCGAAAGTCGTAAAGCAGGTAATGTTCATGGACATCACAGAGGAAGACCTCGGAGGTGCAGCAATCCACTCGCAGAAGTCGGGCGTAGCGCATTTCAGATGCGAGAACGAGCAGGGCTGCTACGAGAAAGTGAAGAAGCTCCTCGACTACATCCCGCACTACTACGGCGACAAAGTTCCGTTCGAGGACAAATCTACGACGAAGCTCGGATTGTTCGGCTCGAAGACAGAAGCAGGTTTCAAATTCGACGAGACAAAGCTTGAGACAATCAAGACAATCCTCCCGGAAGAAAGCAAGAAGGGTTACGACATCAAGGACGTAATCAATGCTGTCGTTGACGACGAGACATTCTTCGAGACGGAAGAGGAATTCGCGCAGAACGCCGTCACAGGATTCGCAAAAATCGAGGGCAGGACAGTCGGAATCGTCGCAAACAACCCGAAATCATTCGGCGGACTTCTCAACTGCGACGCTTCAATGAAAATCGCACGCCACGTCCGCTATTGCGACTGCTATGACATTCCGCTTTTGAACTTCGTCGATGTCCCAGGATTCCTCCCAGGACCGCAGGAAGAGCAGAAAGGAATCATCCGCCACGGAGCGAAAGTTCTCTATGCATATTCGGAAGCTTCAGTTCCGAAAGTCACCGTCATCACGAGAAAGGCATACGGCGGAGCTTACATTGCGATGTGCTCAAAGCACCTCGGAGCAGACTTCGTGTATGCATGGCCGAAAGCTGAGATTGCAGTCATGGGTGCGGAAGGCGCAACGGGCATTCTTTTCGCAAAGGAAATGAAAGACCCGGCAAACGCAGCCCTCGTCGAGCAGAAGAAAGCCGAGTACACGGAGACTTTCATGACACCGACAATCGCAGCCCAGAGAGACTACATTTCAGCAGTCATCAATCCAGAAGAAACAAGAGCGAGAGTCGTCCAGAGCTTCAAGATGCTCGAAGGCAAAACAACCGCCGACCGCATCTGCAAGAAACACGGAAACATCCCGCTGTAAGGTGAGAGTTGAAAGTTGAAAGATGAAAATCCGCAGGTTCATTCTTTTACGATTGAACTTGCGGATTTTTTTATAAATGCTCAAATCAGTTCGAGCAGCTCAGCGAATACGCGTAATCGTTGCTGTGAATCGTGACGCTCAGGTTGCCGTTGTTGTTGGAAAAGCCCTGCTCGCCGCGGCTCGCGCAGTTCATGTTGTAATCATTACGCGAAGTTGCGGTCACTGGTGTGGTAACAACTTGTCCGTCGGCACTCCGCTGCGCTTCTCCTGAGACAGTGACTGAATGCGGCATTGTGCCGTTAGAACCGATGTGCGTCATCAAGACTATCTCGTATTCTTTTTCCTCGTCGTTGACTTTCGAATTTATGAATTCCTCAACTTTATCCGCACCTTTTCCTGAACGATCAACAGACAAATCGAACACATCAGCGACATTCAAAAAGTTTATTTCGTCCATGTGGTCGCCTGTGCCGAAAAATCTTGAATCTCCGTTAATCACCTCCGGCGTGACATCCATTCCTGACAAGTTCGAAATCGCCTCGGCGACGGCTGTGGCTGTGCATCCGGCTGTGGACAAAGTGTAGTCATGCTCCTCCCCGGACGAATCGACAAACGGGCATCCGCCAAGAGGTTCGCTGCCCCACGGAGAACTCTGCATCCAATATTCCGTGTTGCCGTCGTCATTTGCATATTCGCTTCCAGTATTGTTATGCGCAAGCTCGTATCCGTCCGCGTCGAAAAAATCAATCGGGTTCGAGTCGCAGTACAGATACCAGTTGTGACCGTCTTTCACCGGGTCGGAAGTCGAAAAGCGCGAGAACGACGAAAGATAATCCCTGTAGCCGAAATCGTACATCCTTGAATTTCCGTCAAATTTCTTTCCGACAAACGAATACACGCTTGCAGAATCAGAATCGAACCTTGAACCGAAAACGTCATAGCAAAGACGCGAGAGCGAATCGGAATCGCCAAGACGTGCCATAACGGAACCGCTCAAATCGTTCATCAAAATGTTCCTGTATGACGGCAGAGCAGAGCCTGTCTCGATGTCCCCGAGCGAGACGAAAGAAGCTGGGGATTTTTCGCCAGCGTACAAAGGCGCGGTCGAAAAATCGCATTGGACACTGCGCGAAGATGAAGATGCGGAAGCGGAATTTGAACTGCCGAGCGAAACGATTTCGCCGTCATCGTCTATGAAAACATAACGGCCGCTGTTTTCCGTTGCGGAATTCTCAGGAGTTGTCGCTCGGAAAATCCCGGACGAATAGGAATTTGCATTTTCGCCTTCATATTCAGAATAAACCGTATTCTTCGTGTAAAGCTCGCGAAGTGAGAATCCGTCGTAGACAGTCAGGTTTCCGCCCGTCACGTTTCTCCTTCCGAAAAAGTCATATCCATAGCGGACATCGCTCAAAGTGCCGGATTCATCGCTGACAACCGCCCTCGTCATCCTGTTCTCGCCGTTGTATTCGAATGCGGAATTTGAATTCGCGCTGATTTTCCTCGTCATGTTTCCGTTTTTGTCATACGAAACCGAAACTCCGGCCGAAGAACCCTGACCGACAGAGACGAGCCTGTTTTCGCTGTCGTATTTGTATTGGAGCAACCCGAGCGGAGTTTTTCTTGCAATCATGTTTCCTTCCGAATCGTATGAGAACGACTCGGAAAGGACGTTTTGCGAAGCAATGACAGAGCCGACCGGGGCGCAGAGATTTTGAAGGAGATTGAACTCGCCCGTCCGCAATGAAAGACGCGACACATTTATATTCTCAGCCCCGCAAAATCCTGTCGATTCTTCCAAAAGGGACACGAAATGATTTTTCAGCCCATCGGAATACGGATAAGAGACAGACGAAAGCCGGCCGGATGAATCGTATGAATATTTCGTCACGTTCATGTCGGAATCGACGGAAAGGGAAATGTGGCCGTCGTCATCGTAAACGTACCCCGCAAGGAAAACGCGAACATTTGAAGAGTCGTATCCGGTGCGCAACGTGAGCCGACCTGCATTGTCGTACGAGGAGAATGTCGATTCCCCGCTCCTGAAATGCCTGCACGTTTCCCGGCCGAGCTTGTCGTATGTGAAATCGACTTCCGTGACAACCGGCACTGAATCGCTCTGCACAGAATCGACTATTTTCGTTATCTCGCCGAGCTTTCCGTATGAATACGAGATATCGCGCTCGATTCCGCCAAAGCTTTTCACCCGTGTGACTTTTCCGTTTTTGTCATGCGAATATTTTACGCGCGTCCCGGAAACAACATCGTAAATCGACGACAAATTGCCGAAACCGTCATATTCATACTGAATCTCGGAGGAATCGTTTTTCGCGAGCACGATTCTAGAAGCCGCATCATATTCAGCGTAAGAGAAAGAGCCGTCTCCGAAAGTCGTCCTGACCGCGCTGTTTTCGCCGCCTACTCCGCTAGACCTGTCGATTTTTCTTTTCAGCCCCGCAAAATCAGTTTTCGAGACTACATTTCCCTCAGAGTCATATTCGGAAGACGAAGAGAAGCCGAGCCTGTCAGTCTCAGAAAGAATGCGTCCGAACCCGTCGAGCCGGTACGAAGTCTTTCTTCCAAGAGAGTCTGTGCGGACGATGGATTTTCCGTCGTCCGAGTAATCGAATTTTTCAAGTACGATTCCGTTTTTCGCCACGGAAACAATCCGTCCGATTTCGTCATATTCGTACTTTTCAGGCGAAGAGAACGGTCTTGAGTCCGCGCTGACAATCTGTGAGCGACCGTCGTACTCACCCCTGAACAAATCCCCTGCCGAATCTGAAACGCGGATGCAGTTCCCCTGCGCGTCGTAAGAATATTTCCTGAAAGAGCCGTCAGCGAACGATTCTCTTGCAATCTGATTCCGCGCATTGTATTCGTAATTCGTGGCGTTGCCGTAAGCGTCCTTCTTGCATACGCGGCGGCCGAGAACATCGTAGGAGAACAAAGTGACATTGCCCTCGCCGTCCGTCACGGAGACAATTTCGCCGAAAGCATTTTTCACAACGAATCCGCGAAGCTCGCCCGAAACATAACGCTCGACTTTCCTTCCGCCGTCCTTGTATGAAAAGGATTCGGAGAAAACTACTTTTCCCGAAGGAGATTTCAATTCCGAGACAACGATTCTTCCGCCCGCGTCCCGCTTTGTCAAAAACGTGCTGTCTTTTCCGCGAATTTCGCACACATTGCCGAATTCGTCATACAGATATTCAGTTCTATGCGAGAGCCTGTCGGTGCGGCTTTTCTTTTTTCCGTCAGGAAAATATTCGGTTCTGTCGAAACCCGATTTTGTTCCGCCAACCTCGCGCACACCAGAAAGCAGACCTGAGCAAGAATCATACTCGAATTCGAACTTTCCCTTTCCGAGAACGTCTGACGACAAAAGGCGGCCGGCAAGCGAATATTCGTTTTTCATCACGGATTTTTCGTTTGAGGACTCTGAAATGAGCCTTCCAAAAGAATCGTAAACCGAAACTGATTTTCTTCCGTCGCCGTAAAACGCATTTCTGGCTCTTTTTCCGCTTGAGAAGGAATTTGAGAAAGCCGCAGAGATTTTTC
Organism: Treponema sp.; assembly: GCA_017525605.1. Taxonomy (GTDB): domain Bacteria; phylum Spirochaetota; class Spirochaetia; order Treponematales; family Treponemataceae; genus Treponema_D. The sequence goes on along the minus strand of JAFXSM010000040.1, from coordinate 22,219 downwards.
CGCCGGCAATTACGTTTCCGTCAGAATCCACAATACCTTTTTCGACTGAGCTTATTTCGCCGTCCGAGAATGCATACTCGCAGCCCCAGCCGATTTCGTTTCCGGAAGTATCCCCAGAAGAAAACACATTCCAGTCAACCTGCTTTTTCAGCCTACCCTGCGCCGTGTACGAATACGAAGTGATTGTCGTCTCAGGGATTGCTTTTCCTGCGAAGTCAACGCCGGACACTCCGACGGAAACGAGGCGGCGCGCCTTGTCGTATTTGTAATGCTTCGTGCGGCTCTCATTTGTCAGGAGGTCTGTCACGGTTCTTTTTAGAATGCTCTTTCTTGAGGAAAAGACTATGCTCACTTTTTTCTTGTCGGAGCTTACGATTACTGTCTCATGCGGAAGATACGAGTAGTCATAAACAATGCCCGACTCGTCGGTGATTTTCGAAATGCGCCCGATGATGTCGTATTTCCAAGTTTTTACGGACGAGGCCGCTGAACTTCCCTTTGCGAAAACGCTTTTTTTCACGATGTCGGAAAATTCGTCGTATTCGTATTTCGTGACGTTCCCGAAGCAATCGGTTGAAGTCCGCAACAGACCGTTCTCATACGAAAGCTCGGAAATTTTCATTCCGCCTGAATAAATCGCACGGAGCTTTCCGCACTCGTCATATTCGAACCGTTTCGTAACTCCGTCCCTGTCAGTTTTCGCCGTCATTTTCGAGCCTGAATATGAAAAACTCTCCTCTCCGCCGTCAGAATATTTTACGCGGCTCACATTTCCGTTTTCGTCATACTCAAACGTGCTCGAGAGAATCGCCCCGGAAGAACGGACAAGATTCGACTCATCGTCATATCTGAAAGTGAATTTCTCCCCGTTCGGATATTTTTGGCTGAGCGTGTTTCCGTTTCTGTCATACGCATAGATTGTCGAAAATCCGTCATGGTCGATATGCTCGGTCGTCATGTTCAACTCATCATAGACGAATTTTTCCGCGTTTCCGTTCTCGTCAACAGTGGCGACGACTTTGTAGAACGGCTTGTAGCGGACGACAACCTCTTCATCTTCATCTTCTTCGTCATCGTCGTCTTCCCCGTTAGTCTCAGGCTCAATCGGAACGAACTTTGTCTCGTAGACGATTTTCACGAACGAATCGTCTGCCTTCACGAGCTTGCAAAGAAGGTCGCCGTCGTACTCGAACTTCCTCGTGTCGCCGTCGGCATCTGTCACGGACGAAAGCATTTTCTCATCGTATGAATATTTCACGGTGCGCACCCCGTCCGAAATCGACGTTACAGAGCCGCCGCTTCTTGCGATGCTGAGCGACCTCTCGCCGCCAAGCACCGAGCGGAGAGCAACGCGCGTGACTCTTCCGTCCGAGTCCGATGAAAAAACAACAACGCTTCCGTCTTTTCTCTCAATCGAAGAAAGCACTCCGCACTCGTCGAATTTTCTTTTTTCGCCGGAGATATCATCAAGGACAAAGCCTATTTCGTCTCTTGAAACTGAAAACTTTTTTCTCGATGCCGGATTTTCAGGCCAGAAGATTCCGTCGTCGTCAATTTTGCAGAGAACAGGAGAGCCTGAATCGTCAACGTAGATTATGTAGTCGGAGCCGAGCTGGTCAGCAAGACCGGACATTTCCCCGTAGCGTGTTTTCGAAGGGATTTTGCAATTCGCATTGTTCCGAGCAATGAACGAAAAATAGAAATCCTCTTTTTCAATCAGCTCCTCTATATGTTTCCTGATTTCAATGCAGCCCTCGAAATCGCTTTCATTATCCGCCTCATTGATGTACCCCTCGACTTCCTCAAGGCACTTCTCAAGATATTCGTGAACGGAATCCTTGTCTTTGTAATCTTTCTGAAGAATGTGGCGAGGACGCTCGACATACGCATCTTTTCTTGAGCAGATGATGATTCTCGAATCGAGGTTCGTCGTCCACACTTTTCCGAACGAGCCGTACCTTGAAACTTCCGAAGAATCGCTCATCGGCGACGTGTAGCTTCGCCTGACCGAAAAAGTGCTTTCGCCTGCCGAAATCGAAAAATCAGTGTCGCCTGTCGTGTATAGACCTTTGGAGAAAATGACAGGGTCGCCTGCCGCATACACGATGTGCCCGGTCTCGTCCGAGACGATATATGCGTTCGTCGTCTCGGAGCGGGTGACAGAAAAACCGGCTTCCTCGCACGCATCAAGAAAAGCCGTCCGAGCTTCCGCGACGTTCTCCTCAAGCAAGGCGATTTCCTCCTCGCTAGCCCCCGCCTTTATCGCATCGTCAAGCACGCTCTCCGCATAATCAAGCGCAGATTTGTACGCCGGATATTTTTCAATCTCATCTCCCTCAACACCAGAGCCGCCGTCATCAGAATCTGACGAATCAGTCGATTCAGAAGAATCCGTCGATTCTGACGAATCAGTCGATTCAGATGAATCGCCCGAATCCCCTGAATCGTCAGCAAACGCCCTTGAAGGAAACGCGAACGAAAGAACGAACGGAGAAAGCATAAGCGAAAGCACAAATACCTTCCCGAAAAATTTTGACAATTTCAAATGAAACTCCTTTTTTTTAAGTTGAAAACTGAAAATTGAAAGTTGAAAATTCGCAAAATCAGTTGTCGAAAGTCGTGTAGAAAAGTTTGTCGAGGAAACTGCCCGTCTTTCTTTTTGTCGGGACATACGACGACGCGAACGAAACGAACTGGCTGACTTCGGCTGACGTGTTTCCGCTGACGTATTCGGAAGGATGATTTGAGAACACGCCCTCTGACTTTTTGACGGCAACGAAAACGCCCGGCGAACAAGTCCCGCTTTCCGACAATGCGCTCCACGAATCCTTTACGAAAAGCGAATACGCGTCCCCGACCTTTTTTCCGCACTCAAAAAGCGAATCATCGTAAAGGCAGGCATTTCTGACGAAATCGAGCGAATCCGCGAAACAGTCGCCCGGAGTGCCGGCAGAATAAGAAACGCACTTTTCTTTCAGCATCGAAAGATACGCATCCCGCTTTTCATACGACGTAATCCTGGCCGCAGCTTCTGCCGAAAAACCGTTGAACACCTCCACCGCAAGACCGCACTGCGAAAGGTCGAGCGTGCAGAATGCGCAAGCCGCGCATTTGTCATACTGATTCCTGAACTGGTTCAACGCTGATTCGCACATATTTTCGCCGGTCACGACAGACGCATCGCTATCAAGCCCCCCGAAAAAGCCGCAGTAATCCCAGCCGGACTGAGGCTCAATCGAAGGAGAGCCTGCCATATATTCCGCCAAATTCCTGAATTCGAACGCGGACTCAAGGCAACAGCCGAAACAGGTGTCGAAGCCGAGAAAAGAAAGCTTGTCGTCGCCCATTCCGCTCTCAATCGCCTGCCTCATCGAAGAAATCGTCATGTATGAGGAAGAGCCGCCGCCGCCGTCAACTGCGAATGCGCGCGCATCAAAAGAACCGGAATTCCGCCAGCCTGTTCCGTGCCCCCAGACGACAAGCGCGTATTTGTCAGCCGTGTAGTTTTTTCGCGCGAACGACAGGAATGCGGACAGAGTTGACTTTCCCGACATATCAAGCTCAGTCTCCTCGTTTTCGGAAAGACCAAGTTCCACCGAGGAAAGACGCTTGCTGACGATTCTGTTCGAGTCATCCGCGTCATACTTTATCAGAAAGAGCCTCGTGTCCGTCCAGTTGTCGTTGGAAGCGTCGTAGCCTTCCGCGCGGTCAAAAAGGACAAGCACGTTCATTCCGGCAGGGACAAAGACACGCTCCATCTCGTTGATGTCATTGATTGCGTCCGGCTCAAGAGAGTTGTCGGCGGCCATGTACACCGCAATAGTCCAGTCCGCCCCGATTTCATCATCATCTTCGACCTCGGATTTTTCTGCGCCGGAATCCACCGAAACTTCGCCATTTTTTTCATCGGAAGAAGATTTCTCGCCGCCAGACTCGCCTTTGCCGTTTTCGGTTTCGCCATCATTTTCTTTCTGGCGGACATACGCGGACGAGGACTCGGCAGGCTCAAGAGCGCATGAAGAGAGAAAAACTGAAAGGCAGAACGGAAGAGCGACTGCAAACGCAACGAACGACAGAAAAGAAGCGAGCGAAAGAAAAAAACGGACGCTTTTCATTCAAAGACCTCCCTTGCGCTGTACATTCCGAACGGGTCGGTCCATTCGCTTCCGTCCGAATAGATGATTTTCCTGACGTACATGTAATCAATCTGGTACGGCTCGCTGGGAACTGACGAAAGATAGTCGTCCATCGAAAGGAGAATCGACTTTGACATCCCGGAAAGAACCTGCTCGTCAATGCGCTCGACGACGTTGTTCGAGCCGATAAACGGATTGTTTCCGTCGGAGTCGTAAAGCATGAACGACACCGTGAACGATTTCACATCCTTCTTCGAGCCGTTGTGGAAAGTGAACCTCGTCCCCGCGAATTCGTATCCGTCAGAGGAAGAGCCAATCTCGAATTTCTGGTTGGCAATAAGGTACGGACAATTGTCGCTGTTCATGGTCGAGCAGCCCGAAATGCTCATCGCGGCAAGAAGAAGCCCGCTGAAAAACTTTTTTCTCATTTTTGTTTCTCCATTTTTTTATTTTTCATTCAAAAAGCGCGATTCTTTTGTCGAGCTTCTTTTTCACCGACTGCGCCTTCTCCGTCTTTCCGTTCGACAGGAGCTTTTTGTATTCGACAAGCTCCGAATAGAAAAGAAAGAGCGGGCTGTTCTTGTTTCCGCGCTCGATTTTTGAAAGGAGCCTCTCCGCCTCATCGATGTCGCCGAACCTGAGCGCGCCGGAGATTCTTTCGCAAACATCAGCTTCGCTCTCAACCTGAACGACGAGAACGGAACGCCTGTCGAAGAAATCGATTTTTTCGCTGACGGAGCTCCAGCCCTCGCCGAACCCTTCCATGTCGAATTTGCCCGACTCCATGCCATTCACAGCGAAAACTCCGTTGACTCCGCTCACGGCTTTTTTGCCGGCAGCGAACGAAAGCCTGTAGCCGGAAACTGCATTCCCGTTCACGTCGCAGACACGCCCGACCAAAGTTCCCTTGCCCTCGAAGCCTGTCGATGCGCACGAAAAAAGAAGGCACGAAAGACAAGCCGCAACCAGAAGGAACGCGGCAGACCGGGCGATTTTCGGAGCGTTTTTTCGAACGATATTCGAAACGCAAATCCGAACGGACAAAATGTTTCTGATTTCATTCAGCATTTACGACCTCGCTTGAGACACGGCCGTCAGACGACCTGTAATAGACGAACGTGCTTCCGCCCTTGCGAATCTCGCCGATTCTGACACGGTTACTTGAGGGCGCACTGTCAGCAACGAGGAGCGACTTCTGACGAGCGACTTTTCCGTTGGATTTTTCAGTTTTTCTTCCGAGCGATTTTCCGTTTCCGAACACGTCGCCGTATTCAGAGAGAATCGCAAGCGGATTATCGGAATCAGAAGAATCGGAGACAGAAGACGAGCTGGAAGATGATCTGAAAGCCGATTTTGCGCCGCAATTTTTGAAGGAAATGCAGACCGAAGAGAAAAGCCCGTCGCTATCAACCGAGACAGCGCACTCACGCCAGCCGTTTTCGTTGACAGCGCGGGACACTGCCGAAACGATTTCAGCGAATTTCTCAGACTCGCACGCAAACGACACGGACGAATCCGACTCGGAAACTTTCTCCGAGAGAATGTCGCCGCCCGAAGCGACAATTTCCTTCCTGACAGCCGGGACGATATTCTCAACCCGCACTTTTTCACCGAAAGCACCGCCTTTTCCTTCATCTGAAAAAAAAGATTCCGAAAGCGCAAGCCTGTCATTCACCTTCGTGACGAAATTGAACTGCGGCTGCCCCGAACTGTATGACACGACGCAATAATTCGCCGCCGCAATGTCCTCGCTGTTGCAACCCGTGACGGCGAACGAGCATCTTCCGTCCTTCCACGAAAGGCTCGTCACCCTGCCATGCTTTGCACGAACGGAAGCGAGCACGGCCGCGAAAAGCTCCTGCGGGGCAAGAAGAGCTGCCGAGGATTTCTCATTTGTGCTTTTCTCGCCAATTTCATTTTTTTCGCCGACAGCAATCACATTTTTCGAATCCGAATCTTTCATGAAAGAAAGCGAATATCTGAACGCGAAAACGACGACGAAGAGCGAAAGCGGAATCAGCACAACACGAAACAGATTTCTTTTTTCGCCGCCGAACACTTTCCGCTCAGGCTTCCCCTCAAGAAAAAGCTTTTTCCGGGCAAGCTTCGATTCGCTCATGTACGACGAGAGCAGAGCCCTGTCAACAACAGCGACATCGGCGAAAATTCCTTTCCGCCCGAACGACAACCGCATATCCTCGGCACTCGTCGAAGAAGAATAATTCGGATGAACTTTCTCAAGTTCCCTGGCGATGTAGCCGCGCCTTTTCCGACCGAAAAGGAAACGCAGCGGCAGACGGATCGAATACAAATCGTAATCGTCCTTTTTCACGAAAACTTTTTTCATAAAACTCCTTTTTTACTTTTTTTACTTTTTTGAATATGTCATTCTGAGTTTTTCCCGGAATCTTCAGTCAGAATTCCAAATCAGACTCCCGATTCTTAAGCGAAAGCTTTCTATGCTCCGCCCAAGCGCATTCGTACAAGGCAAACTCCCCTTTCGCCGTGACTTCCGAGACGGAAATCTCGACGGACGGATAAAGGGAAGCGCACATTTCCTTCCATTCATCGATTTCCGAGATTGCAGCTGCGGAAAAAGATTCGGAAATGAAAGAGTCACGGGAAATCGAAGACTCGACCGATTGCGCGGAAAGCCGAAGCGACACAGATTCCTTTCCGAGAGAAACGAAGAGCGGCATGAAAAGCGCGACGACGAGCGACGCAAGGACACTTTCAAAAAGCGACATTGAGCCACTCCGATTCGGTTTCCGCATTCGATTCTTCTATTTGCTTCTCAAGGCAATCCCTCTTTTTCTCAAGAAGGCCGATTTTCGCCCGCCTTGACGCGACTAACGAACAAAGCGAAGCGGAAACGGCGAGCATCACGACGAGAGACGGAAGCAGGGAGAATCCGCGCGAAAGTTTCTTTTCAAGCCGGCGTATTTTTTCAGAATTGAACCTACTGCCACGAAACGATATCGATGCCATCTTTTTCACCTCCAGCTATTCCGTCCGAACCGAACGACAAAATGATGAACGGAGCCGATTCGGGCGCGTCCTCCGGGTAAACTTCGCCCTTGCGCCTGTAGACGTACTCATTGCCCCACGGGTCAGCCGGAATCTTCTTTTCCGTGTACGGCCCGCTCCAAGCAGCAGGAACAGGGTACACGTCAGGCTTCTCCCAAAGCGCGCGAAGCCCCTGCTCCCCGGTCGGAAAAGCCCCGCAGTCGATGTAGTACGACTGCAATGCGGCCTTGAAGCTCTCAATCTGCGTGCACGCCGCCGAAACTCTTGCCCGCTGCACCATCCTGAACGCCGCAGCCCCGACCTGGGACGCCAATATCGCGGACACCGCAAGCACTGCAAGCGTCTCGACGAACGAGAAACCGGCATTCATTTTGCTTCTGTTTGCATTTTTCCTGTTCCGCCACTTCATGCGACGGAACGCCTTAATGATTTTTTTCATGCGATTACCCCTTTTATTTACAAAACTAGATGATTACGCCAACAAGATTTTTCATGACGAATGCGAGATACCCAGCCGCAGCGCACAGTAAAAACGGCTGCTCGAATGAGAGGACGAGTTTCTGCATTTTTGCGTGCCTTTTTTCGATTAGCTCCGCGATTTTCGAAAATGCAAATATGCTTCCGCTGACTTCCGAGACCGATAACCTTGAAAGAGCAAGCTTCGACTCGAATGAGAAACCTGATTCGGAAAGGGATTTTCCGAATGCGAGGGCGACATTTCCGCCGCCCATGAGTTCCGCGCGAATCGACATCAGCGCGGAGCAAAGGCGGGGATTTCGATCGACAATGCCAATCGAGCAGTCAATCGCGGTGACGACAGGGACTCCGCTTTCGGTGAGGAATGAAAGTGAGCGGAACAACGACGCGCACGGATTCACATCGAGAAGCGTTCGGAGGATGATTATCATCACGAATGCGACGAAGAATATGAAGATGCCGCCGAAAAAGCACGAGCGGATTGCGCCGCTTCCCATCGTTGACGCGCCGTCAAACAAAGACTCAGGAGCGGACGCAAACGCGGTCGAATACGAGCAAACGGAAATTGCGGCGCAAACAACAGTCAGCACGACGATGAAAAGCGGATATGCGGTCGCGGCAATGAATTTCTCATGCGCACTTTTCCGCTCCGAAAGAATCCGGGAGATGTGCGCAAAAGTCCTTCCGAGGTCGCCAGAAGTTTCCGCGGCGGACACAAAGCCGACGTACCAGTCGGGGAACGATGCTGACTTGCAGGTCATAAGCGCGACGGAAAACCTGTATCCCTCCGAAATGCTTTTCCGTATTTCACGCGCGATTTTTCCGTCGATGACAGCCAAACTTTTCGGAAGCGACATTCCGGACGACAAAAGCTCCGAAAGCGACTCGCTGAATTTCATTATTTCGTCATTCATTTCTCATATCTCCCTGACATCTGCCTCAAGTTTTATTTTTCCGCCATCCGAATCGAAAGAAAGCCGCTGCATGATGATTCCTTTGAGTGCCGAAGAGATGTCGCATTCGGCGATTCCGAATCCGCGAAGCCTTGCATACGCGGCCTCGACAGAAGAAGTGTGCAGCGTGGCAAGCACAAGATGCCCCGTAAGCGAAGAGCGGATGCAGACCTGCGCGGTCTTCTCGTCACGCACTTCCCCGACGAATATCACGTCCGGATCCTGCCTGAAAACGAACCTGAGCGCGTCGGAAAAATCCATGCCCGACTTCGCGTCAACGCGGATTTGCGTCATGCCCGAAAGGACGTATTCGGGCGGGTCCTCTATCGTGATGATTTTCTTGCCGCCGCCGCTTCGTTCCTGAATCAAAGCAAGAATCGACGCGGCCGTAGTTGATTTTCCGCTACCAGTCGCACCGCAAAGGAGAATCAGCCCGAAATCAGATGACGCGATTTTTCCTATCGTTTTCTGCTGGCAGGCGGAAAAGCCGAGCGCGGAAAGCTCAAGCGGAACACGCTCCGAATCCAAAAGGCGAAGGACGACCGACTCGCCCGATTCCCCGTCGTCAAAGAAGCACGGCGCACACGGAATGCACGGAACGCAGGAGACGCGCACCGACACATAATGATTCCGCCCATGTTTCTCATAATCGAACATGAACTGCCCGTCCTGCCCCCGCCTGTTTTCCATCAAATCAAGATGCGCGACCGCCTTTATGCGCCTTACAAGCTCCCTTCCACGACTGACAGAAAGCGCACAGTAAAAGCGCAGAATCCCGGCCACGCGGAATCTCACCCTGTCGCCCTCGATGTGTATGTCGGTCGCACACTCATCGACTGCGGCACGAAGAAGCGAATCGAGGAGCACGACAGTGACGCTCTCGTCGTCTTCCAAAGACGCATCGGACGCATTTTTCGCAATGTGTTTTTCACAGGATGCAAGCTCGGAAGAACCGGAAGAAAAAGAGTCTTTGTCGCACTGCCCGTAGCCGATTGCAGTCCGGTTTTTGACAATCTCGCCGCTGACACTTTTGAATTCGATTTCTCCGTCAGCAATGCCGTTTTTCCTGAAATGCGACATTGCGGAGCGGGCAAGTTTCTCTTTCAGCTCGGCAATGCGTTTCTCATCTGAATCCGAATCTTTTAGCCCGAATACGATTTTTCTCTCCCCGCTTTCGAGGACGCACACACAGTTGTAAAGGCAGAATCTTGCAGAAAGCCCGAACGCGCTCATAAAAAATCTCCGACGAATTCTTTGTACGCGCTGTCAATCAAATCTCTCTCTCCTTTGCTTTTTGGTTCGGATTTCTCTTCCGAGTCGAATATTTCAGCGGTCGGAACGAGATAGATGACAAGCTCGGTCTTTTCTTTCGAAGTCTCTTTCGATTTGAACAAACGGCCGATGAGCGGAATCCTCGAAAAGAACGGAACGCGGGAAACTGAATCGCTCTCCTCCTCCTGAACAAGACCGCTCAGAATCACAGGCTCGCCCGACTTTGCGCATACCTCCGTCGTCACGACTTTCTCGCTCGAAGGCGGCGGGTTTCCAGTCGTCGAGGAAAGGTCCGTTCCCTGCCTTGAGACAGACGCGGAAATCTTGCTCGTTATCATTCCGTCGCCGGTGACGATTCCGGTCACCTCAAGCCGCAAGCCGGAGACGATTTCCTTCGTGATTCCAGAATAAATCGGCTCGCCTGTCTCTGGATTCAGGTTGTTGTCCCTGTAGCGGTATGTGTTCGTGTTCTGGAAGCTGATTGTGCTCCCCGAAACGCCGTTCAGCGTGGTGTCCGCAAAGACGCGTGCCTTCGATTCCCGAATTGCTGCCTGCAAAGACGCGGCGAAATGCATTCCGAACGCCGACACGACATCCATGTTGAGGTCAAGGACGCTTCCGAGACTGCACGACGCGCTGGTCATGTCGCCGAGCGAGACGCGACCGGCTTTCAGTCCCGGAGTCCACTCGCTCCCGCTCACGTCCTGATACTGCATTATCAAAAGGTCGTAGCTCACCCTTGAAACAGGCCTGTCGAATTCAAAAAGCCTAGAAAGCAAGTTTTTGTAAGATTCGTCAGTGCCTGTGAAATAAAAGCTGTCGCCCATCCCGGACTCTCTCACCGCGGATTTTTCGATGAACGGCGGAAGATTTTTGATGAATTCACTGGAGCGGATGTATTTCAGCTTCACGAGGTGAGTTTCGGGGCGAACGTCGCACTCAAAGAGGAACGATTCGAACTCTTCTTTCTGGGATTCGGACGCAAGGAAGAGGAATCGGCCGCCCTCAAGCGCGATAATCGGGACGGACGGGAATCTCCTTGACGAAAGCGGAACGAAAGACTGGAGCGTGATGTTCTTCAGTTCGCCAGTGTTCCATTTTTTACCGGCAGAAGAGGTTCTTTCCTTGTCCTTCGATGTCGAAAGAAAATAGATGCCGCCGTCTTTCAGAAAATCAGTTCCGCCGAGAACGCAGAGACGCTCAAGTGCCTCATCGAAATCCTTTGCAGAATACGAGGCGCGCAAGATTCTCGTGTCGGACGAAAGTGAAAACGCGTATTCCTTGTTTCCTGCAAGAAAGAGCTTTTCGGCCGCAAACGAAATCGGGGAATTCTGAACGTCGCAAATCCAGGTTCCGTCGTCATTCTCAAAAAATTCAGCCTTTCCGTTTTTTGCGGCAAGTGCCTGCGCATTTTCCGCACGCGCAACATGGAACGAGCCTGATTCAGTGATTTTCGCCTCAAAGCCTGAGCACAGCCCCGAAATCCTTTTCACGATTTCATCAATCGAGCAGTAGCCGGTGTGCAAGCTCATCCTGTTCTGCGGAAGATTCTCGCTCGTTATGCAGACTCCCGTCCTCTTCGCGACTTCCTCGAACATTCTCGCAGGCGGCAAATCGTATGCGTCGAGCGAAAAAAGCTGCAAGTCGCTGTCGCTGAATCTTATGCGGCTCACAGTCCACCGCTCGTCAGTTTTGCTCACATAAAGCCTTGAGGACTCAAGAAACGCATCAAAATCGGCATCGAAATCCTCTCCGGCAAGACGGAATGTACCCTTGCCGGAAACAGTGTCGTCGGCGAAAACCGGAAAACCTTTGTAAAGGGAAACTGCGTACAGAATCTCGCCGATGTCCCTGTCAACGAATTCAAAGCTCTCGCCCGAAATCTTCAAGAAAACAGAAGCGAAAAGCAGCAGCGCAAGAATAATTCTTCTCATATCAACCTCACACCGCATACTTATCCTAGAATTTTCGTTTTCTGCAAAAAATCAAGATAAAATTCTGTTATTCGGCATTGGCGTTTAAATAAAAACTTGGGAATCCGTTAAGGTTTTTGTGTTAAAATGGGAAGAATCGTTTTGGAGTAGTAAAGATGATAAAGTATTGGCAGCAATCAGACGGACAGCTACACAGCATAAAAAAAGAAGAAATCAACCAGGACGAAAGAATCTGGGTCGATGCAAGAAACGTGACCCAAGCGGAAATTAAACAGATTCAGGAAGAATACAAAATCGACCAGGAACTGCTCATGGACGTTATGGACCCCGACGAGCTTTCCCGAATCGAGGACTGGGACGACTACAACCTTGCAATCATACGACTCCCTGTGTTCCGGCCGAATTCGCAGGTCGCGTACACGACAGCCCCAATCGGCGCAATCATTTTCCCGAACATGATAATAACAATCTGCTGGACTGACTGCGAGGTTCTCAGGGACATCAGCGCGAACAGGATAAAAGGTCTGACTCTCGATGATTTTCCGGCATTCATAATAAGGATTCTCGCACGCTCGGACATCATGTTCCTGCGCTACCTCAAGGAAATCAACAGGCGGACGACATCGATTCAGAACGAACTCGACGACCAGATTGAGAATTCGGAGCTCATCCAGCTGCTCAACATCCAGAAATCGCTGACGTACTTCACGACTTCCCTCAAGGCGAACCAGCTGCTCCTGGAAAAGATAAGGAAGACGCGCATCCTCAAAATCGACTCGGACGACCAGGAATGGCTTGACGACGTTGAAATCGACAACAGACAGGCTATGGAAATGGCGGACACATACAGCCAGATCACCGAAGGAATCATGGACGCGTTCGCAAACGTAATCTCGAACAACATGAACGAAGTCATGCGTAAGCTCACAGTAATCTCGCTCGTGCTGATGATTGTCTCGGCGATAACGAGCTTCTGGGGAATGAACATACGGCTTCCGTTCAGCAAGAGCGTTGACACGAACGACTGGACGGGCCTCATCTGCATAATAATATTCTGCGCGTCATCCGCCACAATCGCCTATTTCCTGATGAACTACAACCCGTTCAAGAAACTTTTCTCGAAAAAGAAAAACAAGAAGAAGTAGCGGATTCAGAACGAATTTAAAACAGAATTTTTAGGAGAAGAAAATGAAAAAGATTCTCGCACCGATATTGTCAGCTGCGTTTTTGTTTGCGCCCATCGCGGAGGAATTCTCGCCGCTCGACATGATTCAGCTCCGGCACCAGAACGACGCGCTTTTCGACGTGTACACAATCGGAAATTCAAGCCAGTCGTATCCTGCAGAAAGATGGATTGAGCCTTTCGAAATAAACAAATACGAGACGACATACGACCTCTGGTATTCAACGAAAATAGTCGCTGAGCAGATTGGATTCACCTTCGCGCACCCGGGAAGACCAGGCTCGCACGGAAAGACAGGGGCGGAGCCGACAGACAAGACGAAGAACGAGCCGGTCACATACATCACATGGTACGACGCGGTAATCTGGTGCAACGCACTCTCGAAGATTCACGGGCTTGAGCCTTGCTACAAATTCACTGACAAAAAGACGAAGAAAACCGAAATCCTCATGGACTCCACCGACACCGCGAAAATCGATTTGGCATTCTGCGACTGGAAAGCCGACGGCTACAGACTTCCGACAGAAGCCGAGTGGGAATATGCCGCGACGAAAATCGAAGGCGGATTCATGGGCGGCGACCTTGTGAGCGGTCAGGTCAGCAAAGCGGGTTATGAATACGGAGACGAAAAAACCGAGGACGAATTTGCATGGACGCTCTCGAACACGAACAGGACGCACAATGTCGGAACGACGGGAACAAGCGAGCGCGACGCGAAAGCAGGCAGCGGAAACGCGAACTACATCGGCGCGTTCGACATGAGCGGAAACGTGCTTGAGTTCTGCTGGGACTGGTTCGAGCCGCGCTACTCGGCAGTAAAGCCCGGAAAACGCGCAACAGGACCAGTATACGGAAGCGACAGGGTCTGCAGGGGCGGAAGCTACAGCCCGCTGACGATTTTCAGCTCTGCAGGCGACCGCTACCACTACGACCCGAACGAATATTACGAATTCATGGGATTCAGAATCGTTCGCTCATTAAATCAATAAAAATCAAGCAATCGATTTAAGCAATCGATTTAAGCTCGCAGGATTTGATTTTCCACACTTCGCCATCTTTCACAGCCTCGACGACGGCATATTTTCCTTCCATGAGCGCGCCCGGATTCACGACGGTCGTGTTTCCGACATTGCAGACTCCTATCGACTCATGGATGTGACCTGTGACAACGAGAAGCGGCTCGTATTTTTCGATGTACTCGCGGAGCTTCTGGCTTCCGACATGGACTCCGTTCGGAATCTTGTCGCATTCAGTGTCCTTCGGAGGATTGTGCATGATGAGAATCAGGTTGTTCCATTTTCCGTTCTCGTCGGCGCAGTTTTCGGCGGAGGCATCGACAAGCGCAAAGTCGGATAGGATTTCGTCCTCATCGCGCTCAAACGGAGTGTCGCCAGAGAATTTCGTTCCGCCGCCGGCACCTGCAAACGCAAGCCCGTCGAGAAAAGTCAGGTTTTTCTCGACAGAAACGTCAGCATCGTCAATCGCATCGAGGAATTCAGCATCGTCGCAGTTTCCGATTACTGAAAAAATCGTGTCGTGCTTTGAAAGAAGCTTTTCGAGAACAGGCTTTCCTGTCTCGGGAGAGCCGAATTTTGCAAAATCGCCCCCGAAAAGGACGGCATCAGCATTCTTGAATTCCGCATCGAGCTTGTCGATGTTCTCCAAATTTCCGTGAATATCAGAAAGAACTAGAAATTTCATTTATATCTTCTCCATTATTTTTTTGAGAGCATCCATCTGCTCCTTTGTTCCGATTGTGATTCGTAAGAATTCCTCAATTCCTGCAGTTGAGAAATGGCGAACGAGGATTCCTTCTCTTTTTATCGCCTTGTAAGTTTCCTCGCCTGGCACTCCGTCCTTTCTCACGAAGACGAAATTCGTGCTGCTGTCGATGACAATCCAGCCCTTATCGCGCAGGAATTTCACGAAATCATCGCGGACGGATACGACTTTCTTTGCGCAATCGACGTAATACGCGGAATCATTGCATGCGGCGATTCCGGCAGTCTGCGCAAGATAATCGACAGGGAAATGATTGAGCGAATTCTTCACGGTCGTGACGTAATCGACGAGCTTCGGGTTGGACACGATGTAGCCGAGCCTCTGCCCCGCACCGCAAAGCGACTTCGAGAAAGTTCGGACGACGACGAGATTGTCGAATTCTTTTATGAGCGGAATGCAGCTCTCGCCACCGAAATCGACATACGCCTCGTCAACAACGAAAACGCGTTTTTTCGGAGCTTTCTCTATCAATTTGCGGACTTCATCGCGCGAAAGAGCAAGACCTGTAGGCGCGTTCGGGTTCGCAAAAATCATGCTCGTATCGAATTCATTCGCGTCCGAGAGCATTTTTTTTGTGTCGAGCGTCCAGTCTGCTTTCAGCGGGATTTTATCGAGCGGAATCTGGTAGAAACCGGCATAGACAGGATAGAAACTGTATGTGTGCTCAGGAAGGACGAGCTTTCTGTCGCTGTCGAAGAACGCATAGAAAACGAAAGAGAGAACTTCGTCCGAGCCGTTTCCGCAGTAAATCATTTCTTTTGTGACTTCAAACGGAATCTTGTCTTTTTCGCAAGGAGAAACTTTTCCGTCAGCGCCGACGTTCGCCCTGCAAAGGACACCGCCAGTCTCGTTGAGCATACGCGCAATCGCCGACTTAAGAGCGTTCGAGTCAGGGTCCGGGTAAAGACCGAGCTTTTCGGGATGAGAAGTCACGGCATCGCAAATCGCCTTTGCCACAAGCGGGCTTGGGCTGTACGGATTCTCATTGGCATTCAGCTTGATGTACTGTCTGTCTTTCGGCTGTTCTCCCGGAACATAGGGATGCAGATTTTTCATTCGATTCGAAATCATTTTTATTTCTCCATTGAAAGTATGAAGTGCGTGCAAAACGCGTTCTCATTCTATCTTTTTCCTTGATTTCTTGAAACGTCACGGATAATAAATGTCAATTTGAAGAATAAAAAACGGCAGGCACAAAATTGAAATGCACCTGCCGTTGTGAAGTCAGATTCCGAAACGGATTAGGAATGACGAATTTCCAATCAATTTTTCATCGGATTTACAGAACCGATTTGTAGATTTCCACGATGTCGGCTTTCGTTGGGTCGCGCGGGTTTCCAGGAGTGCAGGCATCCGCCATTGCAGAATCGGCAAGGAAGTCGATGTCCTTTTCCTGAACGCCCTCCGGCCCGATTTTGCGAGGGATTCCGACCTCATCAGCAAGAGCCTGAATCGCGTCGAGCGTCGCCTTCACAGCATCGTCCTTCGACATAGCATCGATTCCAGGAACGCCCATGACTTTTCCGATTTCCTTGTATCGTCCGCCTGCGACAGAAGCATTGTACTTGAGGACAGGAACGAGGAGCATCGCGCACGCCTTTCCGTGAGGAATGTCGTACAAAGCGGAAAGCGGATGAGCCATAGAGTGTACGATTCCGAGTCCGACGTTCGAGAATCCCATTCCTGCGATGTACTGACCGAGAGCCATCTTCTCCCTAGCCTCAATGTCGCCTTTGACAGATTTCGGAAGCCAGTGCGAGATTATCTCGATTGCCTTGAGATGCATCATGTCGGTCATCTCCCATGCGCCTTTCGTAATGTAGCCCTCGATTGCGTGAACGAGAGCGTCCATTCCCGTTGAAGCCGCAAGTCCTGCCGGCATAGAAGCGACCATGTCAGGGTCAACGATTGCGACAATCGGAATGTCATGCGGGTCAACGCAGACGAATTTCCTGTTTTTCTCAGTGTCGGTGATGACGTAATTTATGGTGACTTCCGCGGCAGTTCCCGAAGTCGTCGAAACTGCGATTATCGGAAGGCAAGGTTTCTTTGTAGGAGCGACACCCTCAAGCGAGCGGACATCTGCGAATTCGGGATTCGTGATGATGATTCCGATTGCCTTTGACGTGTCGATTGCCGAGCCGCCGCCGACTGCGACGATTATGTCGGCATTTGCCTTTTTGCAAGCCTCAACGCCGTCCTTCACGTTCTCGATAGTCGGGTTCGGCTTGATTCTGTCATAGATTTCGTAGTCGATTTTCTCAGCGGCAAGGATATCAGCGATTTTCGTCGCGACCTTGAATTTGACAAGGCTCTCATCGGTGACGAGAAGAACTTTCTTTGCGCCCCGATTCTTGACCTCATTCGCGATTTCGTTGATTGCGCCCTTTCCGAAATACGAAGTCTGATTCAGCATAATTCTGTTTGCCATTATTTTCCTCCTTAATTGGCAGCGAGATATATACATATTTTATGTCTGAATGTAGGGAAAGTAAAACGGAAAATACAATCGGTTGCATTAAAATTATCGGAGTCTGCGCCTGACGAAAACTGCGAATGCGATTCCCATAAGAACTATCGTTATCACCCATGTTATCGGGTAGATGTAGAGGAGCGTTTCCCAGGTGTGGTGGGTCGGAACTACGCCCCAAATCCAGCAGAGGCGCAAGAGGCATGAGCCGACGATGATTATGACGGTCGGGATTACGGAAACGCCCAACGCCCTCATGCAGCCGGCCGGGATTTCGTAGATTCCGGGCATGTACTCGAAGAATTCGACGCACATCGTCCTCCGCTCAGCAAAATCAAGCGCAATCGGGTCGTCGGTGTAGACGGACATGAAGAAATGCCTGAAAAACGAGAATGTCATCGCCTCCGCAAAAGTGACCGCAAACGAGCAGAGAACGCACAGGAGCGCGACGCGCCTGCAACGTGCGAAATCGTGCGCCCCGTAATTCTGGCTCATGAACGTCACGGCAGTCTGAGAAAATGCGGTCGTCACGAAGAAAGTGAAATATTCGTAGTTCAGTGCCGCCGCCGAGCCTGCCATAGCGGAACTTCCGAAAGTGTTTATCGACGACTGGATGCAGATATTCGAAAACGAGAAGACCATTCCCTGAACGCCCGATGGGATTCCGATTCTCATCATCCAAAGAAGATATTTTTTTCGGACGCAGAGATTTTTGAAACTGAACTTGAGAGGCCCGTCCTCGCGAAGAAGAACGACCATCACGATTCCGGCAGAAATCCCCTGAGCGACGACAGTTGCAATCGCAACGTCAGCAACGCCAAGTTTGACGACGACAACGAGGAACAAATTCAAGGCGACATTCACGAATCCCGAAATGACGAGTGCCACAAGAGGTCTTTTCGTGTCGCCCTTGCTACGAAGAACCGCCGAGCCGAAATTGTAGAACATCGAGAACGGCATTCCGAGAAAGAAAATCCGAAGATAAACAGTCGCAAGCGGAAGAACGTCCTCCGGCGTGGAAATCCAGATTAAGATGAGGCGCGTGAAGAAAATCCCGAAGAACACGAGGACGACACCGCTTATGAGGGCGACCGTCAGCACCGTGTGAACAGCGTCCTTCAGCTCCGAAGTCTTCCGCTGACCGAGCAGCGTGGCTACGACGACGTTTCCCCCGACAGAAAGACCGACAAAAAGATTGATTATGATGTTTATAATCGGGCCGTTCGAGCCGACCGCCGCAAGCGCGCTGCTCCCGACAAAACGCCCGACGACAGCAACGTCCGCCGAATTGAAAAGCTGCTGCAGAATCGACGTAACCGCAAGCGGAAGCGCGACCATCAAAATCTTCGGAAGCAGCGGCCCGTGAATCATATCCATCTGTTTTGCCATACAAAATCCCCCATAGAATTAAGGAGGAAATTATATAGGAAAAGAGGGAAAAAGTTTGAAAGGGGGAAATGGAAGGAAAAACTACTTCCACTCCTCCCCCAATAACCTCCAGGCATCACTTGTAACGTCGTCGCTGTATTCGCCGGTGCAAATCAAAAGTTCCATGCTCGCCTTGTCCTGCCGAACGAATCCGCCGTGAAGTCTGTGGCGTTTTACATAGCGTTGTAAGACTTCACATTTTTTTGGAGAGAAAATGTCGATATCTTCACTTACACCCGTTTTGTCAAATCCGCCTTTCGTTTCGCAAATCCAAGTTTCGCCTTTGACGCTCAGGATGTAATCTGGATAGAAAAGTTTTTGGCGGTTTGAGTTGTCTACATATACAATCGAAAAATACTCATCGCCTTTGTCGCCGTTTTTGTACCACCAATCAACAGAAGAGCAGTTTTCGCAGAACCGCTCAAAAAGCTTTTCGCTTGCGCTTCGTGATTCTGCGCTAGATAAATAGCCAGTGTAGACATTTTTCTTGCATTCGGCCTGAACTTTGCTTGAAGAATCAAAAGTGAACAAAGCCGACTGCGGAATGAAAAACGGCTTTTCGCTCACTTGCTCAAGTCCAAGCGTTGTTGTCTGCGCACCGTTTGCCATGGCAAAGCGTAAAGCGTGGCGGAGTGCGTCAAAATTGTTGATGACGAAGGCATACCATTCTTTTATCGAAAGCTCCAAAAGTTTTTCTTTGTATAAAAACTTGCCTTCGTTGGCGAAGAGCTTTCCCAAAATCGTGACCGCGCTTGCATATTCCAAGCCGATTTCAAGCCCGATTCTGCCCACTCGGTTGTGGAATTCTCGGCCGTGAGTGTGGGTGTTGAGCTTTTGGCGGAATTTTACGACATTGAGATTGTCGTTTGAAATATCCGCAATGATTCTCGCTTCGCCCGAAAAAGTTGTGCGCTCGATTTTTTCGCTGAAAACAAACTTTTCCGCATTTTCCGCTCCCGTTTCAAGCCTTGTTTTGTTTTGCTTGCAATCATCATCAAGATTGTATGTTGTTTTCAGATACTCCGTTATCGATTTCAATGCCGCCGCGTCGTCTTGCGTGTCGAGTATCTGCGTGCGCTGCTCTTTTATGAGCGAAATCTTTTTGTATTCGTTCTTCAGGAAAATCGTTTTTGCACTAAGAGCGTTCTTGCCAAGAGCCGCCTGTGCTCCTTGCGTGAATTTGCTGTCGAAAGTGTAAAGATAACAGCTGTCGAGCGCGTCGTTTCCGTAGTGGTGAGCTTCCGCCATTCGTCGGATTCGCCCGATTGTCTGAATCTCGAATGTCTCATCCATTCCTTCGCGGAGTTTTACGAGAATGTGCGCGCGTGGACAATCCCAGCCTGTCGCCACCGCCTGCTTTATGATGACCGCGATTTGCTTGCCGTCGTTCTTTTCGATGTTCTCAAGATTGTCGTGTCGGGCAGAAAGCCACACCGCAAGAAGTCCGTTCTCAATTGAAATATGCTGACTTTCAAACCAAGAAATCACCGTGTCCAAAAGCAAATCTGAATTGTTCGGCAACTGCACGATGATAAGCGGATTCACATTCGATTCATATTTTGCAAATGCGCAAACAAGCTCATTTTGCTTTTTGAGAGCCTTTTCCAAAAGATATTCTGTCGGGGTTTCTGTGTCTACCAAAGCAGGAAAATCGCCGTTAATCACAAGCAGCTTTTTGATAAGCCCCTCGGCAATTACATCGGCTTCGCTTATTTCAATCAGCTTTGCGCTTTTGTCGATAATCGGAGTCGCAGAGCAGCGGATAATTTTGTCCGTTTTGAAAAGCTGCACGATTGCGTCGGATTTTTCCGTAAAGTTCTGGTGGCTTTCATCAATAATCACCTTGAAAGAAAGACCTGCGTTGTGCGCTTTTTCTATCCATTCAAGAAAATTCGTGCGTTCGCTGTCTTTGAGGGCGTTGTTTCCCTTTTTGGTGAGCTTTTCCCAGTTGATAAAGCAAAAATCGTTCTCGCAAAAGCCCGAAGTCATCACGTCGGAAAGAAGTTTTGTGGAAGAGTTGTGAATGTACAAATCCATCTTGCGCTTGCTCTGTTCCTCAAGGTTCCCCTTGCCGGGCGTGAGCCACACAAAGACCGTGCGTGCGTGCCCTTTGGCGTATTCGCTCATAAAATGCGTGAGCATAATCGTCTTTCCGCTTCCCGTGGGGCTTTTGAGGACAATATCGCGTCCGCCTTCTTCCATCGCAATCAAAAGTTCACGAATTGCACTCAACTGAAATTTCATTAGATTCATAATTTTTTCTTCCTTGTTCTGTCATGCTGAACTTGTTTCAGCATCTGGGTCTGGAGATTCCGAAACAAGTTCGGAATGACGGTTTTAGCCGTTCAACTCTGGATAGTAATATTGCGGAATGATTTTGACGGAGATTTCTTTTTGCTTTAAAAGCTCTTTTTGCGCTTTTGAAAGCAGAACATCGTGACCGACATAAAGAGTCCTTGTCATTGTCGGGCTTGCCCCGACAATCTTTTTACAAAACTCTTCCAGCTCCTCTTCCGTCAGCACAATGGCGACAGCCCTGTCGTGCTCAAAGTCCACGGCGTTTTCAAGTTCTACAAGCTCGCGAACATGCAAAAGCAATTTGTCGGCGTATTCGTAGTATTCTTTCTCCGTGATTTCAACAAAATCCACCTTGAAGTATTTGAGCGAGCCGGAAAGCCCGTCAGAATATTTTGAGCCGTCTTTGCGTTCGCCAGTGATAACCGTTTTGAGCCGCTCGTAGGTGATGTCGCGACAAATGCCGTTTTCGTTGTTGGTGCAGAGAATGAACTTGCGCTTTCCGCCGTCTTCCGCATTGAGTTTGAGAACAGCGTGCCCAGTTGTGCCAGAGCCTGCGAAAAAGTCCAATACAGTTGAAAATGGAGAATTGAAAGTTGAGAGTTGGAGAATCTTTGTTAGGAAATCAACAGGCTTTGGTGTATCAAAAACTTTAGTTCCAAAGATTTCTTGTATTTCTTGGGTTCCGTTTGTTGCTGTTCCACAATCATCCCAAATCGATTTTGGAGTAAGCCCTTTTAACTGTGCTTCTGACAAAAATCTTTTTAATTGAGGTTTGCTATTGCCTGTTTTCCCAAAAACAATTCTATTGTCCGCAAGAAATTCCTTATACTCTTTTTCTCCAGTTCTCCAACAGCGTCCTTCTGGAGGTAAAAATTCAACACCTGTATTTGGATTTCTGATTTTATAAGTCAAATTTGGACGGATTCCAGGACTATCAAAAGGATCTGCTTTCCATAGACCACGGAAATCATTATCAGGATTTGAAAAACCTTCTCCTTTATCGGGAAGCTTAAATTTCGATTTTGTTAAATTAAATTCTCTAAGATTCTTTGTATAAATAAGCGTATAATTATGATTCAAAGAAACAACGGCATCGTTTGAAACTGATTTTCTAGAATTCCAAATTATGTCTGAAATGTAATTCTTATCACCAAAAACTTCATCACACAGCAGTTTCAAATCTGCCTGCTCATTGTCATCAATCGAAATAAAAATCACGCCCTTTTCGCTCAGCAATTCACGAGCAATGCGCAATCTTT
>JAFXSM010000039.1 GCA_017525605.1 Treponema sp. | reverse complement strand
TTCTCGCCGATTGTCGCAATGCCGTCGGGGATTACGATTGATTCTTTCTGGCTTGCGAGGTACAGAAACTCTTCGTCTTCGATTGCGATTCCGTCCTTTATCGTAAGGCACGGATGCGAAAGGGCGGTGATGTTGCAATTGAAGAACGCCTTGTCGCCGATTTTTGTAACGCTGTCGGGAATCACCACCGACGTAAGCGACTTGCAATCATAGAACGCCTTGTCGCCGATTTCCGTGACGCTTTGCGGAATCACCACCGACGAAAGCGACCAGCAGTCAGAGAACGCCAGTCTGCCGATTGCCTTGACGCTTGGCGGAATCGACACTGATTTGAGCGAATAGCAGTTTTCGAACGCATACTCGCCGATTTTCGTAACGCCGTCGGGGATTGCGATTGATTCGCTCTGGCTTGCGAGGTACAGAACCTCGTCGTCCTTGATTGCGATTCCGTTCTTTATCGTCAGGAGAAGATGCGAAAGTTCGTCGATGTTGCACCCCTCAAACGCCTTTTCGCCGATTTCCTTTACGCTGTCAGGGATTACCACAGATTCAAGGCTTGTGCACTTATAGAACGCCCTATTGCCTATTTCTTTGATACCGAACAAAGCGATGTCCTTTAATCTGGAACACTCTATTTTTCTCAATACGCCTGATACAAACAGGTTCAAAAAGCCCTCAGAATCCGCTTCGAATGTAATATCCTTTGATTTCTTCTCGCTGATTTCGCCAAGCGGCAGCTTTTGCTTTTTTATCACGTCAAAGATTTCTTCTCCGCTTTTTGACAAGTCCGAGAAGGCTTCAATCACTTTCTGGATTTTGGGAAGCCACTTCGATGAATCAGCACCGAGTTTGAACACGCCGATGTTTTTCCCGATTTGCACCATGGCGACGGTTGCGCTCTTCGTGCTTGAGAGAATCTCAAATGAAGAATCCTTCTCACTCGAAAGCAAAGTTTTTATTAAAGCGTCCGCTCCTGCGTTTTGCACTTCGGCAATCTTTTTGTCCTTGGCAACTTGCAAAGCAAGGTCTTTGATGTGCGTCCTGAGTTTGGGGCTTCGTCTTACCGCATTGTATGTGCTGCTGTCCTTCGTGCAGATAATTTCATAATTCGGATTTGCCTTGTTCAGGCTGTCGAACCACTCTGCCGGCACTTTCTCAAAATTGTCAGCAAGCATCACCTTTGAAAGACATTTGCAATTACAGAACGCATTTCGCTGCACTCTCGTGATGCTTTTGGGAAGCACCACATTCACCGCGCTCTCGTCGCAGGACACAACTTCGTTATTCTCAATCCTCAATACGCCTTCCATTGTTTTATTCTCCTCATGTCATGCTGAACTCGTTCCAGCACCTCTACAGCTTCGCTTCGCCGTCGGTGCATTTCACAGTCCTTGTGCCAATCCTGAAGCACAAGTCGATGCCTTTTTTTACTGCTTTCCATTGTGCCACAGTTCCTTTGAACTCCAGCGTTTCAAGCGAATCGCATTCAAAAAACGCATTGTCGTCGATTTCCTTGAGGCTCTCTGGAAGAACCATGGAATGAAGCCCGCAGCACTCATAAAACGCCTTCTCGCCGATTTTCGTAACGCCGTCGGGAAGCGTGACATTACTAGTGTAGTTTGCCGAATAGAGAACAGTGCCGTCCTTGATTGCGATTCCGTTCTTTATCGTGAGGAGAGGATGCGAAAGCTCGTTGATACCAGTATACTCAAACGCCTTGTCTCCGATTTCTTTGACGCTGTCAGGAATCTCAAGGGACTTAATCTTGTCGCAACCCTTAAATGCCTTCTCGCCTATTTCTGTGACGCTGTCGGGAATCTCAATGGACTCAATCTCGTCGCAACCCTTGAACGCCTCACTGCCGATTTTTGTGACGCTCTTCGGAATCTTCACGGACGAAAGGTGAGTTAAAACATCATGTTTGAACGCCCTGTAGCCGATTTCTTTGATGCCGAACAAAGCGATGTCCTTTGTGTAATACTCTATTTCTCTCAATACGCCTGAAGCAAACAGATTCAGAACGTTCCCTTTTAAAGTCATTTTCTCTGCTTTTTTCCCAGGAATCTCGCCAAGCGGAAGTTTCAGGCTCGTTATCACATCAAAGATTTCCTCCCCGCTTTTTGTGGAGTCCGAAAATGCCTCAAGCACTTTCTGGAGCTTGGAAAACCACTTCGAAGAGTCCGCACCGAGCTTGAACACGCCGACATTCTTTCCGATTTGCACCATGGCGACGGCCGCGCTCTTCGTGGTCGCAAGAATCTGGAACGAGAAGCCTTTCACGCTTGAACGCAAAGTGGAAAGCAAAGCGTCAGCGCCGACCTTGTTCACCGTGGCAATCTTTTCGTTTTTTGCCGCTTGAAGAGCAATGTCTTTGATGTGCTTCTTGAGCTTCGGACTTCGTTTCACAGCCTTGTATGTGCTGCTGTCTTTTGTGCAGATGATTTCATAATTCTCATTATTCCAGTCCAGTCTGTCGAACCATTCGGACGGCACTTTTTGAAAATCGTCAGCAAGAATTACCTTTGAAAGAGATTTGCCAACAAAAAAGAACGCATCTTTGTCGAATTCAGTGATGCTTGACGGAAGCGAAATGGACGAAAGCGATTCGCAGAAAGAGTACGCTCCAATTTTTGTGACGCCAGAAGGAACTTCAAGCGACTTAAGCGACTCGCATCCACTGAACGCATGGTCAGCGATTTCCGTTACGCCGTCGGGGATTGTCACGCTTGTTGCGCTCTTGTCCGTGCATTGCTTGAGACTGCCGTTTTCTATCAGCAGAACAGGCATTTCCCAAACTCCGTCGGAGCACTTCACGCTATTTTCGCTAATATCCTCAATAAGATACCATTTTCCTACTATCGCTTCCCACTGCGCCACAGTTCCGCTGAACTCCACAGACTCAGGATAGTTGTAGCCATCAAGCACGTCCTCAACGATTTCCTTGACGCCTTCGGGGATTATGAATGAATCGCTCTGGGTTGTGCGATACAGAACCTTTTTTCCCTTGATTGCGAATCCGTTTTTTATCTTCAGGCACGGGTGCGAAAGCTCATCGATGTTGCAGCCCATGAACGCCTCAGCTCCGATTTTCCTGACGCTGTCGGGAATCACCACCGACGAAAGCGAAGAGCAGCCCTCGAACGCTTCCTTTCCGATTTTCGTGACGCTTGGCGGAATAACCACCGACTTAAGCGATTTGCAAGATTTGAACGCACCCTCGTCGATTTTCGTGACATAATCCGGGATTGTCACGCTCTCCACATTTTTGTCGAGGCATCTAACCAGCACTGTGCCTTCGATTTTCAATACGTCTTCCATTGTTTATTCTCCTCTATTTGTCATGCTGAAATTTGATTTTGTCATCTCTACAGACTCAAGCGAAGCGCGGAAGCCTTTTTTCTGGCACGGTTCTCGCTGGGAGCTTATTTCTACAACTACACTATGCATTATCTCGACATTCGCTTTACAACTGATTCGTCGCTTTTATTATTGAATCGACGTTTGCGATGATTTCGCTCGCGATTTCAGGTTTGTTCATTGTGTAGATGTGGATTCCGCGCACGCCGTTCGAGATGAGGTCGATTATCTGGTCGGTCGCATACGCAATTCCAGCTTGACGCATTGCTTCTGGGGACGAGCGGAATTTGTCGCAGATTGCGAGGAGTTTTCGCGGAATGCATGCGTTCGACAAATCAATCATCCTTGCGACCTGATTCGCGTTCGTTATCGGCATGATTCCTGCAAGAACCGGAACGTGGATTCCGGCAGATTGCAATCTGTACAAAAACGAATAGAGCATTTCGTTGTCGAAGAACATTTGGGTCGTCAAAAAATCAACGCCGGCGTCCACTTTGTGCTTGAGGTTCTCTATGTCCACGTTGCGGTTCAGGCTTTCCGGGTGGCTCTCCGGGTAGCACGCGCCACCGACGCAGAATCCCTCGTCTTTCAGAATGCGCACAAGACCGTCGGCATGATAAAGCCCGCTCGGAAAAAGATTTTCGTCTTCTGCCGCATCTTTCGGAAGGTCGCCGCGCAACGCAAGAATGTTCTCGATGCCCTTATCCTTGAACGACCTGATTGCTTCCTTTAATTGCTCCGATGTGGAGCGCACGCAAGTCAGATGCGCCAACGCGGAAGTTCCGTTCGACTCGATGATTTTTGCAAGGTCGGAAGTGTTGGTCTGAGTCGAGCCGCCTGCACCGTATGTTATCGAGATGAAATCCGGTTTGAGCGCGGCAAGCGTGATTGCAGTATTTTTCACGGACTCGAATGCGTCCTGCTTTTTCGGCGGGAAAATTTCCAACGAGAGAGTGACTTTTTTCGAATTCAATTTTTCACTTATTTTCATTTATTGCTCCGATTTTTTTAATTGCAGTTTAATTGCAGCTTTTTGCAGATTCATTTGCGTATTCGAGTTTATATTTGATTTGAATTGATTTTCAAGCGAAGAAGGCATATCAATATGCCGAAAAGATAAAAGATGAAAAAGTTTTTTAGTTTTTTGATTTTTTTTCTCGCCATGTCCTCAAGTTTTTCGCAGTCTTCGTATTGGCGCGACAAAGTTACAGGCAACAAAATTCACATTTACGTTGAGGACGGAAAATGCATCTCGGAATACGAGAACGGTCTGAAAGTCGTCCTCTGCAGCAACAGCTATTACGAGTCAACATATCACAACCAGTTCCGGCTTTTCGAAATCGACAAGGAATTCGAGCTTCTGTCGGTGGAAAAAGCCGAGGAGAAAGTGCAGCGAGCCGTTCCAAAGTCAACAAGCCCGAGTACAATCATACTCGGCCATTATTCGCTTTCGAGGGAATCAAAAAATGTGACGTTCCAGAATTTCCACGACCTCAAAATAATCGCATGGTCGTTCACCGACCCCTCAAACCGGCAATCGAAAAACTGCTTCGACAAAGTCCACAAATGGATGAAAACGAATTCCGAAAACAATGTTGAATTCACAAAAGAATTCGCGGAGTCACTTTTCGACACGAAAGGCATGGACTGCGTCGTAAAGGAAGACGAAATTCTTTTCATCCAGCGCGGAGTAAAATAACATTCAGTTCAATTTTCAGATTGCTCAATTCTCAGATGACGAGAATCTCACGCCTTTTCTGTACGCGTCCAGAAGCTCCTCAAGCTCCGCAATCTGCTCTTTCAGAACAACTCCCCTGTCCGTGTCCGCAACGTGATGACGCGAAGTGAATTTTTCAACCTGAATCGTGTCGGAAACAATGTCGGAATCAGTCGCGATGACTTGTTCGCAGCTTGTGAATTTCTCGTGCACGACAAGCCGCATTCCGTACGAATTGCAGACGAGCGTGTAGCCGGCGATTCCTGTTTTTTCGTGGTACGCGGCTGCAAATCCGCCGTCGATTATCAGAAGCTTGCCTCCGCATTTTATCGGGGAATCGCCTTTTTTGACCTCCTGCGGAACATGACCGTTGATGATATGTGCGGTTTTCGTGTCCAATGAGAATTCTTTCAGAATCGAATTCACAGTTTCCTCGTCCTCAACTTCGTCGTAATAATGATTTTTGTGCTCGCGGCTCGCTTCTTTGTCGTCGATGAACATATTTTCGAAACACGCCATTTTTTCTTTTCCGAAAAGCGGAGATTTCGGCCCCGTCCAAAGATACCAGAGAATATTCTCGCCCTTCTCTTTCTCTTTTGACCCGACCTTTGCAAAGTAGCCTTTCCTTGCCCAATGCTCAAACTCGTCATACAAAGCTTTTCCCGAAACTTCCTTGCCGTAGATTTTTACCTTGAGGAATTTTCCGTTCTCGTCGAGAGGCATACAACCGTGGTACAGAAGATTTCCGTTGAACACTTTGTAAAGATTTCCCTTCCTGAAAAGAAATCGGACGTGGCTCTGAAGTTTTTCGCAGTGCGTGAACGAATAGACAAGCCTGTTCAGGACGGCTGATTCGTCATCGCTGAGTTTCGCGGGGTTTTTCCTGTCAACAGTCGGCATGTCAACTGCAAAATCCTTTACATTCAGCTGCCATTCCTTTCCGTCGATTTTTATCGTCTTTCTGTCAAAATCGATTTTGTCCAGGATGAGCCTTCTGTCCATCTCGAATTCTGGATTTTCACGGATGAGCTGATCCTCAAGCTTGAGCTGAATCATCAGAATCGCCTTGTGAACCGCAAGCCTGTCCATTTTTCCGTAAGTCTTCATGCAGAACGTGACGAGCGGAGTCAAATTGATTCCGTAGCCCTCTTCCAAAACGTCAAGGTTGTTGTACCGTGCGCAAAGACGAACGACATTCGCAATGCAGATTTTGCTTCCAGAAGCGGCTCCCATCCAGACGACATCGTGATTTCCCCACTGAATGTCGACCGAATGGTATTTTTCCAGCGTGTCCAAAATCTGATGAGGCCCCGGCCCCCTGTCGAAAATGTCTCCGATAATGTGCAGATGGTCGATTACGAGATGCTGAATCATGTTGCACAAAGCTTCGATTAGTTGCTCCGCCGCACCGATGCGAATAACTGTCTGCAAAATCTCGTTGTAATATGCCTGCTTGTCCTTGATTTCCTCTTTTTCTGTTATCAGTTCCTCGATGACGTATGAAAAATCCTCCGGCATCGCCTTGTGCACTTTGGATCTAGTGTATTTCGAAGAAACGCGGCGGAGCATTGCGACAAGCCTGTGCAGAGTGACCGTGTACCAGTCGTCGATGTCATCTTCAGTCTGCTTCGCGATTTCGAGCTTCTCTTTCGGATAGTAGATGAGAGTTGCAAGGCTTCGTTTTACAGCCGACGTTTCAGTGTTTCCGAACACCTCGTCGATTTTCGTCCTGATTGATCCGGAACCGTTCCGAAGAACATGCGAAAACTGCTCGAATTCTCCGTGAATGTCCGTCAGAAAATGCTCCGTTCCTTTCGGCAACGCAAGAATCGCCTGCAAATTGACGATTTCGGTGATAACGGATTGCTCAGTCGGGTACTGCCTTGCGAGTATGTTCAAATATCTTTCGTTCTTCATAATTTTCTCCTCGTAAAAAAGCCCCAAAAAAGACGGGCTTACGGTCGCCACCAATTATAGCACGGAAAAAAAACGAAAAAATTTTCAAAAAAATAAAAAAAAACGCTTGCAATCTGGAAAATCCGTGAGATAATTTAAATGTAAGCAAGAGCGGAGATGAGGACCGCACACCGCTGCAAGACAGGAGGCTTTTATGTTGCCGACAAAAATAGCAGACCTCTTGCAGGTCATAAATCAGTAGTTTTCATACCCGGCATTGAATGCCGCACTCCAATGTAATGACTGGACGCAAATTGCGTTTTCCACGTCAGACACAAAGCTCCGCGATAGGCGGAGTTTTTTTTTTGCAAGTTTACCACGACACATTGTATAATGACTTTCAAGGAGGCTCACACATGGGATTGGCATTAAAACAAAGAGCGATAGATTATATTGATATGCTCGATGAAGAGCAGACGATGCGCGTAATCACCTATATAGAAACCCTTCCGTCAATCAAGAAGCCTTTGCAAAACTCAAAATCGGACGAAGAACGAAAACTCGCTATTGCAGCATTTAATGATTTGGAAAAATTGACTCGTTCAACGGACGAAAATATCAGCACAAACGGCAAAGACGAATGGACAGAAGCATTCTGGAGAAAATATGAAAGTCTTAGTTGATGCAAATGTCCTGATTGACTATCTCACAAAACGCGAGCCATTTTACGAAGATGCCAAGAAAATTATTTCCTGCTGTCTTTTTATGGTAGACGGATTCATTGCTCCCCATTCTTTTGTAGAAATCTTTTATGCCATGCACGAGCGCGGAAAATTCAGCGTAGAAGAATGCAGAGAAGCGATTTTAAAGTTATGCGCAGTTTTCGAAGTCGCTTCTGAAAATAAAACGGTAATACTTCAAGCAGTCAAAAACATTGATTTTTCAGATTTCGAAGATTCATTGCAAAATGAGTGTGCAATATCTTCCGAAACCGACTGCATAGTTACAAGAAACGCAAAGGATTTTAAAGGTTCTAAGATTCAGATTTATTCACCAGAAGAATTCTTGAAAATGATGGAAAAGTTTATTTTTAATAACTCAAGCCAGCCATAATAAATTTTATAAAATATCAGGATAGTTTTTTAGGAGAAAGGAGTTTTCGCTATGTTATTTCGACACCACATCACAAACGCGATTATTGTTGCTGCGGCAGTTTTTTCAATGTCATGTTCGAAGTCGAAGAATGCTACTGCGAAAGCTGCAGCGTATGAATCTTTTGCAATGGCCGAAGAAGCCGATTCTCTGTTCGAAGAAACCGAAGTCAAAAGCGACTTTGCGAACAAGGGATATAAACCAACGGGACCTGCAAGCTCAGATGTAGAACCAACGAAAGAAAGAAAACTCGTCAGAACCGGCAACATTCAGCTTGAAGTTGACAGCCTTGCAAAAACAAATGGTGCTGTTCAGTCGTGGGCTACTTCTTTGGGCGGATACGTTGCAAATTCAAGCGAATCGGGAACTTGGCTTTCGATTTCGGTGCGAATTCCGAGCGACAACTTCGATGAGGCGATGTCGTCTTTGGGAAAGTTCGGACGCACTCTTTCGCGCTCCGTCAATTCAAAAGATGTCACCGAGCAATTCTATGACCTTGAGACACGGATAAAAACAAAAGAAGTGATGCTCGAACGATTGAACGGCTACCTTGCAAACGCAAAGGACATAAGCGACATGATTAAGATTGAAAGCAAGCTCAACGACGTGACAAGCGATCTTGAATCAATGAAAGGACGGATGAAAAGGCTTTCTTCTCAAATCGACTTTGCCACAATCGAGATTTCAGCACAGCTTCCTCCGAACAAAACGGAAGACGGATTCGCGCTTCCTGACGCACGCGGCAAATTCCGCGAATTTGTGGGAAATATCCTTGAATTCTTCGTGGTGCTTCTTTTCATCGTCCTGTACATTGCGGTGTTCGGAGCCCCTATCGTGCTGGTCGGCGCGTTGTTCTTCTGGCTCTGCTTCGGAAAACTCGGACTCGTCCGCCGACTATTCGCAAAACTCCGCGCGAAAAAGGAGTAAGCCCTCTACGGACTCAGGTTTTCAATGTCGCCCTACAAAGAACAGGTGCAGATGTCAAATATCCCCCTATACCTCGCGGGTGAATATTTGAAGCAGATGGAGGGGGAGTTCAAGGCTATCTTATTGTTCAATTTTATCTACATACATCGCGGGAACTATGCCACAATCCTTATCAAATGCTTCGCAACAATCAATTGCTCCTGATGCTTTGATATAACTAACTGTCTCTTTTTTTGTACCACTCAATTTTTTCGCTGATGGGGAACGAAGCCACCAAATTCCTTTTTTATAACCAGATTCCACATCACTTCTCCATTCATAAAAAACACCATTTGCCTTTGCATAATCAGTAGGCTCTTTTTTTTCAAATATAAATAGTGTGCTGACTTCGTTTACTGATAAAAGAAAAATTTTATCTTGAGTATCTTCGCATATATAGTTTTCTGGGTTCTCACTGTAGCTTCCGTCAGCCTTCGGTATACTTGAAGAACGATCAGAGGCGGTACTATCCGCACTGTTATCAACAAGTGTTGTGAGAATCCTTTCCTGTGCATTTTTTGTGAAAGCTGTCTGAAGAAAACCTTTGTCAGTCCAATCAGGTGAATTGACAGAGTTTTTTCCTCCGTCTTTTACCCATAAACTTTCGGTACCGTTCAGATATGCACGTATATTGGAGTATTTATAATTATTTTTGTAAGGTGCAGGAGAATTATTTGTTTTAGCACTTCCAGTATAACTTGTAAATTTAAGGTTTGAAGTCAAAATATAATTTGATAATAAAAATTTCTTTTCGCCTGGATCATTTTTATTTATGATATACCACATGATGGGTTCAACCTTAAAATACTTGAATGAATTAGCTGATTCTACCCCTACTGCAGTACCATCGGAATATTTAAATGTTGCCATACCAGCTTTCTCCTGACATTTTTCGTAGAAAAATCCGTCCGAACCAAGATACCAGTTCTTGTAAACTGGTTCGGCACTGTAGGAATTTTCTGGTAATGAAGAAATCCTCTGAGGAAAATCTCCGAAGTAACAGTATTTAGAAGTTGTCCCAGCAAGAAGCTCCATAAACTTTACTTTTTCTGTAAGCTTTGCTTTTTTTGCGGCTACATAATATGAACCTTCTATTACTGTCCTTTTGGATATTTCACCGTCCATATATGCTTCTGTTGTTATTTCTCCAGCTGTAATCTGAGGGGCATTAGAGATTACCAGTTCATTGCTGATGTCTTTTGAGCTTCCATCAGAGAATACAGCTGTTGCTGTGAGGTTATAATCATTTGCGACATCTTCTGTAAAAAATACGTTATCAATTTTGAAAGAGGAATTGCCACTTACGCTTACTCCTGTAAGGAATTTTGGCATAGTGTATGTTGTCTCGTTTCCAAAATAGTCACGGCATATAACTATTACAGAATTCACTTCTCCTTTGTTTATTCCTGTTATTGTCGCTGTTGATGTGCCTCTTGAAACTGTGATGTCTTGTGATGATGAACCGACTACAGAAACGACTGTTTCATTGTAATCAAGACTACCAGAACCTGTCCATGTAACTTTATAGCTTGAATCCGTGTCTGTTCCTTCAATTTTTATATTACTGTTTGAGGGAGCATGTGTATCCTTCGTAAAATAAAAGCAGCCGCTTTCAGGGTAAGTCGCATCGTTTCCGCTTCTGTCGCTGAACACAAAGCTCATTTCGTAAACACCGTCGGAAAGGCTAAAATCCAAATCTTCCTTCAAATCTATAGTTCCTTTGAAGAGGGCTTCGTCGGCGGCTACAGTCAGATAATCGATTGTGGTCGAATACTTGTCGGAGTCTGCGGGAGTCGAAATTTCTGCGTAATTTTCGTCATAGACACGCTTGAGATTTATTTTGAAATTGTTCTTAGGACCAGAGCCTCCGTCTGGGTCTTGGACACGAAGATTGAGATACAGTTTTCCGTCGCTCATAAAGCTGAAATTCTCGATTTCGCTTCCGTCTGTGATTGCAGGTTTTGATGATTGTTTTGAGAGTGCGACAAGAGAAGTGCGGCTTGTTACTTTTGTCTCAAAAAGCTCTTTGTTGTTTTCTTTCATTATGACAGGAGATTTTTCGTCTGTTTTGTCATTGACCTGATAAAGCCATTTTTTGCTTCCATACATCTCAACGTGCTTTCCCTGCTCCGTGTAGAAAAAGCCTTTTTCTATTGTCACAAGCACATTGGTGTAGTCGTCGAGTGCTGTTTTCTCGCGAACGGATATTGAAAGCGAACTCTTGTTCTCGAACATCGGCGCGGCAAAACAGCCTGTTATATCGGCACCTGTCTTTTTGTTGATTATTGAAATATTTTTGAAGTGCGTTACACCGTCTTTTTTGTAGCCGTAAACTTTGCCGCTCGTGCTGTCTTTGAGAAGCTCCGATTCCGCTATTCCTGAAGCTATGAGTTCCGCAACTTCATCTTTTTCTTCGTCCTGAATGTAATATATTGAAGAAGGATCCATGTCGCGGTCAAAAAGAACCTGGATGGAAGAATCCTTGAGAACACCATGATCTGATGACGGCGTATAAGCAAGAACATGCGGTCTCTCCGCAACAATCGGACGAACTGCAATAGATATTTCACGATTTTCAGGGATTCCCTTAAAAGTAACGAAAGTGTTTTTCTCTTTCGGCTCATCAAAAGCAAGATACAGACCGTTTTGGATTTCTTCGTCCGTGTTTTCATCATAAACTTGCCAACGGATGAATTCGTAATCGGAATCTGGAGAAAACGAAAGTTCCATTTTTCTTCCGACAATCAGATTGTAAGTTCCCTTTGTTGGTATGAACTCACCGTTCGTTCCGTCAATTTTTATGTCTGCGTTTGTGAGTTTTACGAATTTCGGTCTGATTAAAATATCAGCAGCTTCTTTCAAAAGTTTTACAGTGATTTTATAAACACCAGTGGATAATGCTTCGTCTTCATTATTTGTTATGAATTCAACGCAATCATTTCGGCTTGTAGCGTTGTCAGAAATGCTCACGGCTTCCAAGCCCTCAAAAAAATAATCTTCCGTCGTGACAGTAAACTGCAAATCAATCGTATATCCGACCCTGCATTTTTTGTCTCCGTCTGAAATAAAACTTCCGTAAGTTGCATTTGATTTTACAATGAGAGTGCATTCCGCCGCGTTTGCATAATCGACATCTTTTTTCAGCTGCTCTTTGAAATCGCCACCTTCAAGAAAATTGTTGCAGGATTGCAGCCCCAAAAAAAGCACTGCAAGATAAAAAATGAAAATTGAAAACGGAAAGCGAGACGCAACTTTGCTCCGCCAAATATTTTTTGATATCTCACTTTTTTTCATAATCACGGTCTCCTTCGAGGGAAAAACAACAAGTTTTTTTTAAGTATACCGCGATTCTTTTTAAGGCACAATTTATGATATCATTGCCTTTACATATTTTGTAAATCATATTTTATAAAAATATTGTTTTTCAGTATTTTGTAAATTACAATTTATAAAAAAGGATTTTATGCAGAAAGAAGAAGTTTTTGAGCGGACAGGCGTTATCGAAAAAGTAAAGCCGTTTTTGAACACGAACATCATCAAAGTTTTTACAGGGCAGCGGCGCGTCGGAAAAAGTTTTGCGATGAAGCAGATTGCAGATTATGTCGATTCGGAAAACGCGAATATCATTTTTATCGATTTGGAGCAGTTTCGTTTTTCAAAAATAAAGACTGACGCGGAACTGTATGATTTTATCGAGTCGAAAATCGAAAAAGGCAAAGAAAATTATCTTTTCATCGATGAAATTCAGAACGTGCATGGTTTTGAGAACGTACTCCGAAATTACATTTCCACACAGGAATGTGAAGTTTTTGTGACCGGGAGCAACGCGAAAATGCTTTCCGGCGACCTTGCGACTTTCATTGCGGGCCGCTACGTTGAGATTCCCGTTCACGCTCTTTCTTACCGCGAATTCCTTGAATTCCACAAAAGAAACGACAGCGACGAATCCCTGATGGATTATCTTCATTTTGGCGGATTGCCGTTTCTAATTCACATTGAGCTGACCGAAGAAAACGTGTTCCAATATCTGAGCGACGTATATTCAACAGTTCTGGTCAAGGACATTGTTCAGCGAGAAAATATCCGAAACATTGAATTCTTGCAGACGCTCGCATCTTACATTGCGGACAACGTTGGCAGCCTTTTCTCGGCGAACAACATCTCGAAATATCTGAAATCGCAGAATATCCAGATAAGCACGCCCGCGATAATCAGCTACCTGAACGCGTTTTGCAATGCACATTTGATTCACAGGGCACAAAGGGCTGACGTGTGCGGACTGAAAATCTTCGAAAGCGGAGAAAAATATTATTTTGAAGATTTGGGACTTCGGAACGCGCTTGTGGGCTACGATTTCCAGAAAGACGCAGGCAAGCTCGTTGAAAATGCGGTTTTCAATCATCTTCTGCGTCTTGGCTTCGATGTTTTTGTCGGAAAACTCGACGACAAAGAAGTCGATTTCATCGCAAAAAAAGCGAACCGCAAAATCTATGTGCAAGCTTCATACTTGGTCGTTGACGAAAAAACAACGGAACGCGAAATGCGCGTTTTGGAATCGATTAACGACAACTACCCCAAATACATCGTGTGCATGAATCCGCTTATGACACATTCAAACACAAACGGAATTGAATTTTATCACCTCAGAACTTTCTTATTAAAAGAAGATTTTTAGATTAAAGAGGATTTGAAATAAGCGGATTCAGCACTAAATCGACATTCGCTCTTCTATTCCTTTCCGTTCCAGCAGTATGTGCAGAGTTTTTCATGCGGAAGCCCTGTCGAGTCGAGCATGTCGTCCAGACGGTGGAAGCGGAGCGTCGTGAAGTGGAGCTGCTTCCTGATTTCTTCCTGCATCTTTGCGTATTCTTCCGTGTCCGGGTTGCAGTATTTTTCGAGCGTCTCCGGTGTCACGTTGTCGCCTTCGAACTGCTTCACGACACGGCGCGCAATCAAATCCATCTCGCTTTTTGAACGGCTGAAATTCAAGTATTTGCAGCCGAACATAATCGGAGGGCACGCAGGGCGGACGTGAACTTCCTTCGCGCCGCTCTGATACAAAAAGTCGGTCGTCTCGCGGAGCTGCGTTCCGCGCACAATCGAATCGTCAATCAAGAGAATGCTCTTTCCTTTTATGAGCTGCGGAACTGGAATCAGTTTCATGTGGGCAATAAGATTGCGCTGCTCCTGGTTTGTCGGCATGAACGAGCGCGGCCAAGTCGGAGTGTACTTGATGAACGGGCGCGTGAACGGAATGCCGGCCTCGTTCGCATATCCGACCGCGTGCGCTGTTCCCGAGTCTGGAACGCCTGCAGCGCAATCAGGGTGAATGTTGTCGTCATTGTCGCGCTTTGCAAGGTACTTTCCGCAGTTGTATCTCATCGCCTCGACGTTCACACCCTCGTAACATGCAGTCGGATAGCCGTAGTAAATCCACAGGAACGTGCAGATTTTCATCTCGTCGCAAGGCTTCTGCAAGACTTCGTAGCGGTCTGCAGTGACGTAGACGATTTCTGCAGGCCCAAGCTCGTGCAAATCCGTGTAGCCAAGATTGATATATGCGAAACTCTCGAACGAAAGGCAGTGTGCAAGAATCGAGCCTTTGATGTCTTTTTTGATTCCGATTTGAAGCGGAGTTCTTCCCATTTTGTCGCGGGCACCGTAAATGCCTTCCGGTGTCGCAACGAGCATTGTTATCGAGCCTTGAATTTTCGACTGGACATATTTGATTCCGTCCACAATCGTCTTTTGGGTGTTCAAAAGCGCAAGAATCAGCTCCGTCTGGTTGATTTCCCCGCCGCTCATCTCAAGGAACGCGTTTCCGTTTTCCAGAAGCTCCTTCACGAGTTCGTCTGCATTTGTCACAACTCCTACAGTCGTGAGCGCGAAACGACCGAGATGCGAATGCGCGAGAAGCGGCTGCGGCTCGTAGTCGGAAATGCAGCCGATTCCGACCCTTCCCTTCATTTCTTCAACATCGCTTTCAAATTTCGTCCTGAACGGAGAATTCTGAATGTTGTGAATGGCACGCTGGAATCTTTCGTCATTCCGCCAGACCGCAAGACCTCCGCGACGTGTTCCCAAATGCGAGTGATAATCAACTCCGAAAAACAAATCCAACGAACAATCGCCCTTCGAGACGACGCCAAAAATTCCGCCCATTTTTTAATACCTCTTAAAATTCATATCTCCGGCTGCTGCAGGATTTTTTATGATACATGATTTTTTCTTAAAATTCCGCATAAAGTTCAGCGTACACAACGGTTCTGATTGTGAAAAACCGACGAAAAATTGATAGAATCAGTTTTATGGATAACGACAAAATAATAGAAGAAAACCAGGATTTGGAAGACGAGGATTCGCTTCCGCCAATCGGTGACAAGACCGCGCTCGTGACGATAATCGGTCGTCCGTCGGCAGGAAAATCGACGTTTCTGAACACTGCGGCGGGCGAGCAGGTTTCAATCGTCTCCGCAATTCCGCAGACGACAAGGAACGCAATCCGCGGAATCGTGAACACTTCGGACGGGCAGCTCGTTTTCGTTGACACTCCGGGCTACCACGACTCGGAAAAGAAAATGAATTTGCGCATGAGGAACATCGTCGCCGACCAGCTTGAGAATTCTGATTTGATTCTCTACATAATCGACTCCACGAGAACTTGCGCGGAAGAAGAGCGACTGATTACCGCGCTTTTGGAAAAGCATCAGGGAAAAATCGTCATCGCGATAAACAAAACCGACGAGAAAAATTCGATGAAAGATGCCACACGGAAATTCATCTTTGCACAGCTAAAGGACGTTCCGAAAGAAAGAGTCATCGAGATTTCCGCAAAGAACGACGTTGGAATCGATGACGTTCTGGACGCGCTTTTTGCGCTTGCCCCTGTCGCCCCTCATCTGTATTCCGAAGATTACTACACCGACCAGGAAGTCGACTTTCGAATCGCGGAAGTCATCAGAGAGCAGGCGATAAACCGATTGGACAAAGAAATCCCGCATTGCGTGTACGTCAAAATCGCCGACATGGAAATGCGCACCCCGACAAAAATGTGGTGCCGCGCGTTCCTCTGCGTCGAGACCGAAAGCCAGAAAGGAATCGTAATCGGCAAAGGCGCGTCGATGATAAAGACAATCCGCGTCGAAAGCATCAAAGCCCTCCGAAAAATCTTCGACTACAAAATCGACCTCGATTTGCAGGTAAAAGTCGAAAAAGGCTGGCGGCAAAAAGACAACGTATTGGACAGAATCCTGCGCTAGAACGCAATTTTTGACACAAAAAAGGTCTGCATGTTCCGTTCGGATTTTGCAGACCTTTTTGCGTTATTGTTCAATCAGTGAAAAATTTGTGATTTCAATACGGAAACCGCTTTCGGCAATTCCGCTGTTTTTTCTCGTCCAATCAGGACATGACACTAATGACGGATATTTCACATTTCCCGACACATCGTATTGCACATTGAAATCAATCTTTTCATCGGCACTGCCTGAAACATCGTTCCAACTGTCAGTCAGAAGCTTGAGCATTTCAGAAATCGATGTCACGCAGCATTCGCTTTTTTTAGCTGCGTACCGTCTATCTAAGTCTTCAATGTCCTCCAGATAGAATTCTTCTGTGGAAGTTTCCGATTCTGTATGCCACTCGTCAATTTCGCTTTTTTCGTCGTTATACCAAGCTTGAAGAGATTCCGCAATGTCGCCTGTCAACACAACGTCGTCGCCATTACGTGTCACAGTCAGATTCCCCTAATACTTTGCCGTGTCAGAAAGACTTCCGTGTCCAGTATACGAATATGAAAAAGTATATCTACTAGGCTCTTTCCACGAATCCGCAAAGAAAAGAAACTCCGTTTTCGCATCATTTTTCGTCTCGGCAGAATCGTCGTTATCAGCACAAGAAAAACAGAGCAAAACGAGCAATGACGCTAATATAAGGATATTTTTCATGGTTGTTGTCCACTTAAATAGCAAAAACTTCCTAATACAAATGCAACAATAGCAAAATCCGAAATTTTTTTAATGAAAGATTTCTTCACTTTTTTCTCCTTTTTTTATCTGTTTACTATATGTTAACATCGCTTTTTAGAATTATTCCGACTTGAAAGTTTCATATTAAGATGATTTTAGAATGTTAGTTTTTCCAGAATCCATCTTTTATTAATTCATAGTGGCGTTGTTTTAAGACTTCAGGAAGTGAATGTACTGAGGGGAATTCCTCTGCAATTTCTTCCCTTAGAGTATCAAGTAATTTGTCTTTCATCTTTAATGAATATTTTCCGCGCAATGCTTTTTCATACCAATCAATCAAATCATTTTCCGTGATGATACTTTGAATGCGGCTTCTCCACCCGATTTGTGACAGTAGCGAAATAATAGTTTCTTTTTCTGCATCCTTGCAGACAATTACAATTTTATCACTTGAAATAGCTGATACGATATTTTCTGCAAGCGAAACATCCAGACTCAGGTGTTTTATTTGTATTGCAGGACCCCAGTTTGAATACATATCCAAACCTCTGTCTGCTGCATTTGTGACTCCGACTCTATATATTTTTGCATCTTGGCTGTAGCTTCCGTTATTGCAATCTATACACATCACTTTATGTGCGAAATCCTCAAATTCTTTCAAAACTTCGATTTTTCCAGAATCTATTGAAAGTGTTATCTGAATATTCAAAGTCTCGACTATTGTCGAAAAAAGTGCATATACGATTATTTCGTATATTTTATCTAGACTTCTTTTTAATCCTGGTTCATTCCAAAAAGCATCTATAAAGTTTTTTACATTGAAATCAGCAGCGGTTGCTTTTAGGCAATAATCCAAGGCACCTGCTAACTGCGAATGTTTTTCTGTGAACAACCTGTATATATACGCCTCTACCGCACCGTTTGTCCTAATATTTTCCTTTCCAAGCTCTGCCAGTATTTTCGGGGGAATAGCATTTTCATCAAATAAGTTATCCTGAAATTTTGCACTGCTTGTGCAAATTCTGCCTAAAAGCTGCAAAGATATATCATCACGCCATTTTTTGCTTTTTGTGCGGTATTGCTCTAAATTTAGCAGATTTAAAGTTCTGTCAATTCTTGCTCTATACAGGATTTCTGCAATTTGGATGGGCTTGTACAAATGAACGCGGGATTTCTCAATTACTTTATCAAGTGCTTTTTTAGCCTCTTCCTTTGTTGGCATAAATTCCTCACGCAAATAAAAACATCATCTCGTCAGTTGGAGAGAATTCTTCTTCTCCAAAATTATCATATCGTTGCAAAGATTTTTGCATTTCTTTTGCAATTGCTGTTATTACAGGAACTGAAACTGAATTTCCGCACTGCTTTTTTACTTTTCCATATGGCAAAACAATTTTATAGGATTCAGGAAAGCCCTGAAACCTTAGCATCTCGCGTTCTGTAGGTCTTCTTTCGTCATTTATCAAGATGTAGTTGGCAGAAGCACCGGCTCTTAAGCACGATGAATAAGGGTGAGGTGTTATCGTACCTGCCATATTTTCATGCGAAATGTACGGTCTGGGATAATTTTTATCTTTGAGGCGCTCCAAGCGAGAGTTTTTGATACGAGAATTGACATAATATTTTGCATCGACGTTAGTTTCCAAAACATCGACAAGTGTTTTTCTTTCATTCAAAGGAACTGGTTTTGGAAATGAAAAATGGACATTGCTTAAGAATCCGACTATAAAAATACGCTCTCTTTTCTGTGGAACTCCATAATCCAGCGAATTCAACACGGATTCATACACATTGTATCCCAAAGATTGTAAATGAGATTTTATAATACTATATGTATTGCCGTTGTCATGCGATTTTAAGTTTTTCACATTCTCTAGCATAAAAGCAGAAGGTCGTTTTTCTTTCAATATTCTCTCTATTTCAAAAAACAGAGTTCCGCAAGTCTCGTTCGAGAATCCTTCTTTCTTTCCGATTATTGAAAATGCCTGGCAGGGAAATCCTCCGAGCAATATGTCGAAATCAGGAATGTCTTTTGCGTCAATTTTTGTAATATCACCGGCTGGATGTTCATGAAAATTTGCTTCATAAGTTTTGCAGGCGTCTTCGTCAAATTCCGACGAAAAAACACAATGCCCACCAACAGCTTCAAATCCTAATCGAATTCCTCCAATTCCGGCAAATAAGTCAATGAATCTAAAATTACTCCAATCCATATGGCTACTATACTCTATTTGCCATTCAGCAGTCGAGTTTTCCGACCTGAAAATTTCACGTTAAGACGATTTTTACTATGCGTTCCTGACATTTTCGTTTGTGAAATGGAAAAGTGCGGTTTAAAATAAAATTCAGCATGAACAAAGGAGTTGCTTATGAGAAAAATCATTCGTCAGATTTGCTGCGTTTTTTCGGCGCTGCTCGCATTTTCGCTTCTCCCGCTTTTCGCAGAGGAAAGCGGAGAAAACGCGGGAGAAATTTCAATCGACAAGGCGAGGGCTTTGTATTCGCTTCTTGAGAACATCAACGGTCAGAAATCGCTTTTTCAGGAAGAGGTGGACATTCAGAATTTGAAAGGGCTTTTGAACGAAAAGTATTCGTCAAGGGAGATTAGAATCGATGAAAATGAACAGCGAATGACGTTTTCAGGCATAAACATCAAAGTCGATTCAAAGCGGAAAATAATTGTCTTCTATACATTCATAAATCCCGAAAGGGAAGTCAGCGAAGAAGATGCCGTTCGGTTCTGCAACAAATTCAACGGCGATAAGATATTCCTCAATACTTACTGGTTTGATAAGACATTCGGCATTTCCTATTACCTTACATACGACGGCGGAATCCATGCGGACAATTTCAACAGCACGATTTCCTGGTTCTTTTCGCTTACATACGATTTCATGGACAGTATGACGGAAGCGAACATGTTGAAACCGTAGACAGTATTTATTGATTTTGCTAAGAGTGTCTAAAGGTCGAGTTTTTACAATGCAATGGCAGAAACAAGCGGAAGCGAGGTTCAAACCCATAAAACACCAAACATCGCAAGCGATGTTAACGCCACCGCGTAGCGGCACTGCCGTTTTATGGGAATGAATCGACATTCAGGCGATTTATCTGATTTCGACTTTGCCGTCGGAATGTGCGATGAAGACTGTCGGCTTGAGCTTTGTGAAGAATCCGACCTCAACTACGCCTGCGATTTTCGTAATCTCGTCTTCCATTTTTGCCGGGTTAACGGGATTTTCCCAAGTGCAGTCGAGAATCTGGTTGCCGTTGTCGGTGATTACAGGGCCGCATTTTCGAACGCCCTCTCGGAGAACGCATTTTGCGCCGAGTTTTGCAAGCGCATTTTCAACGGCAAGACGCGCACCGCCGATGATTTCGACAGGCAGAGGGAATTTCGTTCCCATGTTCTGCACTGATTTTGACTCGTCGGCAACGATTGCGTATGAGGAAGAATTGTATGCGACGATTTTTTCGAGGAGCAATGCAGCTCCGCCGCCCTTGATTACGTTGTTCTCTGGGTCGATTTCGTCGGCACCGTCAATCGCCAAATCGAGCTTGCCGCCGATTACTCTGTCGTTCAAAGTGTAGACCGGGATTCCCAAATCCTTGCAGTAGTTTTCAGTCTGAA
Organism: Treponema sp.; assembly: GCA_017525605.1. Classification (GTDB taxonomy): domain Bacteria; phylum Spirochaetota; class Spirochaetia; order Treponematales; family Treponemataceae; genus Treponema_D. Next base: position 64,954 of record JAFXSM010000039.1, on the reverse strand, counting down.
AGCTCGTGACGACTGCCTTTATGTCCTTGAGAGTTCCGTCAGCCATTCTTTCAGCGAGTCTTTTTACAGCAGGAAGAGCAGTGCTTCCTGTTCCGAGTCCGATTTTCATGCCGGAAAAAATTTTCTTCTGTTCGATGAGGGTGTCGATTGCAGTTGATGCAGCCAAAACCTTTTGTTCGTCTTTTGTCATTTAATTTTCCTCAAATTGAAAAGTCATTTATTTTACAAAATCACTCTGAAAATATTCTGCTCATTTCGAAATTCAGTTTTCAGCTTCGCTCGTAAGCATCTTTGAACATGCTGAACTGGGCTTCTCCCTGATACTGGAGCATTTTGAGACCGTTGCAGACTTTGCATCCGGCATCCTGCGCACGTTTCATCACTGGAGTCACGGAAGGCTCATAAACTATGTCGAAAAGAAGCTCGTTTCCGGTAAAGTCGTAGAACCAGAGCGGGTCATTGTTTTCGTTCGGTTCGCCGGTTGCGTTCATACCCTTCGATGTCGTCTGGACGATGATATCCGAATGTGTCTGAATCTGGGCGATGCAGTCAACGCCGAGACCTGCGAATTCGCAGCCGTAGATTCTCGAAAGCTGCCTTGACTTGAGCTTCGTCCTGTTGCAGATAAGGACGTCCGCACCGAGAGAAAGAAGCGCGTAGACGATTGCCTTTGCAGCGCCGCCGGCTCCGATTACGGAAACACTCTTGCCTTTGAGGTCTGTCAGCCCCGAAAATTCAAGCAGTGCTTTTGAGAATCCGAGGAAATCGGTGTTGTAGCCTTTCCATTTTCCGCCCTCGTTTATGACGGTGTTGACCGCGCCGATATTTTTCGCTGTCTCATCGATTTCGTCCAGGAACTGCATGATTTCTTCTTTGTGCGGAACTGTGACGCTGTAGCCTTTCATGCCCATCTGAACGGCAAAGTCGAATGCGTCTTTTGCGGAATCCGCCCTGAACGGAATGTAAACTGCGTTCATCCTGTTCTCCGCGAACTTTGCATTGTGAAGCGCAGGAGAACCGGTCGCGATGAGAGGGAATCCGGTTATTCCGAAGATTTTCGTGTTCTCGTCGATTTTCTTGTAGTGATAGAGTTCCTTGAGCGTAATCGGGTCAGTGTGTCCGATTGCGAAAAGATTCTCGGAAAGCTCTTTCGGGGACGTGAAAGTCAAATACGAATCGAATCTCTGGGCTAGAACTCGTGTCGGAAAGCCGATTGGTCCCATTCCGCAAATAATCTGCTCGGAGCCGTTGAGTTTGCCTGCGATTTCCTTTGAGACCTGCGTAACGTCAGCAAGTGCGTGCGGCATGAATGCGACTTTCGGAATCTCGTAGCCGGTCGTCCGCATCGAATCGAGTTTTTCGACGATGTTCGGCACAGGGTTCTTCATGTCGTGGAACGAGCGGATTATCTTTGTTCCGAATGCGAGAGCAGCTTCCTGAAGCCCCGCAACGTAGAAATCGTCCTCGAAATCGACGTATGCGAAATTCTTCCGGCGATCCTCATCTGCGAATGCAAGTGCGCGCGCGAAAAGAAGAGCCCTGCTCGCCTCCCCTTCGTCATACTTTCCGCCGTCCGATATTCTTCTTATCGTAAGAATAGTCGGAAGCCCGACTCTTTCAGGAAAATTGCGTATCTTGAGCCTTTCGTCCTCATCGAGCCAATCAACACGAAGCTCCACGATGTCGATATACGGTCTGTATTTCTCCGCTATCTCCAAATCTTCTTCAAGCGTTTTTCCCGTCAGGCACAGGCAAATCAAAGGTTTCGCCATTTTGTTCTCCTTAATTTGTGATTGAAGAACAATACCACAAAATCCGCCTTCCAAAAACGGAGAAACTGGTATTATTTAAATTGCAGAAAGATGAATCTATAAATGATACCAGACAATAATTATTTTTATTCTCACATTCAAAAAACAGGAGTTTCAGATATGAAAAAGACAATGAAAAATACGCTCGGCATCGCGCTTGTTTCGGTTGCGGCACTGGCACTGCTCGGCTGCAACGAAAAGAACGAGAAAAAAGAAGCAAAACAGGAAGTCAAAATCTATTCGATAATCCACGAAGAAGAGACCGAAGCTCTTTGCAAACTCTTCACGGAAAAGACCGGCATTCCGGCGACATTCCTCCGCGCTTCCACTGGCGAGCTTGTGAACAGGGTCATCGCCGAAAAGGACAATCCTCAGGCAGACATTCTCCTCGGCGGCGCAACGAACTACCACATTCAGGCGAACGAAAAAGGCGCGCTCGAACAATACAAATCCCCGCTTGCAGAAAACGTTCCGCAGTTCGCAAAATCAAAGGACGACACATATACTGGTTTCTGCGTGCTTTCTCTTGGAATCGGAGTGAACAAAAAGAGATTTGAGGAGAAATTCCCTGGAACCGAAATGCCGAAGACTTGGGAAGACCTTGCAAACCCAGCTTTCAAAGGCGAAATCGTCCTCACAAATCCGGTTGCGTCTTCGACAGCGTATCTTTTCGTTCAGGACCAGCTCCAGCGTCTCGGCGAAGAAAAGGGCTGGGAATATCTTGAATCTCTGATTCCGCTCGTGGGGCAGTTCCCGGATTCTGGTTCTGCGCCGGCAAAGCTCATCGGAACGGGAGAATACGCGCTCGGAGTCTCGTACATCCACGCGCTCGCAAAGTACAAGGCAGACGGATTCGACGTTGTTGCGATTGCACCTCCGCAGTCTGTGGGCGACGTTGACTGCATCTCGATAATGAAGAACACGAAAAATCTCGATGCCGCAAAGAAATTCGTCGATTTCATGCTCTCAAAGGAAGCGCAGGAACTCATGAGCTCAATCGACTTCACTCTTCCTGTGAATCCTGACGCGAAAGGTGCGGAAGGCTCTGTCCCGCTTTCCGAAATCGATTTGATTGAATATGATACTGCCCGTGCCGCAAAAGAAAAGGACGCTGTTCTTTCAAAATGGGCACAGGAAGTAAAATAAAAAATCAGTTTTAATCAGATGAAATCAAAGTCACTTTCGTTTTTCTGGACATTGACAGTTCTGTATGCGGCAGTCTGCATCGCTTTTCCGCTCGTCTGCGTGGCACTTTCGGTCACTGCTGGCGACATAAAAGAAGTGCTTTTCTCAAAAGTCTGGCACGAAGCGATGCGCAACACCGCTCTTGAATGCGTCTCATCCACAACTCTCTCCGTCATCATCGGCTACATATTCGCATACGCAGTCGTAAAAGGCGACATTCCTTTCGCAAAGTTTTTCTCGCTCGTGCCGATTGTGCATCTTGTGACACCGCCATTTGTGGGAGGTTTGTCGTTCATCCTTCTTTTCGGAAGGCAGGGGTACATCACAAAAACGATTCTTGGACTCGATGTGTCGCTCTACGGATTTTGGGGACTTTTGATTTCTCAGGTTCTCTGCTTCTTTCCGATTTCGTACATGATTTGCGTCCAGACTTTGCAGGGAATCAATCCGAATTACGAGCAGGCGGCGCGAGGAATGGGCGCGTCGCGGCTCCGCATTTTCTTCACGATAACGCTTCCTCTTTCGTTTTCGGGGATTCTCTCCGCGCTTCTGTTCATTGCGGTCTCGGTTCTCTCGGATTTCGGAAACCCGATGATTGTGGCAGGAAGATTCAAAGTGCTGGCTGTGGAAATCTACACGCAGCTGACAGGATGGATGAACGCAGGCAAATCTGCCGCAATCGGGCTTGTGATTCTTGTTCCGAGCATAATCCTTTTCGTTTTGCAGAACCGATTGATGAAAAACAACTTGGCGAAATTCGCGACAATCGGCGGAAAAACACAGTTCCTTCCGTCAAAGAAATCTTCGCTCGCCACACGGATTTTTCTCACCGCGTTCTGCGCTGTCATCTCGCTTTCGGTGATTCTTCAGTTCGTCGCGATAATCTTCGGCGCGTTCCAGAAACTCTGGGGAATCGAAACTTCGTTCACACTCGAACACATGAAGAATGTGCTTCGATATTCAACAGAACTCAAAAATTCGGTCTCGTTCGCTCTTTGCGGTGCATTGATTTCGACATTCATTGCGTGCCTTTCGTCTTTCATAGTTCAGCGCACGAACCTCTGCATGAAACGCGCAATCGACGTTCTCGTTCAGATTCCCGCGGCAGTTCCCGGCTCGCTTTTCGGGCTCGCGTTCTCGCTTGCATCAATCGCGCTCAATTTCAGGAATTCCTCGGCGATGATTGTAATCGCGATTTCGGTCGGATTTCTGCCGTTCTCGTACAGGATAATGTCGTCCGTGTTCTCGCAGATAAAGACGACGATGGACGACGGCGCAATCTCACTCGGCGCGAACAAGATTCAGCTTCTTTTCACGGTGCTTCTTCCGATTTCGAAAGGCGGAATATTCAGCTCGTTCCTCTACGATTTCGTCCGCGGAGTCGGAACAATGAGCGCGGTGATTTTCCTCGTGTCCTTCAAAACCCCGCTCGCCTCGATTAAAATCCTGAATCTGGCGGAAGAAGGATTTTGGGGAAAAGCCGCATCTCTCGCACTCGTCCTCACAATCCTGACATTTTCCGTAATCGGACTCGGAAAGCTGGTTTTGAAAAAGATTGAAGACAAAGCACCTCGGAAAACGAAAAGTATTTTTGAATTTTCATTTAGGAGAAGAAAATAGAATGGGCGGAACAGTTTTGGAAATCGACAGGGTGAATTTTTCATACAAGAATACGCCCGTTATAAAAGATTTTTCGCTTTCGGTGGAAAACGGAAGCTTCACTACGCTATTGGGTTCATCCGGCTGCGGAAAAACGACACTTCTGCGGCTCATCTCGGGTTTTCTTCACCCCGCGTCTGGAAAAATCCTGATTGACGGAAAAGACCAGGCAAAAACAGAACCTAACAAACGTTCGGTAGGAATGGTTTTTCAGGACTACGCCCTCTTTCCTCACCTTTCCGTCCGCCAGAACATCGAATACGGCCTGAAAATAAAAAGAAAGTGGCGTTTGCCTTTCATCAATCGAAATGAAAATTCTTCACACACAGAAAATTTTGAGGAATCCGTAACCGAAATTTCAGAAAAACTCGGAATCCAGGATTTGTTGAAAAGATACCCGAACGAACTTTCCGGCGGTCAGCAGCAGAGGGTCGCACTCGCACGCGCCGTCATTTTAAAGCCGAAGATTCTTCTGATGGACGAACCTCTCTCCTCCCTCGACACGAAACTAAGGGAGTCATTAAGGCTTGAGCTGAAGGAGATTCAGCAGAAACTCGGCATAACGACAATCTACGTCACGCACGACCAAGACGAAGCTCTTTCGCTCTCCGACAAAATCTCGGTGATGAACGAGGGGACGCTGCAGCAATTCGGCTCGCCAAAGAGCATTTATTTCGAGCCGAAAAACAGATTCGTCGCGGATTTCGTGGGCAAGGCGAATTTCATCGAAAAGAACGGCAAGACGATTCTGATTCGCCCGGAATGGTTCTTTTTAATAGAAGAAAACGATTCAAAAACAGGCGAATGCGGACAACTTTCAGGCGAAATCGTGATGCAGGAATTCTTGGGCGCAAGAACAAGGCTCGTCATCAGAAGCGAAAATCAGGACATCTACGTTGATTTGGACTCGCTGAAAGCTTCCGCGCTGAAAACCGGGGAGATTATAAAAGTCGGTTACCAAGAATTTCGCAGTGTCACTGAATAAAAGACAAAGGAAAGCGACTAGCGAAAAACATGTCTGCATTGTGAAGTGCAGACATGTTTTGCTATTCCGTCACTGAAAATTCGGTGATTTCTATGCGGAAGCCACTCTCGGCAGTTCCGCCGTATTTTTTCGTCCAATCAGGGCATTCCACAAATGACGGATATTTCACATTTCCCGACACAGAATATTGAACATTGAAATCCGTATTTTCGTCAGCGGAACTCGAAACATCATTCCAACTGTTATTCAGAAGTTCCAACATTTCCGAAATCGAAAGCACGCAACATTCGCTTTTTTTAGACGCGTAAAGGCTGTCCAATTCCGCAATGTCGTCCAAATATAATTCATCCGTGGAAGTTTCGGATTCAGAATGCCAGTCGTCAATCCATTTCTTTTCATCGTCATACCAAGATTGGAGCGACTCCGCTATATCGCCACTCAGCACGACGGAATCTCCATTCCGCGTAACAGACAGGCTTCCATGAGACTTCGCAGTGTCAGACAGAAAGCCGTTTCCAGTATACGAATATGAAAACGAATATTTAGAAGGCTCTTTCCATGAATCTGAAAACGAAAGAAAATCCGCTTTTGCATCTTTTTTTATTTCGGAAATGTCCTCATCGTCAGAACACGAAAACAGAGAAAACGACATAAGGAATGCAAAAATAAAGTAAATGATTTTTTTCATTTTATTGCACCTATGTTAATTGCTTGGCTTTATATTTGGAACGATTTTCACATAATGCTGAAAATATCCAGATTTATTGCTCTCTTCTCCAAAGCAGACACTTCTTTGCTTTGCAGAATCATAAGAGCCCGTATAAAGAGGATTTTCTCTGGAATCGAAAACACCACTTAGATAAAATCCATGCCTAATACCATTCCACCCCCAATTGCAATGAACATAATCAGCAGTAAGACTCATAGACTCTTTTGTCGATGTATTCTTTGCAGTACATGACAAATTTGCGTAACCATCAATAATCCAACTATGTCCACTATGAGTTATCTCACCTTTCTCGTTTTCATATTCACCTGTATGTCCTGTAACAATCAAAGGACACCCATTATCTATCGATTGTTTTACTTTAGAATACGAATAATCACATTCATCTTCCATAGAGAATCCAACACTTTTCATGTATGAAATGCAATCAGCAGAATAAGTGCTTGTACTTTCATTATTTCCAGAGGAATCATAGTTCGGTACAGATTTACAACCAATCATTGTTTGATAAAATAATGCACATATCCCCTTATAAAAATTGACATCCACAATTGTCGACGTTTCGGCAACTTTTTTTTCTGATTTTTTAACATTATCAACAAAAAATTTCTCCATATTTGCTACGGATGTATTAGCTTTGTTTCTAAGTCGCGAATATGTATTGTAGCGTCCTTCAAGTTCACTTTTGCTAATCCAATAGAACAATATATTCTTGTTTTTATTCCATGTAGCTGTTGCTGCTTGAACTTTAGATGATTCTTGATTTTTTAAAACTTCGTAACGGTTTTTCAAATCTGTCATTGAAATGCTTTCATAGTTTTCGCGAAAATAATCAAATTCTTCAGCAAAGACATCCGCCGCACCCTTATTGTAGTATTTTATTTTCGCATTAGCCCAATTAGACCCAATAGTTGATTCTTCTGTATTAAGCCATTTCATATTTTCATCAGAATAATTTGACCAAATTAGGCTACCATTATAATTAGTTCCATCAAAGTCAACTGTATCAACTGTTATCCGTTTTGGATGCTTATGAAAACATTGAATTTGCATTGCAGATGTTGCTCCACAACCATGCAACGTGTAGTTTAGGTTACAATTTCCAATATCTAAAAAAGTGCTTTGCCCGGTATATTTTGAAATACAGGATGGTATAACACACTTTTCATTTCCGCCATTATAAACCCAATCAGAATATGTATACTCACCTGATTTTACAACAGATTCTGCAGCAGAACGAACAGATTCCAAATAAGAATCTGTCAATTCGTTATTCCACAAATCTGCGATAGCCTGCACATAACCAGAAAGATTGTCAAAAAAAACAGAAACAGGAGAATCTGCATCATCAGCAAGATTCTCAACAGAACAATCTTCAATATACGCCAAGATATTTCCAACACGCCTATCAGGTGTTGCAATGACAACATCAGTTCTGTCACCGATAGTGATTTCATAATAGTAAATAGGTATTTCTTCAGAAAAGTCTTCAACAACAGTTCTTGCGCTATTAGCACTAGTAGTAGCGATTGCAATGGAATCCATTTTTACTTTGGATATTTCTGAACTTGACATTAAAGAACGTGACGATGATGAATTTGAATCAGAATTAGAGATAAATGCCCTGACACTACCTTCAAGTTCACTTTCACTCGCTATGAACTGTCCGTTCATAGCATAAAGTGCTAATTCTTCTTTTTTTTCCTCAAGAACCGCTAATTGGCTATTAGACGAGTCTGATGTAGATGCGTCACATACATCAATTGAGTTTGAGCATCCACCTAAGCCCCAAGCAAAGCTTAAAGTGACTGCCACAACTGCTGTTTTAAAAACTTTTTTGATAAAAGATTTCCTCACTTTTTTCTCCTAAAACTTTATTGAATTATCTATATATTAACATCGTTTTTTAGGAGGATTCCGACTTAAAAGTTTAAAATTAAGATGATTTTACAAACAAGCAGATTCGACTAAACAAATTCGCTGAAGGCTTCCGCGCTGAAAACCGGGGAGATTATAAAAGTCGGTTATGATTTTGAATTCTCTTTGTGAAGTGCAAAATTCCATGATAAAATAATCTTTATGGATTCATTACGGATTTTAACGGGAAAACCGCTTGAGGAAGGAACGTTCGTTACTTCTAAAGGCGTGAATTTTTCTGTGTTCAGCAGAAATGCCACGAAGATTTTTTTGGAACTTTTTGAAAAAGAGGATTCCGACAACCCGTATCAGACGATTGAGCTTGATTCCGAAAAAAACAGGACAGGCGACATCTGGCACGTGTTTGTGGAAGGTCTAAAGCCGGGTGCGCTGTATCTTTATCGGGCGGACGGGCCTTACAATCCGTCGCACGGTCACAGATTCGACGCGACGAAATATCTTTTCGACCCGAAAGCAAAATCATTTTCGAACGGCTCCGTGTTCAAGAACATGAAACCAGGGCTGGAAATCGACATGAAGAGTTTTCCGAAGAATGTCGTAATCGACGATTCGGATTTCGACTGGGAAAACGACAGGCAGCTCAACATTCCGCTCAACAACACAATCATCTATGAGACGCATCTGAAAGGATTCACAGCGTCTCCTTCGTCAAAAGTCGAGCATCCGGGAACGTATCTTGGATTCACGGAGAAAATTCCGTATTTGCAGAAGCTCGGAATCACTGCGGTTGAATTTCTTCCGCTGATGGAATTTGACGACTATGAGAACGGCAACACGAATCCGATGACCGGCACGAGGCTCACGAATTACTGGGGATATTCAACAATCGGATATTTTGCGCCGAAAACGTCGTTTGCATTCGACAAAACTCCGGGCGGTGCCGTCAAAGAATTCAAATACATGGTGAAGAAACTCCACGAGGCAGGAATCGAAGTGATCTTAGACGTTGTGTTCAACCACACGGCTGAAGGCAACGAGAACGGAGTCACGCTCAATTTCAGGGGATTCGACAATTCAATCTTCTATCATCTCGTGAACGACCACAAAGAGTATTACATGAATTTCTCGGGCTGCGGAAATGCGGTGAACGCAAATCATCCTGTGGTCTCGGATTTCATAATAAACTGCCTCCGTTATTGGGTGCTTGAGATGCACGTTGACGGCTTCCGATTCGACCTTGCTTCCGAGCTGACGCGCGACGAAAAGGGATTCCCTCAGGGAAACAGCCCCCTCACGACGCGCATTTCGGAAGATCCTGTTCTCCGAAGCACGAAAATCATCGCCGAGCCGTGGGACTGCGCTGGCGCATACCAAATCGGCGGATTTCCGGGCGGAACTTTGAACCGCTGGTGCGAATGGAACGACCATTACAGGGACGGAATCAGAAGATTCATCCGCGGCGACGAAAACCTTGCGACAGAGGCGGCAACGAGAATTTCCGGCTCGTCCGACTTGTTCTCGATTTCGGGACGCAACCCGACGAATTCAATCAATTTCATAACCGCGCACGACGGATTCACGCTCAACGACCTCGTTTCGTTCAACAACAAGCACAACGAGCAGAACGGCGAGGAAAACAGGGACGGCAGCGACAACAACAACAGCTACAACTACGGATTCGAAGGAATCGTCCTGAATCCGAAAATCAACAAAATCAGATGCCAGCAGGTGCGGAATTTCCTCACGACGCTTCTCGTCTCGCAGGGAACGCCGATGATTGTTTCGGGCGACGAAGTTATGAGGACGCAGAACGGAAACAACAACTCGTACTGCCAGGACAACGAGATTTCATGGTTCAACTGGGAAAACGTGGAAAGCAACGCCAAGATTCTCGAATTCACGCAGAGGCTTATCGAAATGCGAAAAAAGCATCCTGTTTTCCAGCGGAACAGATTTTTCGGCGGAGTCTCGTCAGCGAAATTCGACAATCCTCCTGACATCACCTGGCTTGATTTTGACGGCAGAGTTCCGGACTGGCGAAAAGTGAAGAACTTCCTTGCGTTCCGTTTGGGCGGAAGGGCAGTCGGCATCGGCGACGCGAACGAGCTTGGACTTGAGGACAATGATTTTTACATCGCGTTCAGCATGAACATCTACGACCTGACTGTGACGATTCCGCAACCGAGCTACGACGATAACTCGGACATGCGAAAGTGGTACAGGCTTGTGGACACGTCGGTGGCGGATGCGGACAGCGCGCTTTCCGACGAGAATGCGGAGGAGCTTACGTCGCAGGAGAAATACGTTCTTCCGTCAAGCTCAATCGTGATTCTGATAGCGAAATAGGAAAAACAGACGAAAATAAACAAAAGAATTTTTTAAAAGGAGCAATAATATGAAATTCAACGCAGAAAAATTCAAAGAAAATCTTACTGCACGCTTGCGCCGTCAATACGGAAAAGACATTTCGCAGGCAAGCAGCCACGATTTGTTCGATGCGGTCTCGGCTTCGGTTCAGGAAATCATCATGCCTGCATGGATGGCGACGAGAAACGAATACGACAAAAAGCCTACAAAGCAGCTTTTCTATCTTTCGGCAGAATTCCTGATGGGACGTGCTTTGAGCAACAACCTCATCAACCTCCAGATAAAAGACGAGGTAAAAAAGGTTCTCAAAGACATGAACATCAACTTTGACCTTGTTGAAGACGAGGAGCCGGATGCAGCACTCGGAAACGGCGGTCTCGGTCGTCTTGCTGCGTGCTTCCTGGATTCGCTTGCGACACTCGACTATCCTGGACACGGATACGGAATTAGATACGAGTACGGAATGTTCGAGCAGAAAATCGAGAACGGATATCAGGTGGAATATCCTGACAACTGGCTCAAGCACCGTGACCCGTGGGAAGTAAAACGCTCAGACCTCGCCGTGACAGTAAAATTCGGCGGCGAAATCAAATACGGAAAAACGCCTGACGGACAGGACAGGTTCTACATCGAAAACGCGGAGGAAGTAATCGCGACTCCATACGACATGCCGATTGTCGGATTCGACACGAACACGGTCAACACGCTCAGATTGTGGCAGGCTTCAAGCCCGGACGGTTTCGACTTGCAGCTCTTCAATGACATGAGATACAACGAGGCTGTGTTCAAGCAGAACGAAGCTGAGAACGTCAGCCGCGTCCTCTACCCGAACGACAACGGTCCTCAGGGAAAAGCACTCAGACTTAAGCAGCAGTATTTCTTCTGCTCGGCATCATTGCAGGATTTGGTTCACAGATTCGTGAGCAACTACGGAACAGATTTCGCAAAATTCCCGGAACTCCACGCAATTCAGCTGAACGACACGCACCCTGTAGTCGCAATTCCTGAATTGATGAGGATTCTGATGGACGAGTACGGAATGGGCTGGAACGATTCATGGTCAATCGTCGAGAAGACATTCGCATACACGAACCACACGATTCTTGCGGAAGCATTGGAAAAGTGGGACATCGCAATCTTCCAGGCTCTCCTTCCGCGAATCTACCAGATTGTCGAGGAAATCAACAGAAGATTCCTCATCGAGCTCCGCGCAAAATATCCGAACGATTACGAGAAGCAGAACAGAATGTCGATTATCCACAACGGAAAAATCTACATGGCATGGCTCGCAATCCACGCAGGCTACAGCGTAAACGGCGTTGCGGAACTCCACACAAAGCTTCTTAAGGAAGTCGAGCTGAAAGACTGGTACACGCTCTACCCGAAAAAATTCAACAACAAGACGAACGGAATCACGCAGAGACGCTGGCTCTGCTCTTCAAACCCGAAGCTCGCGGAATTCATCACGAAAAGAATCGGTCACGGCTGGGAGAAAGACCTCACAAAACTCAAGGAGCTTGAGAAATTCGCAGACGACGACGCTTCACTCGAAGAGCTCATCGCAATCAAAAAGCAGAACAAGGAAGCACTCGTCCAGTACCTCAAGCACAAGCAGAACGAATTCTTGGACGCAGATTCGATTTTCGACGTGCAGGTAAAGCGTCTCCACGAGTACAAGAGACAGCTCTTGAACATTTTCCACATCATGTACCTCTACAACAGGCTCATAAAGGACCCGAGCTTCAATCCGCCGCCAAGAACATTCATCTTCGGCGCAAAATCCGCATCGGGCTACAGAAGGGCGAAAGCAATCATCAAGCTCATAAACACTGTCGCTGAAAGGGTCAACAACGACAGGCGCGTCGGAGGAAAACTCCGCGTAGTGTTCATCGAGAACTACAGAGTTTCGGTCGCGGAGAAGATATTCCCGGCTGCGGATGTCTCGGAGCAGATTTCTACGGCAGGAAAAGAAGCTTCCGGAACTTCGAACATGAAGTTCATGGTGAACGGCGCACTGACGATGGGAACATGGGACGGCGCAAACATCGAGATTTTCGAGGAAGCAGGAAAGGAGAACGGATTCCCATTCGGACTTCTGACGGAAGAAATCCAGAAGATGGAAAAAGAGCATCTCTACAACCCGCAGCAGTACATCGAAAGAAATCCGGCACTGGAAGAAGTCGTCGAGCAGCTTGTTGACGGTACCTACGACCCAAGCCGCCAGATTTTCAAGGAAATCCACGACTCGCTCGTATACGGTGTCGAAGGACAGAGACCAGACGTTTACTACGTCCTCGCAGATTTCGACAAGTATGTGAAAGCACAGGAAAAACTCGCCGAAGCATACAAGGACAAGAAAGGCTGGGCACGGATGGCACTCATCAACATCGCGAATTCCGGCAAATTCTCTTCCGACCGCACAATCGAAGATTACGTCCGCGACATATGGCACATCAACAAAGTCATCGTGTCAGACGACTGCATAAAGTAATCCGCAACGCTTTTTCATAAAGCACAAACAGCCCGCGCGACATTTAAGTATCGCGCGGGCTGTTTTTTCGCCTTCAAAAACACAAATTCCTAGACCCCACAAACATCCAGAGCACCGCCGTCCATCCACCAATGTAGGTACGCGCCCCGCTCGTGCCGCTACCGCTTGCATACACAAAACAATTGCCTCGGACGTCCTAGCATCCTAGCAACCAACGCCTTCCAAATCGCAATTGCCTAGAACGCTTCCAGCATCCAGCGCACCCCACCACGTCCACCCGTGCAGGTACGAGCATAGCTCGTGCCGAGCCCGCTTGCATCCACTGCACAATTACTTAGAACACATTCGCCCCCTGGCAAGCGTCGGTTGCCTCCACAAAGCAACTGCTTAGGACGTCCTAGCACCCCGGCAACCGGCACCTTCCAAATCACAATCGCCTAGAACGCTTCCAGCATCCAGCGCACCGATTTCATCCACCCAGTGCAGGTACGCGCTCGCGCGTGCCGCGACCGGTTGCCTCCACAAAGCAAATGCCTCGGACACATCCGCACCCCGGCAACCGCTTTTTCTTAATTTCCTACTGATTTACTAAACAATTACTCTGTTTTATAATTATGATTGAATAGAGTTGGAATTCGGGGAGAAAAATCTAAGTAAGGAGAAAACGATGAAAATATCAACACGGGGTCGCTATGCTCTCAGGTTCATGATTGATTTGGCGCAGAACAGCCATGGCAGCGAGTACACTGCCCTAAAAGATGTATCGCAGCGGCAGAATATATCCATAAAGTATCTGGAACAAATTACTTCTCTTTTGAGCAAATTCGGGCTTTTGACTTCTGTCAGAGGGCCTCAGGGCGGATACAAGCTTTCAAAGCCGGCATCCGCATACAAAGTCAGCGAAATCTTGAAAATCACGGAAGGCAGCCTGGCGCCGGTGGCATGTCTTGAAACGGAGAACAACACCTGCGAAAAAAAGGACACCTGCCAGACACTTGCCCTTTGGGAAGGTCTCAAAAAAGTGATAAACAGCTACCTCGACAACGTGACACTCGAAGATTTGGCGAACAAAACCGAAAGTGACGATTGTTACATGTATAATATCTGAGTTGTGTTTTTTGCTTTAAAACAATTCCTACTTTTTCAGTATGTTTTTAAGCAAAATTATTGACAAAGACGACTCAGCATTATAAAGTATTTCATACTTAACCCATAGGAAATTATTTAATTAAGGAGGCTATAAATGGCAAAAATCGCACAAAAAATCACGGACTTGGTTGGACACACTCCTCTCCTCGAACTTTCCAACCTCGAACAGAAATTGGGGCTCAAGGCAAAAATCGTTGCAAAACTTGAATATTTCAATCCGGCCGGAAGCGTAAAGGACAGAATCGCAAAGGCAATGATTGACGACGCACTTGCAACAGGAAAATTGACGAAAGATTCGACAATCATCGAGCCTACATCTGGAAACACTGGTATCGGACTTGCATCAGTTGCCGCAAGCTACGGAATCAAAGTAATCCTCACGATGCCAGAAACGATGTCCGTTGAGCGCAGAAACATCCTCAAAGCATACGGAGCAGAACTCGTTCTGACAGACGGCTCAAAGGGAATGAAAGGCGCAATCGCAAAGGCCGACGAACTCGCAAAGACAACGCCGAACAGCTTCATCCCAGGACAGTTCGTCAACCCTGTAAACCCGAAGACACACAATGACACGACAGGCCCGGAAATCTGGGAAGACACAGACGGAAACGTCGATGCATTCATCGCAGGTGTCGGAACAGGTGGAACATTGAGCGGAGTCGGCGGATTCCTCAAATCTAAGAACCCGAACGTGAAGGTCATCGCCGTTGAGCCGGCAACTTCACCGGTTCTTTCAAAGGGAACTCCTGGACCACACAAGATTCAGGGAATCGGAGCAGGATTCATCCCGGAAACACTGAACACAAAGATTTACGACGAAATCATCCCGGTCGATAACGACGACGCTTTCAAAACAGGAAAGACACTCGGAAAGACAGAAGGATTCCTCACAGGAATTTCGTCAGGTGCGGCACTTTGGGCAGCAATCGAAGTTGCAAAACGCCCTGAATTCGAAGGAAAGACAATCGTAGTTCTTCTTCCAGATTCTGGCGACCGCTACCTTTCAACACCGCTCTTCACTGACTAAAATCAGATAGAACACAAAAAGGCATGGACTTCCGCATAATTGAAATGCAGCCCATGCCTTTTTTATTTTCAGAATCAAATTACTTTTTCGAAAGATTCCTGCACTCGTACAAGAAAATCGCGGCCGCCTGAGCAACATTCAAACTTTCAATCGGACGGGTCGCATTCGGGTCATCCGAGAACGGAATCAGAACAAGATAATCGCAGTTTTTTCTGACCTCATCGGAAATCCCGTGCTCCTCATTTCCAAGAACAATCAGAGCAGGCTTGTTCTCGCACAAAGTCGGAATCTTGTCCGCAGTGGTCTTCGCATGAACGTCGGTTCCGAACCGAATCATCTTTCCTTTCATTGCCGTGAGCAACTTCGTTATCGAGCGAATCGAGTAGACATTCACATATTCCATTCCGCCCTGCGCGACTCTGTACGAGCTGGTCGTGACGGAGCTCTGCGCCTCATCAAGCGGAATCACGATGTTCTTTACGCCGAAGAAAGCCGCGCTTCGAACTATCGCACCAAGATTGTTCGCATTTCCGACCCTGTCGAGCAACAACGCCGACTCTTTTCTGTGCAGCCAGCCGTCCGCAATTTCGACAGTGAGATGAGGAATCGAAGGCTGCTCAATCATCGCGACAACGCCCTGATGATGAACGGTTCCGCTCAATTTTTCCAATTCTGAATCTTCAACTTTGTTGTACGGAACTTTCCTTGACGCAAGCGAGCTGAATAACGATTTGAAATCCATCGTACGAGCATCATCGTAATAGAATCGGCGGATGGATTCCGGGTGATTTTTTGCAAGAGCTTTGACCGCTTCGATTCCGCAAACGGCAAGTTCATTTTTTCGTGTGTTTTTCATTCTAAAAGTATAAAAAGAAAAGAGCGAAAAAAAAAGCCAGCTTCCATTGTTCGTGGAAACTGGCTTTCTAGCTCAAAGCCTCAATTACTTGGAAAATGCCAAGCAATCAGATTTTTCACTTATTTGATGTAGCGGTTCTCTTTTGCAAGGTTGATTGCGTTGTTGTTCCAATCTTCTCCACCCTGCTTCTTGAATTCCTCTACCCAAGCATCCCAGTTCTCTTTTGTGAGCTGGCGTGTGCCTGTGAAGAATTCGATGATTCCCTGATTGTAGAAACGATCAAGGTCAGCACCTGGCTGTGGCATCTTGTCCTGTCCGATACATGCTGTCCATGGCTTAGACTGCATTGTGCGGAGAACTTCGAGACCGTGCATCTCTTTCTTAGAAACTTCTGTGACATAGTTCGGGTAGCGAGAAGCCAACTCGATATCAGAGTTGTAGTAAACCATGTTGCGGAGCTGTGTGAGTGGCTGAGCAGCAGACTGTGTGTAAGCCAATGATGGGTCAGCAAGTCCGTCAGCTGTAGGAACACCCTGAGCGTTCTTTACATAGTTCTTTCCTTCTTCACCCCATCCGAGGAGGTAGTATCCCTCGTCAGAAGACATCCATTCAAGAAGCTTAGCGATTGCAGCTTTCTTTCCAGCATCAGCAGCTTTCTTAGAAACTGCATAGATGCGGTATGACTGTGAGTATGTACCGACTGAAGATTTTCCAGAAGGTCCAACTGGAGGATCAACGATAACCCATTCGCCGTCTGGGAAGTTCTTGTCGAATGGAGCGTAGTTTGATTTTGAAGAATATGCAGCGTTCTGCTCGCGCATGATTCCGAATTTTCCCTGCTTCCAAGCAGCGCGGAAATCATCCTTCTTGTATGCCAACCAGTTAGGATCGATGACACCTGCGTCAACAATCTGCTTGAAGAATGACATTGCATCGAAATACTCTGGTTTGAGAACGTTCAATCCAGCAGTCTCTGCTGAAGAGAGGTTCCAAGTTCCAGCAACACCGAATGCACCCATGATTGGGTCGAAGCGGCGTCCGAGACCTTCGTTTGTTGCAGAAACCTCAAGGTATCCACCGAGACCGTATGTATCATCCTTGCCGTTTCCGTCTGGGTCCTTGAAAGTGAATGCTTTCATAACTTCGAGGAACTCGTCAGTTGTCTTAGGAATTGAAAGACCGAGTTTGTCGAGCCAGTCCTTGCGGATAAGAACACCCTCGTTGCGGACGATTGAACCTGGCTGAGCCAAGCCGTATGAGTGAGAAACTGACTTTCCCTTCTCTGTAACTGTGAATGTTGTGAATGCCTTTGCATCTGCATCGTACAACTTTGCAGTGCGTCCTGGCATCATGTCATACATATCATCAACTGGTGCGAGCAACTGGTTCTCAACGAGTCTTGGAAGAACTTTGTTTGAAACCATGAAGATATCTGGCAAAGTATTTGCAGCTCCAGCCGCGTTGATTTTCTGATCCTGGTCGTTTTCTGATGATGGAAGTGCAGACAATGAAAGGTTGATGTTGAGCTTGTCGCGAACAATCTGCTTTACAATCCAATCTTCCGGCGGCGGTCCAGCCTCAGTTACAGCCGCTCCATACCACAAATCGATATCTACAGGTGCAGCACTCTCTTTCTTCTCTCCATCTTTTGAACAAGAGAACTCAAGTGATGCGATCGAAAGAACCATAGCTGCGAGAGCCAGGTTTTTTGCCATGTTTCTCATCTTTTCCTCCTAAATGAAAACATTTTTTTTATAGAAATATCACTGCACGCAAATGCACAGTGATATTGAATACAAACAGAAAAAGACATCGGCAGGCACATTCGCCTCTCCGATGCTTTTAATGACAGAAATCAGCCCTTTACAGAACCAAGCATAGTACCCTTTGTGAAGTACTTCTGGATGAACGGGTATGCAATAATCATAGGGATTGCAGACATGAAGACCGAAGCAGCCTTGATAGCGGCAACAGAAGCATCACCGAATGCGTTGCTATCCAAGTTCTCGTTCATGTTCGCACCCAAAAGGATGTTACGAAGCAAGATTGGAAGTGGCTGCAACTTAGAAACGTTCAAGTAAAGAAGCGGATGCATGAAGTCGTTCCAGAAACCAACCGCATAGTACAAACCGATTGTCATGATGATTGGCTTAGAAAGCGGAAGGATGATAGACACAAGGACATACCATTCAGCAGCACCGTCGATACGAGCCGATTCCTTCAATGACTCAGGGATACCCTCGAAGAATCCGCGCATGATAAGACAGTTGTAAGTTCCGATTGCACCAGGAATGAATACAGATGCAAGGTGGTTCGTCAAATGCAAATTTGTTACAACCAAGTATGTCGGGATTACACCGATGTTGAACAAATATGGAATAAGAACGAAGTAGTTCAGGATTTTGCGACCAGGCAAATCATGAACAGACATACAATAAGACATCGGGATTGTCAAAGACAAAGCAGTGAGAACACCGAATGACATAATCTTAAGAGAGTTCCAGAAAGCAAGGATGAATCCGTTGTTTCCGAGAAGAGCCTTGTAAGCAGATGGATCCCATGTAAGTCCATCATATCCGGCTACGAAAGGTCGGAGCAAGAATTTATCGAAAGCTGTACCCTTGTTGAAGCCGTTTGGTGTAATAGACTGTGTAATAGTAGCGAGCATCGGAATCGCAATGAGAAGTCCGATGAAAATCAGGAAACCGTTCACGCCCAAGTAGAACATGCGGTCGCCACCGGTCAATTTTACTGTCTTTGGTTTAGCCATTTTATTTCTCCTAACAGATTTTCCGCAGATTAAGTATTACAAAAGCGACTCTTCTGTAAGTTTCTTGACGATTGTGTTAGAAACCTTGACAAGAAGCATACCGATTGCGCCTTTGAAGATACCGACGGCTGTTGCCAAAGCGAACTTGAATTCAAGAAGACCCTGACGATAAACCCATGTATCGATAATATCAGCGACTGAATAGACAGGAACAGAATACAACATGAACATCTGGTTGAAACCTGCATCCAAGATTGTACCGAGCTTAAGAAGAACTACAGTGACGATGACAGGCTTGATTGACGGCAATGTGATGTACCATACGCGCTGAACAGCAGAAGCACCTTCGACCATTGCGGCCTCGAACAATGAAGGGTCGATTCCCATCAATGCAGCGATGAAGATGATTGCAGCCCAACCCATTTCCTTCCATGCATCAGAAATTACGACGATTGCAGGGAATGTTTTGACATTCGTAAGGAAGTCAACAGGCTCAATGTTCACGAGCTTGAGAACCTCGTTTACAAGACCTTCACCTGGTGAAAGAAGTGTAAGCAAGATACCGTACATGATAACCCAAGAAAGGAAGTGCGGAAGATAAACCAAAGTCTGAACGACTCTGCGAAGGACATTGTGCGTACACTCATAAAGTGCAACAGACAAGATGATTGAAAGCGGTACAGATATACAAAGTTTTGCAATGCTGTACAAAATTGTGTTTCGAAGAAGTTCTGAGAAGTAGAATGATTTGACAAAAGTTACGAAATTGTCAAAACCAACCCAGGCGCTTCCCCAAACGCCAGCTTCCGGATAAAAGTTTTTGAAAGCTATCTGACCATTAATAATCGGACCATACTTGAGAACAGCATAGTAGACGACTGGAATAATGAGCAGCGCATAGACAGAAAAGTGTCTTTTAACGTCCTTCCAGAGATCCTTTTTAGGAGCCCGAAGAACAGATGTTTCTTGTGCGTTCATATCTAACCTCAGTTTTTTAATATAGCGACAATCGCCGTAAATTTACTTATATCTTATTGGACAAAAGCGACCTTGTAAATTAGTTTTTGGTTCTGATCTTGCCAGGCGGGATACCGTAAATCTTCTTGAACACACGGCAGAAATATGCCTGGTCCTGAAAACCTGCATTTTCCGCAATTTCGTAAATAGTATCGTTCGTTTCGAGGAGCATTTTCGTCGCGAGATAGATTCTGTAACGGTTAAGATACTCCCAAAGGCTCAGTCCGATTTCCTTATGGAAGATTCTCGTAAGGTAATCTTCGCTGACGTGAACAGTGTCGGCGAGCTTCCAGCGGACAATCTGCTGAGACGCGTTCACATTAAGGTAGAGAATCGCTTTTTTGACGAGCGCGCCAGTGTGCGGCGGAAGAATCTCGTCACCTGCAAGGATTCCGTGTATTCTGTCGTTGAACTGCTCGGATTCGGCGGCACCGCGGTTGCAGAGAATGATTCTCGGATGAGAGCAGAGGATTTCAACATCTTCTTCCGAAAGAACTGAATCAGGAAGAACGATTATCGGGACGAGGACAGTCTTATGATTCTTGCGGATTTTCACGATGTCGGATTCAGTTATGTGCTCGAAAACAATCAGCGACGGTGTGATTTCGTTGAGAATCTCATCGAAATTATCCATAGAAGGAATGCAGACCGAGTTTGAATCTGTCGCCCACGTTCCGTAGCGGGTGTGAACAGCACCGATGAACAAGACCGACGAAGTTTTCTGTGTCTTCACTTTCTGCTCGACAACTTCGAGGAAGCTGTGTCCGATGAGAGTGCGGCTGTAGCAGATAATCGGCGAACGGAAGAAACGCTCATTCCTTCTGAGTCCGTAGACTTTCACCCATTCGTCAATCGGCGCGTTGTCAGGCCGCCACACGAACGAGACATTGCTCTCGACATTCCCGAAGTCGAAATCAGCAGCGGAGACGGATTTCGCCTTTATGCCGAAAACTTCGGTATCAGAAGAAGAAAGCGAGAACAACTTGATTTTTCCGACATTCATCTTGATTGGAGGCATTCCAGAAAGGTTCGGCCAAGAAAGTATTATCTCAGCAGACTTTTCCGACTTCAGAAGCTCGCCGTACTGCAAAAGTATGATTTTTTCCGCAAGGAGAAGTTCCGGTCTCTGCCAGTCAACTTTTTCGGAATCGAATTTTATGTGGATGCCGTCCATCTGAACGACGACTTTCGGATTCTTCGCATTCGAGTCAAAAATGATGTCAACTGATTTCTTGAGCCTGTCAACGTCGCCAAAAAGAAGCGGAAAATCTTCCTTTATATCAGCAACGACCGTGGCAGGAAGAATCTGCCTCAAGTCGAAAAGCTTTTTGTCCATCGGCAAATCATCAACTTGCGAGCGTGTCAAATCGACGAGAGTCTCAGTTTTCTGCAGCTGCGCCTCAATCTGCGAATTAAGGAAGAGAAGCTGCTCACCGATGATGTCGGCATCGAGAATGCCTTCGTTCACGTTGTGCTCCATTTGGGCAACTTTCGCGCTCAAATCCTTGAGAGGGTCGCACAATTCGCTTCCGACGTTCGCAAAAAATTCAGTTTTCTCGAATTCCGCCTGCTCAGCCGTGATTTTCGCTTCCTCAAGCTCCTCAAAAAGGAAGATGCTCTGCAAAGCATTGCTCACGGAAACGCGCAAATCCTCATAAATCGAACCGTCGAATCCCGCATAGTTGGCAATCATGTAGCCGTAAGAACGTTTTTCCATGAAAAGCGGCTGGACAACGAAAACACCGTGGTTCAAATCCGCGCTGAATTCCTCCGGCAAAAGAAGGTTCGCATCGAATTTCTGACCGCCGAGCCTGAATTCATTCTTGTGGGAAGCAAAATTGAATCCGCCCAAATATTCAGAAACATCATCATTGAAATAGAGGACAATTGAGAATGTCTTGATTTTTATATTCGGAAGCGCATTTTTCAGAACGTCCAGAAGCTCACGGCGCGAATGAACCGCAAGGAGCTCGCTCTTCAAGTTTCCGACAGTCCCTAAAACCTGAAGGCTCTTGAAACGCTTGTTCGAAAAGACGCGCTCCTGAACCTGAGAGACGACGACGCTCGAAGCCCTGACGATTTTCTCGACAAAATCCTCAGGCAGGCAAACGGAATTCCGCATGACCGACAGAGCATTGTAAACATTCGACAAATCCCCGTCGTTTGAAAAATAGTCCTCAAGAAATCTGTCAAACCTAACCATGAATTCCGTGCGCGAATTGTTGAAAAGTGACTCGAAAAGCGGATTCAGCCTGTTCTTCGTCGATTCATCACCAAAATTCAGATGGAATGCCTTGCTGAATTCCGATTCGAACTGCTCGCGCGTCTTTATTCTCGGTTTCGGCTCAAGAACGCCCCAATTTTTGAGATTGTTGCAGCCGCAGCTCTGGCGGATTACAGGATATGCGGAAAGATATTTGTCCGGCACGTCCATTCCGTTCAGGACGTTGCTGAGCATGTTCACGGCCTCGATGCCGAGCTCTTTCTGCGGCATGTGAACTGTGGAGAACTGCGGATTCAGCATTCGGCTTTCCACAGTGTCGTTGAAACCGCCGACGATGAAATCATCAGGGACATTGAATCCCTTTTTGACGAAATACCTGACAGCCGCGAACGCCATAAGGTCGCTCGAAGCCACGAGCGCGTCGAAATCCTTGCCAGGAACGAGAGAACGCGTTTCGTAAAGTTCTTTCGCCGCCTTCTCCGCCTCGTACCAGCTGCACGGACTTGAAATGAGATTTTCGTTTTCTTTCGGGTCAAGACCGTCTTCTTTTATCGCATCTTTGAACGCCCGGAACCTGTCTTCCGCCGACGAATGGTTCTCCGGGCCGCGGATGAATGCGATTCGCCTTGCGCCGTGGCATTTTATGAAATGATGGACAAGCTCCTTCATTCCCGAATAAGCGTCGAATTCGACATACGGATGATTCGAGACTTTGTGGCCGATTGTGACGAACGGAATGTTGTCGAAATTCTTGTGGAAGTCATCCAGCTCGTTTATTGAAACAGTGCCCCCGATTGAGGATGCCCAAGAAATCAATCCATCGAGATTCTGCGAATTCACGAGGGAATAAATTTTGTTTCGAAGCGCGCCGGCACCTTTTTCGTCCTCAAGTTTTCCGCCTGGAAATACAAAGAAAGAACCGATGGACTCGGCAGCCATCGCGGCGACGCTCAGCCAAAGATTCAGCGAAGAACCAGAATGAATAGTCGCAAGTACAAATCCGATTTTTTTACCCGACTCAGATTCCGAAGATGGATTGTTCATTATGAATAACCTTACAAATGTGGATGAAAATAAAATATAGATGCCAACTCCGCTAGATATAATATGAAGTTAACACACGAACATTTTGAATAAATTTGAGTTTAATTCGATGTCGTTTTTTTTACAAGGGCTTTCGGTTTTGTACAAAAGAAAATGGCTCTGGAAGCCCCTTGAACCTTAAGAAATAATTGAATTTAGGGGGCATAAAATGTATTATCTCTTCTATTATAAATCATAAAAAAGAGGTTCAAACATGGCTTTGAAATCAATTAAGGACGTTGTGAAAACAGTAAAACGCCCAGAGAAAATCATTCAGTTCGGTGAAGGCGGATTCCTCCGTGCATTCGTTGACTGGCAGATTGATATAGTAAACGAAAAAACAGATTTCAACGGAAACATCGTAATCGTCCAGCCGCTCGAAAAGGGAATGATTGATGCGATGAACGCACAGAACAACTTGTACACGACAGTTCTCCGTGGCGTAAAGGACGGAAAGCCAACAGTCGAGACAAGAACTATCAACTCAATCAGCCGCTCAATCAACCCATACACAAATTACGATGATTACATCGCATTGGCTTCAAGCCCGGATTTGAGGTTCCTCGTTTCTAACACGACAGAAGCAGGTATCAGATTCGATGAGGAAATCAACGGCGTTCCTGTGACATTGGACCAGAAGCCGCAGCAGAACTATCCTGCAAAAGTGACTGCATTCCTCTACAAGAGATTCCAGGCATTCAAGGGCGACGTAACAAAGGGTATGATTCTCATTCCTTGCGAGCTTTCTGACCAGGCTGGTCTCAACCTCAGAATCAACATCCTCCGCTATGCAGAGAAATGGCAGCTCGGACCTGATTTCATCAACTGGTTCGACGAGGCTTGCGACGTTTGCTCATGTCTCGTTGACCGCATCGTTCCAGGATATTTCCCACTCCTCTCAAAGAACGAGGAAACAGGAAAGACACAGGCAGAGGAAATCTGCGAGAAGCTCGGATACGAGGACAAACTCCTCGACTCAGCAGAGCTTTTCCACTTCTGGGTCATCGAGTCGAAGAAGTCTCACGAGGACGAGCTTCCACTCGTAAAGGCTGGACTTTCAGTTAAGTGGGTTCAGAACATGGACTACTACCACACACGCAAAGTCCGCATCTTGAACGGAGCGCACACATCTTCTGTTCTCGCTGCATTCCTCGCAGGCTCAAACTACGTTCAGGACATCGTATGCTCTGAGAAAGTCGGAACTGGATTCAACACTCCGAACGCAAACGCACAGAAGTTCATGCACGACATCATCTTCAACGAAATCGTTCCTTCAATCGACGGAGATCAGGAAGACCTCAAGGGATATGCGAACGACGTTTGGACTCGCTTCCAGAACCCGTTCAACCCGCACCGCCTCATCGAGATTTCTTTGAACTCGGTTGCAAAATACTGGACACGCTGTTTGCCGTCTGTCACACAGTCAATCGCAAAGAACGGCTCAGTTCCGAAGCTCCTCGGATTCTCAATCGCAGCCCTCATCGCATTCTACAACGGTACAGAAATCAAGACCGACGAAAAGGGCGCAAAATATCTCGAATCTAAGAGAGAAGACGGAGTTTACCCGAACAAGGACACAATGCCAGTTCTCGAATTCTTCGCTACCCTCAACAAGGAGACAAAAGACGCGAAGGTTATCGCAAACCGCGTTCTTTCAAACGTCGATTTCTGGAAAGAGGATTTGACGAAGTACGACGGACTCGAAGCAGCAGTCGCAGGCCACTTGGCTGACATCCAGTCAAAGGGCATGAAACAGGCTTTGGCTGACATCGTGAAATAAGCACTTCGACTGCGCTCAGTGACCGAGCTGTGTTTGAGCACAGCCGGGCAGTTGAGCGCAGTCGAAACTACATTGAATTGCACCCGTCAATTGTGGCGGGTGTTTTTGTTTTAAATTCCGAAATGAAAATTTGATTCAACTTGGATTAATCCGATTCCGAAATTTTTGTTGCGAGCGCGATAGATGTACTATATCATTGATAGTGGCACTATCAATAAAAAAAGAGCAATTACAGATTTTTGGGAGGAAGGATTATGAAAAGAAAATATTTTTTTGAAATTTTAACTTTCCTGATGATAAGCATCGCAGTGTCTGGTTGCGGCGCAAAGACGAAAACGGAGAACGACAGAATATATCTTTCAGGCGGCTGGTCGTATGCTCTTTCGGAAGGCGATGCCGCGCAGATGAAATTCCAGCCCCTTTCAGATGACGCTCTTTTTGATTTGTCGAATCTTGTCGAGGGCGGACGCGGATTCATCTGGCTGTGCCGCAGCTTCACTCTGAGCGAAAATCTCTCGGACGTTCCTGTTGCGGTATACCTCGGGCGAATCACGATTGCGGACGAAACATATCTCAACGGAACATACATCGGCGGAGAAGGACGAATGCCGCCGAACGAATTCAGCGCGTGGAACACAGCAAGATTCTACCCTCTTCCGCAAACGCTGATTGAAAAAGGGAAAGAAAACAATCTCGTCGTGAAAATCTGGATTGACGGCGAAGGCTCGATTGTATCAAGGCCGTTCATCGGCAAAGCTGCGGACGCAAAACGGGCAGCGAACTACGAAGCATTCTGGAACAGCCGCATAAATCTCATCTTCGCGTTCTTGATGATTGTCATCGCGGGATATCATTTCCTCATGTGGCTCAAAGACCGCACAGGACGCGAAAACCTGATGTTCGCGCTGATCAACATTCTTTCGGCAATGTATCTTTCGGTTTTC
Organism: Treponema sp.; assembly: GCA_017525605.1. Lineage (GTDB taxonomy): Bacteria > Spirochaetota > Spirochaetia > Treponematales > Treponemataceae > Treponema_D. The sequence goes on along the minus strand of JAFXSM010000039.1, from coordinate 39,001 downwards.
TATTACGCCGATTTGCCTGGAGTTTCGGGGAATCCGCTTCCGTTCCTGTTTTTCCAGAAAGTGTTCTCAAGCGCGCTTTCCTTCCTCTTCCCGTTCCTCGTCACGCTTTTCATCCAAAGTTTCCTGAACGAACACGAATGCAGGAAGATATTTTTCGTGCGGCTCGCAATCACGCTCATCCCGATTGCAATCGTCCTCTGCGCACCGAGCTATCAGGTTCTCCGGTCGATGAGGTGGACGCAGGTTTTCCTAGTGCCTCCGCTCATCTACATACTCTTCATTCTGTGCCGCGCTGTCGTTACGCACAATCCCGACGCGAAAGTTCTTCTCATCGGATTCTCGCCGCTCGTCGCAAGCGTACTACTCGACCTTCTTGTTCACGGCGTTCTGAAAATCTACGACTTTCCGTACATCTCTTCGCTCGGCTGGCAGCTCGTAATCGTCACGCTTCTTTTCATACTCGCGAACCGCTTTGCGAATTCACGATTGGAAGTTGAGGAGCTGAACAGAACCCTCGAACAGAAAGTCGAAAAGCGCACGGCGGAGTTGAAAGAATCGAACAGCAAGCTCTCGCAGGCGAACGGGGAACTTGAAGTGAAGAACGGGCTTTTGGCGGACGCAAAAAGAAGGGCGGACAGGGACATGAAGCTCGCAGTCTATGTGCAGAACAGCTTCTACGAGGGAATGCGGCCGGCGTTCAAGGACTGGGACATCGCGTACACGTTCAGACCGGCAGCGGGTGTTTCTGGCGATCTGTACGATTTTTTCCACGACGGAGAGAATCTTCAGGGCGTGGGACTTTTTGACGTTTCAGGGCACGGAATCGCATCAGGGCTTGTGACGATGCTCGCGAAGACAGTAATCGACAGGAAATTCAAGGAAGGACTCGCTCTTCCGTTCAACAAGGTGATGAAAGAGATAAACGAGCAGATTGTGCTTGCAAAAGGCGACATCGAAAATTATCTTACGGGCGTAATCTTACGAATGAAGGGCGACCACGTCGAATACATAAACGCAGGACACCCGAAAGTGTTCTTCCGAAGCGGAAAAACGGGCAAAGTCGTTCCGATTGAGCTTAAGAATTCGGATTCGTCAGGCGGAATTATCGGAATGACTGGAATCGAGCCGGATTTTCGGACAATCGGATTCCCTGTGCACGAAGGCGACAGCATTCTCCTTTACACTGACTGCATGAGCGAAAGCAAGAACAAGACTGCGGAAGAATACGGCACGGACAGAATCGCTAAGAGTTTCTCACACGTCGATGGCTCGTCAAAGAAAATGCTCAAGGAAATCCTTTCCGAATTCGAGTCATTCACTGCCGGCTCGGAAATAAAGGACGACCTCACAGTAATCGTCCTCACATACAAGCCACACAGAGCAGATGCTATGAACGTGTAAAGGCGTAATACAGAAACCTCGCAGAGCGGAAGCTCATACAACGATTTTGATTTCCTATGTTATAATCGAACCATGAGCGAACGACGAAAACTGCCGATTGGCATTCAGACATTTGAGAAAATCCGCATTGATAATTATGTCTATGTAGACAAAACTCAGCTTGTCGAAGAACTTATACAATATAAGACCCCATATTTTTTGAGCCGACCTCGACGATTCGGGAAATCGCTTTTTCTTTCCACACTCAAAAGCTACTTTGAAGGACGCAAAGATTTGTTTGAAGGACTTTCGATTTCCAAAACCGAAAGTGAATGGAAAAAGTACCCTGTTTTGTATTTTGATTTTACGGGCAAAAGTTACGACAGCTTGGAGGATTTGATTGAAAAAATCGACGACACGCTTTTGGAATACGAGGCAATTTATGGAAAGAGAACGGAATCGAAGGACGTTGCGATTCGTCTGAGAAATCTTTTGAAAGCGGCTTTTGAAAAGACGGGAAATCAGGTCGTTGTTTTGGTTGACGAATACGACAAGCCGCTTTTGCAGCACGTTTTGAACAGCGAAGTTGAGGACAAAATCCGCTCCGTGCTGAAAGGCTTTTACGGCAACTTGAAGAGCGAAGACCAATACATTCGCTTTGCATTTATCACTGGCGTTACGAGATTTGACAAAGTGAGCATTTTCTCTGACTTGAACAATCTCCGTGATATTTCGCTATCTGAAAAATTCTCGGCGGTTTGCGGAATCTCGCAGGCAGAGCTTGAAACAAATTTTGTGCCAGAAATTGAGCTTATGGCAGAGAAAAACGAAATCTCGAAAGAAGAATGCCTTGCCGAACTCAAGAAAAATTACGACGGCTACCATTTTTCAAAGAATACAGAAAACGATATTTACAATCCTTTCAGTCTGCTGAATGCCTTTGTGGATTCAAACTTCGGCAGTTATTGGTTTTCGACAGGCACTCCAACTTTCCTCACCAAGATGATGCTCGACGTTCATTTTGATTACGAGTCTCTGGAAAACGGGATTGACGTGGATTCTCGTTCGCTCGAAGAATATCGTTTAAATTCCAACGAGCCAGTCCCGATGCTTTACCAGACCGGCTATCTTACAATCAAGAATTACGAAAAAGAATTCTGCAGCTACACGATTGCTATTCCCAACGCGGAAGTGAAATTCGGCTTGTACAAGCGGCTTTTGCCTTTGTATGCGGGATTCCCGAACGACGACAAGAAAATCGAAATCGTGAACTTTCTGAAAGAGCTCCGCGCGGGCAAAGTCAACGAGTTTATGGAGCGGATAAACAATATTTTTGCCGCAGCCCCAAAAAAGTCGAAACAGAAATGCTACGAGCTGGACTGCCAAGCTTTCGTATGGCTGATTTTCAAGCTCATGGGCGAGTTCGTTTTGTGCGAAGTGCAGAACGGAAAAGGCAGAAGCGATGCGGTTGTTTGGGAAAAAAACGCGATTTACATCTTTGAGTTCAAAATCGACAAAACCGCAAAAGAAGCGATGGAGCAAATCAACAGCAAGGATTACCCGATTGCCTACAAAAACGACGGTCGCAAAATTGTCAAAGTTGCGGTGAACTATTCAAGCGAAAAAGAGCAGCTCGACGACTGGATTATCGAGTGACAAATGGAGAAAGCAAATTGAAACAAAATCTCGTAAAAATCTGCGCGATTATACCGTTCGTCATTTACGGCGTGCTGCCATTCCTTTCCTTTGCTTCTCCACCAAAGCCTAAGCCTGTATACAACCTCACTTTCGAAAAAAGACTATCCCGATTCCGATGAGCAGTTCAATCTTTTTATGTGCGTGCAAAGTTCGGTCTATGCGGACAAGAAGTATAATCTCACGCTTACTTACGACCGCGACAAGCGATTCCTGCCCGTCAAAAACATTCGCACATACGTTCAGGACGGAAGGGAAATTAAGACGGAGAATGTGGAACTGAACGGCACGAACTGGGTCAAGACGCAGTACATCAATAAATCAACAGGCGAACCGATTGCGAACAAGGCCGCACAGATTTATGTGCTTGGTGACGAAATCGACGGCATCATCTACGCACAAACCGACGAAAACGGCTGGCTTTCAGTGAAGAATCTCCCAGACGGCGTCGAGTGCTATGTTGACTTTGTCGATTAAAATAGCAAGAAAATCAAGGAGAAAAATATGAAAGCAAAAAAGATTTATTTTGTCTTATTGGCATTTTTTGCGCTTGCGTTTGCGGGTTGCAAGACAAAAAACAATTCGCCAATCGCGGGCTGCGTCGTCGATACGAGCGTGAACCCAATTGCAGTTTTTTCGGACGCGGACGGAAACGAGCGCACCGACTGCGAGATGCCAGTTCCGACGAAACTGAGCGTAATCGAGCAGAAGAGAAATTTGCTGAACGTGAAATTCAGCGACGGCAAACCGAAAAAATCGGGCTGGGTTCAGCTGGAGGACGTATCGCTGAACGCGGAAATCTTCGACAAAACGGTGAACCTTGCGCTTGACGGCGACGAAAACGCACAGATGCTCTTCGAGCACGGATTTCCGAGGTTCACGAACGAAGAGGCAATCGCGCGTCTTTCCCCGATTCTTGAGCGAATCGGCACGAGACTGCAAAATGCGGACAGGAGCGCGGAAAATGACAAGAGAATCTTTTTGGTCTTAAAAGAATTCATCGACGCAAAATGCAAGCCGAACGAGACGAATCCGCTCCACCTTCTCACCCCTTACGCAAACGAGGAGACTCTGGACTGGTTCGACCAGAACGACATGGACGTTCCCGACAGCGACGGAAGAACATGTTTGATGATTGCCGTGAAAAATGAGAACCTTAAGGCTGTCAACTATTTCTACAAATACTACAAGCACACAAATTATTCAGAATTAGACCACAAGGACAACGAAGGACGCACGATCGTCGATTACATCGATAGCTGCAAAAATACGGAAATCAAAGAGATTCTCGCGCTGTGCCGTTACAATGTCGAAAATCTGATTTTCCAGTGCACGGAATATCTTAAGAATACGCAAGCCGAGCGCGAATACAACGAGCTTCCCTTGTCGGAAGATTCGAGCCTCATTCTTCTCACGCAGAAAGAATTCAGGAGCGAAGCGGAGGCAGTTGTCGTCCGTGAGTCCGAGATGTTCCTTCCAGACGGAACAAAAACGCAGCTCAAGGCGAACGACACCGTTGAAATCATCGAGCTTTTAAGCGACAAAGGAAAAATTCAGCCGTACAACAGCCTTTTCGAATACGAGCTTCCGGGCGAAGGAGAGCGGTTCTTCTCGCGCTACAATTTCTATCTTGCACGGTTCAAGGACAAAATCGGAATCGTGGGCGGAAAGGCACTTGCGCACGAAAAACTCGGGGCGAGCGTGCATTTCGGAAAGCCTGCCGAAACGGACACGATAAAGCTGTATGTCGGTTACAAATATGTGAAATCGGTTTATGGAAACGAAAAAACGTATTATGCGGATTTGTACGAGCAGGACTTGAAAAGCGGAAAAATGCGGAAACTGGAAACCGGAAGAACGGAATATTCAGCTCCGTTCGATTTCGTGAAAGCACCAGTTTATCTTGGCGGACAGGACTTCATGTGCAACTTCTCGCTCGTGCAGTTCGACAGATTCGACATCAACGGAACTGCTTTCTATCTCTGCTCGTTGAGCTTCAATCCGTACTTTGATGACGAAAACCGCCCTCTCTATCATTTCTACGCGGTTCGCGACGACGGCACGGCGTTTTTGCTCGGCACTTTCGGAAATTCCGAATACGTAAGGAACTGCGCGGAAGTGAGCAGCAACTTCTTCTATGAACCAGACGAAAACACGAAATTGCCGGCGATGACTATATACGAATACGGCTACAAAGCGCGGAATTGGGCGACAGGCGAAAAAGAAGAGCCTTTCACCGTCATACAGAAATTGAAACTCGACACGGAATCAATGAAGTTCGTCGAAACGAGCCTCGGTTTTTCCGATTCCGTGCCGGAATTCTAAAAACAGAAATTTTTGATTTACTATATCTCCGCTTCTCCGTCCGTGCATTTTACGGTGGTTGCGGGGATTGGGTCGTAACCGCCGCTTTTATGATAGAAAGGACTTTCGTGGAAAGAAGAAGGCTTTTCCCGAACCTGCGCGGGTGGCGCGCGTACCTTCACTGTGGATTCATAAAAAGTGAGCGATGTTAAGCAAGGACAAATCCGTTTGTTTGTTTATAGTCGATTAACAAATCATAGCCAATTAAATATATGCAATATATAATAAATCTATGGGTGAGAGAGATATAACGCAAAAGACACTTGAATCATACAACGATGTTTTTGCGGATATTATAAATGTGTTGGTCTTTGACGGAGAGCAGGTTGTTGAATCAGATTCTTTGACAGATGCGCAGACTTTTTCGCAGTACAAAGATTCAGAAAATGTTTTGCACAATCAAGAGCGCGATGTGGCGAAAAAGTGGACGAACGGTGATTTTTGCTTGAGTTTGTTCGGCTTTGAAAATCAGACCAAAAAGGAAAAATCGATGACTCTCCGTGTAATGTGTTACGACGGCGTGGCGTACAGAAGCCAGCTGAATGAAGAACGCACGGAGTTTTATCCTGTGATAACTCTGGTGCTTTATTTTGGAACAAAAAGCAAGTGGGAAAAGAACACTTCACTGAAAGAAACACTAATAATCGACGAGCGACTGAAAGATTTTGTGAGCGATTATAAAATCAAGGTGATAAATCTTGCGTGGCTGACAGATGAGCAGATAAACAGCTTCAAGAGCGATTTTCGCATTGTGGCGGAATATTTGCGGGCGTTGCGGACAGGGCAAGCCGAAGACTGGAGCAGGCAGAAACTTAAGTATGTTTCAGAGATTATCGATTTGATGCGCGTGATTTCAGACGATGAGATTTTCGATAATATGGCGGAGTTTATCGAGGAAACCCAGAAAGAAAAAGGAGGTGTGAACGTGTGTGAGTTTGTACAGAAGATGAAGAACGAAGGCAGAATCGAAGGCATTTCTCTTGGACGAAGCGAGGGCATTTCACTCGGTATTTCTCAAGGCTGGAACAATCATGCTCGCGAATCGGCACGGATTGCGATTTCTATGGGGCTGACAAAGGAGCAGGCTGCGAAGATTTCGGGGTTGTCTGTAGCGGAGATAGAGAAATTGCAATGAATTGACTTCTGTCCAGCATTATAGCACAGCCGCAAAAGCAAAAAACTTTCCCAACACAACCGGATTTGTTCAGGACTAACGGTTGCCAGGTGCGAATGTGTTCTAAGCATTATGCATTGGAGGCAACCGTTCGCCAGCACACACGAAGCGCGTACCTTCACTGTGGATTCATAAAAAGTGAAGGACTTTAGTCCCTGAACAAGTCCGTTTGTCTTTTAAACCAACTTTCTCCCCTCCCCTCAAAAAAACAGTCTTGAACTCGTTTTCTAACGCACTTAAATTTATGCCATGATTTAATTCTGTTGCAGTTTCAAAGGTACTTTTGTTGCCGGCGAAACAAGGAGGATTTTATGTGTGCAGAAGAATTTGCAATGATTATGAAAGACGCGCTCGACGAGGCGGCTGTTGCAAGGACGTTCCGCGCGCTTGCGGATTTCTACGAGAAAGAGCTGTGAAGACTGGGAGATTATATAGTCTTCAACTATTTTTCCGATGCGCTTAAAACTCTGCTATCATTGAATTCCGCGGAATTTTCAAAAGGAGAAAAATAAAAATGCTGGACGATTTCGATATAGATTTCATCGTGGACGACGAAGATTTTTTGAAAGAGAAAGATGAACCCGATGAGCGTGATTTAGAGCCTGACGAAGAAAGCGTAAAGACAGACAATCTGATTCACGACGCTCTGCACAAGAATCTGGCGCATCTTGAAAAATACGACCTTGACCAATGCTTTGGGAACGAATGCCCGCAATATTTTGAAGCGGACACGATTGCGGAAGTTCTGGATTATGTCAAAAACATGAAAATCAAGGCGATTCTGATTTTTGTTGGCGGAAACCCGCAGATGAGCGAGGTGCAGGAAGCCGTTGACGCGATTAAGCCATACTGCACGGAAGAATGCATGGACGGCAGATTCCTTTTCGGCTGCGGCACGGAACCAACCGAGAGAGAATCGAAATTCAGAATGCTGCTTTTGTTCGAGCTGATTCAATCTGACTCGCAAAACGAATCAGAAAATGAGTTTGGTGAAGATATCCCGTTTTAATGCGGGAAAAAATAAAAGGAGGGTTTTATGAACGAAAACGAGAAAAGAGAATTCTGCGAGATTGCACAGAAAATCATCTACCTTTCGGCAAAATCAAGGCGAGAGGGACTTCTTGCGATTGAAGAGGACTTGGACACAATCAGCGTTCCAGGCGAAAAAAACACGCTGTTCCTGAAAAAACTGCTTTCGCTTGTGGTTGACGGAGTGGACGCATCTATAGTTCGCTGGATAGGCGAAAAGTATATCAGCGTTGACCCGGAAACCGCTTTCGACGAAACGTGTTTCAATGCGATTTTTGACGGCGTTCTTTCGATTCAAATGGGCGACAACCCCATGATTCTTGCGGAAAAACTCGGCGCATATCTTGGAATTTTGAATTCGGCGTCTTTCATTTCGGAGATGCAATCAAAAACGGGCGTGGAGCTAGTTTTTGGAAAAATTTCCAGTGGGGGAACAATTTCCGCCGATGAAATTGACGAGCTCTTGAATGCAGAGAATAAAAAGAGCGATGAAGACACCCCGACGACTTCCGATGAGGAGATTGACGCGTTATTGGGTGGCTGAGCAAGAAAAGAAAAGCTGACGCGAGTTCTGCATGACTTTTGTCTTAGTTCCGCACTCGGATTCATTTTTTCATGAATCCCGTCAAATCGTGCTTCATCAATGCGCCTGCCAAAAGTTCCGGCAGACGCTCCGGCGGGCAGGCGAAACACGGGACAGACATTTTCGCGATTTCGCTCGCGGTCGTCTTGTCGTAATACGCTTTTCCGCCGTCGGCAATTGCAAGAAGCACGATGACAGTTACTCCCGAATCTTTCAGCTCCTGGATTTTCGTCAAAAGCCCGTTGCGGCTTCCGTATTCGTCCAAATCGGAAATCAGAAAAAACAGAGTGTGGGTCGGGTCTGTAACGAGCGACTGGCAGTATTCGATTGATTTTTTGATGTCAGTGCCGCCGCCCATCTGAAAGCCGAACAGAAGGTCAACCGGGTCGCTCGACAAATCGGTCAAATCCATTATTTCCGTGTCGAACGCGACGATGTTCGTTTTCACGCTGCTCATCGACGCAAGGATGCTCGCCATTATCGAAGAGAAGATTATCGACTCCCCCATCGAGCCGCTCTGGTCGATGTCAAGGATGATGTTCCACTTGCTGCTCTTTGCGCGGCGGTCGTAAAACCAGACACGCTCGGGAATAATCGAGCCGACTTCCTTGTTGAAATTTTTGAGGTTCCGCGAAATCGTGTATTTGAAATCGATTGCGGACGCGCTCGGAAGCGGCGAATGGCTTTTTTTGTTGAGAGAAGCCGTAACGGAAGAGCGGATTCTGCTTTCCAAAAGAGAATTTATCTTTTCGACGATTTTTTTTATGTAGTGGCGCGCACTTTCTTTTGACTTTGAAGGAATCTGGTCTTTCAGTTCAAGCAAAAGCGAAGCCATGTTCATATCAGGCTCGATGCTTTCCAAAAGCTCAGGCTCAAGAAGAAGCTGCTTCAATCCCTTCCGTTCGATTGCGTCGTTCTGCACGACTACGACCGTTTCGTTGTCGAAAAGCGAGCGCAAGTTTCCAAGCCATTTCGAAAGCACGGGCGACGACTTTTTGTTGCCCGCCGAGCGTGAGTTTGAGAATGTCTCGTCGCTGCTTCCGTAAATCGCGGAAAGTGTCTGGTCCATCAGAACCTGCTTTTCGGAAAGACCTCCATATTCGCCTTCCGGTGCGGTGTCTTTCAAAGCGTCCTCCGCTTCCTCCCCGAGAATCAGCCTCCATCTTGAAATCTGCTGTTTGTCCGTGTCCGTCAATGAATTGTTCGCCATTTCTTTTTCCTAAATATCATCAAAATCAAAATCGCCGAGCGCATCGATTTTTTTCTGCTCGCTCTCGGAGAATTCTTTCGTCAAAAATTCGGAAACCTCGTTTTTGTTGAATCCCCAAACTTCGCCAAGATTCTCGGAAATGTCGCACTTCTCGTTCTGGGTGAAATCCGAAAATGTGCGGCGCAGAACGACAAGCGAGCGAGTGAATTCCTCGTCGTCCAAACTCTGGATGTACTGATTTATCTGCTTCCAGACTTGAAGCCGCGCCAAAAGCGTGTAGTGGTTCTTCGCAGACAAGCCCTCAAACCACCGCGAAGCCAAATCCGCAGGCGTTCCTTTCGAAAGCCGGCGAGAGATTTCCCGCAGAAGAAATTCCTCGTCGCATTTTCCCCTTTCAAGAAGAATCGAAAGAGCGAAACCGGAGCAGTAGCAGTCAAGATAATCCGCCGCCGAAATCGCATTCAGTTTTTCCAGGATGAGATTTTCATCGAGATTTTTGTGGTTCAGCTGCAAATTGTGGATTTTGTCGATTGCAGCGCAGATTGAAGAAGAATGCTCGTCATCACAAACGCATGAATCTTCCATTATGAGAATCGAGCGCAGATAGAGTTTTTCAAGCATCGGGAGCAGCGGCGAGGAATCGAACTTCCGTAAATCTCCGTAGCGGACGACAAACGAAAGCTCCTCCGCAGTTTCCGCAAGTTTCAAAAGAGCGTTGTCCTCGGTGGAAAATCCCTGAACTTTTTTCAGGGCGTAATTGCACAAATCAGGAAGCCCGCACAAAAACGCGATTTTGAAAACCCTCGTGGCTTCTTCAATCGAAGGCGAATTGTCCACCATCTCCCGAATTTTCAGCGAGCAGGCAGAAGCGATTGTGTCGCCGTTCACGGAAGCCTCCACGACTTCCATTTCAGTCTGCGGAGTCCACTTCAAACTCCAGACTTCCTTCCAGTTCATGTTGCTCTGGTTGGATTCGCACTGAATTGCAAAACTGATTTTCAAAACCGAAAGCCTGTTGAAGAAAAACGAGCGGTACAAATCGCGGAATGCAATCTCCTCGGATTTGGCTGAAAGTTTTTCGCGTAAATCAAGCTCCAGAGTCGATTCAATCTCGGTTTTGAATTTCGACAGTTTCAGAATCTCAAGCTGCCTGTTGAAATCGTCCTGAACCGCAGTCTGGCTCATTCCTTCGGGAAGAAATCCGATTACGCTCTGAACTTCGACTTTCGCGACGGAAGAGACAATCTCCGAAAAATTGCCGTTCGTCAAAGTCGATGTCATCGCGTCGTGGAAATCCTGCAAATTCGGATACGCGCTTCCTCTGAGTTTTGCCAACGCCAAAGAAAGCCGCGTCGCCTCAATCACGGACGCGGACGACAGAATGTTGCCCGACTTTCTCTGGTTTTCCGCGCACGAGACAAGATAATCGATAGCGAACTTCTTCATGAGTTCGTCTTTGTTCGAAGAATCTTCCTTTATATTGCAGAAGGTTTTGTACAACTTCTGAAAGTACGACGGGGACGAATTTCCGGCACCGTAGCCACTTGAAGTCGAAAGCCTGAAAAACGAATACGGCAGAAGCGTCGCGCTTGACTCCACCGACGGAAGATTTTTCATCTCGTCATCGCTCATCGCGCTGTTCGCCTCAAGTCCGCCGACATGGAACGCGCCGCAAACGCACACGATTTTCTCGCACGGAATCCCGCTTTTCACTGCGTCCTCGATTTTTCGCTTCATGAACGCCTCGCGGACAAGCGTCTCGGCAAAATCGCGTTTTCCGCGCGCAACTTCCGCTTTCCGCATCTCCCTTCCGAACGCGTTCGCCGCTTCCCGATATTTTCCGGTACGCGCAAGCTGCTCGAAATTCCTCTCCCACCAGCTGTCGTGGCTTTCGCCAGTGAGAATTTCGAGCTTCGAATAGACGCTCTCCGTTATTCCGAGATTCGACTGATTCGATTCTCCGTTTTCGTTTTCGTCTTTCGGTTCGTCTTCCGATTCATCTTCTTCTGGAATCGCAAGGAAAGTCGATGACGGCAAATCCATGAATTCAACTTTCGCGCCGTTCTTCTTTGCCCAAAGCAACGCCTGAATTTCAGGGGAATATTCCGCGAACGGATACAAAATAGAACGCACGGGCGGATTTTTTGAATATGCCATTATCGCAATCGGAAATTTCACTTTCGGATTGCAAATCGAATCTATCATTGCGTTCAGGTCGGAAGGTCCTTCCACAAGAACAAGAAGCGGCTTTGTTTCGTCGAGAAAAGATTTGAGTTCAACGCTGGCAGCAGGCGAAAGATGCCTGATTCCGAAAAAATGCGGATTTTCCATTATTTGTTGAGTTCCCTGCACGCTTTGTATAACGAAGCCCATTCGCTTCCGCGCTTTTTCATCACGTTCTCAAGATATTCAGTCCAGGCGATTCCGTCGTTCTCCTCGTCCTTCACGATTGCGCCCTGCAAAGAAGCCGCCAAATCTTCCATCGTGATTGCGCCAGTTCCGAAACTTCCAGCAAGTGCCATCGAATTCGTAAGGAGCGAAATCGCCTCGGCAGTCGAAAGAACGCCGCTCGTGGATTTCAGCTTCTGCTTGCCGTCCTCGGTCTGACCGTTTCTAAGTTCGCGGAAAACAGTCACGACTTTTTCGACAGTGTTCTCGGCAGGGATTTCCGCATTCAAGTCGAGCGAAGAAGAAAGCTGCTCCACACGACGCTGAATGATGCCGACCTCGGTCTTTTTGTTGTCAGGAACAGGAAGGACGATGATGTTGAAACGCCTTTTCAATGCCGCCGACATCGCATTCACGCCCTTGTCGCGAGTGTTCGCCGTTGCGATAACGGAAAATCCTTTCTGCGCAGGCACTTCTATTCCGAGTTCCGGCACGCTGATTCTTTTTTCCGACAAAATCGAAATCAATGCGTCCTGAACCTCGCTTGCGCAGCGCGAAATCTCCTCGAACCGAGCAATCGTTCCCGTCTCCATCGCCGTGTAGACAGGGCTTTTCACGAGCGAATCCAAACTCGGTCCCTTCGAGATGAGCATCGCATAGTTCCACGAATATCGAATCTGCTCCTCCGTAGTTCCGGCAGTTCCCTGAATGACTTTCGACGAATCCCCGTTTATCGCGGCAGAGAGCTGCTCGCTCAAATACGATTTTGCAGTTCCTGGCTCGCCGATGAGAAGCAACGCACGGTCGGTCACAAGCGTCGCAATCGCAACTTCAACGAGGCGGTTGTTTCCGATGTATTTCGGAGTGATTTCCATTCCGCCAGCTTTTCCGCCGACGATGTATTTCAGAACCGACTTCGGCGACATTTTCCAGCCGACAGGAATAGGGTCTTTTTCGTCGGCAATCAATGCCTCGATTTCTTTTTTGTAAATTTCCTCAGCGGATTTTCTCAAAACGTTATCTGTCATCTTTTTTCTCCAGCAACTTTTTTATTCTTTTTATCTCTTTTGCGTATTTTTTGTTCTCGCCGTCGAATTTGTAGACAAGAAAAGCAAAATAAGCCATCAGCCTTTTGTCGTCTTTCGGAATATAGTAACTGTACTTTTGGCAAATTTCCTCGACAGTTCCGACTCCGACACGCGCAACATAATCTCTCGGAAGTTTCGTTCCGATTTCAAGCGCATTCAAAAATTCCGGGAAAAACCTGAAGTCTCCCGCGCGCTCAAAAATGAATTTCAAGTCATCGTCGTCAAGATAATGGTAATGGGAAAACTGCCTGAACTTTCTGAACTCTTTCTCAAAGACAGGCTTCGAAAGCTCAATGTAGTCGAGATTTCCCGAAAGAACCGTGAACTGCTCGAAAAATTTCAGTTCCTTGTCAGTTTTTGTCGGCTCGCTCTGCGCATAAAAAACCGCATCCACAAGGCTCAAAACATCGAGAAGATTCTCGTTCAGGCTTTCAGAGTCCGATTCAAAGACTTTCTGCATTCCGTCATTTATTTTTGCAAAAACGGGAGACGCAGACGCAAGCGGAGCGAAAGCCTCGTACGCCTTTTTCAGTTTGAAATCGTCTTTTATTGCGGTTGTTCCCGCAAAAATTATGTTCTCAATGCGCTCTTTCAAGTCGCACAACGGTGTCAAATTCATCTTCTGATCTCTCCCCTTACACGATTCTTATGATTTTTTTTGCAGTGACGACCGAATAAAGCTGGAACTGGATTCCTTTCTTCGATTCGTTGAAAAACATCTTTCCGAAAATCGCCTTCACCTCGTCAAAATCAGGCGGATAATACAATGCCTTCATGTTGGCGAACGCGGCTGGCAAGTACCGCAAAGTGTTGATGTCTGCCACATGATCGGTGCCCATCACAAGCTCAAGCATATTTCCCTGCGCATCTTTCATGAAGACTGAGTCGTCCGTCTGAAAAACCTCCGCGGCAGGAAGAAGAACCATCAGCTCTTTTTCGTGGAGCGTGTTTTTTATGTAATTCTTGAATTTTTTCTCTGCGACTTCAAAATTTTCCTCGGCGCACATTACAAGCTCGTTCAGGTCGCTCCCTTCGATTTTGCTCGTCGTAAAATTGTCGTAGCGGACGCGGTCAGTTCCCGGATATTTGTACAAAACCGGAACGCGAATCATATCGAAGCAGCTTTCGGCAAGTCGCACTTTCGAGCGGATTTTTACCGGAACCATGTTCAGTTTGACGCAGATTTCTTTTGTGTCGAGGTTCATGCAGTACGATTTTTGCTGGATTTCTTCCTTTATATTGTCTTCCGTTTCGTCGAACGAAAGCTCAATCAGCCTTGCGTTTTCCTGGAACGAGCCGATTTTGTCCAGACTTTCAAGCTTCCAGATTCCGCCAAGCTCCTCGAACAGAATGTCGTCACTTTCGGCAAAGTCTTTGTCCGCAAGTTTTTTTTCGAGGAATGCCCTACCCTTTTTCACGACAGTGTTCAGATGAATGAGATGCTTTAGAGTGCCTGCATAAAATTCCTTGCTTTTGTCCTCGTTTTTTTCTGAATCCCTGAAATTCGCAACCGACTCGGCAATGCGGTTTATGATTCTCTGAGGCCCAGGCAGACCGTAATTGTAAAGTTCCGCAGAAAGCTCCCTGAATTTTTCAAGCGATGTGCCCGAAAGTGTCGCAAGGCCGGAAGTCATAAGCTCGTTCATCATCTTTCGGCACAAATCAAGACCTTCAAGCTGCTTTTCGATTTTCTTCTCCGAAGCCTTGATTGAAGCCGCAGTCACTTTTTTCGGCTTTGCCTGCTTCGCGATTTTCTTTGCCTCGCGCTCCTCCGCCTTCTCGTGCTTCTCTTTTATCTCGGAAGGAATCTCGTCCACGCAGAAATCTTTTCCGGCAGCAATCGAAAGCATTAGCCCGATTCCATGTTTGCACGGAAACTGCCTGCTCGGGCAAGAGCAACGGCACACTGGCAGTTTGCTCTCGTCGCTCATATCAACTGAAACTTTATAGGGATTTTTTCCGCTACCTTCGCACAAAGCCCAATAAACTTTCGAATCTTCCGTTCTTTTCAGTTCGTAGAAACTTCCCTTGTCGTAAAGTTTTTCTCCGTTTTTAAAGGAAGAATCGTTTACCGCCATCTGCTCAATCATCGACCGCGTAAGCATTTTGAAATACCTCTGTTTTTTTAATTACACAAAGATTATAGACGAGAATTCCAGGAAACCAAAATTTTTTTTTTGAACAGAGAGAAAATTAAGTAAACGAGCGCAAAACAATAATATTTTGGGCTTTCAATTAATGAACCGTTTACAATTTGCTATCTTGATGTTCTGTCTTTTGCGTACAAACTCAGCCCCACAAGCACGCACCCCTGAATGTACGGAAGTTTATGCTCGTCGAGATACGAAATCAGCTCAGGGCTTTCCGCTCCCGGCTGAATCACGATGCATTTGAAAGTCTTTTTGCATTCCGTGATGAGTTTCAGAGCCTTTGCCGGATGAATGCACAGGTCGATGACATCGATTTCGCCTGGGATTTCGTCAAAGCTAGAAAGTTCTTTTCCCACTGCGTAAACGGTGTAGCCGTGCTCCAAAAGCGCATTCTTGATTTTGAAAGCGTATTTTTCTTCGTTCAAAGTGTCGCCAGCCACGGCAAACACGTTCTGCTGCATAATTTCTGAGAGTTCCATGAAAAAAGTATAAATCGAAAATGGGGTGCGTTCAAATTTATTGACTTTTGGCTATTTTTTTGCCCGGAGATGTTTTGATACTTTTCCCCGATTGCATTGACGACTGCGAATGATAATTGCATAGAAATATAACTTATAGATAATAATTTACATTGAAAAATATAATATAAAGATTATATAATAAGTGATAAATATCATTTATAGGTTATAAAAATGGATGCAAGAGTTTTACAAATCAGAGCATTGGACAAAAAGACTTCTGGATTAAAGTCTGCAAACAATATAATTCCGCGTGGCTCAGGCTGGATAAACACCGTCAGGGAAGCAATCGGAATGACGGCGAGCCAGCTTGCTGTTCGGCTAGGTGTAACCCAGCCCAGAATTACAAAAATGGAATCGAATGAAAACAATTTGAAACTCTCCACGATAAAAAAAATTGCCGAAGCAATGAACTGCGAGTTCGTTTATTACTTCAAGCCTCAAACAACTTTTCAGAATCTAGTGGAAACGCAGGCACAAAAAAAAGCCGCTGAGATTTTGGGAACTGTAAATATCAATATGGCACTTGAAGCGCAGGAAATATCAGCCGATGACGCATCAAAAGATTTTGCAACAGATTTGATAAATACAAAAATCAAGCAGATATGGGACTAAACGAGGAAAACTATGGATATTTTTGAAGCAGATGACAATTCGACACCGCTTACTGCTGAAGAGAAAAACGGACTAAAACTAAAATGGATCACTCTTCGTTCTGAACTCAATGAGGCAGAATCACGGAATATAGCACAAGCACATCTCTGGCTTTCTTCCAACAAGAAAAAAGATGTCTGCTCCGATACGTTCTTACGCAATCTCCATAAGAAAATGTTTGGTGAAGTCTGGGTATGGGCGGGAGAATACAGGACAACTGAAAGGAATATCGGCGTAGCTCCATATCAGATTCCGATAAAACTTATGCAACTTTTTGATGATGTTAAATTTTGGATAGATAATAAGACTTATTCAAATCATGAAATTGCAGTGCGTCTTCATCATAAGTTGGTTCAAATACATCCTTTCCCAAACGGAAATGGTCGTGTATCGCGTCTTATGGCAGATTTTTTGCTTCAAAAACTTGAGAACAAAAACTTATATTGGGGCGATACTAATCTTGTGAATGTCTCCGAAGTCAGAAGCCGCTACATTGCAGCCCTTAGAAAGGCCGATGCTGGTGATTACGCAGATTTGCTGAATTTTACAATGGGCAAATGATTCGCCCTGTTCTTCTCTTCTGTGTTCTTTTATGCGTTTGCCGTTTTGATTTCAACAATGTCGTCGATGATTGTCTGAATGTGTGCGATTTGCAGTTCTGAAAGACCGTAAGTGTTCAGCGCATGTTCGTCTGAAAGCCCAAGAATGTAATCTGTGGAAACGCTGAAGAACTTTGCGATTTTTACAAGCAAATCAACAGACGGCATTATATTCTCATTTTCCCAATTTGAGACGCTCTGTTTCGTTACTCCGAAAATTTTTGCCATTTCAACTTGCGTCAATCCCTTGCACATTCTAAGTCTTTTTATCTGTTCACCAAGCATAAACGCCTCTGTCAGTTTATTTTTATACAAAGGTATAAAATTTCTTGACAAATCAAAAATACAAAGTACAATCATATTTGACTCTATTTTGAGTCGGTAAATTGTTTTATTCAAAAGGAGGCGATTATGCCAAGTTATACTAATATCGAATACAAGTGCTCGTATTGCGGAACAACAACATGGCGTTCTGCTACGTCAGGAAGACCAGACCCTGGAAATTGCGATAGAAAACCTCGTAATAAAGACGGCAGTTATAAACCGCACTCTTGGGTTATAAACAGAAAGCAGTAGTAAAAAATGAGGATTTTGGCATGAAAACAATAAAAAGCATCAAAATACCTCAGTACGCTACGGAAATGGGAAGGGGATTGTCTGTGGGGCTACTAATCGTCTATAAGTGTACAAAATGTGGTTCAGTGGTCAAAAGCACAATAAAATGCCTTCCTAATACATATGGTTGTCCTAGTGGCGGAGATCACTATTGGTCTGTGAACGGATATTAATAATCATTTTTAACCTATCGAAGCCGATGAGTAAATTGTTTATATCTTGCTTGTCGGCACTCTTAAAAACTTTAACAGCAACCACAGATTTTTATGAAAGAAATTGAAATAGCATCGTTTGATGAATACAGAGAAATAATTTCAGAGCACAGTCTTCGGAAATGGATTTACAGAGGGCAAAACAATTCCAACTACAAGCTTGAAAGTTCTCTATTCCGCGCATTTGCCAAGAATGCGAGCATATTCTACAGGCGTAAGACAACGAAAAAATTGAAAATTCTGAAAGGTCGCGAAACAGAGATGCTCAATTCAGTAAAACGAAATGCCCATCTTTTTCTTGAGCATTACCCAAAACCTAAAGCGGATTTCGACTGGCTTGCATTAATGCAACATTACGGAGCACCGACAAGGCTTTTGGATTTCACATTTTCTCCGTATATTGCTTTGTATTTTGCAATCTCAGGCGCAAACCTAAAACCAGTAGCTGTATATTGCATCGATTACGAGTCTTTTGAGAAAAAACAAAAAGAGCGACACGGAGAAAACTACGAAAACTTGTGCGGCAGAGTTTTGAAGTATGAAAAAGAAATCGACAAGTCAGTTCTTATATGTTCCGAACCAGAATTCTCAAACACTCGTTTGCTAGCCCAACAAGGAGTTTTCTTGATTCCAAACACTTTGGATTATTCTCATGAAGAAATTTTGAAACATTACGGCGATGATGATTGCTGCATAAAAATAATCATCAGATTTAAATGCTTCCGGCAAATTATCGAAGAACTGTCCAAAATGAACATAACGGCAGGAACTGTTTATCCTGGTTTCGAGGGCTTCTGCAAATCCTTTGAAAATATCGGAAGCCTATCAGTTCGTTCGATTCGTCATATAACAAACGAATAATTGACAAATCCACCATGACCGACCACCACGTCCACATCGGGCAGTTCAACGAAATCTACTACGACGCGCTGGATAATCAGTAATCATTTTTTTTACTTGAAATATTTCTGTTTTCTGCTAGACTATGAATAGAAATTGAACAGACTTGTAATGAAAAAGCCTCCCAACATGAGGGAAGTGCCAAGATTACAAGTCTTTTTTTTGAGGTTATATGAAAACAGCTATT
This sequence comes from Treponema sp., assembly GCA_017525605.1. Classification (GTDB taxonomy): domain Bacteria; phylum Spirochaetota; class Spirochaetia; order Treponematales; family Treponemataceae; genus Treponema_D. The sequence goes on along the minus strand of JAFXSM010000039.1, from coordinate 20,255 downwards.
TTAGTAGACGGTGGCTACTACAGAAAACTGGCAAAGCATCATGCAGGCGAAAAATCACCAGAAGAACGCGCAAAGGAACTCATTCAATACTGCAAATTTCATCTTCGTAATCGTGATTCCTACACGCTCGAAAATGGACGGCGTGTTTATGATTACAGCGAGCTTTATAGGATTTTCTATTATGATTGCGAACCTGTTGATAAAAAAGTATTTCATCCTCTTTTGCAGAAAACGATTGACTTGTCAAAACAGCCGACTTACAAATGGACAAAAGATTTTCTTGAACAGCTAAAACAAAAGCGAAAAGTCGCAATACGTTTAGGATTTTTGGCGGCAGAAGAAGCTTCTTATAGTCTCAATCAGCAAACTGTAAAAAAATTGTTCAGAAAGGAAATTTCCATTGATGATGTTACTATGGAAAATTTCCAGTTATCAATGAAACAAAAAGGCGTTGATATGAAAATCGGCGTAGATATAGCATCTCTCGCATTTAAGAAACAAGTTGACCAAATCATACTGATTGCGGGTGACAGCGATTTTGTTCCTGCCGCGAAACTCGCACGAAGAGAAGGTATTGATTTTATACTAGACCCTATGGGAAATAACATAAATGCTGAATTATTTGAGCATATTGACGGGTTGAGGACATATTATTCAAAGTTAAAGAATATTGAGTCAGATACAAATATTTCTGAAGAAAACTAATATGACCGACCACCACGTCCACATCGGGCAGTTCAACGAAATCTACTACGACGCGCTCAAGCTGTTCGCGCTCATTCGAAAAACTTTCCGAAAAAACGAAAATCACTGAAATCCGATATTCATCGACTTCAAGCTGCCGCGATGATGCAGAACTTTCGAAAGTTGAAGAAGAAATCGAGTATGCAGAGAACTTTGAGCGGAATCAAGCTTCATCCGGCGGGTCAAACTTGGGACGAATCGAAGCCGAAACACGAAAAATCATTGCGCGAGATTTTTGAATGGGCGGACGAAAACGCAAAATCTATTTTGATTCATTGCGAGCCGCAAAAATGCGACATTCCGACGCGATTTGAAAAATTCTTCTCTGAATACAAGAGCGCGCACGTAATCCTCGCCCACTCGAATCCGGTCAAGGAAACTGCGGAGATGCTCAACAAATACAAGAACGTCTTCTCCGACACCGCCTGCATATCAAAAGAAGACCTCAAGCTTCTCCGCGAAAAAGCCACGGACAATTCAAAAATCCTCTTCGGCTCGGATTTTCCTGTCTCGCATTATTTTGAAACGCACCTTTTCGGAAAAACACACTCGCTGGAAAAAGAATATATGCAGAACTGTTTGAATGGTTTGTAAGAAGATGTCATTTTTGGAAATACGCATAGCTAAAATTCCAAAACGACAATCATACACTTGCCACCGTTGGCTCTGCTTTTCAACAGCACGCGCAGAAGAAAAATTCATTTCCGCAAAATTTGAAAATGACAGCATTTCGAACGCCATTGTCGTAAAAATAAATCTTGATGCTTTTTTTCAGCTCGTTCCGCACATTGCGGCTATAAGAATGAATATGAAAAATTATGTACGCCTTTTCACTGTGAAAACTCGACTTTCGGCCTAGTTAGAAAAATTCAAAAATGTCGCTTGAAAGTTGACAGGAAATTAGTAGCATTATGTTATTATCTATTTCATAATATTAAAAAGCGAGGAGAAGTGTATGAACGAATTTTTTGAAATGCCGGAAATTTCAAACGCAAACAAAAGAGGATTTTTTCTTTTTGACAGTTTTGAAAGCCTCAGCGAGGCTCTCTTGCAATGCGGCTGCCGAAAACTTCAAGTAAGAGAAGTCGGCTGGAAATTCGACACGAGTCTTCCGCAGGAAGTCCGCGACGAGATGATGGCGAAAAAATGCCGCTATGCGCTTCTGCCAGGCGACTCTGACGGAATGGTGTATTTTTATCAGTCCGGATACAGCACTCTTGCCCGTTCCTTGAAGTATCTCCGGCCGTTCATTGCCGAGAACGTGAAAATCGACATGGACGGGATGAGATTCTCCTATTTCATGACGAACGACGAAAACGCCTTGAGCGATAGGCTCTGGAAACTCGGCTGCCTGTTTCCAAATAAGAAAGACTGGAAAGTGAATTATGCGCTCCACAAACGCGTGACCGACAAAATGGAAGAGCTTGGCGCGAAGTATTCGATTACCCTGAGCAACGGTGCGTGCGCTCTGAACTGGTATGAAGGCGATGTGCCTTACTATATCAATTTGGCGCAATTCTACAAAAAATGCAGAAAATTAGTTTCCGCAGGCCTCGTTCATGCCGCAATAAAAAACGACGATGCCGCTTCCATCGAAAAGCTTGCGAAAAGAGGCAGTTCGAAGAACGTGATTCTCACCTGGTCGCCTCTCATGGTCGCCGCCGCATACGATTCGTCGAATGTCGCCAAAAAACTCATTGAACTTGGCGCGGACGTGAACGAGGCGAACAAAGACGGCGTGACCGCGCTCATGATTGCGGCCGGGAAAGGTTCGATAAAGACCGTGAAAATTCTCCTCGCTGCGGGTGCTGACAAGAATCTTCACGCAAAAATCGGCTGGACGGCTCTCGTTTATGCGCTCGTGAACAACCAAGAGGAAATCGCGAATCTGCTTTCGGAGAAATCGGAGGAAAAAGATTCGCTCGTAAACAAAGGGAATCTTTCGTTCCACGACCAGCTCGGCTTCTTCATCGCGCGTTTTACGTCTTTGGGCGAACACAAGCCGTGTGAAATCTACAAGAATCTGAATCATTTCATGTCGCGGCAGACTTTCTCCAAGATTCAGACGTCGACCACGCACCCGACGAAAAACAACATCATCCTGCTCTCAATCGGAATGCACCTTTCGCTCGAAGACACCGAGAAGCTGCTCATGAGCGCGGGCTATGTTCTTTCCGAGCGTGACGAGGCGGACAGGATAATCAAGAGGCTGCTGAAGGCAAAAATCTACGATGTTTTTGAAATCGATTTTGAATTGTACAAGTGCACTGGAAAAGGGTTTAAGAAGAATTCGCATTACGAATAGTGCGAATGGTGCGGATAGTGCGAAGAAGGATGCTCAATGAAAAGAAAGATGTGCTTTTTGATTTTTGTGACGGCAGTTTTTGAGTCTTTTATTCACGCAGACGCTTTCACGGACGCGCTGCAGGACCTTGCGATGATGACGGCGTGCCAGGGAATGTATTCATGCACCGAGGCCGGTCACTACAACATTCCCGACCCGCATGACTACTACACTCCCAATCTTCTTGCCGTCCGTTTCGCGGTGATGTCGGGACAGCGGACGATGACGCAGACTTTCTACGGAGTCTGCTTTGACTACGCACAAGCCGCCTGGGACACCATCAAGCGCGAGCGGTTGAGATTCAACAATGTCGGCATGAAAAATCAGGAATGGTATCTCGCGTTCACCGACGACAACCCGGATGTCATAACTCTCTACGACCCCATACCGGAAAACCGCGTGCGCTGGAACGGATACGGCTATGTCGATTCCCGCGATGGACAATATCTCATCTGTTCGAACGGAGTCTACTGCAAGGAAAAAACTTCGATGAACGTGAGCGCGCACGGAAGAGCGACCTACCACGCATGGATTTGGCTCAAGCGGGACGACGGCACGTGGTACTGGATTGACCCGACTTGGACCGACAATTGTGGCTATGTCGTGTAAGGATATGTTTCTGGAGGAAGGGAGGTCCAGCTCGTTCCGTCTTACGAATACTGCATCGTCTCTCCTCCATCTAGCAGCTCCGGCAATGGCGGCGGCAATTATCGTCCGACTCTGCCCCAGCCTAGCTATTCCTCCGACTCCGATTTTGACACCCGCAGGGAAAACGGAGACTTCTGGTGCGTTTTGTCCGGCGGAGTCTTGTTCGGAACCGATGCCTTGTCTGGAGTTGAAAGCGGCGAATATGAGTCTTCCGTATACGGTTTTGCAGTTGGCTTGGAACTTGGGGACAAATTCCGCTTTCCGTTCATCTTGCAGGCGGACTTTTTGACCGACGACGAAACTTCCGCCATTTTGCTCGGCGGCGACTTGGGACTTCAGCTGTGGCGGTTCACTTTTTACGGCGGCGGCGGATTCGGCTGTTCTTGCGGCGATGGCTTGGATAGTGAGGAATACAGCCCGGTCTGGAAAGTGAACGCAGGCATCCGGCTGACATTAGGCTGCGCATTCCGCTTCGACATCGCCTATGTGAAGGACTACGGCAGCATCTGCGGAATTTTTTTGGGACTGGGGTTTTGAAGAATGCGTCCAAGAAACTCGCCATTCCGTCCTAGTATTCTACAATTTTCCAGAATCCGTTTTTGTCCGGACCAATGCGGAGTATGATATTGTTCTCCTGAAGTTTTTTCATATTCTCTTTTATGCTTTTGAGGGAAATTCCCACTATTTCCGAAAGTTCCTTTTGTGTAACGTATGGATTCTGTTTTAATTCTGCGATAATTTTTTCCTGATTTACAGTCACCTTTTGAGTCACCTTTACAGTCACCCTGTCTGTTTGCGGGATGTAACTCATGGTTTTAGTCTACCATAAATTCCCCTGACACACGGAAAATCACCTACAATTTCCGATATAAGATTCATGGAGGAAAAAGAATGCTCACATTGAAACAATTCTACATAGCGCAGATGCTCAAAGGCACGAACGCGGCATTTCCTGCGAAGGAAACGGGCGAAGAGATTTTCGCAGGCTATTGGGGAGACTCGACAGGCGCGAGAATTGTCTGCACCGTTGACAAGATACTCGAATTGACGGGCGACGACGGGGACGAGCCTGTCGTTTTCGACGACTGAATCCAAAAAAAGCGAGGAGAAAAAAGGAAAAATGGACTATCACAAAATCAACAAAACCGTCATGGACGACACGCAGGAATTGTGCGACAAGGTGGCTGCCTTGAAAAACGCGGTCGCGTCTTCGATTGAGCGAGAGTACATACTCTACGGCGACGACGATGTGGAACTCGGCAGCGTCGTCCCGAATGAAGAGATGGAGATTGTCGTTTCGAGGGAGCGCACTTTCGAGGCCGCCGAAAAATACAGGGGCAGAAAAATCTGCTGCCTCGATTTTGCGAATTCGCATAGCGTCGGCGGAGCTCCGTGGTCGGCGGGGGCGCAGGAGGAATCGATGTGCCGCACATCGACGCTGTATCCTTGCCTGTATGCGGAAAAGAGAGACTTCTATGAACTCCACTGCGACGAGTTCGACGCGGGCGAAATCGACGAGATGGGAACTGATGATTTAATCTACGTTCCTGATGTTGTGGTTTTTAAGACTGACGAATCTGTTCCAAAACTGAAGGATGAGGATTCCTGGTTCAAGACCGACGTCATTGTCTCTGCCGCGCCCGAACTGGACTGGGGCTACGACGACATCGCCTACGAAAAAATAATGGAATCGCGCATAAAGAGAATCCTGGACGTCGCTTCGAAAGAAAACGTGCAAGTCTTGATTCTGGGCGCGTTTGGCTGCGGGGCTTTCCAAAATCCTCCCGAAGTCGTCTCGTCAATATTTGCAAGGCTCATAAGGAAATACGATTTTGAGATTGTTGAATTTGCCGTCTTCTGCCGCGACGACACGAAAAATTTCGATGTCTTCCAAAAGCGTCTTGCAGAAATCAAAAACTGAGCCGTGGATTCCGAAACGAGTTCGGAATGACAAAAACGCGAACTGTACTTTTTGCGAAATCATTTGATGGATTCTTAGTGGCGAACGCAGTTTCTAGCGGGACTTTTTCAAATCCTCCAAGTCCGCGCTCCAGGACGAAAAAGCGGCGGCGTTCCATTTTTTGCCTTTGTAGGTTTCGTCGATTCGGAATTCATAGACATTCGTGAAGGCTCCTTTTTCTGTTATGTCGCGCAAATCCAGAATCTGCTCGCCTGTGCGGTCCAAAAGCGAGACTTCCTTCGTCTTTCCGTTCGCCATGTTGGTCACGGTCAGCTTTTTGAGCCGTCCGTAATCCAATTCGCTCTCTTTCTCAAAATATCCGTTTTCAATTCTTATGATGCCGGAGACTGGACGATTGCATTTTAAGACAAGCGTCGTTCCAATCGGAGAACCGTCGATGATAAAGCCGAAGCCGCCGCCGTCGTCGATGACCTCTTCCTCGCGAATCTCGTCCGCATACTCGCGCACTTCGCCCGTATATTTTATCGTGTAAAATGTACCTGGCGGAATTTTTGCCGATTCTTCGTCCCCCTCGCGTCTTCTGATTTCTTTTCGGTATATGCGCTTGATTCCGATTCGTCCGTCTTGAAAGAAGTTTCCCTCACGAAAATGGAACCAATTGGAATCTTCGCGCGTTTTTCCGCTCTCGTAGTAGTAGCTTGAAATCCGCTCGATTCTGTCGATTTGCGTCCAGGCGCTTATCGCCGCATCGAGCATACCTCCCGTTTTTGCAATGTCCGTTCCGATTACGCCGTCCATTCCCATGAAACCGTCGTCAAGATGAATCGCATACCGCAGGGAAATGTGCTTCAAAATGTCCTTTCCGTTTTCAAAAAGAAATTCCCTCGCCGCAGTGATGTCTTTTTGAAGCTTTTCCACCTGTCTATTGAACTCGAAATCGAATTCCTTGTCTTTTGAAAATTTGTAGTCCCCGCCGTATTGTCCCGACGCGACGATAAAATCTTTCTGAATCCTTTTCCAAAATCCAGAAGGCGGAAGGTAGATGTGAATCGTGGCGTAGAGTTTTTCCAGGCAAATCTCTGCAATCTCCTCTTCGCTCATCTCGCTGAATTTCTTTGGAAGCAAAATCGCATCAGGCTCCGCCGTCACAATAAAGTTGTCGGTGAACGGAAGGTCTTTCGGCCGGTTCTTCCAAATCTCAAAAAGCGCGTTTTGAACTTTCGGCAGGACAAAATACGCCCAGGCCGCGTCCTTCACGCTGTCCTTCGTAACGGTGACCCTGTATCCCAAACCGCATTTTCCAGCCGACTCCTGTGGTTCCACGAATCCGTCGAAAATGTAGTGCATGATTAGCGCGAGCTGCCCTCCGTAATACTGCGGAACAGCCTTTTCTCCGTAGCATTTTTCCTTGAAGAAACTGCCCGGACTATGCCAATAGCGGTATGTTTCCATGTCGAACGGAACTCCCCGCACATTTTCCACATACACGAAAGGGATTCCGTATCTTTGCTCAAGCGTTTCGAGCGCGTTTTCTTTTGCCGTCTCCGCCGACTTCACATTGCCGACTCTCATGCACGACGAAAACGCAAAACATGATGCAAGAAAAAGAATTGCACGGATTTTCATGGTTCCTATACTAATATCGTTTAGAGCGGTTTGCAACGAATGTGCTGACAAGGAATCTAGCACTTAATTGTCTTTTCCGACGAATAAAAACGAATACGTGTTAAAATTGAATGTCGGGCCGATGCAAAACTGAAAAACTCGGCATTCAGCCTAATTTGAAAAACGATTTTGGAGCAGAAAGTTATTATGGAAGAAACAAGTTTTACAAAAGAGGATGCACAAAAGCTCCTTGCCGAAAATCCGCGCTGTGTGGTAATCCCTGAGGGTGTTACGAGCTTTATGAGCTACCCTTTTGCCGACAATACAGAGATTGAAGAGATACATCTTCCAAAGAGCATAACGTCTATTGAGATGGCGTTTAAGAACAACGAGAATCTCACGGTGATTGAATACGCTGGCACGCTTGCCGAGTGGAAAAAGATAACCAACATATACGCAATGCTTGAAACGAGTGCGAAGAGCGTGAAATGCGCCGACGGGGAATGGGAAGTGCCGACTCTGCACATCACCACCAACTACAGCAAAAGCAGAGTGCTCCAAAAGTGCGCAAGGTTCGCCGAAAGCGTGGTCATTCCCGACGACGTTGAGGAAATCTGCGGAAATGCGTTCTCCGGCTGCAAAAAGATAAAGTCGCTTACGATTCCCGAAAGCGTCAAAACAATCAGAGGTGCGAGCTATGGCGGGCATTTTGCCTTCGACAGAATGGAGAGCCTTGAGGAGATTGAGATTCCTGCGACAGTTGAATCGTTTGAAGCCAAGTTCTGCGGCTGCACTTCGCTCAAAACGGTGCGACTTAAGTTCTCTCAAAAGGAGCTTGGTTCGCACACGTTCCACGATAATATAAAGATTGGAGTCGACAAGACAAACACAGTCTGGCGTGATATCCGAAAAGAACTCACATGCCCTGCTCTCGAAACAGTAGAGCTGCCGATTGTGGAAACGATAAACAAGTGCCTGAAAGACTTGCCTGCTCTTAAAACGGTGATTTTCCCGGACGAGCTTGGAAGTCTTAATCCGCTGGACATTCTTTCTATTCCTGAAAGTGCGGAAATCGTGCTGGGCGAAAACGCGAAAATCGCAAAGACGTTTATTGAAAAAGACGGAAAAAAGATTGCTGAAATCATCTATGTCAAAAAGACTGGTAGGCTTTTGGCTGTGAGAACAAAAGAAACTTCGCTCGTCCTACCCGATTGCATTAAGCAGATTGAACCGAACTGTTTCCCGCCGTGCGTGATTGAACTGACATTGCCAAATACGCTCAAGAAAATAAAGCTTCCGAAAAAAGACAGATGGGACGATTACGAGATAGACATCACCTGCTCGAAAAATCTGCTTGCTTTCCTTGAAAACTACGATTTGTCTAGTTCCGACGCTGTGAAAGAAAAGCTCAAGAAAGAGAAAATCGCAACAATCGAAGCGACAGGCACTGGCGGACTGGCACTGGCGGAACTTGACGGACTGGAAGTGGAAACGAAGCCTGTCACAAAGCCGCGCGTCGGCTCGACGGTTACGGTAAAGCTTCCGTACGAACACAAAATCGAGTTCTTCTATCCGAAAAAGCAGAAAAGCGACGAACAGGAAGCTCTCACATCTCTGTTTGCGGCTCTCAAGGCGAAACACGACGACACGACGGAAAGCAAGCTCGATTATCTTGAAAAGATTTTCAATGTCGGACAGCAAAACAAAGAGATTCTGCACGCGGAACTCACAAAAGCAGACTTTGACGACGCAACGATACAAGTTCTGCTTACAAAAAAGCTCGAAGGCACTGCCGTAAAATCGTCGGTTGAGAACCACATCGTAAAGTTGGTGGCACAAAACCGCTTTGCTGTTGTCTGCAAGGCAGAGTATCCAAAATACGCATACAGCCCGTTCAGAATCGATTCGGATTTTGAGATGCTGAAAAATTCCGCAGAGAAAATCGCCGCTGCAAAATCGCTAGAAGAAGTGCAAGCCGAAGTCAAATGGCTGGAAGCATTTGCAATCGATACGCAGAACTGGAAAAAGGGAGAATAAAAAAATGGCAACAATGACATTTGATGATGTTCTGAAGAACATAAATGAATTTTCGTATTCCGAAAAGAAAACTCTTTTTGAGGCATTGAAAAAATCACTCAAGAAAACGCGCAAGCCAAAAATCAAGCTGGCAAAAGGAATCGACTGCGAACCTGTTCACACAATGGCTCTTATGGGGATTCTAAAAGGAAGCACCGTAACGCTCGAAGAAGCGAGAGATGAGAGGCTTGCACGACAATGAAGGTTTTAATCGACACAAATGTGATTCTCGATGTTTGCTTTGAAAGAGCGGACTTTCAAAGATAAAGGCGATTATCACGCGCAATAAAAACGATTACAACGATTCGGAAATTGCAGTTTTCACGCCGCTCGAATTTTTGGAAGCGGCAGGGCAACTCTAAGTTCAAAGGGAGAATAAAAAAAAATGGAATATACGAAACTTGATGTTGAGAAGATTGTGGCGAACAATCCGAGCGTGGCGGAAATCGTCGTGCCTGAGGGCATTACGGAGATTGGCGAGGGAGCTTTCATTGACGCGAGGAACACGCTTGAAAATGTTGTGCTGCCAGACTCTTTGGTGAAAATCGGGAAGCAGGCATTTGCATTTTGCGAAAAGCTCACGGCGGTGGATTTGCCTGCTCATCTTACTGAAATCGATGAAAATGCATTTCAATTGTGCGGCTTAAAGAGCCTTGTCTGTCCAAAGGGCTTGAAGAAGATTGACAGCTATGCATTCCTGCAGTGCAAGGAGCTTGCAAGCGTAAAGCTGAACGAAGGACTTGAGAGCATAAATAATGCGTTTCCCTACTGCTCGGCTCTAAAAGAAATCAGGTTGCCTGAATCTTTGGCGAACGGTGAGTTCAGCTTTCCGAGCTGTACCGCACTGGAAAAAGTCGAGCTGCCGAAAGGTCTGACAGAGATACCGAATTCTGCCTTCAGTCATTGTTCATCGCTCAAAAAAATCGAGATACCTGCGAGCGTGAAAAAAATCAATTCTGGTGCTTTTGGTTCTGCGGCAGTGGAAAGTATTGAGCTTCCTAGTGGACTTGAGGAAATTGGCGACAGGGCATTTTTCAAGTGTAAACTTACGGCTATTGAACTGCCTAAATCGCTGAAGAAAATCGAGAGCAGTGCATTTTCGGGCAACAACATTGAAAGCGTGGCGTTCCCGTCTGGCATTGAAAAGATTGGAGGATTTGACTGCACTCCGCTGAAGAGCGTGGAAATCCCCGACGGCGTTTCTGAAATCGGAAGATTTGCATTCGCATCCTGCAAGAACTTGGAGAGCGTGAAACTTCCGAAAGAGCTTATATATAAAGAAGAAAAATACATCGGCTGGCAAAATAAAGAAGAAACGCGGATTCTCGGCGGTATCGGGGACTCGGCATTTTCTGGCTCGGAGAAGCTGACTTCCATTGAGTTGCCTGAAAATCTCAGCATGATTCAAAGCGACTTGTTCGAGGGCTGTGCGTCTCTCAAGACTGTAAAAATCCCCGCGAGTGTTAAACAAGTGAACAGAGAGGCGTTCAAAGGCTGCACTTCACTCGAAGAGATGGAAATTCCTGCAACTGTAGTAAGAGCGAGCGAAAATCTGTTCTGCAATTCTGGAGTGAAAAAACTGCGCTGGCTCTCGAACGCAACCATAACCGAAAATGCGCTGCTTGATATGACGAGCTTGGAGGAAGCGGAGCTGAACGCAAGAGAAATCGACAAATTCACTCTTTGCTTGACTTACGAAAACAAAGACAACAAGGACAAAAAATGTCCGCTCAAAAAGCTCACAATCGGCAAAGACACGGAGAAAATAGAAGACGGCGCGTTTGCATCTTTGAAAGATTTGACAGAAATCATCGTTGACGCAGAGAACAAGAAATACGCCGTTGATTCGGGCTGCCTGTACGCCAAAGGCACGAAGCGGCTCATCCGCGCCATTCCCGTGGGCGAAAAGGACGGAAAGCCGCTCTATCAGATTACCGACAAAGTGAAGGCAATCGGCGCGAACGCTTTCCCGAAAACCGTGGAGAACGCCGTCGTTGAGTTCTTGGGCAAAATCGAGAAAGTGAGCGACAAGGCGGTGGACGGATTCCGCAAATCGAACTTGAAAAAGGAGAAGACTCCAGACGGCGCGACAGGCGGAGCGAGAACCGTATACGACGCGATGAACTTGGTGCAGGCGAAGGCGGCGAAAATCGAGAGCGTGAAAAAAGCGGGCGCGGACGCATTGATTCTGGCGGCGTTGTCAGACTGGCAATACGGATACGACGAATGCGACGGCTACTCCCCTGCTCGCAAAGTCTACCGCGTGAAGTTGCCGTTTGGTGCGTCGTTTATCGTGAATATGAAGCCGAAGCCGACTCAAAAAGACGCGCAGACTGTGTTCGAAAAAATCAGTAGCCTGAAGCCGTTTGTGGATGACGAATTTGCATTGTTCGAAAAGCTGCGTGAATTGAGCGAGCAGAGTGAGATGAGCTTGAAGCCAACGAGCAGCGGAAACGGAAAGTATCTGATTGAGTTCAGCGGAACTGGAAACAACTACAATGACAGCCGAAAAACATTCGTTTCGTCGGAGGGCGTGCCGAGCGCTAGCTTTATCGAAAAGGACATTACATCTTTCTTTGCAGGCACAAACCTTGAGTATCAGATTTTGATAACGCCGAAGAAAGACAGCGACGGAAATGCGAAAATGCCGTCCGTGCAAATCGCTATTAAAAAAGGCATCAAAATCGTTGTGTTTAAATTCCGCGAATGGCGACTCTTTGCACGCGGAAAAGACGACAATGGCAATGTAAGGAACTACATTGATAACCGCCACGGATTGCAAAACATCATCGCACTTGTGCAGAAAAACGACGGCGACGGTATCGCAACCGCAATAGAAGCCGACAAAGATTTGCAGAGAACGGCAAAGTTCTTTGTGATTAGCACGTAATATAAAAATGCCACACGGATTCCGAATTACTAACGTAATTCGTTTTGCAAAAATATTTTGTCGTTTCAAATCCGTGTGGAAATTTCCTTGGCACGCTTTATTTAATGATGGTTAAGTTAATCGCAATTAAATTAGCTCCGCTCTTTTACCGCAGTTTTACGAAAAGCTCAATCAGTCGCTCAATCTTATGGACGTCACGATGCGGAACTATTTTGAGAGCATCGCAACGTCGGTCAATCTTTTTTCCGAAACGGATTTGATAAAAGAGGACAACGACAACATCAAATCGTATGTCGGCATGGCGGACGCGAGCGACAGCATCTCAAAAGTCGCGGAAGTCTTAGGAACGTTCAAAGTCTGATAAGTTAGATTTTTTCATTCAGGTTTCATGGGGTGAATCTTCACCCCGTGACAAGTTTGCTCCCATAATTTCAGAAATCACAAAACCTGATACATGAAGATGCAGCCTTCGTCATATTTGGGCTTTACATGGAACTGAACAAATCGTTCTTGATTGGGTGGCAATCGTGAAAAGCCCATTTTGCCGTAATGCTCAATCAATTTCTGTTCTGGCAGAGCGTAAATGTAGAGAGAATTAATCCCGATATATTTTGCCATACATTTTACGATTGGCAGGACAAAGAATTCAAATGTATAGATTCCAATCTGCTTTATATGCGAGTGCTTTTCGCGATAATTTTGATTTACCGCAAAATTTGAAAGTTCGATTGCAGGAATAGAATCAAACTTCTCTTTCTCTACTTGCATTGTTATAAGTCCTGTTCTCAGTGAGAAATAACTTACAATTTCGCTTGTTGTCTTGTCTTTTACAAGATACGTTCTGCTGTAATTGCAGTTTTCATCATTTTTTTCTGTCTTCAGCTTGTGCTTCAAGCATTTCTTTCTCAAACTCAAGATTATCCTTGTGCATTTGAGTAAAATCTGGGCGAGGTGTGTTGAGAATGTATGAAATCGGGTTTTCAGAATCTTTCTGTGCGTCCAAGTATTCTTTGGTTATTGTGCGCATAACTGACCTCCACGTTCATGATATCACACTTTCGATTTCTCTTAGCAGTTTTTCTACCATCAACGAGCACCTTATAGTGCCTGTCATGTATTCAAAATCGATATAAAACGAAGTGGAATAGAGTCGGATTCTTTTTAGTTCCAAATAATTCCATTCAAATTACAGCTTAGATAATGACCAAAACCAGATAGAAAATTCATGTTCTTTCTGCATATTTCCAGAGCAGAATTAATTTCCGCATTGGGCAATTCTCGACTCAGATGAGGATTTAAAAGGCTGCAATACGATTTCATAGTTTCTGTTGCAAGACAATTGGGATCAAGTAATTGAAATTTACTCGTTATCTTTTGAGTATCAAAACTATCATCATAGGCAATATCAAAAACGATATTTTCATAGTCTTTCGTTTTAGCTTCGTGATTTTTAATTAAGAAATCTTCTGCTCGTTTTGCAGATTCATCACCTACAATGATTTTTTTAATTTCATTTGTGTTATTTCTTCCAACGAACTTAGGCAACTCCGCAAAAAAATTTTCCAGAAAATATGCAGAAAGCATTCGTGATTGAAATATTTCGTACGCTTTCAAAGTTTCATCATCTTTTAGTAAATCCATCAAAATGTTGTCTTTCAATTCATTTTTGAAAAGTTTTTCAAAAGTTTTCCATTTTCTTTTTCCTGATTCATATTTCAGTTTTTCAAATGATGTTGATACGCTTCCGTCATTTTCTCCGAAAACATATTTTACGATTTCATCAGCATTTCCCGCATTTTTATAAAATTCATCGATAGCCCATTTGAAGAAAGTTCTATTTTCTTTTTTGTTGAATCGAACATCATTCATGGAAGTTCCATATTCATGTCGGAAACAACGAATTTCCCAATTCTTCTGACATTCGTACTCTTCATTTGTTAACAAACCTCTTTTAAACTCCGATTCAAACTCTGAAATAAGAAAATCCGGCACAACACACTTTTCAGATTTAAAAGCCTCATTGAATTTACGAACGAGAATATATGAAAGGGCATCTTCGAAAGATTCATAGAAAAAATGTTCTCCACTACGATGTGTAAAGACAGAATCAATAAGCGTTTTAAAATTGTAGTAATACTTTTCGTTACTCATCTCTTCGCAAAAAGTCTCATCGGTTTTGTCATCATCTTTACCAGTACATAGCGAAGGAGCATAAAAAAGATCACCTAAATAATACAAAGTTTTTTCAATTTCAAAGCTTACTTTTTTATCACCTGAATTCAACTTTTTAATTTTTTGCTTGAAATTGTTTGGTGTTATCCTTTTTATCTTTACACCAGTTCTATACAAAACAGGTGGCATATCATATCCTGCAACTAGCAGATTGTAATTTTCGCCTATGACTTCTGAGAATCCATCCCCCATCGATTTTATAAAAAGCATCAATAAGGCTATCGTAAAATTGTATGTATCATACTTTGCAAACATCGTTATCTCCAAATTGAATTTTTCATTAGTATGGAATCAAACAGAAGATATTTGAACTCCGACTTTGGTTAAAATGTATTAGCATAACTCGCTCATAATTTTAACCACAATTAACCACAAAGGGTGATTATAACAATTTGGGAAATAGACAAAGAAGAAAATATTCAACTAACAGAAAAGCAAATTTAAAAACGATTCAATCAGCAATATAGCTCTTGTGTAATTCAGCAAAGTAAGATTTTTTCACTTACCCCGTGACGAGTTTGCTCCAACCAAGAAAATCTTGGAATAGGAAAAACGCAAGTTTCCCGTTCTGCAAGTTTTGAGCTTTAAATTCGACTGAACTGATTTCGGTATCGCAGAAAGCGTAAGTTTCGCGTTTTTTATCACCTTGTAGATTTCCGCCCCTCTTTTTGAACTGTCGGAAAGGGCTGCAATGCACATTTTTGCTTTATCGAGCCATTTTGTATAATCCGATCCCAGCCTGAACACGGCGGAATTTGCGCCACAGCGGACAAGAACGATAGTCGCGCTCTTTGTAGACGAGAGAGCAATAACCTCGGAATCAGAATCTTCTGCAAAAAACGATTTAATCAGAGCAACTGCCTTCATCGTAGGATGCGGCAGTTTTTCGTTGCCACACGTTTTTTGATTGCCGCTTCAAGATTCATGAGCGGGCAGGCGGCATCAAATTTCCACAGATTCGGCCCTTTCCATCATCGCGCGGACGGAGTTCTTCCAGTTCTTGACGAACCATGCGGGACTTCGCGGAACCGCGTTCGAGCCTTGGGCGAAAATCCACTCCATGACCGAGAGTATTTGGGTAGAAGAAAATTCAATCCGGGTCTTTCCTTCGTCGTCGAACTCCGTGATTTTCTGGTTGTCCGCCCAGACCCGCTCCTTCACATACTGCCTGCCGTCATCGTAGAAATCGATTACAAAGTCCACATTCGTCTTTGTCGCGTAGGTGCCGAATTTTCCGCCTCCGCACCTCGCTGAAAATTCAAAATCGCCGGGCAGGTCAAAATGCTCAGGCGTGGTTTTGAAATTCCGCATCCGGTTCAAAGAGAAAATCCGCTCCTCGCCCTTCCCTTCGTCCATTCCGAACAAGAAGCACTGGCCGTCCTCCAGCAGAATCTGGTACGGCTCCACGCGACGGTGGGTCGTCTCGGTCTTCCACCTTCCGCTGTAGTCGAATTCAACGACGGCGTTGTCCCGAATGGACTCCATGACTTTCTTCCAAATTTCCTCATCCGTCACGACTTTTGGGACAGGAGAAACGGCGATGCGCTTCAAAAGCGCGCTCTTTCCGACTCCCTGCGTGTCTGTCACGAAGTCGATGACGTCGGAAATCGCCTTGTAGACAGGGCTTCCCTCGAAACTCGAAAGGAGAGTCTTGGCGGCCGAAAGGTAAAAGACGTCCTCGGCGGAAATGTTGTTCAACGCGAACTCGAAATTCGAGTCGAGGTAGAAGTAGCCGCCTTTCTGCTCGTCGAATTCAAGAGGAGCGTGGAAATTCGTCCGAAGTGTGCTGATATCGCGGTAGATTGTCGCCACCCCGACTTTGCTGTAGCCGGTCTGCTCGCAGTAGAGCCTCTGCAGCCGTGTGACGTCCGGGTACAATCCGGACTTTATCGCGTTGTGGATTATGATGAGCCGCTCAAGCATCTTTTTGTTGAGCTGCCGTGTCTGTGTTTTCTTTCTGTTCTGTTCCATGAACGCATCATAACACTAGCGACTATCATTTGATGATAGCAGAAAAAAAGATTCCGAAAAATTTTTTCTTTTAGATACGACATCGAACGCCCATCACCACGTGACGAGTTTTCCGGTCTGCTCGGCCACGGAAATGCGTATTTCCATGCCGGCGTTGAATTCTATCGCGTCCTCGAAAATGCCGTCGGAGAAGACGACACCGTTCTCGCTCATGCTGGAGGTGAGGACAAGGCTCTCTCCGTCCGTTACTTTGCCGTAGACAAGTTCCGCCTGCGTGAAGCGGCTCGGGTACGGCTCTCGCACCTGGAACGTGAGCTCCCTTCTGTCCCATTCGTACGACGGCTCCCGGATTGGCGAAAGATTGAACGCGCGCGCAAGTCCCCGGAATTCCGCCATGACCGATTTGTGCCAGCCAGTCATTCCGAATCCTGTGGAGATTATGATTCCAGACGAAGACTGATTTTCCTCAATTTTTCCGTGCCTTATGAGGTAGCGCGCGGAACTGTGGTTTCCGACTCCCACGAAGAAATCGTTCACCGCGTAGAGAACCTGCCCGTCCTTCGACTCCGCCTTGCCCATCGCAACGTTTTTCACGCTGAACGAGCCTTTTATCACTTTTGGAAGGAGCCTTTCCAAATCGTCGGCCTCGAACGGAAGGAGAACGCCGTCGAACCTCGCCGAATCAGGGTTCACGCCGATGAGCGGCTGGCCTGAAAGGTACTTCATGACGTTGGCGACAAGCCCGTCCTGCCCAAGCGCAACCACGATGTCGTCGGCTCCGAAAATCATGTTCGGAAGATATTCCCTGTCGATTTCCTGCAGCCGCGCGAACGGTCGGACAAGGGCGCGCACCGATTCAAGCGCGGAATTGTACGCGGCGTCCTCCCTCTCGTAGTCCGAGAAGTCCGCGCCGAGGTGCTCGATGTAGAACCTGGCCTGCTCCACGGTGTTGTAGCGTTTTTTCAGCTCCTCGTATCTCGTCCGCCTCTTTACGAGAACGACTTTGTTCAGTCCCCTGTCCATGACCGCCTCCTCATTTTCCGCACTGGCTCGGATTCATCGCGCCAACAATCGACTGGAGCAAGTCCGGCGTCATGTTCAGGCTTCCGATTTTCTCCGCGTTCTCCCCGATGTTCATGAACGCCTTCGCCATGAGCGCGCCCGGCTCCATCTGCGCCATCGCGCAAGACTCAAGAATCGCCGGGTTGATGTTGTTGTAAGCCTTGACGAGTGCCTCTGCCGCGTACGCCTTGATGTCCGCCTTCGTCTTCTCGTTCGCGGCTGAAAGCTCGGTGAACTCCTTGTTCATCTTCTCAAGCTCAATCTTTCCAGCCATGTCCTGATTGTCAATCTGAATCTTCTTCTGGACCGCCATCTCCCGTAGCGCGTACTCCTTCTCCTGCCGCTCGCTCTCCATCGAAAGCTCCGCCTGCATCGCCCGGAGCTTCATCTGCTGCTCCCTCTCCTCAGCCTCCATCCGCATGTCGAGCTCGCACTTCTGGACGTACTGCTTCATCTCCTGCTCTTTCTCTTCCTTTTCTTTCTCCTTTTCGGCGACGGCGATTTCCGTGTTGATTTCGTTCTCCTTGATGATTCGCTCCTGCTCAATCGCGGCGTTACGCCTCTTGTAAATCGCGTCGTCCTGCTCCTTGAGGATTTGCTCCCGCGCGGCCGCCTCCAACGCCTTCCGTGTCTCAGGGCGCGGCGTGATTCCCAGGATGTTGACCGAGACGACGCTCACACCAAGTTTCCCGATTGAGTCGTCGCCGGCAAGGCTTTCGAGAATCGCCTTCGACATCTCGTCGGAAATGCGGAGAACCGCGCGCACGTCCTTCCGGCTCACTTCGCGTATGACAATCGCCTTGATGATGTTGTTTATGCGGCTTTCAAGCGACTCCACGGCATCGGAAATCTTGTCGCCCATCTTGATTTGCGGATTGTAGGCGAAGTCGAGCATTTTGGCGGCCTTTTCGTAGTCGGTAATCATGAAAGTCGTCACGCCCTGGACGCAGACGCTCTGGTAGTCGCTCGTCACAAGGTCGTCGAATGCGAATTCGCCGTCGAACGCCGTGGACGGAACGACCATGATGCTCGTGGAAAGCTCGTTGAACAGCACCGAAAGCCCAAGCCCCTCTTTTACGACCTGACCTTTCTTGACGACCATGACATACTCGTTCGGATTGAATTTCTTGAACCTCATAATTTCCTCCTTTTGACGCATAAGGTAGTTTTTTACTACTTTTCAATAACTGAATATTAGTAGCAAATTACTACTTTGTCAACTCATTTTAAAACTTTCTGTGCCTTAGCTGAAAAATTGAGTTTTTTACAGCGCAATGGTCGAAACGGGCGGAAGCGGGGTTCCACAGTCGAATACACTCAGCCACCGCAAAGCGGTACTGCCGTATTCGACTGTGGGTTCCCGCTGGAAGCTCGTCTCGACAACTACGGTATGAGCAAACTCGATATTCAACTTGCTAATTCTACTGTTGTGGATTGTAGACATACTCCGCCGACATTTTTCCGCTCGTCATGGATTTGCGCTTTTCGCCGGTCGCCTGGATTTTGTCAGCGACCATCGCCCGGAAATTCGTCTTGTAGAGCTTTTTTCCGAGGACAAGCTCGTAGAGCGACTGCAAATCCGGAAGCGTGAAGAAGTCGCCAATCATGTTGAACGCGAGGTCGGAGTTGTAGAAGTTCGATTTCAGTTTGAGGAGGGATTCGATTACGATTTCGATGTGGTCGAACGCGAGTTTTTCACCGCCAAAACTTTTCGCGACCCAGTTCTCGTAGCGGATTTTTCCGTTCTGGAAGATTCCCCGCTCGATTCCATAGAAGATTTCCACACCGCGCTCGGCCGAGAAAATCCTGATTCCGCTTTCGTTCACGCTCATGTCGAACCACGCGGCATCCGCTGCGTCGTCGCTTCCCGCCACATCCTCAAAGCCGCAGACGAGCGCGAGATAGGCGATGCTCATGACGCGCGTCCTGGGGTCGCGGCGGGGGTTCGTGAACGCGTAGATTTGTTCGAGATACACGTTTTGAAGCCCAGTCTCCTCCGAAAGCTCCCTCGCCGCCGCCTGGTACGCGGTCTCGTCTTTCCTTACGAAACCGCCGGGAAGCGCCCACGAGCCGAGGAACGGATGCCCGCCCCTCTTCACGAGAAGAATCCTGAACCCCGAAAAATCCGAGTTGGAGCCGAGCACCAGAATGTCCGCCGTGACCGACGGCTTGTCGTACCCTTTGTCGCTGTACCGCGCAAGGAATTCTTTTTCGGTAAGCCCGTTCTTGTCTTTAAGTTCGTCCATAAAGCACCTCGGAAGGATTCTACCATTTTTCCCGCCATTCCGAACCAGGTTCGGAATCATTCGTCCTTTTCCAGAAGCCATTTTATCACGTTCTCGTGGAGAGGTCGCTCTCATCGTCGCCGGAATCGGCTTGAGCGCGGGCATCGTGAGACAGAGCCTTTTCGGAATCGTCATCCTGTTGCAAAACCGCTTGCGTTTCCCATTTTTTTTACAAAAAATTAAAAAAATCTGTATTTTTAAAATCTGTGTTATAATGTTTAAAAAGCGATGGCTTTTGTTGCATTTTGAAGAAGAGGCAGATTTATGGAAGAACGAAAAACATTCAGCAAATCCCTTGACATGAATTTACTCTCCGTGCCAAAATTCACAGCACAGCACAGCACAGCACAGCATTTACGCTTTAGCGGAAAACTCGCTAAGCAAGTGCAGCTTGCGACCAGCACTAGCTATAACTCTGCCCGAAACAAAATTTCGGGCTACATGTAGTTTAAAGAGATTCCGAAACAAAGTGACCGC